>NZ_JAXCXB010000004.1:0-567991 GCF_034044935.1 Kosakonia sp. CFBP8986 | reverse complement strand
CCCCATGCCGAACTCAGAAGTGAAACGCCGTAGCGCCGATGGTAGTGTGGGGTCTCCCCATGCGAGAGTAGGGAACTGCCAGGCATCAAACAAAGCAGAAGGCCTCGTCAAAAGACGGGGCCTTTTGTCATTCTGGATCCAGCTAAACCCGACGATAAAAAAGGCCACCCATTGGGTAGCCTTAACAGGAAGCATGCGGCAATCAGTGAATAACCTGCGATAAAAACGCCCGCGTACGCTCTGATTTTGGCTGTGCAAAGAACTCATCGGGCGCTGCCTGCTCTACGATCTCACCGCGATCCATAAAGATCACCCGGTCCGCCACGGTGCGGGCAAAGCCCATCTCATGGGTCACGCACAGCATCGTCATACCCGACTGCGCAAGCCCAATCATGGTATCAAGCACCTCCTTCACCATCTCCGGATCCAGCGCCGAGGTGGGCTCATCGAAAAGCATAATTTTCGGCTTCATACAGAGTGAGCGCGCAATCGCGACGCGCTGCTGCTGGCCGCCCGAAATCTGCCCCGGGAACTTATGCGCATGCTCTGCAATACGTACCCGCTCCAGATAGTGCATTGCCAGCGCTTCCGCCTCTTTCTTCGGCATCTTGCGCACCCATATGGGTGCCAGCGTACAGTTCTGCAGAACCGTCAGATGGGGAAACAGATTGAAGTGCTGGAAAACCATCCCCACTTCCTGGCGGATCTTCTCGATATTGCGAATATCCTCATTCAGCTCAATACCGTCGACTACAATACGCCCCTGCTGATGCTCTTCCAGGTGATTGATACAGCGAATGGTGGTCGACTTTCCTGACCCCGACGGGCCACAAAGTACAATCCTTTCCCCTTGCTTCACATGCAAATTAATATCTTTCAACACATGGAATTGCCCGTACCACTTATTCACATTTTCGAGCGTGATCATCGCGTCGCCAGATTGCATTGTTGTATTACTCATCATCATCCTCAGTGCGGTGTACGCCCGGTGTTAAAGCGCTTCTCCAGATGCTGGCTGTAGCGCGACATGCTGAAACAGAAAATCCAATAAACTAACGCAGCAAACACATACCCTTCCGTCGACATCCCAAGCCAGGCGGGATCGACCGTCGCTTGCTGCACGCTGCTAAAGAGATCAAACAGGCCGATGATGATCACCAGGCTAGTATCTTTAAACAGCGCAATAATGGTGTTCACCAGCCCCGGGATCACCAGTTTTAACGCCTGCGGCAGGATCACCAGCCCCTGCGTTTTCCAGTAGCCCAGCGCCAGCGACTCGGCCGCTTCGTACTGCCCTTTCGGCAGGGCCTGTAAACCGCCGCGAACCACTTCCGCCACATAAGCAGACTGGAACAGGATCACTCCGACCAGCGCACGGATCAGCTTATCGATGGTGGTGCCTTCAGCCATAAACAGCGGCAGCATCACCGACGACATAAACAGCACGGTAATCAGCGGTACGCCGCGCCAGAACTCAATAAACATCACCGACAATATCCGCACTACCGGCATCGTCGAGCGTCGGCCCAGCGCCAGCAAAATTCCCAGCGGCAGGGCGCCGGCAATGCCGACCGAGGCGATAATTAGCGTCAGCGTCAGTCCACCCCACTGGCGGGTCTCAACGCGCTCCAGGCCAAGAAAGCCGCCAAACATCAGCCACCACACAACCAGCGGGTAGAGCACCGCCCAGCAGGCAATGTAGCGTCCGCGTCGCGGCATCCCTTTCCAGAACATCGGCAGGATAGAGAGCAGGCCAACAATCAGCGCCAGGTTGATTCGCCAGCGCTGATCGTGTGGGTAGAGCCCATACATAAACTGGCCGAAGCGTTGATGGATAAATACCCAGCAGGCGCCCGCTTTGGTGCAGTCCGCGCGAGTCGAGCCGACCCAGTTCGCCTGAAACAGCGCCCACTGCAGCAGCGGCGGAATAAGCTCCCACATCATCCACAGACAAAAGAGCGTCAGCAGCGAGTTTGACCAGCTTGAAAAGAGATTTTTACGCACCCACAGCAGCATGCCGTTATTTCCCGATGGCAGCGGGCGCGTGGAGGGCGACACAATAGCTTTTGTCATCATTGATCCTCAGCGCTCAATCAGGGCAATACGGCGGTTATAGATATTCATCAGCAGCGAAATGGAGAGGCTGATGAGCAGATAGACCGACATGGTAATGGCAATGGTTTCAATCGCCTGGCCGGTCTGGTTCAGCACCGTACCGGCAAACAGCGACACCATATCGGGGTAGCCAATTGCCGCCGCCAGCGATGAGTTCTTTGCAATATTGAGATATTGGCTGGTCAACGGTGGAATGATTACCCGCAGCGCCTGGGGAATAATCACCTGTCGCAACGTGACCGGATGAGGCAGTCCAAGTGAGCGCGCTGCTTCATGCTGCCCGTACGGCACCGACTGAATGCCGGCGCGAATAATCTCAGCAATAAACGCCGAGGTATAAACCGAGAGCGCGATAGTTAGCGCCGCCAGCTCCGGGATCAGCACCATGCCGCCGCGGAAGTTAAAACCGCGCAGTTGCGGAACTTCCCAATGCAGCGCCGCCCCGAACAGCGCATGCGCCATCAGCGGTAGCACAATGATCAGCCCCAGCGCAGTCGGCCAGGTTCGCCGCAACTGGCCGGTTTTAATCTGGTGTTTTTTATTGAAGCGGAACAGACCAACGATGAGTACCGCCGCCAGCACCAGCGCGCCGACAAAGGCAAACATTCCTTCACCCATTTGTGGCGAGGGGATATAGAGGCCACGGTTGCTGAGAAAGACCAGCTCCATGGCATTTACCGCCTGGCGCGGACCGGGAAGGTTGCGCAGCACCGCAAAGTACCAGAAGAAGATCTGCAACAGCGGGGGAATATTGCGGAACGTCTCGATATAGATTGTCGACAGCTTTCGCAGCAGCCAGTTTTCAGACAGCCTTGCAAGACCAAGGAAAAAGCCCAGCAGTGAGGCAAAGACAATACAGAGCGCCGAGACCAGCAGCGTATTGAGTAAACCGACCAGGAAGACCCGTCCGTAGGTGTCACCCTGCTCATAATCAATCAGATGCTGAACAATGCCAAAACCGGCCGCGCGGTCGAGGAAGGCGAAGCCGGAGGTAATACCCCGGTTGTTGAGGTTAGTCACCGCGTTATGGAGCAAATAAAGGGCAACAACAACCACGGCGATAATCGCCAGGATTTGAAACAGCCAGGCGCGAACCGCAGGGTTTGAAAGGGAGAGCGCGCCTTTCACGGTTGGGCGGCGATGGGGCATAGAGAAAACCTCAGTAACCATAATTCTGGACTGGGCGTCACCGCAGAGTGACGCCCGTTACGGCAGTAGCGGATTAACGCACCGGCGGAGCGTACTGAATCCCGCCGTTGTTCCAGAGGTTGTTCTGGCCACGTTTAATTTTCAGCGGGCTTTCAGAACCGACGTTACGTTCGAAGACTTCGGAGTAGTTACCGACCTTCTTAATAATGTTGTAAGCCCACTTGTTATCGAGTTTAAGATCTTTGCCGAAGTCGCCCTCTTTGCCGAGCAGGTGCGCCATATCTGGTGTTGCGGGGTTAGCCACTTTCTCATCGACGTTCTTCGAGGTAATGCCCATCTCTTCGGCATTGAGCATGGCGAAGAGCGTCCAGCGCACGATGGCGAACCAGTCATCATCACCGCGGCGAACCACCGGGCCGAGCGGCTCTTTGGAGATCACTTCCGGCAAGACGATCCACTCTGCCGGGTTGCTCAGCTTAATCCGCAGCGCATAGAGTTGAGACTGATCGGAAGCCAGCGTATCGCAGCGGCCGGATTCCAGCGCCTTCGCCGACTCGTCAGAGCGGTCAAACGTCACCGGGGTGTAGCTCATTTTGTTGGATTTAAAGTAATCTGCCACGTTCAGCTCGGTATCCGTCCCGGCCTGAATACAAACGGTTGCGCCATCAAGCTCTTTAGCGCTCTTCAGGCCCGCCTTGTTATGGGTCAGGAAGCCGATGCCGTCATAGTAGGTCACGCCGGTAAAGGAGAGCCCCATACCGCCATCACGCGAAGAGGTCCAGGTGGTATTGCGCGAGAGCATATCCACTTCGCCGGATTGCAGCGCTGTAAAGCGCTCTTTCGCCGTCAGCGGGGTATATTTCACTTTGCTGTCGTCGCCAAACAGGGCGGCAGCAACGCCACGGCAGATATCCACATCGATACCGGTAAATTTCCCGTTTGCATCCGCATAAGAGAAACCGGGCAGACCATCACTGATCCCGCACTGAACAAACCCTTTCTTTTTGACAGCATCAAGCGTTGTACCTGCGTGCGCCTGGCTGGCGACAGCAAACAGCACGCCGGCAGCGGCCAGGCTGGCGATCATCATCTTTTTCATAATGCATCCTGTGTGGCGAAAATTATCGTTATATGGGGCGTCCGGGTAACGCCTGAACCTGTCTGTGGCGAAGGCCGCAGTGGATATAGCAAAGGTGATGCCAGGTTGGTGTATGCAGGGTATTTAAGGAATCAAACAGGTTTCAGGATGAGTGTAGACAGGAATGTAGAGAAGCAATGCCCCAGGCTGGTGCAAAAATAGAACGCACTCCACAAAATGGAGCAAAACAGCGTCGTTAATTCGCTATTTCTGCCAGACAAGTTTCGCAGGTGAATATAAGCATTAAATACGATGGGGTTGATTTGTGAATGTAATCACGTAAGAGAAATAACAGCGTCGGAATAGCATTATGAAATATAAAAAAGTGATGCTTGTAACTGGAATTGATGCACGTTTTCGATAGCAAAAGTGGCGAAATGAAAATTTACTGCACCGTTATAAAGCAAAAGCGCGGAAAACCGCGCTTAAGAGAACTATTTAGTGAGGGCCACAATACCGAGCGTTAAGCCAGCCAGGGCGGCCGCACCGCCGGCAATCGCGCCTGCTGTTTCCCAGTTATCCTGCGTGGTGCCTTTCACACAGGTGTTGGTATGCACCAGGCGGCCCTGATCGTCATAGACCGGTACGCAAGGTGAGTCGTGTGCACAGCCCGCGAGGAAGGTTGCCAGCAGGGCGACGGAGATCATTTTTTTCATTGTAATTACCTCTATGTAACCGCGACTCTTGATATCAACAGTCGCAATGTCTGGTCAGTATCTATTGCTTGATTTTATCATTCAGCAAAACAGATTCATCGGGGCAATAATGTCCAGATATGTACTTTGTAAACTTGATGAAGTTAAAAAAGGTATTTAAGCGAAATCGTGCAGAAATTATGGAGGCGAGATAAATAAAAGTGAGATTCAGAAAAAAGGAAGACAAAAGCGCGCGTTAAAAAGCGTAAACAGCGCTTAAGGGCATGAGAATAATCTAATTTGTCACTGACGTAAAATAAAAGCGTCCGTAGACGCTTTTATTAAATCCTTAAAAATTCAGTTTACCGTTTCAGTGGGGGTGAGGTTTTTCTCCTGAGCAGTAATCGTTTCTGCACTCACTGGTTTCCCCAGGAGATACCCTTGCAGGGTATTGCAGCCCAGCTCGGTGAGAAATGCCTGCTGTTCTTCCGTCTCGACGCCCTCTGCCACCACTTTGAGGTTCAGCGTTCTGGCTAACGCGACGATCGCGGAAACAATCGTGGCATCTTCACCCTCCTGGCCCAGTTCGCGGACAAACGCGCGATCGATCTTCAGCTCGCACGCCGGCAGACGCTTAAGGTAAAGCAGGCTCGAATAACCGGTCCCGAAATCATCAATTGACGCTTTCACGCCCGCATCGCTCAGCTCGGTCAGCACCCGCACGCTCTCATCGGGGTTACTCATCGCGGTCGTTTCAGTTACTTCCAGAATTAGCTGCTCAGGCGGAACATTATGTCTGCTTAGTGTGCCCAGAATGGTTTCTACCAGCGCGCTATGCTCAAACTGTAACGTCGAAAGGTTAACGGCGATTGTCCAGTCCATGTGCCCCTGCTGGCGCCATTCGCTGAGCTGGCGGCAAGCCTCATCGATTACCCAGTCACCGAGCGGGACAATCAGGCCGGTTTTCTCCGCCAGCGGCAAAAAGAGGTCCGGACTCAGCACACCCTGCTGGGGATGATGCCAGCGCAACAGCGCTTCAAACCCGACAACCGGCCCGGAAGGCGCCTGGAATTTAGGTTGGTAAACGAGGCGGAACTCTTTACGCTCCAGCGCCATCCACAAATCATTCAGCAGCTGTAACTGGGTTTGCGCCAGCCGGTTCATCGAGGGCTGGAAAAAGTGATAGCCGTTACGACCCATATGCTTGGTGTGATACATCGCCGCATCGGCGTTGAACATCAATTCGCGCTCATTTTTGCCATCGTCAGGGTAGAGCGCGATACCGATACTGAGGGTCACCATCACATCATAGGGATCAATAGTAAAAGGGCGATCGACAGCGCGGATAAGCGAACTGGCGATCGTGGCGGCATCGTCCGGCGCGGCAATCTCAGCCAGCAGCACGAATTCGTCGCCACCAATGCGCGCCAGCGTATATTGCCCCTGCAGTTGCTGCGTGAGCCGCTCGGTCACCGCCACCAGTAACTTATCGCCGACATCATGTCCCCACGCGTCGTTGACCGTTTTAAAGCCGTCGAGATCCATAAACATCAAGGCAAACGCGCTCTCTTCACGGCGCGCTTTATTGATCGCCTGCTCGATGCGATCTTCCAGCAGGACGCGGTTTGGCAGACGCGTTAAGGTGTCGTGCAGTGCCAGCCTCGCCAGCTCGCGGTTTGCCGCCGCAAGCGACGTGGCCAGCAGCGACGTCCGCGCCTGTAAACGTGCGTCGAACATCGAAACCAGTAAGGTAATGCCGAGCACGGAAAAGGCCATCATGCTGACCAGCACGGCCAGCCAGTTGTTATTGAAGCCGTGATGCACCATTGCAATGTGATGGTGCTGGAAGGGGATCTGCGCTGCCATCATTCCGGTGTAGTGCATGCCGGTAATAGCCAGCCCCATTAAGATGGCTGCGCCAAAGCGCATAAGCGCAACCTGTGCCGCTTCGTGGCGCAGGCGGAAGGTGAGCCATAACGCAGCGAAAGAGGCCGCCAGGGCAATTACTATCGAGAGGGCGATCCAACCTTTATGCCAGATAATCGGCGGCGAAACCTGTAGCGCCGCCATACCGGTGTAATGCATCGCGGCAATGCCAAGCCCCATTACGACAGAGCCAGGAATAAGCCGACGCAGGTGCAGCTTCGGCGCGCTAACCAGCCACAGCGCAAACAGCGAGGAGCCAATGGCGATCGCCATCGATAAACCGGTGAGAACCGGCTCGTAGCGCATGTTCATCGACATATTCATCGCCAGCATGCCGATAAAGTGCATCGCCCAGATGCCGATGCCCATCGCCACGCCGCCGCCGCTCAGCCATACCCAGGATGAAGCACCGCTGCTGGTGGAGACGCGTCCGGCCATATTCAGGGCGGTATAAGAGGCCAAAATGGCTACAACAAACGAAACAACAACAAGGATATAGTCGTATTGGCTAACCAGCATGATGTCATCAACTCATTCACTAAGGGCGTTACGTATTGCTACGGTCGTAGAGGCGAAAAGGGCTGAGACATTATCACTGTCTGGGAAGGACTCAAATCGATTTAAATCCCTGCGTTAATCAGGGCGATCGCTGCATTTTTACCAAATATCGCAGCAAGCAACCACTTAGAGAGAATCGCAGTTAACCAGTTTGAGTGGATTGACGGAATTCATATTGCGGCATTTATTAATGTCAGTGATCAGATACTCGATCCACTGCATGATTAAGCCATCCAGCGCAAAGATCGAGAGAGCGAAAACCAGCAGCCACCCATATTTGCGAATCATTCCGTCTCTCCCTTTCTTGCAACCATTTGCGGAAAATATACACGATTTTGCGCTGAGGTAATGCCGATGAAAGCGCTCTTTTTAGCGTCATTTCAGGCAATAAAAAAGGCGCTTACCCATGCCGGTCAGCGCCTTTTTATCAATACCACTCACTGACGAATCAGTTCATGCCGTATTTTCAAAACCTACGTTTTACATGGTTCGTACTGGTTTAGTAGTGCTTACCCATCTTTATGATATGAAAGTAAAAATTATCTTTTTCTGCTCGCCTTTGTTCATTGTTGTTCATGGGGTAACATTGAGATGTGTAGTCAGTGGTGTAGTCAGTCCTGCGAATGAACTGAGGTTTTTATGGCTGGTGGTACGAACAAATTAAGCGATACATCGCTGCGTAAGATGGTCGGAAGGGAGAGTCCCGGCGACAACTTTTACGCTGATGGAGACGGCCTGAGCGTGAAAGTGTCGAAGGTTGGCATCATGACCTGGTATTACACGTACCGTATCGGCGGACGAACTACAGCGCCGCAGCGTATGAAGCTGGGTAATTACCCAGATCTGTCTCTAAAAGCAGCACGTGAAAAGCGGGAGCAGTGCCGCACATGGCTGGCCGAAGGTAAAAATCCGAAGCACCATCTCAACATCACCACTCAGGAAGCTTTAAAGCCGGTCACGGTAAAAGAAGCACTTGATTACTGGATCCGTGAGTATGCTTCCCGGCGGCGTGCGAACGTTAGTAAGCACGTTGAGCAACTCAATAAGCACATCTTTCCTTATATAGGCGATTACCCGCTTTCCATGTGCGAAACCCGGCACTGGCTGGAATGTTTTTCCCGCGTCAGCAAAGATGCACCGGTTGCCGCCGGCTACCTCTTGCAGATGTGCAAACAGGCGTTGAAATTCTGCCGTGTTCACCGCTACGCATCGAGCAATGCGCTAAGCGATCTGACCATTGATGATGTGGGTAAAAAGCAGGAGAAGCGCGACAGGGAGCATACCCGGCAGGAGCTTGCCGATATCTGGCGCGAGAGTACCGGCCTGAAATTCAAACCTTACTATGCCTCGCTGCTGCGCCTGCTGGTAGTGTTCGGCTGCCGCACCCAGGAACTTAGGTTATCAGCAATTAAGGAGTGGGATCTGCATGACTGGATCTGGACGGTTCCTAAAGAGCACAGCAAGGGCGGCGAGAAAATATTGCGACCGATACCAGGCGCCATGAGGCCATATATCACTTCTCTGATAGAGCAAAACCGGGATAGCGGCCTGCTGCTGGGCGAAATGAAGAAACCGGAAGCTGTCAGCCAGTGGGGGCGGGGTATCTATAAACGTCTTGGCCACGCCGAACCTTGGACGCTTCACGACCTGCGCCGGACTTTTGCCACCACGCTTAACAATATGGGGATTGCTCCACATGTAGTTGAGCAGCTGCTGGGGCATACGCTTGGCGGTGTCATGGCCGTATACAACCGTAGCCAGTATTTGCCGGAGAAGCTGGATGCGCTTAATAAATGGATGGAACGATTACACATTCTGTCTGACGAAAATTCGAATGTTGCTATTTTGAAGGTAAAAAAATGACCAAGAGAATAAAAAGCAAAAGAGATTTGCCGAAGGAATTCGACCTGAAAAAATATGAAGGTATTGAAAATTTATCTGATAAAGACCTTTTCAGGCAGATTTATTGGCGTATGGAATGGAAGGAAAAAACTTGGGGTGACGATCTCGCTACATATTTCTTAGAGCATGGTTGCCAGTTACCATTGTCTGATCATGATCCTTTTGGGGAAATTAAAAATGAATTGCCTTATGAATATTACGACCAGTTCAAGGGTGGTATGGATTTTGTCGATAGGTATCATAGCCATTTAAAGGAAAAGAAGAGACTATCAACAGGATATGGTATTGGTCTGCTAACACGCTTTGAGGTTATGCATATATCTCAGGCTTTAGACCAGAATGGAGATAGGAAAGGGAAACCATTCAGTATATCTGATGAAGAGGTTAATGAGTTATTAAAAGATGATATTGCAAACCATGGCAAGTTATCGTCTTATATCTCTGACCCTGTAAGCTTAATAATGGGTGGCGAACTTTATGTTTCAATTAATCTTGATGTGCCAGATGAAATTTTAATTTCCGATATGAAAAATCTATTACCTAAGTGGAGAAGTGAGTTAGGAATAGACGCAGAAGAAATACAGCTTAATAACTCTTGGTCCGTTATTAGAAAGAAAATTATTGAATATAACGTGCTGCCTTATATTGATTTGCATTTGTGGTCCAGCATAAAGGGAACTTCCATTCCCGGCGGTGTTCTTGCGGTATCTCTTTTCCCTGACGGAGACAAAGAGCAATTTGCTATTGCCCAGACCATCAGACCTTTTATAGACAGATTGATGAACTATGAATCCTTAGAGAAACTCAAAAGGGAAATCTCTAAAGAATAAAGCGCCTCGATCATTCCAACGTAGATTTGGAGATGTTTTTAAGCGGGTGTTTGTGCGATTTATTTAATTAAAGATGCTCTCGAACCTTAACGAACGAGAGTATTTTTTTATGAACCAATTTAAACAATCCCAACCCCCAGCCGAACGAGTGATCCGCGAGGCGGAGTGCCGCCAGTTAACCGGCATCTGCCGCACTACCCGCTACATGATGGAAAAAGAGGGAAAGTTTCCGGCCCGGCGTAAATTGGGTGGCCGTGCTGTTGGCTGGCTATTGTCCGAGGTTTCTGCCTGGCAGCAAAGTCGCAGCAAAGCAGCATAAGGGGTGGGCTATGTCAGATAAAACAAAGGCGGCCCCGCATGGCCGCCAATGCACTACAACGAAACAGGATCAGCATACCAGGCGTTGCGCTGGTGGTCAAAGCCTGACCGTTCATGCAAATACAGGAGCGCTTAACTTCCCCCAATGGAGTGAGTTATTGGGCATTGAAATTTCAGCCGATCCTAACGTCCTTTATTGGAGGGAGTTAGCCGGCGCCGAAATCTCAGAGATTATTGACTTACACCGCTGGTGGAAGTTACCGAGTAAACGTGTTGCAATTTTGCAACTCGCGGCTTGCATACGGCAGGGATATGCACCAGAGCCGCATACGCATCATGAGATTTCACCAATACTGGGGAGTTTGATTCTTAACCAAGAGCGGAATTCCGCCTGCCGGTACTTGGTATTTGGGTATCACTCCTTATCCGCTTTTTTGACCTTTTTACGCTGCTCTGCTTTTAGCTTGCGCCCGCAGGCATCCAGCACCCATGCGGAAAAATTAGCTCCAGAGTTTTCTACTTTCTCTCTTTCTACGCTGGCATCGATTTCCTCAATGAGTTCGTGGGGAAATCGGATGTGTTTTTTAGCCGACTTATTATTGGTATTACCCGTTGCCATAAGTGTCATCCTTAAATTAGGTGTGAACACACCATACACTAAAGAAATGGCAATTAAAACTATTGACATGGGTGCACACCAAAACGTATGGTGGGTGCACACCTTGTTTTGGTTAAGGTGTCTAAATAGCGAAGCCCGGCAGTGCGCTAACACTAACCGGGCCTCTTACCACATACCGTTATTCGAGGTAACAGTTATGGCTGACAATCAGTCTACCCAAACTCGCCCAAAATTTACATGGCGTTTTCTCGCGCTCAACCGCCACGACAAAAAATCCAGACCCTGCCGCCTGTCTGTCGAGGCTGCAAACGAACGTGAAGCCCGCAGCATTCTTTCCCCGCACTTTATCCTTTCACTGGCCGCACGTTTGCCAGCACCGGAGGTGCGCCATGGCTAAGCAGACCATAGAGAGCAATGTTCACTTCACTGAGTTATTGGCACGCTCCAGCCAGGTAGATGCGCTAATGGTGGCGCTTGAGATTGCCTGTAATGAAATGGAGTCGGGTGATATCGAAACAGCTATTGGTGGGATTCGCTCAATCGCTGCTGATATTTTCACGGCCATTCATGCCATGAAAGACGTGGAGGTGCGCAGTGCGTGATATCTACCACCAGCTGGTTAAGCATGCTCCTGATTTCAAAGGCCACAGTGATGAGGATTTATCGGAGTCCAGTGACGTTTATGGCGCAGGAGTCTTTGCCATAACCAGCGTTTTAACACTGATCGGCAATCTGACTCTCGATGCTGTGCAATCAGAGGACTATTCAGACGAAGACGCCCGGAGAGATTTAGTGCTGGTCGGTGATGCGCTGCGCCATCTTCCACGATTAGCCCAGGCGCTGGAGCAAAACAGCACGACGGTGAGTTATGTGCTCAGTAAGCGTCGCGGGGAGGCTCAGTCATGATCAGTAATGTCAAATTTAACGAGCTTGAAAAGCGCGTTGATCTGCTGGTGAACCGGGTGCTGGAACTTGAGCAGCATGTTCGCTCATTAACTGACAGCCAGGGCGGTGAGATCCCGCCGGGAATGACGCCTGTTGTCACGCTGGCGGCCGAGTTTGGAATATCGACCAAAAAAGCCGAGGAGCTGGCTAAAAACACTGGCGTGATGCTGGTCAAAATGAAAGCTGGTGGCTTCATTGCCCCTGATGAGAAATTCAGGGAGGCGGCGCGGCTGGTGCTTCGCAGTGCCAAACGTAAATACGGCTCAGCCTACTGGTTCCATCCTTTGCTTGGTAAGTTCCAGATGAGCGGAGGTATACCGCAATGACTGTTCAACTCGCAGCAATAGAAACAGTATCTGATGCCCTGTTTACCTGCTCCTATCTGTGGGCGCATGGACGAAACTATAGCCGCACGGATGCGGATAAAGCCATCCACCAGCATAAAGATCCGACAACCCGCTATGGCAAGCTGGCGGTGCGGTTAAAACAGATAGTTGAAATGCCGTATGAGGATCTGTGCGATGCCGGTTTTCTCGATACTGATCGAAAGCAGATGATTATCGCTCGCCGTTCTGTGCTTGCAGATGAGATCGGCGAGGACGAGATGAATGCCTGGCTGGCAGATATGCAGCGTATACAGCGCGCTTTTCCTGAGGCCACTACAAGTGAGCGACGTACTAAATTGCCTCTTACCCGTGGCTCTGAAGGATACAACGTCCGGCAGGACTATGTGATAAAGCATATGCTCCCGGCGCAGTCTCTGTGCAGCATATACGGCCCCAGCGGTTCATATAAGAGTTTCCTCGCTGTGTCCTGGGCTTGTCACATCGCTGCCGGCGCCGCCTGGTCCGGCCGGAAGGTAGAGCAGGGAGCCGTACTTTATGTGGTTGGTGAAGGTGGGGTGGGTGTACCGCGACGGATCAGGGCCTGGGAACAGGCGCACGGCCAGCAGGTGGATAACCTCTGGCTGGTGAATCGCCCGGTGTTCCCGGTACGTGAATCTGAGGTATCAGAGGTGGTTGTTGCCGCCAGGCAGATTACAGAGGATTGTGGTATGCCTGTTCGCCTGGTGGTGATCGACACGCTTGCCCGCTGTTTCGGTGGCAATGATGAAAACGATGCCCGCGATATGGGGGCGTTTATTGAGGGCTGCGACGTTATCAAACAGAGAACCGGAGCTACCGTACTGGTGGTTCATCACTCGGGCAAGGATGAGGCCAAAGGCGCGCGCGGTTCCAGTTCTTTCCGGGCAGCACTGGATGCTGAATTTAACGTGAAACGGGAGGGGGAAGGGCAGGCGCTGATCCTGTCATGTACCAAGATGAAGGATGCAGAAGAGCCGGAACGCCGTGCATATGATCTGCGCGCTGCTGAGTTGTACACCGATGAAGATGGAGAGATGGTTTGCTCGCTGGTGGTTCGGGATGTGGCCAGAGACGCCAGAGAAATTGATCCAGAACTGGTGGGGGTGGAAAAGCTCAGTGATAACCACATGGCACTGTGGCAGGCTATACGAAGCCGTATTGCCCGCAATGAGCACTGCAACCGGTCAGTCATCCGTGATGACCTCAAGGCGCTGGGAATTAATACCAAGCACTTCACTCGCTGGATGCAGAAGCTTATTGATGAGGGACTGGTAGTGCAGGATGGTGATTTGTTGTCAGTGCAGTCACTAAGGGAAGTGGGTAACTAAGTGGGGGGCTGGTGGGGAAGGTGGGGAGTTACCCTTATATTTCCCCACTTAGCACCCATATACATGGACGAAGTGGGGAAAAGTCGTGTAACCCACGTCATTACTGGTCTGCGCTCGTATTTATCAAAATACAATGGGTAGCAGGTGGGGAGTTCGTAAAGTGGGGAGGAAGTGGGTGTTATGAAAAAAAAAGATGTACAGGAAAGTAAAAGATTTTTTGATGGCTTCATGGATGCTTATCATCATGTGGCAGAAAAAAGTTCAGGAACCCTTGCTCTGGCCGTTATTCAGTGTGTGGTTACGGCTGCCAGTGTGTTAAAAGCTGGAAGCCTTGACGGTATAGAGAGTGTAATATTATGGGGGGTTGCGGTAATTTCATCTATAGGTTTTTTTGTAGGGGCATGCATAATTGCAGCTCTTATATTGGAGCAGACTTTAAGTAGTCGCATTGGGAAATTAACTTTGCTAGTATTGTTTCTTCCTGTATACACGGGTGTTCTACTCACAGCACTGCTAACCGTCAAATCACTTTGAAAGTAAAATATATGGGTGCTATGCTAACTTCTGAGTACCAGTCGGCCCTGGCTAAAGGAGCCTTGTTATGGATGGAATATCATAATTCTATTCTTAGCACCCTTTTAGACGAAACATTAGTAACAAACAAAAAGCAAGTTTTTACCTTGGTTGAACACCTATTCGAGTATAGGGATAAAATTCCTTATTCTACAACATGGATGAACAAAAGTTGACGTTGTATGGCCTGGTGGAATACCAGGCCATCTATTCAAAGTAAAGTTAACAATGCTGACGCACCAGCGCCAACGAGACTTGCAACAGTACTATTGTTTAATAATTCTTTAAGGATTGATTTAGCTTGAGGATCCTGCGATTGTGCTACCTTTTCAACAAGTTCAGTAATGCTAATATTAACTATCAGATGGTTCCGCTCTCCTATTTGGACTTGTGAACCTGAAACACTTCCAATGTTGAATGTATTTTGGCTATATGACTTAGATTTATGCTCATTAGTAGCTAAATTTTCTACTTTTAAGGTGAGCATATGAGGGTGGTTAGTGCCAGCCTTAAGCGTACCATCCGGTAAGAATGACATATCTAGGACTTTCAAAGATATTTCTCCTTTTCCTAGCTTTTGAGTAATCTCATCGCCAATGCTAATATCTGGTTCTTCGGTATACGGAATGAGCACTTTCTTTTGGGATGTGTCTCGACGACCTTTGTACTCAATACCTGCGATTGTGAATTTTTCAGGGTATGCCATGGCATCAAAATTCATCATTTAACTCCTTTAGATTGCTATATGATTTTCAATATATTAAATACATCTGTCATTAAAAATGGATGTCAATGTTTGATGTGTTTCATTGTCTATTAGCCTTTTAGATAAAGCGGCATCTAACATTTTTTTTGAGAGTGAAATAAGCTCCTTTTCACCAGAGGTTGCAATGATATTAAAAAAATCTATTAAATTTTTATTGTTAATGTTGTTGTTTGTGCCAAATTGAGCGTATTTACTATTAACGGTATCAATGTTGAATATTGTTTGGGTAGTCAGTGGTTTTTTCAATTTCTCTACTTCTGCATGTTCTATGATTTTTTGAGACATGCTTTCTATATGTTCGCTAACGTCCTTTTTTTCAGGGAATTTAAATCCATCACCTCTTAATAGCTGATCTGTTTCAGACATTTCGTGATAAATCCTTCGGACCATTACTAATAATAATGCCTTGGCTTCTTCAATGGATTCCTCTACTGGGAATTGGCATTCTATCGCTAATGCTGAGGTCTGCTCGAGTATATTTATTGAGTTGTTTTCGATATAAGGTTCTATAAATCCATTCCAAAAAACTTGAGCGGGAGAGCCTTTAAACGCCACGCCTTGATAGCAGATTTCCGAGCCATCATATGCCATTACTTTCATAGGCGGCCCTGCCTTGAGAAATCGCCACCTGTGAATGAGTTTTGTTAGTTTTTGATCAATATCTTGAACGGCTTTATATGTCCTTTTTAGCAAAGGAGAAGGAATCATACCTGGGACTGCAAGAATTTCTTTAGTCATTTGTATCGCCGCTGTTTGTACCATTGCTTTTTGTAAATTATTTGTTCGTTATACATCAAGCTCGTTCGGAGTAAAAATGCTTTATTTACATCGACAGTTTGATCCATATCTTAGTTTGTGGCACTCAGACGTGAGCCGCCACTTAGGCCATAAATCCGCCGCGCTTGGCACAGTGATTTTTGGCCTTCCCCTCTCCGCGCTGGTTTCACGTCTCAACGTTAATTGTTACGGAAACCACTCCATGAAGAAATTACTCGAATTACGCCAGCAGAAAGCCGCACTTAAAAGCCAGATGCGATCCATGCTGGAAAAAGCCGACAGCGAAAAGCGCAGCCTGAATGATGAAGAGGGTAAGCAGTTCGACGAATTCCGTGCCCGGGCTGATGCCCTTGAAGTAGACATTACCCGCCTTGAAGCCGTTGCAGATGATCAGCGTAATCTGCCTGGCACGTCTGTTGAAGGTAAAAGCGTGAGCAACAATGAACTGCGTCATTACATCATGACGGGTGATACCCGCTCTCTCAGTACGCTGGTTCCGGCTGATGGCGGTTATACCGTTATCCCCGAGTTGGACAAAGAGGTCATGCGCCAGCTGCAGGATGAAAGCGTTATGCGCTCCATCGCCACGGTGAAAACCACCAAAACCAACGAATACCAGAAGCTGGTTTCCGTGGGGGGCGCGGCGGTTAAACGTGGTAACGAAGGTGAAGAGCGCACCGAAACCGCCACGCCGAAACTTGAACGCGTTGATATCAAGCTGAACCCGATCTACGCCTACCCGAAAACCACTCAGGAGATCCTCGACTTCTCCGAAGTGGATATTCTGGGATGGCTGGCCTCGGAAGTGGCAGACACGTTCACCACTACCGAAGAAAGCGACTTTGTGAACGGCGATGGAGATAAAAAATCTAAAGGGTTCCTGTCCTATCCGCGTGCGGCCACCAGCGATAAAACCCGTCCGTTCGGCACGCTGGAGAAGATGGACGCTGCTACCGTTTCCTCTGATGGGCTGATCGACCTGCTTTATAAGCTGAAGGCCAAATATCGCAAAAATGCCGTATGGGTGATGAACTCCAATACTGCCGCCACGCTGCAAAAGCTGAAAAACGGCAACGGAGATTACATCTGGCGCGATCGTCTTGTCGCTGACTCCCCTGATACCCTTCTGGGCCGTCCTGTTCAGTATCTGGAAACCATGCCGGATGCGTTGCCCGGAAATGTATTCCTTGCCGTGGGCGACTTCAAACGCGGTTACTTCATTGTGGATCACACCACTGGTGTGCGTACCCGTCCCGATAACATTACCGAACCCGGTTTCTACAAAGTGCATACCGATAAATACCTGGGCGGTGGCGTGGTGGATTCCAGTGCCATTAAGGTGCTCGAGCTTTCCGGCTCCGGTTCCTGATGTCACGTTGAAGGGGCTCCGGCCCCTTTTTGCCCTCTGTGGAGTCCCGTAATGAAAACAATCGATTTTGAAATCCGCACGACCGATCTGAGCGCCAGCAACAAAAAGCTGGTGGGCTATGCCGTGCGCTGGAACAGCCTGTCAGAAGTTATCTGGGATGAGTTCCGCGAGCAGTTCGCGCCGGGGGCGTTTAAAGATAGCCTGGCATCCGGTAGTGATGTGCGTGCGCTGTACGAGCATAACTATACCCAACTGCTGGGGCGTACCAAATCCGGCACGCTGGTACTGTCAGAAGATGATACCGGGCTGCGCTTCGAGCTGACCCCGCCGAATACCCAGCTTGGCAACGATGTTCTGGAGCTGGTGGAGCGCGGGGATATCTCCGGCATGAGCTTTGGTTTCCGGGCGCTGAAAGAGGCGTGGGATATCGGCCAGTCTCCATACCTGCGCACAGTTACCTCTGCCGAATTGCGGGAGATTACCGTTACCTCTATGCCCGCTTATCCTGAGTCTGGCGTGGAAATTGCGCACCGTTCTCTGTTCTCCCAACATCCTGAACTGCGCCGCGCTGGTGATAACCGCCGACACTGGGCTGACTTAGCGGGGCTGTGATATGTGGAATATCTGGCCTTTTGGCCGTAAATCTGAGCCATCCGAACAGCGCAGCATGACGATTGATGAGTTTCTGGCGATGGCAGGGATTCCAAATACCGGATCAGGCGAATATGTGTCTGCTGGTACTGCGGAATCTTTGCCGGCGGTGATGAACGCCGTGTCAGTTATCAGTGAGGCAGTGGCAACAATGCCCTGCTATCTCTACCGCGTGCGCAACGATAACGGGCGTGAAGCACGGGAGTGGCTGAGTAATCATCCGGTAGATTTTCTCCTGAACGAGCAACCGAACGACTGCCAGACGCCTTACCAGTTCAAGCGCACGATGATGCGTCATTGCCTGCTGAATGGTAACGCCTATGCGGTGATCCAGTGGGGCCGTGACGGCCAGCCGCAATCCCTGCACCCATATGCGCCGGGGGCGGTTGTTCCTGAGCGTATCGGCCAGCATAAGTACAAATACACTGTTACTGAGCCGTTTACTGGAGCAGTGCGCACCTACCTGCAAGAAGAGATTCTGCACCTGCGTTACTCCACCGATGATGGTTTTCTGGGCCGCTCTCCTATCACTACCTGCCGTGAGGCGCTGGGGTTAGGTCTGGCCCAGCAGCGCCACGGTGCCAGCATTATGAAAGATGGCATGATGGCGGCGGGCGTAGTCACTACTGCTGAATGGCTTGATAGTGTGAAGGGTAAACAGGCGCTGGACGCGCTTGAGCGCTACAAAGGTGCCAGAAATGCCGGTAAAACGCCGATCCTTGAAGGTGGCATGGACTATAAGCAGCTTGGCATGAGCAATCAGGATGCTGAGTGGCTGGCCTCCCGGCGCTTCACCATCGAAGACATTGCCCGCATGTTCAACGTGTCGCCCATCTTCCTGCAGGAATACAGCAACAGCACCTACAGCAACTTCAGCGAAGCAAGCCGCGCCTTTCTCACCATGACTATGCGCCCGTGGCTCGCCAACTTTGAGCAGCAGATCAAATCCGCATTGCTGGTAGCGTCACCCGTACCGGGCATCCGCTATCAGGTGGAATTCGACTCTGCCGATCTTCTTCGAGCCACTCCAACCGAGCGTTACGCAACTTATGAGCGCGGTATCAAGAACGGGATCATGAACCCGAACGAAGCCCGCGAACGTGAAGGGATGCCGCCGCGTGAAGGTGGTGACGAATACAGCCAGGCATGGAAACAGGAAGTGAAGATCAGCAATGACAAAAAGGAAGGTGACGAATGAGAGTTGGAGGACTGAGAAACCGCGTCACGATCCTAACCTTCACTTCATTAAGATCACCTTCCGGACAGGTTATCCAGAAGTGGGAGAACGGGGAAACCATCTGGGCCGAGGTCAAAGGGATCAGCGGTCGTGAACTGGTGGCCGCTGGAGCTGAGATTGCCGAAGCCACTGTTCGTGTATGGGTTCGCTTTCGCCGGGATATCACCGCCGCTAACCGCCTGAAGGTGCTTACCGGCCCGCTTGCTGGCGCAACTCTCAACATCATCGGGCCACCTATCCCCGATTCTGGCATGACCCGCCTTGAAATTCTCTGCAAACAGGGGACTGAGAAATGACAACTGAAATTACCCTGGCTGAAGCAAAGCTGCATTGTCGTGTTGATGGTACTGATGAAGATGTGCTGATTCAGGCGTACATCGATGCAGCGCTGGAGGTCTGCCAGAAGCATATAGGTAAAAGGTTCGATAGTGGGCTGGAGTTCACCCCGGCGATCAAGATTGGTTGCCTGATGTACGTCTCTCAGTTGTACGAGTACCGCACGATGATTAGCGATGTGGAGGCGAAAGAGGTTCCCCTTGCTATCTCCGCGCTGTGGTCTGTCTATCGTGATGTGGGAGTGTACTGATGCCGTGGCAACCGTTACGCCGTTGCACTGAGCCGGGATGCAACAAGCGCGTGAAGTCTGGTAAATGCGATGAGCACAAGCGGGAAGTATGGCGGGCGCAGGATGCCAGACGCGGCCACCGTCGCGCTCGTGGTTACTCTGCTGCATGGGAGAAGTACCGCGCTCAGTATCTGAAACGCTATCCACTGTGCGTTGAGTGCCAGAAGCTGGGCCTCTATGTTCCCGCAAAGATTGTCGATCACATCGTCCCTATCAATGGTGGTGATGATGTTCTGTTCTGGCCTGAGTGGAATCACCAGCCGTTATGCCAGACGCATCATAACCAGAAGACCACGCAGCAAGACCCCATCACCAAAGCCAACCGCAAAGCGGGGATGTACAGCGAACAGGAAGAGCGGGCAGCACAGCGTAATAACTGGATGTATGAGAAAAATGATTTCATCTAAAAACTATTTTTAATGCAATCATTTAAATGATAATTATTATCATTTGGGGGTGGGGGGGATTTTCAGGACAAAACCCCGGGCGCGAGGCACCACCCGCCCCCTCAAATTTTTACGCACGGTGATTTTTTTGAAAATAAAACGCGACGGAAACGAGAAATTTTTATGGCAAGACCACCCAAACCGCCAGCTTACCTTGATGAGTTAGCCGCGCAGCAGTGGAAAGCGAAAGCGAAGCAACTGGCCGAGCGTGGCGATCTGACACCTGCCGACTGGAACAACCTTGAGCTTTTTTGCGTCAACTATTCGATGTACCGCAAAGCAGTGGAAGACCTTGCCAGCCGCGGGTTCAGCATTGTTAACAGTCAGGGTGGCGAGAGCCGGAATCCGGCACTGAGTGCAAAGGCCGATGCTGAAAAAATCATGATTAAAATGTCGTCACTGCTGGGCTTTGATCCGGTAAGCCGCCGCCGTAACCCGGTAGAAACGGAAGAGGAGGACGAGCTTGACCGTCTGGAATGAGTATGCAAATGCGATAAAAACGGGCGAAATTCCGGCCTGTAAGCGCGTAAAACAGGCCGTGGAAAGGTACTTTTCAGACCTGAATGACCCCCGATATGAGTTCGATACGGCGACCGTAGAGCGGTTTATTGCGTTTTCCCGGCTTTGCCCGCACGTCAAAGGGCCGCTGCGGGGGCTGCCAATCGAACTGGAGCCGTGGCAGCAGTTCGCCTTTGCTAACCTGATGGGGTTTAAAGTCAGGAAGTCAGGCCGTCGTAAGTACAGCAGCGCTTTTATAGAGGTGCCGCGCAAGAACGCCAAATCCACGGTGGCCGCCATGCTGGCTAACTGGTTCCTGGTGATGGAGAAAGGACAGCAGGATATCTATACGGCGGCAGTGAGCCGCGATCAGGCCCGCATCGTGTTCGACGATGCCCGCCAGATGTGTTTGCTGTCAAAACCGCTGAAAAAGCGCGTCAATATTCAGGCGCATAAAGTCATATTCCCGAAGAGCAACAGCCTGTTAAAGCCGCTGGCGGCGAAAGCGGCCACCATTGAGGGGACTAACCCCAGCCTGGCGATTGTCGATGAGTACCACCTTCACCCGGATAATGGCGTTTATTCCGCGCTTGAGCTGGGGATGGGGGCGCGTCCGGAGGCGATCCTGTTCGCCATAACTACCGCCGGGAGCAACGTTGTCTCCGCCTGTAAGCAACATTACGACTATTGCTGCCAGATTCTGGCCGGGGAAGAAAGCAACGATTCACTTTTTGTCCTGATCTACGAACTGGACGATGAAAGCGAGGTGGATCAGCCTGAGATGTGGATTAAGGCAAACCCTAACCTGCATGTGTCTGTTGACGCGGCGAAGCTGGAATCCACTATCCGGAAATCACGGGGTATACCCTCGCAGTGGGTGGAGATGCTGACCAAGCGTTTCAATATCTGGTGTCAGGGATCCACGCCGTGGATGGGGGCCGGTGCGTGGAATGCCTGTGCGCTCGACTATACCGAAGAAGACCTGGCCGGAATGGAGTGCTACGCCGGATTTGACCTGTCCTCAACCAGCGATATCACGAGTGTCAGTTACGCTTTCCCGTTCGACAGGGAGATCCGCCTCCTGACCCGTCACTATCTGCCGGAAGCCCAACTGCTTAACGTTGCCAACAAAAACCGCGCCATCTACCGGCAATGGGTGAAAGCGGGCTGGATTCGCACCACTCCCGGAGACTGTATCGACTATGACCGCATCCGTGACGATATACTGCGCGACGCTGAAACCTTCAATATCAGGCTGGTGGGCTTTGATACGTGGAACGCCACGCATCTGCGCACCCAGCTTCAGGGGGCGGGCCTTGATGTGGAGCCGTTCCCGCAAACCTATCTCAGGTTCAGCCCGGTAGCTAAATCCTTCGAGGTTTTCGTTAACCGCAGGGTGGTGCGCCATCGCAACGATCCGGTTCTGGCCTGGGCGATTGGTAACGTGGTGATGGAGTCTGACGCAAACGCCAACATCAAGCCCAACAAAAAGAAATCCTCCAACAAGATAGATCCGGCGGTATCAGCGCTGATGGCGTTTGGCACCTTCCAGGCAGAGCATCAGGATTTTGCTTTCGATATGAGCGAAAATCATAAAATAAGACTTGCTATGTTTAACGGTATTTGAGCTTCTTAAATTTTATTAGCGAGCATAAGCGTGATGGGTAATTACTTCACGCTTATCTATTATCTCGACGGATTTTTAGGTAGTGATTTGAGAAAAGCCTCTTTCGGTTTGCTTTTGTCTACCAGCGCTTTTAAAAAAGCCTTGTCGGTTGGAGCATAAGTGCTCTCTTCTAAAAGTAAGTTACCTAATTTTTGGAGTCTAAGGAACTGTCCTTCATCCTGAATTCTATGCCTGAGTGTGCTGTCATTTTTAATGGTTTCAACAAAAGCAGAAACTTTATTGATGTCGAAGTGCTCAAACATCTCAAGAATTAATGGGGCAGCGCCATTGGAATAGAAGTTCTTCCTGCTATAGTTATAACTTGAACCTGTCCTACCAACATATGTTTTTGTGATCGCAGAAACAAATTCTAAGACATTATCTTCCGGAATAAAGCCAGAAAAAGGCAACAAAGCTATAGTATATTTTTCTTCTTCGGCCCAAGAATCTAAAGAGTCACTAAGTAAATTTATAAGAGGTTCGATAATTACTTTTCTTGATGCTGGGCTAATATACATTAACCCGTCAACTAACAAAATAAATTGTTGAGCTTTCTCAATTTTATTATTGTTGCCTGATAGAAGGTATTTATCAAATTGCTGGCCCACTTTACTTTTATCTTCTTTAGGTAATAATACCCAAAGAATAGGTGCACAGAATTCAATGTTGCTTCTCAGTTCGCTTGATATATTAGCGGAGCAATACGTGCCAAAAAATCTATTGGAAAGTTCTGTTTTATAAACGGCTGGTAAGCTAGAAAACGCTTGTTTGACTGCCAGATCATTTTTATTGAAATCAGCAGAATCCATATCAGATAAATAAGTTGATATATCAATTATGCTAGGAGGGTATTCTTGTGAAAGAACATATCTATTACAATCATTTATAAGGTTTATAACTTTTATTAAGTCTGGCTCGCTACTTTGCGGGTGCCCCCCAAATAAATTTCGAGTTTCTCTTGCTTGATGTAAAAGTTTATGCCCTTCGCGATCGATTACTCCAATCTTGAATGCGCCATCAATGAGATCAAAGTCGATAACATGATCTTGAAAATCTTCATAAGTTTTTATCTCTTTCCTTTGTTTACATTCTTTATTAAAGAGATCTAGGCTACGATGCATAATCTTTTTTCTAAGATCATCAATGACTGCGTTCCAGTAAGCTGTTATTGCGCTCCTATAGCCTTTAACTGGTAATACTCTCATAGCTTCATGAATGTATGGGCAGTCAGT
Organism: Kosakonia sp. CFBP8986; assembly: GCF_034044935.1. Classification (NCBI taxonomy): domain Bacteria; kingdom Pseudomonadati; phylum Pseudomonadota; class Gammaproteobacteria; order Enterobacterales; family Enterobacteriaceae; genus Kosakonia; species Kosakonia sp. CFBP8986. Next base: position 544,323 of record NZ_JAXCXB010000004.1, on the reverse strand, counting down.
TACTTCTTCACGAACAGTGGATAAAGCTGCTTTTAGCAGGGTTACCTCTGTTGAGGAAAGAGGAACGGGAGGTGCCATTGGTAGGCTTATCTCTGTACGCTTCATCCAGGTTTTTTCCTAATTTTTTGTCTCTATAGCCTCACTTTATTTATTCTTCCAAAGATATCAAGTTTGTTCGTCACAGTACGTCAATGTTCAAATTTTTGTGTAGTCAATAGTGTAGTCAATCCAATAAAAAAGGCGCTTCCCCATGCCGAGTAGCGCCTTTTTAAACAAACACTTAACTGATTAGTATCAGTTCATGCCGTATTTTTTCAGTTTTTTACGCAGCGTACCGCGGTTGATGCCCATCATCAGCGCCGCGCGGGTCTGATTACCACGGGTGTATTGCATCACCATGTCCAACAGTGGCTGTTCTACTTCAGCCAGTACCAGCTCATAGAGGTCATTAACATCCTGACCGTTCAGTTGAGCAAAATAGTTCTTCAGTGCCTGTTTTACCGAGTCACGGAGCGGTTTTTGGGTTACCTGATCCTGAGAGTTAACGGTAGAAACGGTCAGTACGTCAGAATTTACGCGTTGTTCGAACATAGTTCTGTCAGCTCTTTATTTCTGTTTACGCAAAATTTTCGAAGTATGCCTCCAACGCCTCCAGCTGTTCGCTGGCATTCTCAATGGCGTTGAATGTGCGCCGAAACTGGTCATTCGGGGCGTGCTCCTGGAGATACCAGGAGACGTGTTTACGTGCAATTCGGTAACCTTTTGCCTGACCGTAAAAGTCATGCAGTTCCCGAACGTGCGCGCAAAGCAAGCGCTTAACCTCTGCCAGTGGCAGCGGAGCCAGCAGCTCCCCAGTGTCCAGATAGTGCTGGATTTCCCGAAAGATCCAGGGTCTTCCCTGAGCTGCGCGGCCTATCATCAGGGCATCCGCCCCCGTATAGTCGAGCACAGCTCTGGCTTTAAGCGGGTCAGTAATGTCGCCATTCGCGATAATCGGAATGGAAACTTTCTGCTTAACTGCCCGAATCGTGTCGTACTCAGCTTCTCCATTGAACAAACAGGCGCGGGTGCGTCCATGAATGGTCAGAGCCTGAATGCCACACTCTTCAGCCAGTTGGGCAATCTCTACGCAGTTACGGTGCTCAGGGGCCCAGCCTGTGCGAATCTTCAGAGTTACAGGAACATCCACTGCGCCAACCACCGCGGTGAGGATCGATTTCACCAAATCCGGGTGCTGCAACAGGGCGGAACCTGCAAGCTTGCGATTCACCTTTTTAGCCGGACAGCCCATATTGATATCAATAATTTGAGCGCCACTTTCCACGTTAATACGTGCGGCTTGGGCCATCTCTTCCGGGTCGCTGCCCGCAATTTGCACGGTGCGAATACCGGGCTCATCAATGTGCACCATCCGCAGTCGTGATTTGTCGCTTTCCCAAACCTGCGGGTTAGACGACATCATCTCGGATACGGTTAAACCGGCTCCCATCTCGTAGCACAGCGTCCGGAAAGGTCTGTCAGTAATGCCAGCCATGGGCGCTGCGATCAGGCGATTTCTAAGCTGGTGGTGTCCGATGCGCATGAGTTAAGAAATGACCATACTGTGACTGCAAGGCGGCGTATATTACGCATTTTTTGCACGAGATGAAAGGCCAAACTTTGAGCAATCCACTGTTGTAGATCAAGGAATAGCCAGTCCTGGCGAGGCAAACAGGCATTACATCATAATTTTCATTGGGTTATAGCAAAGCTAAAATTTTTAGCTTGCTGATAAATTCACGAGATTTATCGTTTTTAATGGGGCAATAAGCAGCATAACTGCTGATTTTTAAGCCAAAAAAAAGCGGATTTTGCGAACCCGCTCTCATTTTTATGCTGGTATTTACAGGCTGCTACTCGACGACCAGCCGGCCATACAGCTGCTGAGTAGGGCGGTTATTGGCGTGCCCGAGCGCAGATTTGAACGCGTCAAGTTGTTGGGGAGAGAGTGTCAGGGGCTGTTTCATTACCAGCCAGGTGACTCCTTCCGAACAGGGCGGTGTGGTTAGCGACCCGCTAAAGCGCCAGTAGGTCTTATCACGCGGCAGCAGCGCCGCCATATCGATGTTCTGCGCCGTTAGCGCTGTCGAGCCCCCGCGAGTAGGGAGATGCTGCCACAGCGACGCCAGCTCGCGGTTAGCCGCCCCCGTTTCAAACAGCACCGCGACAACGGTGATATCACCCTTTGCGGAGGTGTGAACCAGGTGCATCTCCAGCGGGGCATGTTTGCCATGCAGGGTATGCTCACTGGGAGCGTGGAAGTGGAACTGCTGCAAATGCGAGACAATACCTGCCAGCTCAATGGTATTGAGGTTATTGATAAAATTGGCTTGCAGCGTATGGCCGTTGTTTATCAGCAGCGCAGGGCTTTCGTGGTAGTGGTTGCTAAAGGGCGTGAGGTGAGCAGTGACGATATTATCAATATCAATTGGTGACTGGTTTTTACCACTCTGGCAGGTCTGAAACTCCTGACTTAACTCACCCCAATGTTCCGGCGAGGTTGCGCCTTGATAACTCCAGTGAGCGGAGCAGGCAAATAGAGGAAACAGGCTTGCCACAGCGAAGGCTGTTTTTACTATACGAAGTGACATAGTATTCATCCGATGAATATTTATAAATCAATGATTTACCATCCGTTGATACAGCGGCGGCTCATTATAAACTTCACGGGAAATAAATCACTACAAACGGCAGGGAAATAAAAAGCGTGGCCGGGAGGCCACGCTGTGGGGACTATTTTTTCTGACCCGTAATACGGCACCACTCCTCTTTTTCAACCACCGGATCGAGGTTGAACAGGTTGGTATAGGCTTCACAAACGCTCTCTGCCTGGCTGGCAAGGATGCCCGACAGCCCCAGTAGCCCGCCCGCAACGGGCAGAACGCTAATCAGCGGTGCCAGTTCGCGCAGCGGGCCGGCGAGGATATTCGCGACCACCACGTCGGCTTTCATCTCTGCGGGCTGATCGTCCGGCAGATAGAGTTCAAGGCGGTCTGAGACGCCATTGCGCTCGGCATTATCACGGCTCGCCTGGATCGCCTGCGGATCGATATCGATCCCGATCGCTTTCGCCGCGCCCAGCTTCAGTGCCGCGATCGCCAGAATGCCGGAGCCGCAGCCAAAATCGATCACCGTTTTGCCGTTAAGATCGAGGCCGTCGAGCCACTGCAGGCAGAGCGACGTTGTCGGATGGGTGCCGGTGCCGAATGCCAGGCCGGGATCGAGCATCACGTTAACGGCGGTTTCATCCGGCACATCGCGCCAGCTCGGGCAGATCCACAGCCGCTCGCCAAAGCGCATCGGGTGGAAGTTATCCATCCATTCGCGCTCCCAGTCTTTATCTTCCAGCTGCTCAATTTTATGCGCGAAGCCTTCGCCCAGCAGCGGGTGGGAGGCGAGTTGGGCAACCACGTCTGCCATCTCTGTTTCAGCATCGAACAGGCCGATCACATCGGTATCGCCCCACAGGCGAGTCTCGCCCGGCAGCGGCTCAAACACGGGCGTGTCGTGCGTGTCCTGGAAGGTAATGGAGACTGCGCCTGCTTCCATCAGAGCGTCGCTCAGATCTTCAGCATGCGCGCCGGTGGTGTTCAGTTTCAGTTGGATCCATGGCATGGCGTTACTCTTTATTGATTAGCAGAAAGGGAAGCAGCCTGCGGCACCGGGCGACCAAAACGGTTCCCGACCACAAAGGCTAACAAACTTAGCAGCAGCGAGGGCACAATCGGATGAAAGCCCAGGTACTGAATATTCAGGGTGGCGAGCACGGCATACAGCACGCCGCCGACAATCATGGCGCTAAGCGCGCCTGCGGCATTTGCGCGCTCCCAGTAAAGCCCCAGCACCAGCGGCCACAGGAATACGGCTTCAAGACCGCCGAACGCCAGCAGGTTCAGCCAGATGATCATCTCCGGCGGACGCCATGCGGCCAGCATCATCAGCACACCGAGAATGAGCGTGGTTGCCGTCGAAATACGCTTCAGACTCGGCTCATGACGAATTTTAGTTGGCTGGGCGCTGAGCCACAGATCTTTAATGATGGTGGCAGAAGCCTGTAACAGATGAGCGTTGACGTTAGACATGATCGCCGCCATCGGCGCGGCGAGAAACAGCCCGGCCGCCCACGGTGGCAGCACTTCCACCATTAAAGTTGGGATCACCTGATCCGGCACCGACAGATGCGGCAGCACCGCCCGGCCCAGCGCGCCCGCCAGGTGCATACCGAGCATCAATAGCGCAATCACAATGGTGCCGATAATAATGCCGCGATGCACCGATTTGCTGTCTTTATAAGAGATGCAGCGCACGGCGGTATGCGGCAGGCCAATCACGCCGAAGCAGACCAGCACCCAGAAGGAGGTCATAAAGGCCGGGGTGAGGATGTCGCTTGCGCCGTGCGGGCTGACCAGTTTCGGGTCGATCTGCCGCAGGGTATCAACCGCATGATGCAGGCCGCCCGCCGCGTGGATCACCCCCGCCAGCAGAACAAGCGTGCCGATCAACATCACCATTCCCTGCATGGTGTCGTTCAGTACGCTTGCGCGAAAACCGCCAAACGCGGTGTAGAGCGCAATGGTGATGCCGAAAATCAGCAGGCCAGATTCATACTTGATGCCCGCAGCGGTCTCCAGCAGCCGCGCGCCGCCGATAAACTGCACCGCAATCGCCCCGACAAAGGCCACCAGTAAACTGATGCTGGCAAGCCACACCACCGCCCGGCTCTGATAGCGGGCCATCAACATATCGTTGAGGGTAATGGCGTTATAGCGGCGGGCAAGAATGGCGAATTTTTTGCCAAGGATACCGAGCGACAGCCAGATGGTCGGCACCTGAATCATCGCCAGCAGCACCCAGCCGAGGCCGAATTTATAGGCAGCGCCAGGGCCGCCGATAAAGGAGCTGGCGCTGACATAGGTCGCCGTCAGGGTCATCGCCAGCACAAATCCGCCCATCGAGCGGCTGCCGAGGAAATACTCGCTCAGGAAGGTGCCGCTGCTGCGCTGACGCATAGCATAGAAAGAGAGGCCGAAAACGATGAACAGGTAGATCACCAGCACGGCAATAATTTCAGTTTGCATCCTTATCCTCCAGCGGGATATCACGGAAGATAAAACGCACCATCGCCCAGCAGAGCAGCACAAACACCAGCGGCGTTAACAGGCAGGCCATCTCGAACCAGTGGGGTAAACCGGTGATGCCCTGCGCTGAATCCGGTAGGTAAGCACACACTAACCAGGCAGCAAGATAGAGAAGGGTCAGCCACAGCGCCCAGCGGGCCTCAATGTGTGCCTGAACAAAACGGTTGTCCATTTTATTCCCTTGTGGATGAAGAAAGCGGGGATTGTACCTTAAGGAAAAGATGAGGGGAGAGAAAAAGAAAAAAGGCCGGAAGAACCGGCCTTTTGCGCGTAATCGCGATTATTTTTCCTGCAGACCGAGTTTCTTCTCCAGGTAGTGGATATTGGTTCCACCGTGCTGGAAGTTCTCGTCGGACATAATGCGCATCTGCAGATCAACGTTGGTTTTAATCCCGTCGATGATCAGCTCCTGCAGCGCATTCTTCATGCGTGCAATCGCCACATCACGGCTCTCGCCGTAGCAGATCAGCTTGCCAATCATGGAATCGTAATACGGCGGTACGGTATAACCGGCGTAGATATGCGATTCCCAGCGCACGCCAAAACCACCTGGCGCATGGAAGCGCGTGATTTTGCCCGGGCTCGGCAGGAAAGTGTTGGGATCTTCGGCGTTAATACGGCATTCGACCGCATGACCTTTGATCACCACCTCTTCCTGAGTGATGGAGAGCGGCTGACCGGCAGCGATACGCAGCTGCTCTTTGATCAGGTCAACGCCGGTGATCATTTCGGTTACCGGGTGCTCTACCTGAATACGGGTGTTCATCTCAATAAAGTAGAACTCGCCGTTCTCAAACAGGAACTCGAAGGTACCCGCGCCGCGATAGCCGATATCAACACAGGCTTTCGCACAACGCTCACCGATGTAGCGACGCAGTTCCGGCGTGATGCCCGGAGCCGGTGCCTCTTCAACCACTTTCTGGTGGCGGCGCTGCATGGAGCAGTCACGCTCGGCCAGATAGATCGCGTTACCCTGACCATCTGCCAGCACCTGGATCTCGACGTGGCGAGGATTTTCCAGGTACTTCTCCATGTAGACCATGTCGTTGTTGAACGCTGCTTTTGCTTCCGCGCGCGTCATGGCAATGGACTGCGCCAGGTCGGCGTCTTTGCGCACTACGCGCATACCGCGACCGCCGCCGCCGCCGGAGGCTTTGATGATAACCGGGTAGCCGATGCGTTTTGCATGGGCACGGTTAGCGTCAACGTCGTCGCCCAGCGGGCCGTCAGAACCCGGTACGCAAGGTACGCCCGCTTTCTTCATCGCGTTGATCGCGGACACTTTATCGCCCATCAGGCGAATGGTGTCGGCTTTCGGGCCGATAAAGATAAAGCCGGAGCGCTCAACCTGCTCAGCGAAGTTGGCGTTCTCAGAGAGGAAGCCATAACCCGGGTGAATCGCCACTGCGCCAGTGATTTCGGCCGCAGAGATGATCGCCGGGATATTCAGGTAACTTTTAACGGACGGTGCCGGACCGATACAGACCGTTTCGTCCGCCAGTAATACGTGTTTTAAATCGCGATCCGCCGTGGAGTGCACAGCGACGGTCTTAATGCCCAGCTCTTTACAGGCACGAAGGATTCGCAGTGCGATCTCGCCGCGGTTGGCGATAACAATTTTATCCAGCATGTGCGCCTCGTTACTCGATGACGACCAGCGGCTCGTCAAATTCAACCGGTTGGCCACTCTCGACCAGAATGGCTTTCACCACGCCTGATTTATCGGCTTCGATCTGGTTCATCATTTTCATCGCTTCAACGATGCAGAGGGTGTCGCCCACGTTAACTGTCTGGCCGATTTCGATAAAGGCTTTCGCATCCGGGCTCGGGGTGCGATAGAAGGTTCCGACCATCGGGGAACGTACGATGTGACCACTGATTTCTGCTGCGGCTGCCGGTGCTTCTACTGCGGCTGTCGTCGCGACAGCATTCGCCAGGGCAGGCTGTTGTTGCATCATCGGCGCGGCATAAGCCTGCTGCATCATCGGGAAACTTGCGGCAGGTGCACTGCGGCTAATGCGCACAGACTCTTCGCCTTCGGAGATTTCCAGTTCGGAGATGCCTGATTCTTCAACCAGCTCGATCAGTTTTTTAATCTTACGAATATCCATGAGTGGGTTCCGTACTCTTGTTTAGTGTGATTGTGACAGGCGTTTTACCGCCGTCTGTAAAGCGTATGAATAACCGTCCGCACCAAGCCCGCAGATAACGCCAACGGCAATATCCGAGAGATAGGAGTGGTGGCGGAACGGCTCCCGCGCATGTACATTGCTGAGGTGGATCTCGATAAACGGGATATTCACCGCCAGCAACGCATCACGGATAGCAACACTGGTGTGCGTAAACGCGGCCGGATTAATCAGGATGAAGTCAGTTACGTCTTTAGCCTGATGAATACGGTCGATGATTGCGTACTCCGCGTTAGACTGAAAATGTGCCAGTTCCACATTAAGTGCCGCGCTTTCTGTACTCAAAGAATTAACAATCTCCTCAAGTGTCAGGGTGCCGTACTTCTCCGGCTCTCGCGTACCGAGCATATTCAGGTTCGGTCCGTTCAAAACCAATACATGGAACTTATCAGCCATTATGCTGCTATCTCCTGCGATTCTTCGGCAAAAAACAAAATATACCTTCGATTCGCGCTTGTCACCTTTTCGGAGCTTAAAAAAGTCCGATAAGCGAACCAAAGTCGCACATTATAACCATTTCGTTGCTTTTGGCAGCTAAATACTGGTCTTATCTGAGAAGATTCTAATTCATGTTGCGGGAACGCGTCGCGAAAGGCGCTTTTTCTGCGGGGAACCGCGCAAAAACGGTGGCTAACGCCACCATTGGCGGAATTTTTTGTAACGCAACGCTAACAATACCAGCGCGGCAGCCGCGTAGATAATCGGCTGCGGGGAGAGAATCTTCACCGACCAGAGGTAGTGAACAGGTGCGAGGATCGCTACCAGATAGACGAAGTTGTGCAGAGTTTGCCAGCGTCTGCCCAGTTTACGCTGCGCCCACTGCGTCGATGTCGCAGCCAGCGCCAGTAAGATCAGCCAACTGATTGCGCCAAGGGTTAAATAAGGACGGGTGACAAGCTCTTGTCCGAGCAAAGCCAGGTTATTAATGCCCAGCTCCAGCAGCGTATAGCTCACCAGATGTAAGCTGGCCCATGCAAAGCACCACAGCCCAAGCAGCCGACGCGTACGGATCAGCAGTGGCTGCTTACCGTAGCGCGCCAGCGGAGTGATTAGCAGGCTGGCGAGCAGAAACTTCAGCGCCATTCGGCCGGTGAAATGTTGAATATCTTTTGCCGGATCGGCGCTGAAGTAGCCCTGGTTCGCCGCCCAGAAGAGCCAGAGCAGCGGCAGGAAACCGGCAAGATGTAGCGCAACTTTAAGCCAGGTGATCTGTTTTGCCGTTAACCGCACTTAGAAGTTCTCCCGCAAATCGAGACCGCGATAGAGGGAAGCGACCTCTTCACCGTAGCCATTAAACAGCAGCGTCGGCTGGCGCTTTACGTCCAGCGCGCCGCCCGAACCGATAAAACGTTCCGTCGCCTGCGACCAACGCGGGTGATCGACATGCGGGTTCACATTGGCATAAAAACCATACTCATTCGGTGCGGAGAGGTTCCACGTTGTCGGCGGACGCTGGCTGGTGAGCTTGATACTGACGATAGACTTAATGCCTTTAAAACCATATTTCCACGGCACGGTGAGGCGGATCGGCGCTCCGTTCTGCGGCGGCAGCGCTTTGCCATAGACCCCAACGGTGAGCAGCGTGAGCGGATGCATCGCTTCATCTATACGCAACCCTTCTACATAAGGGTAGGCCAGGCCGCCGCCAATAAAGCGATCCTTCTGACCCGGCATCTCATCGGGCGCATAACGTGTTTCAAAAGCGACATACTTCGCTTTGCTGGTCGGCTCCACCAGCGCCAGCAGTTTATGCAGCGGAAAACCAATCCACGGCACCACCATCGACCAGGCTTCGACGCAGCGCATGCGATAAATACGCTCTTCCAGCGGAAAGCGCGAGGTCAGCGCCGCATGATCGAGTGTCAGCGGTTTCGCCACTTCACCATCAATGGTCAACGTCCAGGGATCGGTCTTCATGCTGCCGGCATTGGCAGCAGGATCGGCTTTATCCAGCCCGAACTCGTAAAAGTTGTTGTAGCCGGTAACTTTCTCTTCCGGCGTCAACGGCAGCTTACTTTGCCATTCGGCAGGCTGGGTGAATGTCAGCGGTTTGCCAGCCGGCGCTTTTGGACGGTCATTGCCTTTAAACCAGTCCAGAAGATCGGCTTGCGCCACTGAAGGGAGTGTGGCGGCCGTTGCACCGATGCCGAGCATCTTTAATACCTGGCGGCGCTGCATAAAAAACACGGATTCAGCGGTGACATCTGCTTCGGTCAATTTTTTCTTCATTTACATCCTCTGAGGGGTGTCGCGGCTGGCGTAGGGAAAACTACGTTAACGCGAAGAAGAGCAAGTTAGCAATTAGTGAAAATTGCGTGTTAAAGACATTCTTTAAGCTTATTGATGATTGGAAAAAAATTTCTGAAGACTATACTCGCTGGGTGAAACGGTGTGCCATTTTCGGGCTTCACCGCAGTGCGCGCGCGTGTCGCGGCGAAGCTCAAAAGTTAGTGCTTACTATACAGACCTTCTTCAGGCGATATCGTTCTGTTCTTTACACGCGCGGAGTTAAATCAGGGATGCGATTAACGACGAAATTTAGTGCTTTTGTAACACTTCTGACCGGGCTGGCGATTTTCGTCACGCTCATCGGCTGCTCACTCAGCTTTTATAACGCCATACAAGATAAAGTCGCCAACCGCGTACAGGCCGTTGCTGCCGTTATCGATACCCGCCTGATCTCCACGCCGCTTCCGCGCCTCTCAACGCAGCTTGATGAGATGATGGTGCCGGTCGATATCACCTCGATTGCCATCAAGCAGGGCCGCCATACCCTTTTAAGCCATACGCGCAAAGGGAATTATCGCCCGGCGGGCAGTAACTACGCGATGCGCGAGATTGAGATGCCGTCGATGAAGATCCCCGGCGTGACCTTTACGCTGGTCTATCAGGATCCGATGGCCAACTACTTCCGCTCCATGATGACCACCGCGCCGCTGACAGTGGCGATTGGTTTTATGATAGTCATTATTTTCCTCGCGGTGCGCTGGCTGCGACGCCAACTCTCCGGCCAGGAGCTGCTGGAACTGCGGGCGACGCGCATCCTCAACGGCGAGCGCGGCGCGCAGGTGCGCGGCAGCATCTATGAGTGGCCGTCGCGCACCAGCAGCGCGCTGGACGTCTTACTCACCGATATTCAGTTTGCCAGCGATCAGCGCAGCCGCATGGATACGCTGATCCGCTCTTACGCGGCGCAGGACACGCGTACCGGCCTCAATAACCGCCTCTTTTTCGATAATCAACTGGCAACACTATTAGAAGATCAGGAAAAAGTCGGCTCGCACGGTGTGGTAATGATGATCCGCCTGCCCGATTTTGACCTGCTGCGCGACAGCGACGGGCTTGCCTCTGCCGCCGAAGAGTATCTCTTTACCCTCATCAACTTACTCTCCACCTTTATTATGCGTTACCCCGGCGCGCTGCTGGCGCGCTATCACCGCAGTGATTTTGCGGTACTGCTTCCGCACCGCACATTAAAAGAAGCGGAGAGTATCGCCGGGCAGATCCTGAAAGCGGTGGATGGTTTACCGCCGACCAAAATGTTGACCCGGGAAGACATTATGCATATCGGCATCTGCAGCTGGCGCGGCGGGCAGTCGACAAGACAAGTGATGGAGCACGCGGAGGCGGCGGCGCGCAACGCGGTGCTGCAGGGCACCAACAGTTGGTCAGTCTATGACGACTCGTTACCGGAGCAGGGGCGCGGCAATGTGCGCTGGCGCACGCTGATTGAGCAGATGCTGAATCGCGGTGGGCCGCGCGTCTACCAGAAACCGGCGGTTAACCGCGACGGGCAAGTGCACCACCGGGAGCTAATGTGCCGCATTTTCGACGGCGAGCAGGAGGTGATCGCTGAAGAGTATATGCAGATGGTGCTGCAATTTGGCCTGTCAGAGGAGTATGACCGGCTGCAGATCACGCGCTTAATGCCGTTCCTCGGCTACTGGCCGGAGGAGAACCTCGCCATTGAGGTCACCGTCGAGTCGCTGATCCGCCCGCGCTTCCAGCGCTGGCTGCGCGATACCTTGATGCAATGCGAAAAATCGCAACGCAAACGGATTATTTTTGAACTTGCAGAGGCCGATGTGTGTCAACACATCAGCCGATTGCAGTCGGTCGTGCGATTGATCAATGGATTAGGCGCGCGCGTGGCGGTGGTTCAGGCGGGTCTGACATTGGTCAGCACCAGTTGGATCAAAGCTCTGGATGTCGAGTTACTGAAGCTGCATCCGGGGTTGGTCAGGAACATTGAGAAGCGCACCGAAAACCAGCTGCTGGTACAGAGCCTTGTTGAAGCGTGTAAAGGCACACGAACCCGCGTCTTTGCGACCGGCGTTCGCACGCGCGGCGAATGGCAGATGCTGGTGGAGCGAGGCGTTGCGGGCGGACAGGGCGATTTCTTCGCGGCGTCTCAGCCGCTCGACACCAATGTGAAAAAATATTCACAAAGATACTCGGTTTGAACTGCTGTTTGAGTCGTTTTCACGTAGAATAACGCGCGCTGCCGTGGTCGGGGGGCGTGCGAGCCTGCCCGCCAGATTGTTGCAGTAAAAATGCCGGTTTGACCTTTGCCAGCTTGCAGGCGCAACGTGCCGGAACGACGGTTTTTTTACGCTTCCGGACAGAGTCATGTCGTTTTGCAACAAAGGAAACAAACTGCACTAATTTTCACCGTAGCTGAGACTTCTTGTGCCTTGTCGCTGCTGCGTGTGGTTGGTAAAGTAAGCGGATTTTTCTTTCCGCCCCAGCTTTCAGGATTATCCCTTAGTATGTTGAAAAAATTTCGTGGCATGTTTTCCAATGACCTGTCCATTGACCTGGGTACCGCGAATACCCTGATTTATGTAAAAGGACAAGGCATCGTACTGAATGAGCCTTCCGTAGTGGCCATTCGCCAGGATCGTGCCGGTTCACCGAAAAGCGTGGCCGCAGTCGGTCATGAAGCGAAGCAGATGCTTGGCCGTACGCCGGGCAATATCGCTGCAATCCGCCCGATGAAAGATGGCGTAATCGCGGACTTCTTCGTGACCGAAAAGATGCTGCAGCACTTTATCAAACAGGTACACAGCAACAGCTTTATGCGCCCAAGCCCGCGCGTACTGGTCTGTGTGCCGGTTGGCGCCACGCAGGTTGAGCGCCGCGCGATCCGTGAATCCGCGCAGGGCGCTGGCGCCCGTGAAGTCTTCCTGATTGAAGAGCCGATGGCCGCCGCGATTGGCGCGGGTCTGCCGGTTTCCGAAGCGACCGGTTCTATGGTCGTCGATATCGGTGGTGGTACCACCGAAGTCGCCGTTATCTCCTTAAACGGCGTGGTTTACTCCTCCTCTGTCCGCATCGGCGGCGACCGCTTCGACGAAGCGATCATTAATTATGTGCGCCGCAACTACGGCTCGCTGATTGGTGAAGCCACCGCAGAACGTATCAAACACGAAATCGGCTCTGCCTACCCGGGCGATGAAGTGCGCGAAATCGAAGTGCGCGGTCGTAACCTGGCAGAAGGTGTACCGCGCGGTTTCACCCTGAACTCCAACGAGATCCTTGAAGCCCTGCAGGAGCCGCTGACCGGCATCGTTAGCGCTGTCATGGTCGCGCTGGAGCAGTGCCCGCCGGAGCTGGCATCCGATATCTCCGAGCGCGGTATGGTTCTGACCGGCGGCGGCGCGCTGCTGCGCAACCTCGACCGTCTGCTGATGGAAGAGACGGGTATTCCTGTGGTAGTGGCAGAAGATCCCCTGACTTGCGTAGCGCGTGGCGGCGGCAAGGCGCTGGAAATGATCGATATGCACGGCGGCGACTTGTTCAGCGAAGAGTAATCCGCGTCAGATACGGGGCCTCGCGCTCCGTATCTGTCTGGCCTGAGAATACGCAAAGCCTATGAAGCCAATTTTTAGCCGTGGCCCGTCACTGCAGATTCGCCTGTTCCTGGCGGTTTTGGTGGCGCTTGGAGTCATCATCGCCGACAGCCGCCTCGGTACGTTCAGCCAGATCCGGACGTACATGGATACGGCCGTCAGCCCTTTCTATTTTATTTCCAATGGTCCCCGCGAATTATTAGACAGCGTGTCGCAAACGCTGGCTTCGCGCGATCAGCTCGAACTTGAAAACCGGGCGCTGCGCCAGGAGCTGTTGCTGAAAAACAGCGAGCTGCTGATGTTAGGGCAGTACAAGCAGGAGAACGCGCGGCTGCGCGAACTGCTCGGCTCGCCGCTGCGTCAGGATGAGCAAAAAATGGTCACCCAGGTGATCTCAACGGTTAACGATCCCTACAGCGATCAGGTGGTTATCGATAAAGGCAGCGTCAACGGCGTTTACGAAGGCCAGCCGGTGATCAGCGATAAAGGCGTTGTCGGCCAGGTGATTGCGGTTGCGAAAATGACCAGCCGCGTGCTGCTGATTTGCGATGCGACCCACGCGCTGCCGATCCAGGTGCTGCGTAACGATATCCGCGTCATTGCCGCCGGTAACGGCTGTACTGACGATCTGCAACTGGAACATCTGCCGGCGAATACCGATATTCGCGTGGGTGATGTGCTGGTGACCTCCGGTCTCGGCGGGCGTTTCCCGGAAGGCTACCCGGTTGCGGTGGTCTCCTCGGTGAAACTCGATACCCAGCGTGCGTACACGGTGATTCAGGCGCGTCCAACCGCCGGTCTGCAACGTTTACGTTACCTGCTGCTGCTCTGGGGCTCCGATCGCAACGGCGCTAACCCGCGCACGCCGGAAGATGTTCACCGCGTGGCGAACGAGCGTCTGCTGCAAATGATGCCGCAGGTCTTGCCTTCTCCGGATACCATGGGGCCGCCTGCACCGATGCCTGCGCCGGCGACCGGCTTAACCCAGCCGATGCCGCAACAATCGTCGGGAGGGCAGTAGTGGCAAGTTATCGTAGCCAGGGGCGCTGGGTCATCTGGCTCTCGTTTTTCATTGCGCTATTGCTTCAAATCATGCCCTGGCCGGATGACATCATCGTCTACCGGCCAAACTGGGTGCTGCTGATTCTGCTCTACTGGATCCTCGCTTTGCCGCACCGCGTAAATGTCGGTACGGGTTTTGCGATGGGTGCCATACTGGATCTCATTAGCGGATCCACCCTTGGCGTACGCGCGCTCTCCCTGAGCATCGTCGCCTATCTGGTCGCACTGAAATTTCAGTTATTCCGTAATCTGGCGCTCTGGCAACAAGCGCTGGTGGTAATGTTATTGTCGCTGGCAACAGAAGTGGTCGTCTTCTGGGCCGAGTTTTTGGTGATCAACGTCTCGTTCAAACCAGAAATTTTCTGGAGCAGCCTGGTCAATGGCGTGCTCTGGCCGTGGATCTTCCTGCTTATGCGTAAGATCCGTCAGCAGTTTGCGGTGCAATAAAGGTTGATATGACAGCTATCTGGCTTGCTTCTGGTTCTCCCCGCCGTCAGGAATTACTGACGCAGCTTGGGGTGTCGTTTGAGCGTATTGTTCCGGGTATTGAGGAGCAGCGGCAGGCCGGCGAGAGCGCCAGGCAGTACGTGGCGCGGCTGGCGCGGGAAAAAGCGCAGGCGGGCGTGGCGATGGCATCGCGCGATCTGCCGGTGCTGGGCGCCGATACCATTGTCATATTAAATGGGGAAGTGCTTGAAAAACCCCATGACTCCTCGCATGCTGCCACTATGCTGCGTCAACTCTCCGGGCAGACTCACCAGGTGATGACCGCCGTCGCTATTGCGGACCGCGAACAGGTGCTGGAGTGTCTGGTAGAAACCGAAGTGACCTTCAGAGCGTTATCAGAAAAGGATATTGCCGACTATGTAGCGAGCGGGGAACCGCTGGATAAAGCCGGTGCGTATGGTATTCAGGGGCTGGGCGGTTGCTTTGTCAGGAAAATTAACGGGAGTTATCACGCTGTCGTTGGCTTACCGCTAGTGGAAACCTTTGAATTGCTGAGCAATTTCAACGCAGTGCGTGAAGGAAGAGATAATCATGACGGCTGAATTACTGGTCAACGTTACACCATCGGAAACGCGTGTTGCCTATATTGACGGCGGCATTCTGCAGGAAATTCACATCGAGCGCGAAGCACGGCGCGGGATAGTAGGCAATATCTACAAAGGTCGGGTTAGCCGGGTGCTACCGGGTATGCAGGCGGCTTTTGTAGATATTGGTCTGGAAAAGGCGGCGTTTCTACACGCCTCCGACATTATGCCGCACACCGAATGCGTCGCCGGTGAAGAGCAGAAGAACTTTACCGTACGCGATATCTCCGAGCTGGTGCGCCAGGGCCAGGACCTGATGGTACAGGTGGTGAAAGATCCCCTCGGCACCAAAGGCGCGCGTCTGACTACCGACATCACTTTACCCTCCCGTTACCTGGTCTTTATGCCGGGCGCCGCGCACGTTGGCGTCTCTCAGCGTATTGAGAGCGAAGCCGAGCGCGATCGCCTGAAAAAGGTGGTGGCGAGCTACTGCGATGAGCAGGGCGGATTTATCATTCGTACCGCTGCGGAAGGGGTTTGCGAAGAGGATCTCGCCTCTGACGCGGCCTACCTGAAGCGCGTCTGGACGAAGGTAATGGAGCGCAAAAAGCGCCAGCAGACGCGTTATAAGCTCTACGGCGAGCTGGCGTTAGCCCAGCGCGTCCTGCGCGATTTTGCCGATGCCCATCTCGATCGCATCCGCGTTGACTCGCGCCTTACCTTTGAAGCGCTGCTGGAGTTTACCGCGGAGTACATCCCGGAGATGACCAGCAAGCTTGAGCACTACAGTGGCCGCCAGCCAATCTTCGATCTCTTTGATGTCGAAAACGAAATCCAGCGTGCACTGGAGCGCAAAGTGGAGCTGAAATCGGGCGGCTACCTGATTATCGATCAAACCGAAGCGATGACCACCGTCGACATCAACACCGGCGCGTTTGTCGGCCATCGCAATCTCGACGACACCATCTTCAATACCAACATTGAAGCCACCCAGGCGATCGCCCGCCAGCTGCGGCTGCGCAATCTCGGCGGCATTATCATCATCGACTTTATCGATATGAATAATGAGGATCACCGCCGCCGCGTGCTGCACTCGCTGGAGCAGGCGCTGAGCAAAGACCGGGTGAAAACCAGCATCAATGGTTTCTCCCAGCTTGGCCTGGTGGAGATGACCCGCAAACGCACCCGCGAAAGCGTTGAACATGTGTTGTGCAACGAGTGTCCGACCTGTCACGGGCGCGGCACGGTAAAGACGGTCGAAACGGTGTGCTATGAAATCATGCGCGAAATCGTGCGCGTGCATCACGCCTACGA
This sequence comes from Kosakonia sp. CFBP8986, assembly GCF_034044935.1. Classification (NCBI taxonomy): domain Bacteria; kingdom Pseudomonadati; phylum Pseudomonadota; class Gammaproteobacteria; order Enterobacterales; family Enterobacteriaceae; genus Kosakonia; species Kosakonia sp. CFBP8986. The sequence goes on along the minus strand of NZ_JAXCXB010000004.1, from coordinate 527,698 downwards.
CTCCGATCGCTTCCTGGTCTACGCCTCTCCGGCCGTGGCGGAAGCGCTGAAGAGCGAAGAGTCCCATGCGCTGGCGGAGGTGGAGATCTTCGTCGGTAAGCAGGTCAAAGTACAAATCGAGCCGCTCTATAATCAGGAGCAGTTTGACGTAGTCATGATGTAATTCGCGGCCATGCTGCGAAACAAGCGGGTCTGATGGGTTTGACAAGGAGAGAGGCGTGAGGCGACTGCCGGGGATATTACTGCTTACAGGCGCGACGCTGATCGTTATCGCGGCGCTGCTGGTAAGCGGGCTGCGCCTTGTGTTACCCCACCTTAATGAGTGGCGTGAGCCAATTCTGGCGCGCATCTCTGCACAAACCGGGCTTCCGGTTAAGGCCAGCGAGTTTCAGGCGCGCTGGCAAACTTTCGGCCCGGAGCTGGAGGTTCGCGATATTCAGGCCACGCTGAAAGATGGCGGCAGCGTTGAGGTAAAGCGCGTTACTCTGGCGCTCGACGTCTGGCAGAGCCTGCTGCACCTGCGCTGGCAGTTCCGCGATCTCACCTTTTACCAACTCGCGGTTAACAGCAATACCCCCCTTGAGAGCAGTGAAGAGGGCAACACCCTCGGCAAGGATCGCATCAGCGATCTCTTTTTGCGCCAGTTCGATCACTTCGATCTGCGCGACAGCCGCGTCAGCTTTTTAACCCCCTCTGGTCAACGCGCCGAACTGGCGATCCCGCAGCTCACCTGGCTTAACGGCGACGATCGCCACCGTGCCGAAGGGCAGGTGAGCCTCACCAGCCTCACCGGGCAGCATGGCGTGATGCAGGTGCGTATGGATCTGCGCGATGATAACGGCCTGCTGAATAACGGCCGCGTCTGGCTACAAGCCGATGATATCGATGTCAAACCGTGGCTCAGCCAGTGGATGCAGGATAAGGTCGCGCTGACCTCCGCCCGCTTTAGCCTCGAAGGGTGGATGACGCTCAACAAGGGCGAAATTGAAAGCGGCGATGTGTGGCTGAAAAAAGGCGGTGCCAGCTGGCTGGGGAATAACACCACCCATCGCTTGACCGTCGACAACCTGACCACCCATATCAGCCGTCAGAAAGCGGGCTGGCAGTTTGACGTGCCGGTGACGCGCATTGCGATTGATGATAAACCCTGGCCGCAGGGGGCGCTCAGCTTCGCCTGGGTCCCGGCGCAGGAAGCGAAAGAGGCGAGCGATGAGCTTCGCGTTCGTGCCACCAACCTTGAATTGAATAGCCTCGACGGGCTGATGCCGATTGCGCAGAAAATTTCCCCGGCGATGTATGACATCTGGAACACTCTGCAACCGGCGGGCAAGCTTGCGCGGCTGGCGGTCGATATTCCATTAAAAACGCCGGAAAAGAGCCGCTTCCAGGCGCGCTGGCAGGATCTCAGCTGGCATCAATGGAAGCTGCTGCCCGGTATGGAGCACTTCGCCGGCACGCTTGATGGGAGCGTTGAAAACGGGCGCTTAACCGCCGATATTTCGCAGGCGAAGATGCCGTATGAGACGGTGTTTCGCGCGCCGCTGGAGATCGAAAAGGGCCTGGCCACGCTCAACTGGCAGAAGAACGAGCAGGGCTTCCAGCTGGACGGGCGCAATATTGATGTACAGGCCACCGGGCTGCACGCGCGCGGGGATTTCCGTTATCTGCAACCGGAAGGCAAAGCGCCGTGGCTCAGCATTCTGGCCGGAATTAACGTCTCCGACGCCGGGCAGGCGTGGCGTTACTTCCCGGAAAACTTGATGGGCAAAGCGCTGGTGGATTATCTCAGCGGTGCGATTAAAGGCGGGCAGACGGAAAACGCCACGCTGGTCTTCGCCGGTAACCCGAGCCTCTTCCCCTATAAGCATAATGAAGGGCAGTTTGAAGTGCTGGTGCCCCTGCGCAATGCCACCTTTGCCTTCCAGCCGGACTGGCCCGCGCTGCAAAACCTCGATATTAGCCTCGACTTCCTCAATGACGGCTTATGGATGAAGAGCGACAAAGTGATGCTCGGCGGCGTGACCGCCAGCAACCTGGCCGCCGCGATTCCGGATTACATCAAAGAGAAGCTGATCATTGATGCCGATATCAATGGGCCGGGCAAAGAGGTCGGCCCCTATTTTAAACAGACGCCGCTGCACGACTCGCTCGGCAGCGCGCTAGATGAGCTGCAAATTGATGGTGATGTGAGTGCTCGCTTACATCTCGATATTCCGCTGGATGGCGAGATGACGCTGGCCAAAGGCGAGGTCGCGCTGAAGAACAATTCGCTGTTTATCAAGCCCATCAGCAGTACGCTGAAAAACCTCAGCGGCAAATTCAGCTTTGAGAATGGCAACCTGAAGAGCGAGCCGCTGACCGCCACCTGGTTTAACCAACCGCTGAATGTCGACTTCACGACTACCGAGGGCGCTAAAGCCTACGAAGTGGCGGTGAATCTCAACGGCAACTGGCAGCCATCACGTACCGGCGTACTGCCGGAGCAGCTTAACGATGCACTGCGCGGAAATGTGACGTGGAAAGGGGATGTTGGCGTGACGCTCCCTTACCGCGGCGAAGCGAGCTATAAGGTCAACCTGGCAGGCGATCTCGGCAATATCGCCAGCACTTTACCGCCGCCGCTTGAAAAGCGGGCAGGCCAAGCGCTGCCGGTGAAGGTGAAAGTGGACGGCAACCTGCACAGCTTTGCGCTGACCGGTAACGCAGGCGCGGATAATCACTTTAACAGCCGCTGGCTGCTCGGCAGCAAGCTGGCGCTCGATCGCGGCATCTGGACCTCGGAGAGTAAAACCACGCCGCCGCTGCCGGAGCAGAGCGGGCTGGAGCTTAATCTGCCGCCGCTGGACGGCGCGCAGTGGCTGGCGCTGTTTAATCAGGGCGCAGCAAGCCATGTCAGCAGCAGCGCTTCGCTGCCCTCGCGCATCACGCTGCGTACGCCCGCCCTGACGCTCGGCGGGCAGCAGTGGAATAACATGAGCATCGTCTCGCAGCCGCAGTTTGCCGGCACCACTGTTGACGCGCAGGGCCGCGAGCTTAACGCGACGCTGAAAATCAATAAAAACGCGCCGTGGCAGGCCGATATTCGTTATCTCTACTACAACCCGGCGAGCGCCGCGAAGACGAAAGATATCACTTCGCCAACCACGCTTTTCAGCGAGAAGCAGCGCATTGATTTCAGCGGCTGGCCCGATCTGCAACTGCGCTGTAAAGAGTGCTGGCTGTGGGGGCAGAAATATGGCCGTATCGAGGGCGATTTCGCCATTAAAGGCGATACGCTGACGCTGGCAAATGGGCTGGTCGATAGCGGCGTGGCGCGCCTGACCGCCGACGGCGAGTGGGTCAACCGCGCGGGCGGCGAGCGCACGTCCATTAAGGGAATTCTGCGCGGCGATAAGCTCGATTCGGCGATGGGCTTCTTTGGGGTGCCGACGCCGGTGCGCGACGCGCCGTTCAACGTCAATTACGATCTGCACTGGCGCAGCGCGCCGTGGCAGCCGGAGGAAGCGTCGCTCAACGGTATTCTGCGCACGCGCCTCGGCAAAGGCAAAATCGATGATATCAGCACCGGTCATGCCGGGCAGATCCTGCGCCTCTTCAGCGTCGATTCCCTGCTGCGCAAGCTGCGCTTTGATTTCAGCGACACCTTCAGTAATGAGGGCTTCTGGTTTGACTCCATTCGCAGCACGGCGTGGATCAAAGATGGCGTGCTGCACACTGATGACACGCTGGTCGACGGGCTGGAAGCGGATATCGCGATGAAAGGCTCGGTGGATCTGGTGCGTCGCCAGCTTGATGTTGAAGCGGTGGTGGCACCAGAAATTTCCGCGACCGTTGGCGTGGCGGCGGCGTTTGCCGTTAACCCGATTGTTGGCGCGGCGGTGTTCGCGGCCAGTAAAGTGCTGGGTCCGCTGTGGAATAAAGTCTCCATTTTGCGCTACCGCATTACCGGCCCGGTAGACCAGCCGCAGATCAACGAAGTGATGCGCCAGCCGCGTACCGACAAAAAGCAATGATTTGACGGCATCAGCGAATTGCCTCAAGCTCCTTGTATCGCACTTTTTTATTGCCCGATGTGGCGGCAACGACGAGAAAACATGATGAGTCTTAATCTGGTGAGTGAACAACTGCTGGCAGCGAATGGCCTGAATCATCAGGATCTGTTTGCCATTCTCGGTCAACTGACCGCGCGTCGTCTTGACTACGGCGACCTCTATTTCCAGTCGAGCTATCACGAATCCTGGGTTTTAGAAGACCGCATCATCAAAGATGGTTCGTACAATATTGACCAGGGCGTGGGCGTGCGCGCCATCAGCGGCGAGAAAACCGGTTTTGCTTACGCAGACCAGATCAGCCTGCTGGCGTTAGAGCAGAGCGCGCAGGCCGCGCGCACCATCGTCCGCGAAGAGGGCGACGGTAAAGTCAAAACTCTCGGCGCGGTTGAGCATCAGAGCCTCTATACCAGCATCGATCCGCTGCAAAGCATGAGCCGCGAAGAGAAGCTCGATATCCTGCGTCGCGTCGATAAAGCGGCACGCGCTGCCGATAAGCGAGTGCAGGAAGTGACTGCCAGCCTGACCGGCGTCTACGAGCTGATTCTGGTGGCGGCGACGGACGGCACGCTGGCGGCCGATGTGCGCCCGCTGGTACGTCTCTCTGTCAGCGTACAGGTTGAAGATGACGGTAAACGTGAGCGCGGTGCCAGCGGTGGCGGCGGTCGTTTCGGTTACGAGTGGTTCCTGCAAGAGGTGGATGGTGAAGTTCGTGCCGACGCCTGGGCGCACGAAGCGGTGCGTATGGCGCTGGTCAATCTCTCTGCCGTTGCCGCGCCTGCGGGCACGCTGCCGGTAGTGCTGGGCGCAGGCTGGCCGGGCGTGCTGCTGCACGAAGCGGTCGGTCACGGCCTCGAAGGAGACTTCAACCGTCGCGGCACTTCCGTATTCAGCGGCCAGATGGGGCAATTGGTTGCCTCCGAGCTTTGCACCGTGGTCGATGATGGCACCATCGCCGATCGCCGTGGTTCAGTTGCCATTGACGATGAAGGGACGCCGGGCCAGTACAATACGCTGATCGAAAACGGCGTGCTGAAAGGCTATATGCAGGACAAGATGAACGCGCGCCTGATGGGCGTGAAACCGACCGGTAACGGCCGTCGTGAGTCTTATGCCCATCTGCCGATGCCGCGTATGACCAACACCTATATGCTGGCGGGCAAATCGACGCCGCAAGAGATTATCGAATCCGTGGAGTACGGCATCTATGCGCCGAACTTCGGCGGCGGCCAGGTAGACATTACCTCCGGCAAGTTCGTCTTCTCCACCTCTGAGGCGTACCTGATTGAAAAAGGCAAAGTGACCAAAGCGGTTAAAGGCGCGACCCTGATTGGCTCCGGCATCGAAGCGATGCAGCAGATCTCCATGGTCGGCAACGATCTGAAGCTTGATAACGGCGTTGGCGTCTGCGGCAAAGAGGGGCAGAGCCTGCCGGTTGGCGTGGGTCAACCGACGCTGAAGGTCGATAATCTGACTGTCGGCGGCACGGCCTAATCCTTACCGTTCACCCTCTTTCGCGCAAAGAGGGTGAATGCTTTCACACCCTGCGCCCCTGCATGCTCTGGTAGACCTTCGCCACCTCAATAAAGTAATCCGTCAAATAGTTGATACAGACCTGCACTTTCAACGGCAGCTTATCTTTCTGCGTGTAGAGCGCGTAAACCGGGCGCGGATCCGACTGGTAGCGCGGGAGCAGGATCTCAAGCTGACCGCTGTTGATCTCATCGATCACCCACATCAGCGGCACGTAGGCGATCCCTGCGCCGGCGGTTAACCAGCGGGTTAAGGTCATCGGATCGTTGGTGACAAACCGCCCCTGCGGGATCAGGCGCGTGGCGATCCCTTCCGGGGCCACCAGCTCAAACTCGTTATCCGGGCGCACGCTGTACTCCAGCCACGAGTGGTTCACCATATCGGCTGGTTTTTCCGGCGTGCCGTAGTGGGCGAGATAGTTTTTGGCCGCGCAGACCACCATCGGCATGGTGCCGAGGCGGCGGGAGAAGAGGCTGGAATCCTGCAATGCGCCCACGCGGATCACCACGTCCAGCCCGTCGGCGATAAGATCCGGCGCGGGGATGCCCGTCACCAGATTAACTGACAGCCCCGGATGCTCTTTCAGCATCTCGGCGGTCATTTTTGCCAGCACATTTTGCGCCATGGTTGAAGAGCTACCGATGCGCAGCGTGCCGATGGGCGTATTGTTAAAGGCGTAGAGCTGCTCGTGCACATTCTGCACCTCATGGAGCATCCTGCGACAGCCCTGATAGTAGATCTTTCCTGCTTCGGTCAGCCCAATGCTGCGCGTGCTGCGGTTCAGCAGCTTCACCTGCAATTCATCTTCCAGCTTCGCCACGGTCTGGCTGATGGACGAAACGCTCATTTGCAACTGACGTGCAGCGGCGGTAAAGGAGCCCAGTTCCACCACTTTGGCGAACACCGACATGCGTTTTAAACGTTCCATTATTCACTCTGACTTAAAAGTGATTTAGATCACATAATATAGATAACAGCATAACAGTTACGCTAATATACTATCTATCCATAATATTCACGTCACTCTCGCCTGGCTCTCCTTGCCCTTTCCTGCGGTGGCGTACGAACGATTTATCACCTGCAAGCGTAAAAAAACCAAGGTCAACATGAGTCTGTTTCCCGTCATCGTGGTGTTCGGTTTGTCGTTCCCACCGATTTTTTTCGAGCTGATTTTGTCGCTGGCGATTTTCTGGCTGGTGCGTCGGATGCTGATCCCGACCGGGATCTACGATTTTGTCTGGCATCCTGCGCTGTTTAACACCGCGCTCTATTGCTGCCTGTTTTACCTGCTGTCGCGTTTATTTGTTTGAGGTAGAAGTGAAAACACTAACAAGAAATATCACCCGTACCGCGATCACCGTGGCGCTTGTTATCCTGGCGTTTATCGCCATTTTCCGCGCCTGGGTTTACTATACCGAATCTCCCTGGACGCGTGATGCGCGCTTCACCGCCGACGTGGTAGCCATCGCCCCGGATGTCACCGGGCTGGTTACCAGCGTTGATGTTCACGATAACCAGTTGGTCAAACAGGGCCAGGTGCTCTTCACCATCGACCAGCCGCGCTACCAAAAAGCGCTCGAGCAGGATGAAGCCGATGTCGCCTATTACCAGGCGCTGGTCAATGAGAAGCGACGCGAAGCCGGTCGTCGTAACCAGTTAGGCGTTCAGGCAATGTCGCGTGAAGAGATTGATCAGGCGAATAACACCCTGCAAACCGAACTGCATCAGTTAGCGAAAGCGCAGGCGACGCGCGACCTGGCGAAGCTCGATCTGGAGCGCACCACTATTCGTGCCCCGGCCGATGGCTGGGTGACCAACCTCAACGTTTATGCCGGTGAGTTCATCACCCGCGGCTCTACCGCCGTGGCGCTGGTGAAACAGAACAGTTTCTATGTGCTGGCCTATATGGAAGAGACCAAGCTTGAGGGCGTGCGCGCCGGTTATCGCGCTGAGATCACGCCGTTAGGCAGCAATCAGGTGCTGAAAGGCACCGTCGACAGCGTCGCCGCCGGGGTGACTAACTCCAGCAGCACCAATGACAGCAAAGGGATGGCGACCGTCGACTCCAACCTCGAATGGGTTCGCCTGGCGCAGCGCGTACCGGTGCGCATTCGTCTGGACAAACAGCAGGGCAACCTGTGGCCGGCGGGCACCACCGCAACCGTCGTGGTTACCGGTAAAACCGATCGCGACGCCAGCCACGATTCGCTGTTTCGTAAAATCGCCCACCGTCTGCGTGAGCTGGGGTAATCGCTATGGGGCTGTTCTCTATCGCCAGCCAGCATCTGCGCTTTGCCTGCAAGCTTGCTGGCGCGGTAGTGCTGGCGCTGTTTGTCGGCTTTCACTTCCAGCTTGAAACACCGCGCTGGGCGGTGCTGACCGCGGCGATTGTTGCCGCCGGCCCCGCGTTTGCGGCAGGCGGTGAGCCTTATTCCGGCGCGATCCGCTACCGGGGTATGTTGCGTATCGCCGGGACCTTTATCGGCTGTATTGCCGGGCTGACCATCATCATTATGCTGATCCGCACGCCGCTGCTGATGCTGCTGGTAAGCTGTATCTGGGCGGGCTTTTGTACCTGGGTCTCTTCGCTGATACGCGTTGAGAACTCCTACGCCTGGGGGCTGGCGGGCTACACGGCGCTGATCATTGTTATCACCATTGAGCCCAACCCGCTGCTGGCACCGCAATATGCCGTGGAGCGCTGTAGTGAGATCGTGGTGGGGATTTTGTGCGCGATTGTCGCCGATCTGCTCTTCTCGCCGCGCTCGGTGAAGCAGGTGATCGACCAGGAGCTCGATAGTCTGCTGGTGGCGCACTACCAGTTGATGCAGCTCTGTATCAAGCATGGCGACAGCGAAGAGGTCGATGCCGCCTGGGCGGCACTGGTTCGCCGCACCGCCGGGCTGGATGGCATGCGCAGCAACCTGAAGATCGAATCCTCGCGCTGGGGGCTGGCAAACCGCCGTCTGAAGGTAATCAACACCCTCTCGCTGACGCTGATTACCCAGGCGTGCGAGACCTACCTGATTCAGAACACGCGCCCGGATCTGATCACCGATACCTTTCGCGAGCTGTTCGACGAGCCGGTCGAAACGGTGCAGGACGTGCACCGGCAGTTAAAACGTATGCGCCGGGTGATTATCTGGACCGGCGAGCGCGACACGCCGGTGACGCTCTACAGCTGGGTCGGGGCAGCGACGCGCTACCTGCTGCTTAAGCGCGGCGTGATTGGCAATACCAAAATCAGCGCCATCGAAGAGGAGGTGCTGCGGGGCGAAGCGGTGGTGAAAGCGGAGTCCGCCGAGCGCCACCACGCAATGATTAACTTCTGGCGCACCACGCTCTCCTGCGCCCTCGGTACGCTCTTCTGGCTGTGGACCGGCTGGACCTCCGGCAGCGGGGCGATGGTGATGATCGCCGTTGTCACCTCGCTGGCGATGCGGCTGCCTAACCCGATTATGGTGGCGAAAGATTTCGTCTACGGCATGCTGTGGGCGTTACCGATAGGCGCGCTCTACTTCCTGGTTATTCTGCCCGCCACCCAGCAAAGCATGCTGCTGCTCTGTATCAGCCTTGCGGTGCTGGCCTTTTTTATTGGCATCGAAGTGCAGAAACGGCGGCTGGGATCGATGGCGACGCTGGCAGGCACCATCAATATTCTGGTGCTGGATAACCCGATGACCTTCAAGTTCAGCTTCTTCCTCGATAGTGCCTTGGGGCAATTAGTGGGCGTGGTGCTGGCGATAACGGTGATCCTGCTGGTGCGCGATAACTCGCAGGCGCGCACCGGACGCGTGCTGCTTAACCAGTTTGTCTCGGCGGCGGTTTCGGCAATGACCACCAACACCGCCCGGCGTAAAGAGAACCATCTTCCGGCGCTCTATCAACAGCTCTTTCTGCTGCTGAATAAGTTTCCCGGCGATGTGGCGAAGTTCCGCCTCGCGTTAACGCTGATCATTGCCCACCAGCGGCTACGCGATGCGCCGGTGCCGATCAATGACGATCTCTCGGCGTTCCACCGGCAGTTGCGCCGCACCGCCTCTGAGGTGATCGCCGCCGGATCCGATACCAAACGGCGTCGCTACTTTACTCAGTTGCTTGAAGAGCTGGCGGTGTATCAGCAGAAACTGCGTGAGTGGAATGCCTCGCCGCAGGTGACGGAGCCGGTCGAGCGGTTAACCGGCATGCTACATAAGTATCAACACGCGCTAACCAGCAATTAATGACAAAGCCGACGCCCTAAGCGTCGGTTTTTTTATGACTATACTTCACTGGAGAATTAACACACCGCAGATCAGGAGAACTCATGAGCACGCAGGCATTGCAGGAGAGTGCGCTTTTTCAGACCGGTTATCTGGCCGATGGCGTCTGGAAAACCCTGGAGACCACCTTTGAGGTTCTGAACCCGGCCAGCGGCGAGGTGATCGCACACGTGGCGAAAGCGGGGAAAAAAGAGACCGAAGAGGCGATAGCCGCCGCGGCGCGCGCCTTTCCCGCCTGGCGGGCAAAAACCGCCAAAGAGCGCTCAACCATTCTCTATCGCTGGTATGAACTGATTATCGAGAACAAAAGCTGGCTGGGGCGTTTGATGACCAGCGAGCAGGGCAAGCCGTTGAAGGAGGCGGAAGGCGAAGTTGAATACGCCGCCAGCTTTATTCAGTGGTTTGCCGAGCAGGCAAAACGCGCCAACGGCGAGATCATTCCACCGGTTAAGCCAGGATCGCGCATTCTGGCGACCCGGGAACCTATCGGCGTGGTGGCGGCAATTACGCCGTGGAACTTCCCGATGGCAATGCTGACGCGCAAGCTCGGCCCGGCATTAGCCGCAGGCTGCACCGGGGTGATCAAACCCGCCAACAATACGCCGCTGAGCGCTTTTGCGCTGTTAACGCTGGCGAAAAAAGCGGGTGTCCCGGATGGCGTGCTGAATGCCGTCGCTGGCACAACCTCTGAGATCAGCGATGCCATTATGGCAAGCCCGGAGGTGCGCAAAATCTCCTTCACCGGCTCAACGGCGGTAGGCAAAACGCTGGTGCGTAACGCAGCCGAGACGATGAAAAAGGTCTCAATGGAGCTGGGCGGCAACGCGCCCTATATCGTCTTTGATGATGCGGATATTGATGCCGCAGTGCAGGGCGCGGTGGCGAACAAGTTCCGCAACGCAGGCCAGGTGTGCGTCAGCGTTAACCGCTTCTATATCCAGGAGGGTGTCTATGACGAGTTTACCCGCAAGCTGAGCGAGGCGGTTAAGGCGCTGAAAGTGGGTAATGGCATGGATGAGGGTGTGGTCGTTGGCCCGCTGATTGAGTCGTCCGCTGTCGATAAGGTGCGTGAGCATGTTGAAGATGCGGTAGCGAAAGGCGCGAAAGTGCTGACCGGCGGCGAACCGCACGCGCTGGGCGGTAACTTCTGGCAGCCGACGGTGCTCGGTGACTGTAGCGATGGCATGAAACTGGCGCAGGAAGAGACCTTCGGCCCGCTTGCCGCCTGCTTCCGCTTCACCAGCGAAGAGGAGGTGATCAAACGCGCCAATGCCACGCCGTTTGGGCTGGCGGCCTACTTCTATACGCAAAACCTGCAACGGGTGTTCCGCGTTTCGCAGGCGCTGGAGAGCGGCATGATCGGCGTGAACGAGTGCGCGGTATCGACCGAAGTTGCGCCCTTTGGCGGTGTGAAGGAGTCGGGTTTAGGCCGCGAAGGCTCCGTGCTGGGATTAGATGAGTTTATGGAAGTGAAAACGCTACATTTAGGCGGCTTATAAACAGTGGAACGGCAGATGATGGAGAGCATGAAAACCTACACCTTCGATTTCAAAGAGATCGCCGATCAGCGCGCCTTCTACCGCGATTTTTGTCGCCAGTTCGCCCTTGAAGAGGAGAAGGTGCACGATCTCGATTCGCTGTGGGATGCGGTAATGGGGGAAGCGTTACCGCTGCCGCTGGAGATTGCTTTTATCCACCTGCCGGAGAAGAAGCGCCGCCGTTTCGGGGCGCTGATCCTGCTGTTTGATGAAGCGGAAGAGGAGCTGGAGGGGGCGCTGCATTTTAATGTGCGCTAACCGCACTCTATTTTCGGAATATATAAATATCACACTGTGCTAGAGTTAATTCGCGGCAGGCAAAGAGCCTGTCGCGATAAATATAATCAGTAGGGGCTTATTACTATATTTTCAATGTAGAGCAATATTTTCTTCTATTACTAAACCAAAGGATGGTTGGTATGAAAAAAATATATTCGCTTGAAGTCACACTATCACTCTGTTTATCTCTCTTTTTCCCTTCCTGCGCACTGCATGCGAAAGCGCGCATTGTCCAACGCTCCGTAGCGAATGCCGATATTCCTTATCAGACCTATCGTGATTTCGCGACCAATAAGGGGGCGTTTTATCCGGGAGCCCGGGACGTGGCCATTTATAATAAATATGGCCAGACGGTTGGCCTGCTAAATCAGGCACCGATGCCCGATTTCAGCAGCGTAAATAACAGGTCGGGTATCGCTACACTTATTCACCCGCAATATGCAACGACGGTGCATCATAATCCCACGTCATATCTCAGAACCCTGGAATTTGGTCATTACCCTTATGAACTGGCGGACAGAGAGAGTATCCGGCTAAAGGACTTTAGCGTTATTCGTTTAAATAAAGTGGTCACGGAGGTGGCGCCCGCCGCGATCTCCCCCTTAAACATGCCGCTCAAAACCCTGCATGACGAGGCGCGTTTTCGTCTCTTTTACCGCATGGGATCCGGCAGACAAAAAGTGAGTGATGCCTCGGGTAAGCGGAGCGATATCCAGGGGGCGTATCGTTTTCTCACTGGTGGGACCATCGGGCAGCCGCGGATTAACCTTTACCAACTGTTAGTAATCAACTCCGGTGATGTTTTTGACCCTAAAAATGGTCCGCTGGCGAGCCACGGCGCACTGGGCGATAGCGGTTCTCCGCTCTACGCCTGGGATAGCCTGAACAACCAATGGATCGTGGTCGGTGCATTAAGCATGCTCTATCTGGGGCCAATTGAGCAGACCGCGTACACCTTTGTTGACCCACAATTCATTCAGCAGACAAGGGATAAATATGCCAGTGCGGCGATAGAAAACCGGCAACGCAATGCGCTGTTTTTCTGGCGATACGATGCGGCAACCGGGGCGGGCACGTTAACGCAGGGGAGCAACACTTATGCCATGCAGGGCAAGGGCCCAGAGGGTACCAGTAGCGGTAACGATCTGGTTTTTCGCGGCGCGAATGCTGTTTTGATGTTGCAGGATAGCGTCGATCAGGGCGCGGGAAGCTTAACCTTTTATGGCAACGCTAGCGTCTCGCCGATGGAGGCGCAGACGTGGATCGGCGGCGGCGTCAATGTCGCCGCTGGCGCAACGGTAAAATGGCTGGTGAACGGCACCGAAGGCGATAACTTGCATAAGGTGGGAAAAGGTACGCTGAGCGTTAACGCGCTGGGCATCAACCCTGGCGGGTTGAATATCGGTGACGGAACCGTGGTGCTCGCCCAGCGCCCCGATGCACAAGGCAGGGTGAAGGCATGCAGCGTGCTGCGCATCGCCAGCGGCAGGCCGTTAGTGGTGCTTCGCGATGGTCAGCAGGTCGATCCCGACTCGATTACGTGGGGCTTTCGCGGCGGCAGGCTGGACGTTAACGGCAATGCGCTCACCTTCCACCAGCTCAATGCCGAAGATTACGGGGCCGCGCTGATTAATCGTGCAGGAAAGCGGGCCGATATCCATCTACGTTATCAGCGCGCGATCGACGCCATCCCTGTCTACGAGTGGTCCTACTCGCGAACCGGGCAGGTCGGCGAGCTGTATGGGTACCGTAATTCCAATACCGGTACTAATGATTACTTCATTCTTAAAACGCCTGAGTATGACTGGTTCCCGGACAATCAGCACAGCAATGAACATTGGGAGTTTGTCGGTCACGATCATCAGCAGGCGATCCGCACCCGTTATGAGCGCCTTAAAGACGAAGACTATATCTATCACGGCCAACTGCGGGGAAATCTTAACTTCACTAACCGTGTCGCACCCGGAACGCGGGGCGCGTTGATTCTCGATGGCGCGGTCGACATAGCCGGCGATTTTACGCAGCAGTATGGCCGGCTGGTGTTTCAGGGACATCCTGTTATCCATGCCTATAACACGCCGGAGATTGTTGAAAAACTGCGTTCGCTGCGGGATTTCTCGCTGCGCAGCGAGCCGGTTTCGTTTACGCAGCCGGACTGGGAGCGCCGCATTTTCCACGTCAATCGTTTAGTGCTCGATTATGCCTCGTTCGATCTGGCGAGAAATGCGTCACTGCTTGGCAACATTGAGGCCAGAGGCTCGGCTATCACGTTGGGCAGTTCTACGCCTTATATCGATATTAATGATGGCAATGGCGTGGTGAACGTGCCGCGCAGGGGCAACTCAACGGGGGCGCTTGATGAGGAACTTAGCCGCTTCTGGGGTCACATTAACCTCTCCGCGCGCTCGACACTCGCCATTCGGGAGAAATTTACCGGCACGGTTTACGGACAGGATAGCCTGGTGACGGTTTCATCGCGGGATGCCACCCTGGACGGATTCAGCCAGTTCAGCCAAACCCCGCTCACCCTTCTGAAGAATGCGCGGCTGACCGCAACGGGCGGCTGGAGCAGTGACGCTACGGTGAGCGTTGGCCCTTCCGCCTCGTTACTGCTGGCGGCCAATCCTGTCGCGCCGGGGCGTGTTACTCCAACACTCTATGCGCTCAAGAGCAGTGCGACGTATGAACTTAATGATGAAAGCACGCTTAACGTGGCCCCCTTTGCCTCACTATGGGGACATATTCACGCCGTCGGCGAGGCGTTCATCCGCTTTGGTGAGAGTGATGTGCCGCGTCTTGTTCAGGGTGTGACACCCGGGCAGAAGGGGAGCGTGGCCAGGCTCTTTGGTTTTCAGAGCAGCTGGATTGGTTCACTCTCTGCGCCGCGCGCACGCTTAAGCCTCAATGCGACGCGGTGGCAGCTACGCCGCGATTCCGGGGTCGGCAGGCTCTCGGCTTCGCGCTCGCTGGTGGGGCTTTCCGCTGGAAGACATCGCTTTAACACCTTAAGAATTGGCGAGTTAGAGGCCAGTGAAACGGGGTTTGCCCTGCGTACGGATCTGCAAAGCAGCGATAAAATCGTGATCAGCCAGCATGCGACTGGGCGAAACAACGTTCTGTTTCTGGATGTGCTTAAGCTCTCACGACGCATCCAGGGGCTGCATCTTCCGTTGATTACGGCCCCGCGCGGCACGCCCGCCTCGCTCTTTACAGCGGCAAAAGCGGTGCGGGGATTTAGCAAACTTGAGCCGATTATCAAACGGCAAGAGGATGCGCTAAGCACGCAGTGGATCCTGACCGGATTCAGCCAGACGCCCGATCCCGCCGCTATTGCCAAGGCCAGACGCTTTTTTGCCATGAGTTATAAGCGGTTCATTACGGAAGTAAATAGCCTGAATAAACGCGCCGTGCAGTTGCGGGAAAGAGGCGGGGGTGAGGGGGCGTGGGCATTCACGCAACGCCATAACGGTACCGGCAAAGGGGGGAGCAGTCATCACGACGCCATGACCTGGTCGGGTATCGACAGAAAAAGCGCCTTACCCGGTGCCGATCTCTTTTCCGGCGTCTATATGAGTTACGCCACCCATCAGTTGAGCGGCGAGAGCATGCAGGGAAGCAGCCGCGATTTCGGCGCAGGCTACTACGCTACGTTGCTGAGCAAGTCCGGTTTCTATCTCGATGCTGGCGTGAAATATGTCCACTCATTCAATCATGATTGGCTGGCGTTTAGCGGTCTTAACGCACGGGATTACCACACCAACAGCTGGTTAGGCGGCGTTGAAGCGGGCTATCACTATCCGCTGACCCGGCATGCCTACATCGAGCCGCAGGCGCAGGTTGTGCTGGGCAAGCTCTCTGGTGCCACGTTTCACTGGCACGATCGTGGTCTCCCTCTCTCCCTGCATCGCCAGAGCGCGATCCCGTGGGTGGGGCGTACAGGGATCGTGGCGGGGGCGCACTTCTGCGATGATGATCGGGCGATTACGCTGCGGGCAGGGTGGCATTATGAGACGGAACTGCGGGCGGATGGCGATATCATCCTTCATGACGATGCAGGCAATATGCGGGTTAAGGCCGAACGTGACGGGCGCATACACTACCATGCCAGCGTTGATGGGCAGGTGAGCGACAACCTCCATCTTGAGCTTGATGTTGCGCACTCAAGGTTTGGCAACATGGATGCGGAGCAGGCTATCAACGCGCAGGTGCACTACTATTTCTGATAAAAAAAAGCCCCTGCCAGGGGAGGCAGGGGCAAGTCGTCGGACAGACGACGAGGGTTTATTTGTACAGTTCAGCCGTCACGTGGGTATGAGAACCGGTGCGGGCTTCAATAATGCGGTAGCTGCTTGCGCCAGCCTGGTCGGCTTTCGCAGAGAGTTCCTGGCGGATATCCATCGGTACACCGGCAATCTGTGAAACAGAGACGGTGCCTACGGATTGCAGGTTGCTGGCCTGATCGCTGTTAACCAGCGTTGCGGCACTTGCGCCGAATGAGATCAGGGAAGCAAGGCCAAGGGATGCGATAATCAGATTGCGTTTCATACTGTGTTCTCCGTAAGAGAGACTCAACGGCGAGAAGGGTTAAACGTCTTTTCTTATGCCTGGTGCCGTTGAGCGATTAATTCATAGGGTTTGGGGTAAAACTTATTTGTAGAGTTCTGCCGTCGCGTGCCAGCGGTCACCGCTGTGCGCTTCAATGATGCGGTAGGAGGATGCACCCTGCTCTTCCGCTTTTTTGCTCAGCTGCGCGTTCATGTCCATCGGTGAAGAGGCGATGGCGCCGACGGAGACGGTACCCAGAGACTGGCGGTCTTGCGCCTGGTCTGCATTGATCATGTCAGCGGCAAAGGCGCCGAATGAGAGTGCTGAGAGGATACCCATAGTTGCGATAGATGATTTGATATTCATAATGCTTACCTCGTCGTATTTTTTTCTTTGAATTTTTTCAGGGGCTCGTTTTGTGACCCCCATCACGAAATCAAGTATACACTAATCACGCGAATAATTAATACCAAGCTAATTATAACTACGCCGAATACATATAACGAAAGGCGCTTTTTATAACGTGTCGGCATAAAAATTTTGCTTAAGTCGAATAATTAGTTAACGAGGATTAATAAAATCAGCGAGATAGATTGCTTTGATTTTTTGTGCGGTGCTATCGGCTGCGGCAGGGTAATGAAACGAAAAATCGCACTATTTGTTAAATGATATGGGGTGAAAAGTTGCCTGAAAGGGGAGAAATGCCGAACATTCCCCCTCAGCGGGAACCGAGGGGAATGCGCGGTTAAAGCTCTTGTTCGAAGAGGACGAGGATCGCTTCGTAGAGATCTTTAACGGTAAAGCCGCGGGCTGGCGTGGTGAAGATGGTGTCGTCACCAGCGATGGTGCCGAGGATCCCCTCCGCTTTACCCAGCGAGTCGAGCAGACGCGCGATCAGCTGTGCGGCACCCGGACTGGTGTGGATGACCACTACCGCGTCGTTGTAGTCGATGTCCAGCACCAGGTTCTTCAGCGGGCTGGAGGTGGTCGGCACGCCCATCTCGATCGGCAGGCAGTAGACCATTTCCATCTTCGCATTGCGCGTGCGCACCGCGCCGAACTTGGTCAACATGCGTGAGACTTTGGACTGGTTGATATTGTCGAAGCCCTCTTCTTGTAAGGCCTGGACAATTTCACCCTGGGAACTGAATTTCTCTTCTTTTAAAAGCGCTTTAAACGCCTTCACTAATTCTTCTTGTTTAGCCGAGCTTCGCATAAGTCACCCGTAATATGGCTGTGAAAACGACATTATTATGCATATTAATGAATTTTTATGCAAACATTCTGCAGATAAATATGCTGAAAAGTTATGGGGAAGGGCGCGGAGTTTAGCAAATTCTTTCGTTAAGGACATCAGCATGTGGCTTACGTCGCAAATAAGAGTAAAAAGTAAATTAAATGTTATAAATATGATGTTATTTTGGTGAATTCTACAGCTATATTATAAACTCGTTAAGTTAGTTGCTTAGCTTGCCGATCTGACGGTCATATTTAACCCTTTTATAAAATCGCTACAGTGGGCTGTGCCGCGTTATTTTGGCGCACTTATTGTCATAATTAGCAGGGTGAATTAAGGTCGCCGCAGCGGAGTAACAATATATTTAGCTAACCATAATAAGGAGTTTAGGATGAAAGTCGCAGTCCTCGGCGCGGCCGGCGGTATCGGCCAGGCGCTTGCCCTACTACTGAAAACACAACTGCCTTCAGGTTCAGAACTCTCCCTCTACGACATCGCACCTGTCACTCCCGGTGTCGCTGTAGACCTCAGCCATATCCCGACCGATGTAAACATCAAAGGCTTCTCCGGTGAAGATGCGACGCCAGCGCTGGAAGGTGCCGACGTGGTGCTGATCTCCGCAGGGGTTGCGCGTAAGCCGGGTATGGATCGCTCTGACCTGTTTAACGTGAATGCCGGTATCGTGAAAAACCTGGTGGCGCAGGTGGCAAAAACCGCGCCGAAAGCCTGTATCGGTATCATTACTAACCCGGTCAACACCACCGTCGCGATTGCGGCTGAAGTGCTGAAAAAAGCGGGTGTCTATGACAAGAACAAACTGTTTGGCGTGACCACGCTGGACATCATTCGCTCCAATACTTTTGTTGCTGAGCTGAAAGGTAAGAAACCAGCAGAGATTGAAGTGCCGGTAATTGGCGGGCACTCTGGCGTGACGATCCTGCCGCTGCTGTCGCAGATCCCGGGCGTGACCTTCAGCGAGCAGGAAGTTGCCGACCTGACCAAACGTATTCAGAACGCGGGCACCGAAGTGGTGGAAGCGAAGGCGGGTGGCGGTTCAGCAACCCTCTCCATGGGCCAGGCGGCTGCACGCTTTGGTCTCTCGCTGGTTCGCGCCCTGCAGGGCGAGAGCGGCATCGTTGAGTGCGCCTATGTTGAAGGCGATGGCGAACATGCGCGTTTCTTCTCGCAGCCGCTGCTGCTGGGTAAAAACGGCGTAGAAGAGCGCAAGGCGATTGGCCAGCTCAGCGCCTTTGAACAGCAGTCGCTGGAAGGCATGCTGGATACGCTGAAAAAAGATATCGAACTTGGTGTCGACTTCGTCAACCGCTAAGCGCGGCTGAGATGAGAAACCGGAGCCTGTGCTCCGGTTTTTTTATGGCCGTCAGTTGGTGGCCGGGTACTCCTGAATCGTGACGTGCAGCGTCAGCTTTTTGTCGTCACGCATCACTTCAACCGGGATCTCTGAACCGGGGCGGATCTCTGCTACCTGGTCCATGGTTTCAAGCGCGGATACCGCCGGCTTGCCGTTCACCGAGGTGATCACGTCGTTGACCTGAATACCTGCCCGCGCCGCCGGGCCGTCTGGCGACACTTCATTAACCACAATCCCCTGAATCGGATCGATGCCGGTGCCCTGAGCGTGCAGCGGGGCAATCTCGCGTCCACCGATCCCGATATAACCGCGGATCACCCGCCCGTCGCGAATCAGCTTATCCATAATTTTTGTCGCCAGCTGGAACGGAATGGCGAAACCAATCCCCTCCGGCGTCTCGCCGTCGTTACTCTTATCAAACGACAGGGTATTGATGCCCATTAACTCGCCCAGCGAGTTGACCAGCGCACCACCGGAGTTACCGTGGTTGATAGAGGCATCGGTCTGTAGGAAGTTTTGTCGACCGCTGGGATTAAGGCCGATACGCCCCGTGGCGCTGATAATCCCCTGGGTAATGGTCTGCCCGAGGTTATAGGGGTTGCCGATCGCCAGCACCACATCGCCAATATGCGGCGTGCGCTTGGCATTAATCGGGATCACCGGCAGCCCGGAGTTAGCGTTCACTTTCAGCACCGCCAGATCCGTCAGGCTATCTGAGCCAACCAATAAAGCTTCAAAGACGCGTCCATCCTGCAGGGCGACGATAATCTGATCCGCATCGTTAATCACATGCTTGTTGGTGATGATATAGCCGCGCTGATCCATGATGACGCCGGAGCCGAGGGTGCGGATTTCGAGGCGATCGTGCGTGGAGCTGTTCAGGCTACGGTTATAGACGTTGACCACTGCGGGCGCGGCGCGGCGCACGGCCGGGTTATAGGACGCAGGTGTCTCATCGGCGCTGTCTAACTGATGCGTCGCGAGCGGGTTATTCTGACGTAGCGACGGCATAGCGGCGATGATCAGGCCACCGACGACAACACCGATTGCAATCGAACGTAAAAGCTTCACATACATGATGGGATAGTCGTTAAAAGAAGGACCGCAGCAGCATACCATGAGTTATCCGGACATCACACGCAGCGGTGATGCCCGGACGAGGAAAGGGTTAACGCAGCAGCAGATAGATGCTGTCGTTACCCCGCACAATGTGCAGTGCCATTATCGACGGCTTGGTCTCCAGCACTTTGCGCATCTCGGCGATGGACTGCACGCGGGCGCGGTTAACGCCGATGATCACATCATCTTTATGCAAGCCGGCCTGTGCCGCCGAACTGCCTTTCTCAACTTCACCGACCCGGATGCCTTTGGTGCCATCCTTCAGCTGCCCGTCGCTCAACTCTGCGCCCTGCAATGCCGGGGAGATCAGCTCTGCGCTGGCGGAAGCGGAGGTGCTCTTATCCAGCGTCACTTCAACGTCGAGCGGTTTACCGTCTCGCAGCAGCCCAAGCTTCACTTTCGCGCCCGGTTCAGTGGTGGCGATGCGCGAGCGCAGCTCCGCGAAGCTGTTCAGGGCCTTACCGTTGAGGCTGACAATCACATCCCCGGATTTAATTCCCGCTTTCGCCGAGCCGGAGTTGGGCAGCACTTCGCTGACAAACGCCCCACGCTGCACATTCAGATTAAAGGCTTTGGCGATATCCGCGCTCATCTCCGTACCTTTAATGCCGAGCAGGCCGCGCTTAATCTCACCAAACTGAATCAGCTGGTGAGAGAGGGTTTGCGCCATATTGCTGGGGATAGCAAAGCCGATACCGACGCTGCCGCCGCCGGGAGCGAGGATGGCGGTGTTAATGCCGATCAGCTCGCCGTTAAGATTGAGCAGCGCGCCGCCGGAGTTGCCGCGGTTAATCGAGGCATCGGTCTGGATAAAGTTCTCCAGACCTTCGAGGTTAAGGCCGCTGCGACCGAGCGCCGAGACAATCCCGGACGTTGCGGTCTGTCCGAGGCCAAACGGGTTACCAACCGCGACGACAAAGTCACCGACGCGCAGCTTATCGGAGTCCGCAATGGCGATTTGCGTCAGGTTGCTGGGGTTTTGCAGCTGCAGCAGTGCGATGTCGCTCTGGTCATCGCCGCCGATCAGTTTGGCGTCGAATTCACGGCCATCATTAAGCTGCACGCTGATTTTTTGCGCCTGGTTGATGACGTGATTATTGGTCAGGACGTAGCCCTTTGCGGCATCAATAATCACTCCGGAGCCCAGCCCTTCAAACGGCTGCGGCTGTTGCGGCTGGTCAGGCGCTTCTTCACCGAAGAATTTTTTTAGCTCTTCCGGGACCTTCTGGCCCTGGACTGCTGTGCCTTCAACCTGCACGCTGACCACGGCGGGAAGCACTTTTTCAAGAACCGGCGCAAGACTGGGTAACGCCCCCTGGCCAGGCACCTGTGACGGCATCGCCGCCGTTGCCAACGGTGCCGAGAGAGATAAGCCGACACTTAACGCGATTGCACTCAACAGCTGGGTTTGTTTCTTCATCGATGCTGGCTCTCAGTAACCTGAAGTGGAAGGATTGATGCCCAAAACAGAGTGATGTTATTGAAATTTCAACCGGGTAACAATGCGAAGAATGACTAAATGATAGCTGGAATGGGGAAGTTGCGACGGGCGCGGGGGACGCGCCCGTATAAATAAGGAGAGTGAGATGCCTTATTTGCGATTGGCGCGACCGCGCAGCAGACCCGATGCGCCTTCAGAGTAGTCACGCGGGATCTGTACCGGGGCCTGATCGTTATTCGCTTCAGACTCTGACAGACGGTTGCGGAACGGATTCTCTTCCGCAGACATTTCCGGCAGCAGGCTGGAGGAGCTCTTCGCCATATGCTGATAGAGCTGACGATAGTCGTCCGCCATGTTGTCCAGAAGTTCAGCGCTGCGGGCAAAGTGGCTCACCAGCTCTTCGCGGTACTCTTCCAGATCTGCTTTGTTTTTTTCCAGTTCATACTGCAAGGCCTGCTGTTGACGCAATTTCCGGTTTCCGAAACGCATGCCCACGGCACCAATAATAATGCCGACAACTAACCCAATTAGCGCGTATTCCCAGGTCATGACTTCTCCCATTGTTGTTCGATTCCGTAGGGGGTGGGCTGCAAGCTTCTTGCCTGCGCCGGAGAGTGCCACTATAACCGCTAAAGGTGCAGAAGTGGAATCCTGACGCTGCATCGCGTAGTGTAGAGCGGCCTTTTTTTCGTCAACCCTGTGGGGGCGGATCGATTTTCAAGGAACAACAATAACACCATGCAAAGCCTTTCCCCGACATCGCGATATCTTACTGCCCTGAAAGAGGGTAGCCATCAGCCGGACGATGTGCAAAAAGAAGCTGTCACCCGGCTGGATACGATTTATCAACAGTTGATTGCCGAACAGGAGCCCGCCGCACAGCAGAGCGGAGGCCTGATGGCGAAATTCAGCAAACTGCTGGGCAAACGCGACAGCGCATCGCGCGAACCGGTGCGCGGCCTCTATATGTGGGGCGGCGTCGGGCGAGGCAAAACCTGGCTGATGGATCTCTTCTATCACAGCCTGCCGGGCGAGCGTAAACAGCGGCTGCACTTTCACCGCTTTATGCTGCGTGTGCATGAAGAGTTAACCTCGCTGCAAGGGCAGAGCGATCCGCTGGAGATTGTCGCCGACCGTTTTAAGGCGCAAACCGACGTTCTCTGTTTCGACGAGTTTTTCGTTTCCGATATCACCGATGCGATGCTGCTTGGCGGATTAATGAAGGCGCTCTTCGCGCGCGGCATTACGCTGGTGGCGACATCGAACATTCCCCCGGACGAGCTCTATCGCAACGGTCTGCAACGCGCCCGTTTTCTGCCCGCCATTGAGGCGATCAAACAGTTTTGTGATGTGATGAATGTCGACGCCGGCATCGATTACCGCTTACGCACGCTGACCCAGGCGCATCTGTGGCTGTCGCCGCTTGGTGAAGAGACCGCGCAGCAGATGGATAAGCTGTGGCTGGCGCTGGCAGGCGCACCGCGCAGCCATGCGCCGGAGCTGGAGATTAACCATCGACCGCTGGCAACGCTCGGCGCGGAGAATCAAACCTTAGCCGTCTCCTTCGCTACATTATGTGTTGATGCGCGCAGCCAGCATGATTACATCGCGCTGTCGCGCCTTTTCCACACCGTGATGCTGTTTGAGGTGCCGGTGATGACCCGGCTGATGGAGAACGAGGCGCGCCGCTTTATTGCGCTGGTGGATGAATTTTATGAGCGCCACGTGAAGCTGGTGGTGAGCGCCGCCGCGCCGCTGCATGAGATTTATCAGGGCGAGCGGGTGAAGTTTGAGTTTCAGCGCTGTTTATCGCGCCTGCAGGAGATGCAGAGCGAGGAGTACCTGAAACGCGAGCATATGCCGTAATCCTTTTTTCATTGCCACCAGGCGCAGAAATCGAACAGCAAAAGACGAAAAGGGGTCGATCTTTGACCCCGACTTCTCTATAATCCTGCGACCCCACGTTACGGGAAAGTTTTTTTTCCCCAAAACTTTCTATGCGCCGGCATAGGCTATTCGAAGGGGTAGGTTTGCCGGACTTTGTCGTGTGAACCTCAACTGACAAACGTTTGGGTGTTCACCAACGTGAAACTAATTATTTGGGTAAGCTTTTAATGAAAACTTTTACAGCTAAACCAGAAACCGTAAAACGCGACTGGTATGTTGTTGACGCGACCGGTAAAACTCTGGGTCGTCTGGCTACCGAACTGGCTCGTCGCCTGCGCGGTAAGCACAAAGCGGAATACACTCCGCACGTTGATACTGGTGATTACATCATCGTTCTGAACGCTGAGAAAGTTGCTGTAACCGGCAACAAGCGTGAAGATAAAGTGTATTACCACCACACTGGCCACATCGGTGGTATCAAACAAGCGACCTTTGAAGAGATGATTGCCCGCCGTCCTGAGCGTGTGATTGAAATCGCGGTTAAAGGCATGCTGCCAAAAGGCCCGCTGGGTCGTGCTATGTACCGTAAACTGAAAGTTTACGCTGGCAACGAGCACAACCACGCGGCACAGCAACCGCAAGTTCTTGACATCTAATCGGGATTATAGGCAATGGCTGAAAATCAATACTACGGCACTGGTCGCCGCAAAAGCTCCGCCGCTCGCGTGTTTATCAAACCGGGCAACGGTAAAATCGTAATCAACCAGCGTTCGCTGGAACAGTACTTTGGTCGTGAAACTGCCCGCATGGTAGTTCGTCAGCCGCTGGAACTGGTCGACATGGTTGAGAAATTGGACCTGTACATCACCGTTAAAGGTGGTGGTATCTCCGGTCAGGCTGGTGCGATCCGTCACGGTATCACCCGCGCTCTGATGGAGTACGACGAGTCCCTGCGCGCTGAACTGCGTAAAGCTGGCTTCGTTACTCGTGACGCTCGTCAGGTTGAACGTAAGAAAGTCGGTCTGCGTAAAGCACGTCGTCGTCCGCAGTTCTCCAAACGTTAATTGTCCTCTGCTTCGGCAGAACGATTGGCGAAAAACCCGGTGCAAGCCGGGTTTTTTTATGGATAAAAATTGTGTTATCCACAGCAATCAATCGCTTATCTCCTCTTTTTCAGCATTTCCGGAATCCCCTCACCACAAAGCGCGCAAAATCTGGTAAACTATCATCCAATTTTCTGCCCAAATGGCTGGGATTGTTCGTTTTTTGTTTGTTTTTTGAACAAGAGAGACAGTGCGCGCGGGTAGCTAACTAACATCTGACCGGTCGATTAAGTCCGGTAGCAGTATTTCTGAATATACCTGGAGGTTTTCATGGCTGTCGCTGCCAACAAACGTTCGGTAATGACGCTGTTTTCTGGTCCTGTGGACATCTATAGTCATCAGGTCCGCATCGTGCTGGCCGAGAAGGGTGTCAGCTTTGAAATTGAGCACGTGGAAAAGGATAATCCTCCTCAGGATCTGATTGACCTCAACCCGAGTCAAAGCGTACCGACACTTGTAGATCGTGAACTCACCCTGTGGGAATCACGCATCATTATGGAATATCTGGACGAGCGTTTTCCGCACCCGCCATTAATGCCGGTTTATCCGGTGGCGCGCGGTGAAAGCCGTCTCTACATGCACCGCATCGAGAAAGACTGGTACTCGCTGATGAACGTCATCGAGAACAACAGCGGTGCGCAGGCCGATGCCGCCCGTAAACAGCTGCGTGAAGAGCTGCTGGCGATTGGCCCGCTGTTTACCCAGAAGCCTTACTTCCTGAATGACGAATTCAGCCTGGTTGACTGCTACCTCGCGCCGCTGCTGTGGCGTCTGCCGGTACTGGGCATCGAGCTGAGCGGCACAGGCGCGAAAGAGCTGAAAGGGTACATGACGCGCGTCTTCGAACGTGATTCTTTCCTTGCCTCTCTGACAGAAGCCGAGCGCGAAATGCGCCTTGGTCGGGGTTAATCATGGATTTGTCGCAACTGTCTCCACGCCGCCCGTATTTACTGCGGGCCTTTTACGAATGGCTGCTGGATAACCAGCTGACGCCGCATCTGGTTGTTGATGTGACGTTGCCGGGCGTACGCGTGCCGATGGAGTATGCGCGTGACGGCCAGATCGTATTAAACATCGCACCGCGTGCGGTGGGCAACCTGGAGCTGGGCAACGACGAAGTGCGCTTCAACGCGCGTTTCGGCGGTGTGCCGCGTCAGGTAGAAGTGCCGATGGCTGCCGTACTGGCCGTTTATGCCCGTGAAAACGGTGCCGGCACCATGTTTGAGCCAGAAACCGCCTACGACGAAGAGCTCGTCAGTCTCAACGATGATGGTGAGATGCCCGAGCAGGAGAACGAGACGGTGATGTCGGTTATCGACGGTGATAAACCCGATCATGCAGTGGATCAGGATAACGATCCGGATGACGATCCGCCGCCGCGCGGTGGGCGTCCATCGCTGCGTGTGGTGAAATAACCTGAGAAAAGCAGAACCCCGGTTCTGCTTTTTTATTGCCCGCAGAATATAAAAAAGGAGGCCGCAGCCTCCTTTTCATCGTTTTCGCAAGATCACACTTCGAGATAGTTGAGGATGCCGTCCGCGGCTTTACGCCCTTCGGCAATCGCTGTCACGACCAGGTCGGAACCGCGAACGATATCGCCACCGGCGAAGATTTTCGGGTTGCTGGTCTGGAACGCGTTATCGCTCCCTTCCGGGGCAATCACGCGGCCCTGCGAATCGAGCTCAACGCTGTGCTTCGCCAGCCACTCCATGCTGTGTGGACGGAAACCAAACGCCATTACCACCGCATCAGCCGGAACAACGTGTTCAGAGCCGGCAACGATCTCGGCGCGGCGACGGCCTTTCTCATCCGGTGCACCCATTTCGGTGCGCGCCATCTTCACGCCGCTCACTTTACCGTTGGCATTCACTTCAATTCCCAGCGGCTGTACGTTGAACTGGAACTCAACGCCCTCTTCACGCGCGTTTTTCACTTCGCGGCGTGAGCCAGGCATGTTCTCTTCGTCACGACGATAGGCGCAGATTACGTGAGTTGCCCCCTGGCGCACCGAGGTACGCACGCAGTCCATCGCGGTATCGCCACCGCCCAGCACCACAACGCGTTTGCCTTCCATACTGATATAGGGTTCTGACGGCGTTTCGCCATAGCCCATGATCTGCTTGGTATTGGCAATCAGGAACGGCAGCGCATCAAACACGCCCTGCGCATCTTCGTTTTCGAGACCACCACGCATCGACTGATAGGTGCCGACGCCGAGGAACACGGCGTCGTACTCTTTCAGCAGATCGTCAATCTGCACATCGCGGCCCACTTCGGTGTTGAGCTGGAACTCAATGCCCATGCCGGTAAAGATCTCACGGCGACGCGTCATCACCTCTTTTTCCAGCTTGAAGGCCGGAATACCGAAGGTCAGCAGGCCGCCAATCTCCGGGTGACGGTCATAGACCACCGCTTTCACGCCGTTACGGGTCAGCACATCCGCGCACGCCAGACCAGCCGGGCCCGCGCCGATAATCGCCACGCGTTTGTCGGTCTGCTTCACGCCGGTCAAATCGGGACGCCAGCCCATCTCGAAGGCTTTATCGTTGATATAGCGCTCGATATTGCCGATAGTCACCGCGCCGAACTCGTCGTTTAGCGTACAGGAGCCTTCACACAGGCGATCCTGCGGGCAGACACGCCCGCACACTTCCGGCAGGGTATTGGTCTGATGCGACAGTTCTGCCGCCTCAAAAATACGCCCTTCATTTGCCAGCTTCAGCCAGTTCGGAATGTAGTTATGAACCGGGCACTTCCACTCGCAGTAGGGGTTGCCGCAGGCGAGACAGCGGTCAGCCTGCGCTTTCGCTTGCCCTTCCGAGAAGGGCTCGTAGATCTCGACAAAGGCAATCTTACGCAGCTTCAGCGGTTTCTTTGCCGGATCGACACGCTGTAAGTCGATAAATTGGTAAACGTTCTGACTCATCTCAATTCCTTACTGCGCCTGCACGCGCAACTCTGCCGCGCTACGACTACGGTGACCCAACAGCGCTTTCACATCGCTGGACTTCGGCTTAACCAGGGCAAATTTGGCGGCAAACGTCGGCCAGTTGGCCAGCATCTCTTCACCGCGCTGCGAACCGGTGTGCTGCACATGCTCGGTAATCAAACCGCGCAGATGCTCTTCGTGGATCGCCAGATCGTCGACGCTCAGCACTTCCACCAGCTCCGGGTTCACGCGCTTACGGAACTCGCCATCTTCATCCAGCACGTAGGCGAAGCCGCCGGTCATGCCCGCGCCAAAGTTGACGCCGGTTTTGCCGAGTACGCAGACGATACCGCCCGTCATATATTCACAGCCGTTATCACCAATGCCTTCAACCACGGTGATCGCACCGGAGTTACGCACGGCGAAACGCTCGCCCGCGCGGCCTGCGGCATACAGGCGACCGCCGGTTGCGCCATAGAGGCAGGTGTTACCGATAATGCTCGCTTCGTGGCTACGGAACGCCGAACCGACCGGAGGACGTACCGCCAGCAGACCGCCCGCCATGCCTTTACCGACATAGTCGTTGGCATCGCCGGTGAGGTAAAGCTCAACGCCGCCCGCGTTCCAGACGCCAAAGCTCTGGCCTGCGGTACCGCTGAAGTAGGCTTTAACCGGATCCGATGCCAGACCCTGATCGCCATGCGTCTGGGCGATATAACCAGAGAGCAGCGCGCCAACCGAGCGGTCAGTGTTGCGGATATCAAACCAGAAGGTTTTGCTCTGGCGCTCATCAACAAACGGTTTCGCCTGCTGCAACAGCTGGGCATTCAGCACGCCATTGTCGAACGGCGGGTTGCTCTCGGTGCAGTAGAGCGCTTTGCCGGCATGCGGTTCAGCGGTCTCCAGCAGTTTGGAGAGATCCAGCTTCTGCTGACGCGCGGTAAAGCCATCAAGCTCTTTCAGCAAATCGGTGCGGCCAATCAGATCCACCAGGCGTTTCACGCCCAGCTGCGCCATCAGCTCGCGGGTTTCACGGGCGATAAATTCAAAGTAGTTGGTCACTTTGAACGGCAGGCCGTGGTAGTGATTCTTACGCAGCTTCTCATCCTGGGTTGCAACACCGGTTGCGCAGTTGTTGAGGTGACAAATACGCAGGTATTTACAGCCCAGCGCCACCATCGGGCCGGTACCGAAACCGAAGCTCTCTGCACCCAGAATCGCCGCTTTGATAATGTCCTGGCCAGTTTTCAGACCACCATCGACCTGCAAGCGAATCTTATGACGCAGACCGTTCGCCACCAGCGCCTGCTGGGTTTCCACCAGGCCAAGCTCCCACGGGCAGCCCGCATATTTTACGGAGGAGAGCGGGCTTGCGCCGGTACCGCCGTCGTAACCGGCAATGGTGATCAGATCGGCATAGGCTTTCGCCACGCCGGTCGCGATGGTGCCGACGCCCGGTTCGGAAACCAGTTTGACGGAGATCAGCGCCTTCGGGTTGACCTGTTTCAGGTCGAAAATCAGCTGCGCCAGATCCTCGATCGAGTAGATATCGTGGTGCGGCGGCGGCGAAATCAGCGTCACGCCCGGCACGGAGTAACGCAATTTGGCGATGTACGGGGTCACTTTATCACCCGGCAACTGACCGCCTTCGCCCGGCTTCGCGCCCTGCGCCACTTTAATCTGGATAACATCGGCGTTCACCAGGTAGGCTGGGGTTACGCCAAAGCGACCGGAAGCAACCTGCTTGATACGCGACACTTTGTTGGTGCCGTAGCGCGCCGGATCTTCGCCGCCTTCGCCGGAGTTGGAGAAGCCGCCGAGGCTGTTCATCGCTTCCGCCAGCGCTTCGTGTGCTTCCGGGCTGAGCGCGCCGATAGACATCGCCGCCGTATCGAAGCGTTTAAACAGCTCCGTCGCCGGTTCAACGTCGTTAAGACTTACCGCGTCACTGCCCGGCGTAATGGCCAGCAGATCGCGCAGCGTTGCCGCCGGACGCTCGTTAACCAGCTTCGCATACTGCTGATAGTCGCTGTAGTCGCCGCTCTCAACCGCTTTTTGCAGCGTGCGCACCACGTCCGGGTTATAGGCATGGTATTCACCGCCGTGAACGTACTTCAGCAAGCCGCCTTGCTCCAGCGGTTTGCGCGCCAGCCAGGCACGTTTGGAGAGGTTCAACAGATCCTGCTGGAAGTCCGGGAAGCTGGCGCCGCCGATACGGCTGACCACGCCCTGGAAGCAGAGCGCTGTGACATCATCGTGCAGGCCAACCGCTTCAAACAGTTTTGAGCAGCGGTAAGAAGCGATAGTCGAGATGCCCATTTTGGACATGATCTTGTACAGCCCTTTGTTGATGCCGTTGCGGTAGTTCAGCATCACCGTGCGGTAATCTTTCTCAATCGCTTTGCTGTCGATAAGCTTCGCCAGCGTTTCATACGCCAGGTAGGGGTAGATCGCCGTCGCGCCGAAGCCCAGCAGCACCGCAAAGTGGTGCGGATCGCGGGCGCTGGCGGTTTCAACAATGATGTTGGCGTCGCAGCGCAGATTCTTATCCACCAGGCGTGCCTGAATTGCACCCACTGCCATCGGTGCCGGAACCGGCAGGCGGTTTTTGGCAATATTGCGATCGGAGAGCACCAGCAGAACGGTACCGGCACGCACCATCGCTTCCGCTTTGTCGCACAGCGCTTTAATGGTCTCTTCCAGCGTCGTTGCCGTGGCGTCGAAGGTAATATCGAGCGTATCCGCGCGATAGTGCTCCTCGGTCATGGTGGTGAGCTGTTTGAAATCGGAGTAGAGCAGAATCGGCGATTTGAAGCTCAGACGGTGCGCCTGGCCTTCCGCTTCGCAGAAGACGTTCATTTCACGGCCGATGCTGGTCGCCAGCGACATCACATGCGCTTCGCGCAGTGGATCGATAGGCGGGTTGGTGACCTGCGCAAACTGCTGGCGGAAGTAGTCATAAATGATGCGCGGCTGGCTGGAGAGCACGGCGAACGGCGTATCATCGCCCATCGAGCCGACCGCTTCCTGGCCGTTCTCGCCCAGCACGCGGATCACCGAGTCCAGCTCTTCAAAGCTGTAGTTAAACTGCTTCTGGTAGCTGGTGAGCAGATCGTCATCCATCTCGCGGATGCCGACTTCGTCGTCGGAGAGATCTTCAAACGGCACCAGGCGACGGACGTTTTTCTCCATCCACTCTTTATACGGGTGGCGGCTTTTCAGATCGTCATCGGTCTCGGCAGAGTGCAGGATGCGCCCGCCGCGGGTATCGATAACCATCAGTTCGCCTGGCCCGACGCGGCCTTTCTCAACCACTTCATCCGGCTGATAATCCCAGATGCCCACTTCAGAAGCGCAGGTGATGAGCTTATCTTTGGTGATGACGTAGCGCGCCGGACGCAGACCGTTACGGTCGAGGTTACAGGCGGCAAAGCGCCCATCGGACATGACGATGCCCGCCGGGCCGTCCCACGGCTCCATATGCATGGAGTTAAAGTCGAAGAAGCTGCGCAGATCCGGATCCATCTCCGGGTTGTTCTGCCAGGCTGGCGGCACCAGGAGACGCATGGCGCGCACAATATCCATCCCGCCCGCTAACAGCAACTCCAGCATGTTATCCATTGAACTGGAGTCAGAGCCAGTTTCGTTGACGAACGGCGCAGCATCATGCAGATCGGGGATCAGCGGCGTCTGGAATTTGTAGGTACGCGCGCGCGCCCACTGGCGGTTACCGGTAATGGTGTTGATTTCACCGTTGTGCGCCAGGTAGCGGAAAGGCTGCGCCAGCGGCCAGCGCGGCACGGTGTTGGTGGAGAAGCGCTGGTGGAACAGGCAGATGGCCGATTCCAGACGCAGATCCGCCAGGTCCAGGTAGAAGCGCGGCAGATCCGCCGGCATACAGAGACCTTTATAGATGTTGACGAGGTTAGAGAGGCTACAGACGTAGAACTCTTTATCCTCCTGTAAACGCTTTTCAATGCGGCGACGGGCAATAAAGAGACGGCGCTCCATATCGCGCGGACGCCAGCCGGCCGGGGCGTTAACGAAAACTTGCTCAATACGAGGCAGTGAGGAGAGGGCGATTTCACCGAGTACGCCTTCGTTGGTCGGCACGTCGCGCCAGCCAACGAGCGAGAGAGTCTCACGCTGAAGTTCTTCTTCTACAACACGACGCGATGCAGCCGCTTTTTCCGGATCCTGATTGAGGAATAGCATGCCGACGGCGTAGTTTTTGGCTAAGCGCCAGCCGCGCTCTTCGGCGACGATGCGGAAGAAACGGTCAGGTTTTTGCAACAGCAGGCCGCAACCGTCGCCGGTTTTACCATCGGCAAGGATCGCGCCGCGGTGCTGCATGCGGGCCAGTGCGTGAATAGCGGTACGCACTACCTTGTGGCTAGGTTCGCCTTCTATGTGGGCGATCAGGCCGAAACCACAGTTATCTCTCTCAAGAGATTTATCGTACAACATATCAGTGAACCTCCCCAGGCTCTGCGAGAGCCCTCCCGATCGTTACGCACAGGCGCAGAAAGAGCATGGCGACGGGGCAATGGCCTCGTATGTCGCCCTCTTCTATTTCCTTTTCGCATCGATTCACAAGTGTTGAGGACTTGCTTAAGAGGGAATCTCAATTACTGCATAAATATGATGAGCAGACTGCTCATCCAGAAAGCTTCCAGCGGATTTCCAACTTATCGGGAATCCGCACACAGGTCAAATGCCGAGCTTATTTATCCAAAAATGTGCTAACAGCTATTCATCCAATTGATTTAAAAGGATGTTTAATCAGTTTTACATTCAGTTATGGTTGCATATTGCAGGGGGAGAGTGTGATCTGACTCACTATAGTTATGCGCTGTTTCCGCTCTTCTGTTCTGACCTGACTTTTATTAGCAGATTATTATCCTGCTTGTGTGGCTGGCGCCGCATAATCCCACTGTTTTTGAGATGGAGACCTATTTCTGCAAATTTACCTTTCAGCATAAGGAAAAGTAATCACCCGGAGGGTGAATGAAATAGCGGTTATGTTGACTGATTATGCAATGGATAAAGCCTTCCCGGGCGATTGATCCAGGTCATCGCCGATGAAAGCTAATAGTGGCAGGCTACGCCCTTTGATTTGGGCGGCCTTTCAGATTATGCAGTTACAGAAATTAGTCAATATGTTTGGTGGGGATCTTGCCCGACGCTATGGCGAAAAAGTTCATAAGCTGACCCTGCACGGCGGCTTTAGCTGCCCAAACCGCGATGGCACGCTGGGCCGCGGCGGCTGTACTTTCTGCAACGTCGCCTCTTTTGCCGATGAGGCGCAGCAGTACCGTTCAATTGCGGTGCAGCTTGCCGAACAGGCGCAGCGCGTTAACCGCGCCCGGCGCTATCTTGCCTATTTTCAGGCCTATACCAGCACATGGGCGGAAGTGCAGGTGCTGCGCGAGATGTACCAGCAGGCGCTGAGCCAGGCCAATATGGTTGGGTTGTGTGTCGGAACGCGTCCCGACTGTGTGCCGGACGCGGTGCTGGATCTGCTGTGTGAATACCGCCAGCAGGGCTTTGAGGTGTGGCTGGAGCTGGGGTTACAAACCGCGCACGATAAAACCCTGCACCGCATCAATCGCGGCCACGATTTCGCCTGCTATCAAAACACCACGCGGCTCGCCCGCGAACGCGGCCTGAAGGTCTGTACCCATCTGATTGCTGGCCTGCCGGGCGAGCGGCTGCCGGATTGCATGGCGACGCTTGAGCGCGTGGTCGAAACTGGCGTCGACGGCATCAAGCTGCACCCACTGCATATTGTGAAAGGCAGCATTATGGCAAAAGCCTGGGAAGCGGGGCGCCTTAACGCCATCGGGCTTGAGGAGTACACCGCCATTGCGGGCGAGATGATCCGCCACACGCCGCCAGAGATCATCTACCACCGCGTTTCTGCAAGCGCTCGTCGTCCGACCCTGCTGGCGCCGCTGTGGTGCGAAAACCGCTGGACCGGCATGGTCGAAATTAATACCTACCTTAATGCACACGGCGGCCAGGGCTCGGCGCTCGGTCGCTGCTGGACACCACCCGCCTGAACCTGGGTCAACCACACATTATTGCCGCATTTTTCGCACAAGCTTCAACGCCTTGCTCAGAATTGAGTATTATTGAGCGGACTTGTTTAAGGAAAACGCTATGAAGCAAATCCGTTTACTGGCGCAATATTACGTCGACCTAATGATGAAGCTGGGTCTGGTGCGCTTTTCCATGCTGTTGGCGCTGGCGCTGGTGGTGCTGGCCATTGTGGTGCAAATGGCGGTCACGATGGTGTTGCAGGGGCAGGTTGAGCGTATTGACGTGATCCGCTCTATCTTCTTTGGTCTGCTGATCACCCCCTGGGCGGTCTACTTCTTATCGGTAGTGGTTGAGCAACTTGAGGAGTCACGCCAGCGCTTATCGCGGCTGGTAGAGAAGCTGGAAGAGATGCGCGAGCGCGATCTTAAGCTCAACGTGAAGCTTAAAGACAACATCATGCAGCTTAATCAGGAGATCAGCGATCGCGAAAAAGCCGAAGCGGAGCGACAGGCAACGTTTGAGCGGCTGAAGATTGAGATGCAGGAGCGCGAGCAGACGCAGATCCAGCTCGAACAGCAATCCTCTTTTTTGCGCTCTTTCCTTGATGCTTCCCCCGACCTTGTCTTCTATCGCAATGAAGATAAAGAGTTTTCTGGCTGCAACCGCGCTATGGAGCTGCTGACCGGCAAAAGCGAAAAGCAGCTGATTCACCTCAAACCGCAGGATGTTTACTCGCCGGAAGCGGCGCAAAAAGTGATTGAGACCGACGAGAAAGTGTTTCGTCACAATGTCTCGCTCACCTATGAGCAGTGGCTCGATTACCCCGACGGGCGCAAAGCCTGCTTCGAAATCCGCAAAGTTCCCTATTATGACCGCGTCGGTAAACGCCACGGGCTGATGGGCTTCGGGCGCGATATTACCGAGCGTAAGCGCTATCAGGACGCGCTGGAGCGTGCCAGCCGGGACAAGACCACCTTTATCTCTACCATCAGCCACGAACTGCGTACGCCGCTTAACGGCATCGTCGGTTTAAGCCGCATCCTGCTTGATACCGACCTCGCGCCTGAACAGGAAAAATACCTCAAAACGATCCATGTCTCTGCGGTGACGCTGGGCAATATCTTCAACGATATTATCGATATGGATAAGATGGAGCGACGCAAAGTACAGCTCGATAACCAGCCACTCGACTTCACCAGCTTCCTTGCGGATCTGGAGAACCTCTCCGGGCTGCAGGCGCATCAAAAAGGGCTGCGCTTCGAGCTGGAGCCGACGCTGCCGCTGCCACACCAGGTGATCACCGACGGCACCCGTTTGCGGCAGATCCTCTGGAACCTGATCAGCAACGCCGTGAAATTTACCCGCGAAGGGCAGGTGACGGTGCGTGTGCGCTATGACGAAGGTGAGATCCTCCACTTCGAAGTGCAGGACTCCGGGATCGGGATTCCGCGCGATGAGCAGGACAAAATCTTCGCCATGTATTATCAGGTGAAGGATAGCCACGGCGGCAAACCGGCCACCGGTACCGGCATCGGGCTTGCGGTCTCGCGCCGTCTGGCGAAAAGCATGGGCGGCGATATCACCGTCAGCAGCCAGCCTGGCAGCGGCTCGCTCTTTACGTTGACCGTCCATGCCCCTGCGGTGGCGGAGGAGGTTGACGACGCTTTCGAAGAGGATGAGATGCCTTTACCGGCGCTACATGTGCTGCTGGTAGAAGATATCGAACTCAACGTGATTGTCGCGCGCTCGGTGCTGGAGAAACTTGGTAACAGCGTCGATGTGGCGATGACCGGCGGTGAGGCGCTGGAGATGTTTGCGCCGGGCGAATATGACCTGGTGCTGCTCGATATTCAGCTGCCGGATATGACCGGGCTGGATATTTCGCGCGCGCTCACCAGCCGCTATTCGCGCGACGAACTGCCGCCGCTGGTGGCGCTGACCGCAAACGTGCTGAAAGATAAGCAGGAGTATCTGGATGCCGGCATGGATGATGTTTTAAGCAAACCGCTGGCAGTGCCGGCATTAACGGCAATGATCAAAAAGTTTTGGGACGCCGGAGATGAGGAGGAGGAACAGGTGGCAACGATAGACAACGACAAAGCGCAAACTCTGCTGGATACCGCCATGCTTGAGCAGTATCTCGAACTGGTTGGGCCGAAGCTGATTACCGATGGGCTGGCGGTGTTTGAGAAGATGATGCCGGGCTACCTGAGCGTGCTGGAGTCGAACCTCACCGCGCGCGACCAGAAAGGGATTGTTGAAGAGGGGCACAAAATTAAGGGCGCTGCCGGATCCGTCGGCCTGCGCCATCTGCAGCAGTTAGGCCAGCAGATCCAGTCCCCGGATCTTCCCGCCTGGTGGGATAATGTCGGCGAATGGGTGGAAGAGATGAAGCAGGAGTGGCGCAATGATGTCGCCGTGCTCAAAGCCTGGGTGGCAGACGCTGCAAAAAAATGACCCCGGATTAACCGGGGTGCGCGAATACTGCGCCAACACCAGGGAAACCGTGGCTGCGCCGTAATTTTTGGTTTTAATTGCAAGGGCGCAGTCTATTAAAATTCGACCACACGCACATAAGATAGCAAATCTTAAATGATTTGTTACAGCAATCAGTGAAATGTGTGAAGCAAGGCTTCCTTATCAAAATTTTTAGTTATTGACCGCAATTCGCAGAAAGGATGTTTGGCATGAAAAGAGTCGGCGTTGTTCTTAGTGGGTCTGGTGTGTATGACGGTTCCGAGATCCACGAAGCGGTAATTACCCTGCTGGCGCTTGCCCGCAACGGTGCAGAGGCCGTCTGTTTTGCGCCCGATAAAGCGCAAAGTGATGTCATCAATCACCTCACCGGCGAAAGCATGGCGGAAAGCCGCAACGTGCTGGTTGAGGCCGCCCGCATTACTCGCGGCAAGATCGCGCCACTGGCGCAGGCATCAGTAAACGATCTGGATGCGCTGATTGTCCCCGGCGGCTTTGGCGCGGCGAAAAACCTCAGCAGCTTTGCCAGCCTCGGCGGCGACTGCGAAGTGGATAGTGATCTGAAAAGCCTCGCGCTGGCGATGCACGAGGCTGGAAAACCGCTCGGTTTTATGTGCATTGCGCCGGCGACGCTACCGAAGATTTTCGACTTCCCGCTGCGTCTCACTATCGGAACCGATGTCGACACTGCCGAAGTTTTGGAAGAGATGGGCGCGGAGCACGTGCCGTGTCCGGTGGACGATATTGTTGTCGATGAAGAGAACAAAGTGGTGACCACACCGGCTTATATGCTGGCGGAAGATATTGCCCAGGCGGCAACAGGAATTGAGAAGCTGGTGACGCGCGTGCTGGTATTGTGCGAATGAAGCGAGGCGGAGGCGGTAAGCTGAAGGCCGCGCTAAAACGTCTTCTTCTGCGTGTTCTGTTAGTGCTGGTGGCCTTCTGGGGCGGCGGTATTCTGCTTTTCAGCTTCTTACCCGTGCCGTTTTCCGCAGTGATGGTTGAGCGGCAACTGAGCGCGTGGCTGACGGGGGATTTTAGCTATGTCGCCCACTCGGATTGGGTCAGCATGGATGAGATCTCACCGTGGATGGCGCTGGCGGTGGTTGCCGCTGAAGATCAGCGCTTCCCCGATCACTGGGGATTAGATGTGGAGGCGATCGAAAAAGCGCTCTCACATAATGAAAAGCATGAGAACCGCATTCGCGGCGCCTCGACACTGTCGCAACAGACGGTGAAAAACCTCTTTTTGTGGGACGGTAAAAGCTGGCTGCGAAAAGGGCTGGAGGCGGGGCTGACGGTAACAACGGAAGCGGTATGGACGAAACGGCGCATCCTGACGGTCTATCTGAATATTGCGGAGTTTGGTGACGGCATATTTGGTGTGGAAGAGGCGTCGCAGCGCTATTTTCATAAACCCGCGAGCCGGCTGACGATGTCGGAAGCCGCGCTGCTGGCGGCGGTGCTGCCGAACCCGATTCGTTATAAAGCGGCAGCGCCTTCAGGTTATGTGCGTAACCGTCAGGCGTGGATCATGCGCCAGATGCAACAGCTGGGTGGCGAAGGCTTTTTGCAGAGTAACAACCTGCACTGATTACTCTTCGTCGAACCCGGCGATAAACAGCGCCACCACCGCGGCCAGCGCTTCCTCTTCCTGAGGGCCGCTGGCTTCGACTTCAATCTGTCGGCCTTTGGCGGAATCCAGCATCAGCAGAGCGATCACGCTGCTGGCTTCCGCTTCGGTTCCCTCTTCATTACGCAGCAGCACTTCCGCGTCAAAGCCCTGCACCAGTTCAAACAGTTTCATCGCCGGGCGCGCGTGCATGCCCAGCTTATTGGTGATCTCAACGGTTTGTTTTACGGTCATGTTTTGCGTTTTTCCAGCGTACGGTGACGGGACTGCACGTTTTTGCCGCGCGAGCGGAAGTAGTCCGCCAGCTGTTCGGCGATATAAACAGAGCGGTGTTTACCCCCGGTACAGCCGATGGCAACCGTCAGGTAGCTACGGTTGTTGGTCTCCAGCATCGGCAACCACAGCTCGAGGTAACTGCGCGTCTGGTAGATGAAGTTATGTACTTCGGTATGCCTGTCGAGGAATGCGGCGACGGGCTTATCAAGGCCGGTCATCGGGCGCAGCTTCGGATCCCAGTGCGGGTTCGGCAGGAAGCGCACGTCAAAGACGTAATCGGCATCGATTGGAATGCCGTGCTTGAAGCCGAAGGATTCGAAGACCATGGTCAGTTCGCGCTCGCGTTTGCCCAGCAGACGCGTGCGCAGCATCTCTGCCAGCTCATGCACCGACATCTCTGAGGTATCAACAATCAGATCGGCACGCGAACGCAGCGGCTCAAGCAGATTGCTCTCTTCATCGATGGCGCTCTCCAGCGACAGGTTTTTGCTTGAGAGCGGGTGCAGGCGGCGCGTGTCGCTGTAGCGGCGGATCAGGGTGTTGCGATCCGCATCTAAAAAGAGCAGCTGCGGCGAAAACGCCTCCGGCAGGTTGCTCATCGCCTGCTCAAAGATCTCCGGCGACTCCGGCATGTTGCGCACATCGATACTGACGGCGGCAGAGATCTGGCGATCGGCGAGGGTTTGCGCCAGTTCCGGCAACAGCACAACCGGCAGGTTATCAACACAGTAGAAACCCATATCTTCCAGTGCGCGTAGCGCCACGGATTTCCCTGAACCCGAACGACCACTGACGATCATCAGGACCATGGGTCATTTCTCCTCAGAACGACTGACAAAAAGAGTCTTTCCCGGTTACGCATCGCCGCGCTCGCCTTCTGTCTGCGTGATGATCTCATAGAGCTCTTCATCACTCTGCGCGCCGCGCAGGCGTCGACAAATGGTTTTATCTGCCAGCCGTTTGGCGACCAGCGAAAGGGTGTGCAGATGCGTTTTGGTTTGATCTGCCGGCACCAGCAGGGCAAAGAGCAGATCGACGGGTTGATTATCGATAGCGTCGAAGGCAATCGGCGTTTCGAGTTGCACAAACACGCCGACGGCGCGCAGTGTATCTTCCTCGAGCTTGCCGTGGGGAATGGCGATACCGTTACCAATGCCGGTACTGCCCATTTTTTCACGCGTAAGAACCGCTTCGAAGACCACCTGCGGCGGCAGACCTAACTGTTTCGCCGCCAGCTCGCTGATAATTTCCAGCGCGCGTTTTTTACTCTGGCAGTGAACGCCGCTACGGGTACATTCCTGGTTAAGCACTGTGCTCAGTTGAAGAGCCGAATCGTTATTCATCATAATTTCACCTAAGCGACGCCGGAGCCAGCACCCAACCGGGTTGCGGTCGGGTGCAACGCGCCAGACGGACGCCCGGACAATTAGTGTTGTTTCAGTTTATCTTTATGCTTCGTGAGCTGCCGCGCCAGTTTATCAATTAAACCGTCAATAGCAGCATACATATCTTGTCCTTCCGCACTGGCATGCAGTTCGCCTCCATTCACATGCAGCGTGGCATCTGAAATGTGCGTCACCTTTTCCACTTTCAACACAACATAAACCTGATTAATCCTGTCGAAATAGTGCTCCAGCTTGGCGAATTTGCTGTTTAAAAACTCGCGCAGGGCATCGGTAATCTCAACGTTTTGTCCGGTGATGTTTAGCTGCATAGTGTCTTCCTTATCGGTTGGGTCACACCAGCTGTTTACGCTGGTTAGACGGCGGAATGGATAAAGATTCTCGATACTTCGCAACGGTTCGCCGCGCGACCATGATTCCCTGATTGGAAAGCAGCGTCGTCAGCTTACTGTCGCTCAGCGGTTTTGCAGGGTTTTCAGCGGCGATCAACTTCTTCACCAGTGCGCGGATGGCCGTGGAGGAGGCTTCGCCGCCGCCTTCGGTATTCACATGGCTGGAGAAGAAATACTTCAGTTCAAAAATGCCGCGAGGACTGTGCAGGTACTTCTGGGTCGTAACACGAGAGATAGTGGACTCGTGCATCTCGACGGCCTGGGCGATATCCGCCAGCACCATCGGTTTCATAAATTCTTCGCCCTGCTCAAAGAACGCCTGCTGCTGCTCGACGATGCAGCGGCTGACGCGCAGCAGCGTGTCATTGCGGCTCTCCAGGCTTTTGATCAACCACTTCGCTTCCTGCAAATTACTGCGAATGAACTGTGTATCGGCGTCGTTACGCCCGCCGCTGCCCATCGCTGCATATTGCTGGTTGATCTTAAGACGCGGAATGCTGTCGGCGTTAAGCTCCACCGTCCAGCGGCCGTTGTGTTTGCGCACCAGCACATCGGGGATCACATACTCCGGCTCGCTGGTCTGGATCGACTGCCCGGGACGCGGATCGAGGGACTGGATCAGATTGACCGCCTCTTTCAGCACATCCTCTTTCAGGCGCGTCACGCGCATCAGCGAGCGGAAGTCATGATTGGCCAGCAGATCGAGATGATCGCAGATAATAAGCCGGGCCTCTTCACACCACGGTGTCGCT
This sequence comes from Kosakonia sp. CFBP8986, assembly GCF_034044935.1. Classification (NCBI taxonomy): domain Bacteria; kingdom Pseudomonadati; phylum Pseudomonadota; class Gammaproteobacteria; order Enterobacterales; family Enterobacteriaceae; genus Kosakonia; species Kosakonia sp. CFBP8986. The sequence goes on along the minus strand of NZ_JAXCXB010000004.1, from coordinate 487,431 downwards.
TTGGCGAACTGGGAGAGCTGAACCAGCAGGCAGTCGCGCAGATCGCGCGCCGCAACGCCAACGGGATCAAAACGCTGAACGCGCTTTAGCACCGCTTCGACTTCATCCATGCCGATCTCGTCGTTCCCCATGCTCTCGAGGATCTCCTCAAGCGTCACGGTGAGATAGCCAGTTTCGTCCACGGCATCAACGATCGAGGTCGCAATGGCGCGATCCGTATCGGAGAAGGGGGTCAGCTCAACCTGCCACATCAGGTAATCCTGTAGCGACTGGGTGGTTTCGCCCTGATAGATCGGCAGTTCATCATCAATGTAATCGTTACTGCTGCCTGACGGCGTGCCGGCGGTATAGATCTCATCCCAGCTGGCATCCAGCGGCAGTTCGTCAGGCATCTCTTTCTGTTCGAGTGCATCCGCGGTGTCCAGGCCATCTTTTTCCTGAACCTGTTCGCTATCCACTTCTTCGTGAAGATCGGTTTGTTCCAGCAGTGGGTTGCTCTCCAGCGCCTGCTGAAGTTCCTGCTGAAGTTCCAACGTGGACAACTGCAAAAGGCGAATGGCCTGTTGCAGTTGCGGCGTCATGGCTAGCTGTTGGCTAAGCCGTAGTTGCAAACCTTGCTTCATATTCAGAGCAGCACTCTCCGACAAAAAATGTCAATAAACCTTACCCTATCAGAGTCTGAAGTCTTCCCCAAGATATACGCGCTTAACATGTTCGTCTTCAAGGATTTGCTGCGGCGTGCCGTGGGCGATGAGATGCCCCTGGCTGACAATATAGGCGCGCTCACATACGGCCAGCGTTTCGCGCACGTTATGGTCGGTAATCAGCACCCCAAGCCCGCTGTCACGCAGATGCTCGATAATGCGTTTGATGTCGATAACCGAGATTGGGTCAACGCCCGCAAAGGGTTCATCGAGCAGGATAAATTTCGGGTTTGCCGCCAGCGCGCGGGCAATCTCGACGCGGCGACGTTCACCGCCGGAGAGCGCCTGGCCCATGCTGTCGCGCAGGTGATCGATATGGAACTCTTCCATCAGCTCGTTGGCGCGATCTTCACGCTGTTCCGTGGTGAGATCGTCACGAATCTGCAGCACTGCCATCAGGTTGTCATAGACGCTGAGGCGACGGAAGATCGAGGCTTCCTGCGGTAAATAGCCGATGCCGCGACGCGCGCGCGCATGCAGCGGCAACAGGCTGATATCTTCATCATCAATAATGATGTTGCCGGCATCGCGCGCAACAATCCCGACCACCATATAGAAGGTGGTGGTTTTCCCTGCGCCGTTAGGGCCAAGCAAGCCGACGATTTCACCGGAGTTAACGGTCAGACTGACGTCTTCGACCACGCGACGGCCTTTATAAGCCTTGGCGAGATTCTTTGCAGTTAATGTTGCCATAACGGATTAGTTACTCTTCTTTTGCGCCGGGGCCGGGGCGGATTTATTGCTCTTGTCCTGTAACTGCGACGGTACCAGCACAGTAGTCACGCGCTTACCTTTGTCGCTGAACGCCTGCATCTTCTGCTCTTTCACCAGGTAGGTGATTTTGTCACCAGCAATATTGCTGTCCAACTGCTCGAGATAGGCGTTGCCGGTCAGGATGACGAAATCTTTTTCCAGTTCGTAGTGCATCTGCGAGGCGTGGCCTTTAACCGGCTTGCCGTTGTCTTGCATCTGGTAGAAAGTGGCCGGATTGCCGTAACCGTCGATGATCTCTCTGCCTTGCTGGCCGCCCGGACGGGTGACCACCACCTTATCGGCGTTGATCTTAATCGTCCCCTGCGTCACGACGACATTGCCGGTGAAGGTGACAACATTCCCCTGCATATCCAGCGACTGCTGATCGGAGTCGATGTGGATCGGCTGGTCGGTATCCCCGGTCACAGCGAGCGCCGGAAGCGCGGCAGCGAAGAGCGTACTCGCCAGGAGAAGATTAAGGCTGCGTTTGTTTGTTTTGAATTTCATAGGAGCTTCTAACCTTTTCAATCAGCTCGGCGTTTTTGCTGCGTAAATTGCCGCGCATTTTCAGGCCGGTGGAATTAAATGTTGTTCCGTATAACGTAACCTGATCGTCTGAGAAAACATCCTGGGTGACCAGGTTGATCCGGGCGTTATCCGTGGTGATTCTGCGTAATTGTGCGTCCGCAGTCAGCGCGTTAACTTCGACATGTCCATAGAGGTAAAGCATTTTGTCGTCGGTGAGCTTTGCTTTATCCGACTTGATAGACCAGGTCGGAACTTTGTTCTCATCGAAGGTGGTTAACACCGGTTTGGCAAACCAGCTAACGCTATCGGCGGAGTAGTACTCCACATTCTGCGCGATCAGACGATAGTTCAGCGCGCCTTCCGGGCTGTAAACGACAGTATCCGTATGTTGGCTTTTATAAGTCGGATCGGAATTGTTCGCTGCGCTCTGTTCCGGCGCATCCTGAGTGGTGAAGTTAATACCAATCAGAACCAGTGCGACCAGCGCCAGCAGAATAATGACCCAACGTCTGGTTTTACTCATATTGATTGCCCTTTGGCTTCATCCAGCTTGCCCTGTGCCAGCAGCAGTAAGTCACACACTTCACGCACCGCGCCGCGACCGCCGTTAATCCGCGTCACGTAATCGGCGCGCGCGCTGAGCAGCGGGTGCGCATCTGCAACGGCCACGCTCAGGCCAATCTCCGCCATCACCGGCCAGTCAATCAAATCGTCGCCGATATAGGCGACCTGATCCGCCGTCAAATCAAGGCGGGCGAGCAGCTCCCGATAGGCGATCATTTTGTCTGATTGCCCCTGGTAGAGATGGGTGATGCCCAGCGTTTCGCAGCGATCTTCTACCAGTTTAGCGTTACGCCCGGTAATGATCGCCATCTCGATACCGGAGGTGAGGGCGCTGCGAATGCCATAACCGTCGCGAACATTGAACGCTTTTAGCTCTTCACCATTATTGCCCATATAGATGAGCCCGTCGGACAGCACGCCATCCACATCGAGGATCAGCAGGCGAATCTTCGCGGCTTTCTCCATGACTTGCGTGCTTACCGGCCCATAGCAGGTAGCAAGCGACGCGCCAGCATTACTCATTCTTATGTCCTTCTTTACACCACGCCCGCGCGCAGTAAGTCATGCATATGTAACACACCCAGTAACTGCTCACCATCGGCAACCAGTACGCAGGTAATGTGACGGGATTGCATCAGGTTAAGGGCATCGACTGCCAGCGTATTGGGCCGCACGCGCACACCGCCTGGCGTCATCACATCGGCGATGCCAAGGCTGCGCACATCGGCGCCCATATCAAACACGCGACGCAGGTCACCATCGGTAAAGATACCTTCGATCTTCATCAGATCGTCGCAGATCACCGTCATACCTAAATTCTTACGCGTGATCTCCAGTAACGCATCACGCAGGCTGGCTTCTTTGCTGACGTGCGGGATCTCATCCCCGGTGTGCATGATGTCATTCACACGCAGCAGCAGTTTGCGGCCCAGCGCGCCGCCCGGATGGGAGAGGGCAAAATCTTCGGCGGTAAAGCCGCGCGCTTTCAGCAGCGCCACGGCCAGCGCATCGCCCATTACCAGCGCTGCGGTGGTGCTGGAGGTCGGCGCCAGCCCCAGCGGGCAGGCCTCTTTCGGCACTTTTACGCATAAATGGATATCCGCCGCGCGCGCCATGCTGCTCTCAGGGCGGCTGGTCATGCAAATCAGCGCGACCTTGAGGCGCTTCAGCACCGGGATGAGCGCGAGGATCTCATTGGACTCACCGGAGTTCGACAGCGCAATCACGACATCCTGCGGGCTGACCATACCCAGGTCGCCGTGCGCGGCTTCGCCGGGGTGGACGAAAAAGGCGGGCGTGCCGGTGCTGGCGAAGGTTGCCGCCATTTTCCGGCCGATATGGCCCGATTTGCCCATGCCCATCACTACGACTTTGCCAGCACAATAAGCGATGCTTTCGCATGCGCGGGTGAAATCTTCATTAATGTACTGATCCAGCTGTGCGAGGCCTTCACGTTCAATCGCCAGAACTTCTTTGCCGGCTTGTTGAAAGTCAAAACCCGGCTGCAAATCTATTTGCGACATAGTGCGTATCCGATTATCCCGTCAAAAGCGGCGACAGCCAGTAGAGCATCGCCAGCCATATGATAAACCCACCGAACAACAGCCCCCCGACAGCACGACTGATCTGCTTGCGTCGCCAGCAGATCAGCGCGAAAAGGGCGCTGACCAGCACCATTACCCCGTAATCGCGCGTGAACGCCATCGGGTTAAAGCTGCCTGGCGCAATCAGTGCCGGCAAGCCAAGCACGATCGCGATATTAAAAATGTTGGAGCCGATAAGGTTGCCGATGGCGATATCGTCTTCCCCTTTGCGCGCGCCCGCGATGGCGGTGGCAAGCTCAGGAAGGCCGGTACCGATGGCGATAACCGTCAGGCCGATAGTCAGTTCGCTGATAGCGAAGAAGTTCGCCACCACCGTGGCGTTATCCACCACCATGCGTGTCGCCATCGGCATGATAATCAGCGCGACGCCCAGCCAGAGGCAGGCAACCGACACACTTCCCTCTCGCGGCAGCTCGGCCAGCTGCTCGCGCGTCAGGCTATCATTACCCTGGCGTTCGGCCAGACGGGCGATTTTAACAATGAACACCAGCCATAGCACGGCTAATAACAGTAAAAAGATGCCGTCTATGGGCGTAAGCCGCCCATCATACAGTACGACGCCCGCCAGCAGGCTAGCTACTAAGGTTAACGGCAATTCACGGCGCAGAATATCGGAATGCACGGTAAAAGGGTGTAATAGCGCGGCAACGCCGAGGATCAGCAGGATATTGGTGATGTTCGATCCGATGGCGGTGCCGATAGCGAGATCGAGCTGGCCATGCAGCGAGGCGGCGACAGAGGTGATGATTTCCGGCAACGAGGTGCCAATACTGACCACCGTCATGCCAATAATTAATGGCGGAATACCAAGAGCGCGGCAAAGAATGGAGGCGGCAAACACCAGACGATCGGCACTGTAGACCACAAGAAGTAAACCAATTATCAATAGCGCCGTCGCTAAGAGCATCTAACGTCCTTTCTTCAGGTATAATTTCGCCGTTTCGCAGGCCGCTATACCGGGTTAAAACCGGAACTTCCGCGTAGCGTAATGATTCCTAATTTTGACTTTATGCGGCTCAAAAGTAAAACAAATGCCAGCTTTCGCTAACTTGGGCGGGTAATATTCTGTAAAAATGCTGGGTTCGTGATGATATCAAGCGTAATGCTTGCAGCCCACAGGGTGATAAGGAAGAGGAAATGAGCCAGACAGTGGCGAATTTGGTCGATGTTCGTGGCGTCAGCTTCTCCCGAGGTAGCCGCCCGATCTTCGACAATATTTCACTGACCGTGCCGCGCGGGAAAATCACCGCCATTATGGGGCCGTCAGGGATCGGTAAAACCACCTTACTGCGCCTGATTGGCGGGCAGATCCCGCCCGATAGCGGCGAAATCTTATTTGATGGCGAAAACGTGCCGGCAATGTCGCGTTCGCGCCTCTTCACCGTGCGCAAAAGAATGAGCATGCTCTTTCAGTCCGGCGCACTCTTCACCGATATGAATGTGTTCGATAACGTCGCCTATCCGCTGCGCGAACATACCACTTTGCCACCGGCGCTATTGCACAGCACGGTGATGATGAAGCTCGAAGCGGTCGGGCTGCGCGGTGCGGCAAAATTGATGCCCTCCGAGCTCTCTGGTGGTATGGCGCGGCGTGCGGCGCTGGCGCGCGCGATTGCGCTGGAACCGGATCTGATCATGTTTGATGAGCCTTTCGTTGGCCAGGATCCCATAACCATGGGGGTGCTGGTGAAGCTTATCTCTGAGCTGAATAACGCGCTGGGCGTCACCTGTATCGTTGTTTCCCATGATGTGCCGGAGGTGTTGAGCATCGCGGATTACGCCTATATTGTGGCGGACCGGAAAATTGTCGCCCACGGCAGCGCGCAGGGGCTGCAGGATAATAGCGATCCTCGCGTCCGTCAGTTCCTTGATGGCATCGCCGACGGGCCGGTTCCGTTCCGCTATCCTGCTGGTGATTACCAGCGCGATCTTTTAGAAACAGGGAGTTAATACACTCATGCTGTTAAATGCACTGGCTGCGCTTGGCCATCGTGGGATCAAAACGATCGCGACGTTCGGGCGTGCCGGGTTAATGCTGTTCAACGCCCTGGTTGGCAAGCCGGAGTTTCGCAAACACGCGCCGCTGCTGATCCGCCAGCTCTATAACGTCGGTGTGCTGTCGATGGTCATTATCCTCGTCTCCGGCGTCTTTATCGGCATGGTGCTGGGATTGCAGGGCTACCTGGTGCTGACGACTTACAGCGCGGAGACGAGCCTCGGCATGCTGGTGGCGCTATCGTTGCTACGCGAATTAGGCCCGGTAGTTGCCGCGCTGCTGTTTGCCGGACGCGCAGGCTCGGCGCTCACCGCAGAGATTGGCTTGATGCGCGCCACCGAGCAGCTCTCCAGCCTCGAGATGATGGCGGTCGATCCTTTACGTCGGGTCATTTCGCCGCGTTTCTGGGCGGGCGTCATCTCTCTGCCGCTGCTGACGGTTATGTTTGTCGCGGTTGGTATCTGGGGCGGCTCGCTGGTGGGCGTTAACTGGAAAGGCATCGACAGTGGTTTCTTCTGGACTGCGATGCAGAACGCCGTCGACCTGCGAATGGATCTGGTTAACTGTCTGATTAAAAGCGTGGTCTTTGCCATCACCGTGACCTGGATTGCGCTGTTTAACGGTTACGATGCGATCCCGACTTCGGCCGGGATCAGCCGCGCGACAACACGCACCGTTGTGCACTCCTCGCTGGCCGTTCTCGGTCTGGATTTTGTGCTCACCGCATTGATGTTTGGGAATTGAGTTCATGCAAACGAAAAAAAGTGAAATTTGGGTCGGCCTGTTTCTTCTGCTGGCATTACTGGCGGGGCTCTTTATCTGCCTGAAAGCGGCAGATGTCGCCTCGATGCGTACAGAACCGACGTACCGCGTTTATGCCACCTTTGACAATATCGGCGGCCTGAAAGCCAATTCGCCGGTGCGTATCGGCGGGGTGGTGATTGGGCGCGTATCGGATATCTCTCTCGACCCGAAAACTTATCTGCCGCGCGTGACGCTGGATATCGAAGAGCGTTACAACCAGATCCCGGATACCAGCTCGCTGGCGATCCGCACATCAGGCCTGCTGGGCGAACAATATCTGGCATTAAACGTCGGGTTTGACGATCCCGAGATGGGAACATCTATGCTTAAGGAAGGCAGCACGATTCAGGACACCAAGTCCGCAATGGTGCTGGAAGATCTCATTGGTCAGTTCCTTTACAACAGTAAAGGTGGCGACAATAAGAATTCAGGCGATGCGGCGGCGCAAAATGAAGGGAATACTCAACCTGCGCCGTCTGCGGATCAGACGCATTAACGAGGAGAAGTGACGCAATGTTTAAACGTCTCATGATGGTTGCTCTGCTGGTCGTTGCACCGTTGAGCTCGGCTTTGGCTGTTGATCAAAGCAACCCTTACACCGCAATGCAGGGGGCGGCGAAACAGACTTTCGATCGCCTCAAAAATGAACAACCGAAAATCCGCGCGAACCCGGATTACCTGCGCGAGGTGGTCGATCAGGAGCTGCTGCCCTACGTCCAGGTGAAATATGCCGGCGCGCTGGTGCTGGGCCGTTATTACAAAGAAGCGACCCCTGCGCAGCGTGATGCCTACTTCAAGGCGTTCCGCGAATATCTGAAACAGGCATACGGTCAGGCGCTGGCGCTCTACCATGGCCAGACTTACCAGATCGCCCCGGAACAGCCGCTGGGCGATGCCACTATCGTGCCGATTCGCGTCACCATCGTCGATCCGAACGGTCGTCCGCCGGTACGCCTCGATTTCCAGTGGCGTAAAAACAGCCAGACCGGTAACTGGCAGGCTTATGACATGATCGCTGAAGGCGTAAGCATGATCACCACCAAACAGAATGAGTGGAGCGATCTGCTGCGTACTAAAGGTATTGATGGCCTGACCGCTGAGCTGCAGTCTATCTCCCGCCAGAAAATTACCCTGGACGAGAAGAAGCAATGACCCAGCAGCTAAGCTGGTCGCGTGACGGTGAACGCCTGGTGTTGCTGGGCGAGCTGGATCAGGACGTGTTAAATCCTTTATGGGATGCGCGCGCAGAGGCGATGAAAGGGGTAACCATCATCGATCTACAGGGCGTAACACGGGTTGATACCGCAGGCGTCGCGCTGCTGGTTCATCTGGTTGAACTCGGTAAAAAGCAGGGCACGGATGTGACGCTTCTGGGCGTAAGTGAGAATGTGAGCACCCTTGCGGCGCTCTATAACTTGCCGCAAAGTGCCTTGCCACGCTAATTTTTTCAATACGTTACTATTTAAAGCCCCGTCCAGAGAGTGGATGGGGCTTTTTGCTTATTTAAGACCGTCGCACTTTCCTCTAAGATGTGTGACTGTTTTCACTTTTAGATGATATTTACGCCCATGGAAAATCATGAAATCCAGACCGTGCTGATGGAAGCACTCTCTCTCCAGGAAGCCCACGTCACTGGCGATGGCAGCCATTTTCAGGTTGTCGCTGTGGGTGAAGTTTTTGACGGCATGAGCCGGGTCAAGAAGCAGCAAACCATCTATGGCCCGCTGATGGAGTACATCGCGGATAACCGCATTCATGCCCTGTCGATCAAAGCGTATACGCCGCAAGAATGGGCGCGCGATCGCAAACTTAACGGCTTTTGAGCGCTGGCGGTATGACCCGCCGCGCGTGTGAATTCTTAACAGAGATCAGATAAATGGATAAGTTTCGTGTACAGGGGCCAACGCGTCTCCAGGGCGAAGTGACAATTTCAGGTGCCAAAAACGCCGCACTGCCGATTCTTTTCGCCGCGCTGCTGGCTGAAGAGCCGGTCGAAATCCGCAACGTGCCGAAACTGAAAGATATCGACACGACCATCAAGCTGCTGAGCCAGCTCGGCACCAAAATTGAGCGTAATGGCTCGGTATGGATCGATGCCAGCAAGGTGAACGTCTTCTGTGCGCCGTACGACCTGGTGAAAACCATGCGCGCTTCGATTTGGGCGCTGGGTCCGCTGGTTGCCCGTTTCGGCCAGGGGCAGGTTTCACTACCGGGCGGTTGCGCGATTGGCGCGCGTCCGGTCGATCTGCATATCACCGGTCTTGAGCAACTGGGCGCGGAGATTAAGCTGGAAGAGGGCTACGTTAAAGCCTCTGTCGACGGCCGTCTGAAGGGCGCGCACATTGTGATGGACAAAGTGAGCGTTGGCGCGACGGTGACGATTATGTCCGCTGCGACGCTGGCTGAAGGCACCACCATTATCGAAAACGCCGCGCGCGAGCCGGAAATTGTCGATACCGCCAACTTCCTCAATACGCTCGGTGCCAAAATTACCGGCATGGGCACTGACCGCATCACCATCGAGGGCGTTGAGCGCCTTGGCGGCGGCGTTTATCGCGTGCTGCCGGACCGCATCGAAACCGGGACCTTCCTGGTGGCAGCCGCTATCTCCGGTGGAAAAATTGTTTGCCGCAATGCCCAGCCGGATACGCTGGATGCCGTGCTGGCTAAACTGCGTGACGCGGGTGCTGATATTGAACTGGGCGAAGACTGGATTAGCCTCGATATGCACGGTAAACGTCCGAAAGCCGTTAACGTGCGTACCGCGCCGCATCCGGGCTTCCCGACAGATATGCAGGCGCAGTTCACGCTGCTGAACCTGGTGGCCGAAGGTACCGGTGTGATCACTGAAACCATCTTCGAGAACCGCTTCATGCACATCCCTGAGCTGATTCGTATGGGTGCTCATGCAGAGATTGAGAGCAACACCGCGATTTGCCACGGCGTAGAAACGCTCTCCGGCGCGCAGGTGATGGCGACCGATCTGCGTGCATCGGCGAGCCTCGTGCTGGCTGGCTGTATTGCGGAAGGGACGACCTATGTCGATCGCATCTACCACATCGATCGTGGTTATGAGCGTATCGAAGATAAGCTCAGCGCGCTGGGCGCGAAGATTGAGCGTGTGAAGGGCGAATAACCTCGACACCATTAAAAAAGGGAGCGAAAGCTCCCTTTTTTTATCTGCAACATTTTACGCTTCACTACGTTTTTTCCTGATGAATTTGGTTTTATCAAGAAACGCGTGCGTGATGGGATCGTGGTAACGCGAAGGCCATATAACCCAGGGATCGGTATCCAGCGCCCGGGCAATAATCAACTCTCCCTTCGGCCAGGGTCGGGTCAGTGCATTGGCGAGGGTGGAGGAACTCAAGCCATTTTTTCGAGATTCAGCCGCCAGCGACGTACCCTTTTTTCGCAGCCCGGCAATGATATCGGCTTGATGCCAGTCGGTATATTTCGTTTCCATAACATCTCCCTGATGAGAATCGGTTTCAACCATTGTTCGCCAACAACGCAGATCACTATACGCATATGGGAATATTTGTTCTAAAAAGTTCAGGGCGATTGTTATGTTTTCAGATTATGCCAAGGCTTGCGCAGCAAGGATTCGGCGCCTGAAAAAGGATGTTATAAGAGCTTATTGGAACTTTCCCGCGATAAATCGCGGGAAACAGAGAGATTAACGATCGCGCTGAACGGCGATGTGGGCAAGCGCAATGAGCGCATCGCGCCACTCAGAGTGCGGGAGAACCTGCAGCGCGGCGATGGCTTTATCCGCCTCTTCTTCAGCACGGCGGCGCGTCCACTCCAGCGACCCGCACTGCGCCATTGCTTCCAGAACCGGTTCCAGAAGATGGCGTCCGCTTCCCTGTTCAATCGCTTCGCGGATCATCTGCGCCTGCTCAGGGGTACCGTTATGCATCGCATGCAGCAGCGGCAGCGTCGGTTTGCCTTCGTTAAGGTCATCGCCGGTATTTTTACCCAGCGTTTCGCCATCGGCGCTGTAATCGAGCAGATCGTCAATCAGCTGGAATGCAGTGCCCAGGTAGCGGCCATAATCCTGCAGCCCCTTCTCCTGTGCTTCTGAACAGCCCGCCAGTAAACCAGAACACTGGGCGGCCGCTTCGAACAGGCGCGCGGTTTTGCTGTAAATCACGCGCATGTAGTTCTCTTCGGTAATGTTCGGGTCGTTGACGTTCATCAATTGCAGCACTTCGCCTTCTGCAATCACGTTCACCGCTTCTGACATCACCTCCAGCACCTTCAGCGAGCCGAGGCTGGTCATCATCTGGAATGCACGGGTATAGATAAAATCCCCGACCAGTACGCTGGCGGCATTACCAAAGGCGGCGTTCGCCGTTGCCTTGCCGCGGCGCATATCTGATTCATCCACAACGTCGTCGTGGAGGAGGGTTGCTGTGTGGATAAATTCGATTAATGCAGCGATGGTGACATGCGCGTTGCCTTCATAGCCAACTGCGCGCGCCGCCAGTACAGCGATCATCGGACGTATGCGTTTGCCGCCGCCGCTTACGATGTAATAACCCAACTGGTTGATTAATTTCACATCCGAGTTGAGTTGTTGCAGAATCGTCGCGTTCACACCCGCCATATCTTGCGCGGTTAACTCATTGATTTTTTCTAAATTCATCGCAAAAGCCGGGCTTTCAGTCCTGTTTACCACATATCAAAAGTGGGATAACAAAGGGTTACGGGTTTGAATAGTATTGTCGATTGTACTGAAAAAACGCGCCAGATAAACGTTACCTTACACGTTGTGTTTTTTTTCTGCGAGGAGTGACGATCACACTTGTCAACGGCTCGCAATTTGCGTAATATTCGCGCCCTATTGTGAATATTTATAGCGCCCTCTGAATTAATCAGGATAGGTGCGCGGAAGCGGAGTTTTATATGTACGCGGTTTTCCAAAGTGGTGGTAAACAACACCGAGTAAGCGAAGGTCAGACCGTTCGCCTGGAAAAGCTGGACATCGCAACTGGTGAATCTGTTGAATTCGCTGAAGTTCTGATGATCGCAAACGGTGAAGAAGTCAAAATCGGCGTTCCTTTCGTTGATGGCGGCGTAATCAAAGCTGAAGTTGTTGCTCATGGTCGTGGCGAGAAAGTTAAAATCGTTAAGTTTCGTCGTCGTAAACACTACCGTAAGCAGCAGGGCCATCGTCAGTGGTTCACTGATGTGAAAATTACTGGCATCAGCGCCTAAGACCTGAGGAGAGATTTAAATGGCACATAAAAAGGCTGGCGGCTCAACTCGTAACGGTCGCGATTCAGAAGCTAAACGTCTGGGCGTAAAACGCTTCGGCGGTGAAGCAGTTCTGGCAGGTAGCATCATCGTTCGTCAACGTGGTACTAAATTCCACGCTGGTTCCAACGTAGGTTGCGGCCGTGACCACACTCTGTTCGCTTTGACTGACGGTAAAGTTAAGTTCGAAGTTAAAGGCCCGAAAAACCGTAAATTCATCAGCATCGTTGCTGAATAAGTTTTTCGCGTCCCGGTAACGGAAGAAAGCCCCGCAACACGTTGCGGGGCTTTTTACATTAGAAGCCCGGCAAAATTCGGGCAGGGAAGAAGCATGAAACAGCAGGCGGGCATCGGTATTCTCCTGGCGCTGACAACAGCGATGTGCTGGGGAGCGTTGCCGATTGCAATGAAGCAGGTGCTGGAAGTGATGGAGCCGCCAACGGTGGTCTTCTATCGCTTTTTAATGGCGGGCATTGGTCTCGGTCTGATCCTGACCTGGAAACGAAAACTGCCGCCACTGCGTATTTTCCGCAAGCCTCGCTGGCTGCTGCTGCTGGCAATTGCCACCGGCGGGTTGTTTGGCAACTTCATATTGTTCAGCTCTTCTCTGCAGTATGTCAGCCCGACCGCGTCGCAGGTGATCGGCCAGCTCTCGCCCGTCGGTATGATGGTCGCCAGCGTCTTTATCCTTAAAGAGAAGATGCGTATCACGCAGGTGATTGGCGCGCTGATGCTGATAAGCGGTCTGGTGATGTTTTTTAACACCAGCCTGATTGAGATTTTTACCCGGCTGACGGATTACACCTGGGGCGTTATCTTCGGCGTCGGTGCGGCGACGGTGTGGGTGAGCTACGGCGTGGCGCAAAAAGTCCTTCTGCGTCGTCTGGCCTCCCAGCAGATCCTCTTTTTGCTGTACACTTTATGTACGCTTGCGCTGCTGCCACTGGCGAAACCCGCCGTGGTGTTCCAGCTGAGTGACTGGCAACTGGCCTGTCTGGTTTTTTGCGGGCTCAACACGCTGGTTGGCTACGGCGCGCTGGCGGAAGCGATGGCGCGCTGGCAGGCGGCGCAGGTAAGCGCGTTAATTACCTTAACGCCGCTGTTTACACTGTTTTTCTCAGATTTGTTATCAATGGCCTGGCCCGATGTTTTCGCCAGACCGATGTTAAACCTTGTCGGTTATCTCGGTGCGTTTGTCGTGGTTGCGGGCGCGATGTTTTCCGCTATTGGCCATCGTCTTTTGGGACGCAGGCGTAGTCGTGAAGTGGTCGTCACTGTGCCCCGCTCAGGCGAATGAGTTACGGAGAGTAAAATGAAGTTTGTAGATGAAGCTACGATTCTGGTCGTAGCGGGTGATGGCGGTAATGGCTGCGTAAGCTTCCGCCGCGAAAAGTATATCCCGAAAGGCGGCCCTGATGGCGGTGACGGTGGCGACGGTGGTGATGTCTGGCTGGAAGCGGACGAGAACCTGAATACCCTGATTGACTACCGTTTTGAAAAATCCTTCCGTGCAGAACGTGGGCAGAACGGCCAGAGCCGTGATTGCACCGGCAAACGCGGGAAAGATATTACGGTGAAAGTGCCGGTTGGTACGCGTGTGATCGACCAGGGCACCGGCGAAACCATGGGCGATATGACCAAACATGGTCAGCGCCTGATGGTCGCGAAAGGCGGCTGGCACGGTCTTGGTAACACCCGTTTCAAATCCTCGGTAAACCGTACTCCGCGTCAGAAAACGATGGGTACGCCGGGCGATAAGCGCGATCTGCAGCTGGAGCTGATGCTGCTGGCAGATGTCGGGATGCTGGGGATGCCGAATGCCGGTAAATCCACCTTTATCCGCGCCGTCTCTGCAGCGAAACCAAAAGTGGCGGATTATCCGTTTACCACGCTGGTCCCGAGCCTGGGCGTTGTTCGTATGGACAATGAGAAGAGCTTCGTGGTTGCCGATATTCCAGGGCTGATTGAGGGTGCGGCTGATGGCGCTGGCCTCGGTATCCGCTTCCTGAAACACCTTGAGCGTTGCCGCGTGCTGCTGCACCTCATCGACCTCGATCCGATCGACGGTTCCGATCCGGCAGAAAACGCCCGTATCATCGTCGGCGAGCTGGAAAAATACAGCGAGAAGCTGGCTGCCAAGCCGCGCTGGCTGGTATTTAACAAGATCGACCTGATGGATAAAGACGAAGCAGAAGCGAAAGCGAAAGCGATCGCCGAAGCGCTGGGCTGGGAAGATAAGTTCTACCTGATCTCTGCTGCCAGCCAGCAGGGCGTCAAAGACCTGTGCTGGGATGTGATGACCTTTATCATCGAAAACCCGATTGCGCAGGCGCAGGAAGAGCAGCAGCCGGAGAAAGTCGAGTTCATGTGGGATGATTATCATCGCCAGCAGCTCGAAGAGGCCGAAGCGACAGAAGAAGATGACGAAGAGTGGGATGACGACTGGGACGAAGACGACGAAGAGGGTGTCGAGTTCATCTACAAACGTTAATCTCTGCTTCCTCCCCGCTCAGGCGGGGAGAAGAGATAAAAAAATGCCGGGTCAGCATGATGCTTCCCGGCATTTTTTATTAGTTGTTCTGATAGATATCTTTGTAGAGCCGGCTTTCGAAACGCACCAGCGGAATACGGCGATTGCGCTGATCGGCCGGTTCAACCGCATACCCCGAGAGATACTGCACAAACGCCATTCGCTGACCGCTGGCGGTGGTGATAAACCCTGCCAGGTTATAAACACCCTGCAGCGAGCCTGTTTTGGCTGATACCTTACCGTCGACGCCCGCTTCGTGCAGCCCTGCGCGGTATTGCAGCGAGCCGTCATAGCCTGCCAGCGGCAACATTGAGATAAAGTTAAGCTCGGTATCATGCTGGGCGATATATTGCAGCACCTGCATCATGGTTGCCGGTGCGAGCAGGTTATGGCGCGAGAGGCCGGAACCATCCGCAATAATGGTGTTGCCCAGATCGACCCCGGCCTGCTGGCGCAGGATCTGCCTGACCGCATCCGAACCCGCTCGCCAGGTGCCCGGCACGCCAAAGCGCGCATGGCCAATCATGCGAAAGACGGTATCCGCAATCATGTTGTCGGACTTCTTCAGCATGATCTTCAGCAGATCGTGTAACGGCGCGGATTGTTTACTGGCGATAACGGTACCGGGCTGATTGACCTGCGTCTGGCGCAGCAGCGTGCCGGTATAGGTAATGCCCGCCTGCGTTAGCTCCTGCTTGAGAATAGCCCCTGCATAGCTGGCACCATCCTGCACGGCGAAGGCGAGCGGCAACGGATCGGCGCGCTGAGGCAAACAGCCTGTTAACGTGAACCGATTGAGATCGCCCGGCACCACATCCAGTTCGCAATATTGTGCTTCCGACGACCCGCGCGCCAGCGTGCGTACCTGGCTGAACATGTTCACTGGATAGTAAGAGGCGACCCGGATGTAGGCCAAATCACCCGCGTTTTGCGCGCTATACAGCGAAATGGAAAAACAGTTGCGATCGATGATGGCAGCGGCGGGCGGCGCACTAAAGCACTGCGTCATATCGTTCCACGGCCAGCCCGGTGCTTTGTCATGACTGGCGAAGATCGAGGTATCGATCAGCACGTTGCCATCGATTTTTTGCACGCCTGATTTTTTAAGCGTTGCGACCATATTGCGAATATCCTGACGTTTTAGCGTCGGATCGCCACCAAATCGTGCAACTAAGTCGCCTTTTAGCATACCGTCGTCGACAGAACCTTTGCTTTCCAATGTGGTTGTAAAGCGAAAGTCCGGCCCCAGTTGTAGGAGTGCAGCCAGCGCGGTGATCACTTTCTGGGTGCTCGCCGGCAACGCCATCTGTTTGGCGTGATAATCAATTTCGGGAGCCTCGGCGCCGACCTTCTGTACCATCAACGCCAGGTTGGCACCATCCGGAAGCTGGTTGATGTACTCGTCGACATTCGCGGCCTGAACATTCAGGGCTATACTGGTGGACAATCCGATGATAAAGCTGGGAAATCGCATAATCTCGCGCTAACAAGCTGGAAACAGGCCGACATACTACGGCGCATCGACCCGGAAAGTAAACGATGACCCACGGTGAACTTCCGGTTAAAATACGTATCAAATTGAAAAATTGCGCTGACCTGGGGCTTTGTCTCCGGGTCAGTTTTCTTTTGCTCCTGCCCGGCTGTTTACGCCTGAATGCGGGGAGGTAACGCTGACGGGGTGGGGGACTACTCCTAACAGGAATGTTTAAGAGGTATAACAAATGCAAGCTATTCCGATGACCCTACGTGGTGCAGAAAAACTGCGCGAAGAACTGGAGTTTTTAAAAACCGTTCGTCGCCCTGAAATCATCGCCGCTATTGCGGACGCCCGCGAGCATGGCGATCTCAAAGAGAACGCTG
Source organism: Kosakonia sp. CFBP8986 (assembly GCF_034044935.1). Lineage (NCBI taxonomy): Bacteria > Pseudomonadati > Pseudomonadota > Gammaproteobacteria > Enterobacterales > Enterobacteriaceae > Kosakonia > Kosakonia sp. CFBP8986. The sequence continues at coordinate 470,826 of NZ_JAXCXB010000004.1, read as the reverse complement.
AATACCACGCCGCGCGTGAGCAGCAGGGCTTTTGTGAAGGCCGCATTAAAGATATCGAAGCGAAACTGTCGAATGCGCAGGTTATCGATATCTCCAAAATGCCAAAAAATGGCCGCGTCATTTTCGGTTCCACGGTCACCGTGCTGAACCTGGATAACGACGAAGAGCAGACTTACCGCATCGTTGGCGATGACGAAGCCGACTTTAAGCAGAATCTTATCTCGGTGAACTCGCCTATCGCACGAGGCCTGGTGGGGAAAGAGCAGGATGATGTGGTTGTCATTCGCACCCCTGGCGGCGAAGTGGAATATGAAATCATCAAGGTGGAATATCTTTGATTGCAGCGTCAGCGTTAATTGTTGACAGATTGTAAAGATAAGAAAAAGGCCGCATTGCGGCCTTTTATGAACTCCAGGAGCGTGGCATTTTGCTCATCTGCTGGCGGAAACCCCTCGTTTTACACTGATTTTGTGTTCAACTCAGGATATCCTTTAGCGCGGCAGCGAAATTTTACGCTCTGCGGTCGGGCGATAAAGCACCAGCGTTTTGCCGATGACCTGGACATTACAGGCACCGGTTTCGCGAACGATAGCTTCCACGATCAAGGTTTTAGTTTCTCTCTCTTCAGAGGCGATCTTCACCTTGATAAGTTCATGGTGCACAAGCGCTTGTTCAATCTCGGCCAGTACCCCTTCGGTCAAACCATTGTTGCCAAGCATAACTACCGGCTTGAGCGGATGTGCCAGACCTTTCAGGTGCTGTTTTTGTTTAGTACTCAGATTCATCGTATATTTTGCTTACGTTGGGATTGAAAACGGGTCATTCTACCGCCATCTCCTCTGTATCGCCAAATTGCGCGTCGAAATTTCTCGGTGTCGCCGATGAAACCGGATGGAAAGTTAAATGACAGGTAAAAAGCGTTCTGCCAGTTCAAGCCGCTGGCTTCAGGAACACTTTAGCGATAAATATGTTCAACAGGCGCAGAAAAAAGGGTTACGTTCCCGTGCCTGGTTTAAACTTGATGAAATACAGCAAAGTGACAAGATTTTTAAACCGGGGATGACCGTGGTTGACCTGGGTGCTGCACCCGGTGGATGGTCGCAGTATGCGGTCACACAGATTGGTGGGAACGGGCGCATCATCGCGTGCGATCTTTTACCGATGGATCCAATCGTCGGCGTAGACTTCCTTCAGGGCGATTTTCGTGATGAATTAGTTCTGAAAGCGTTACTGGAACGTGTTGGTGACAGTAAAGTTCAGGTTGTCATGTCAGATATGGCGCCTAATATGAGCGGAACGCCAGCGGTTGATATTCCCCGCTCTATGTATCTGGTAGAGCTGGCGCTGGAGATGTGCCGCGATGTGTTAGCGCCAGGCGGTAATTTTTTAGTGAAAGTGTTCCAGGGCGAAGGTTTCGATGAGTACCTTACGGAAATTCGCTCCCTGTTTACGAAGGTTAAAGTGCGTAAACCGGACTCTTCGCGTGCTCGTTCGCGCGAAGTGTATATTGTAGCGACCGGGCGAAAATGATACCCCGTTGATTTCGGCCTTCGGTTTGAATGAAACGGGATATGTTGTATCCTGCCGCTGTTTTTAACACAGTTGTAATATGAGGTTAATCCCTTGAGTGACATGGCGAAAAACCTAATACTCTGGCTGGTCATTGCCGTCGTGCTGATGTCAGTATTCCAGAGCTTTGGGCCCAGCGAGTCAAATGGCCGTAAGGTGGATTACTCTACCTTCCTGCAAGAGGTCAACCAGGACCAGGTTCGCGAAGCGCGTATCAACGGACGTGAGATCAACGTTACCAAGAAAGATAGTAACCGTTACACGACTTACATCCCGGTCAACGATCCTAAACTGCTCGACAACCTGCTGACCAAAAACGTCAAGGTTGTGGGTGAACCACCTGAAGAGCCGAGCCTGCTTGGTAACATCTTCATCTCCTGGTTCCCGATGCTGTTGCTGATTGGGGTATGGATTTTCTTCATGCGCCAGATGCAGGGCGGCGGTGGCAAAGGCGCCATGTCGTTCGGTAAGAGCAAAGCGCGCATGCTGACTGAAGATCAGATCAAAACCACTTTTGCCGACGTCGCGGGCTGCGATGAAGCGAAAGAGGAAGTGGGCGAGCTGGTTGAATATCTGCGTGAGCCGAGCCGTTTCCAGAAACTGGGCGGTAAAATCCCAAAAGGCGTCCTGATGGTCGGCCCTCCGGGTACCGGTAAAACGCTGCTGGCGAAAGCGATCGCTGGCGAAGCGAAAGTGCCGTTCTTTACGATTTCCGGTTCTGACTTTGTTGAAATGTTTGTCGGCGTGGGTGCATCCCGCGTACGCGACATGTTTGAACAAGCCAAGAAAGCTGCACCGTGCATCATCTTTATCGATGAGATTGACGCCGTTGGCCGTCAGCGTGGCGCAGGTTTAGGCGGTGGTCACGATGAACGTGAGCAGACCCTGAACCAGATGCTGGTTGAGATGGATGGTTTCGAAGGCAATGAAGGCATCATCGTTATTGCTGCGACTAACCGTCCGGACGTACTGGACCCGGCGCTGCTGCGTCCAGGCCGTTTCGACCGTCAGGTTGTCGTTGGGTTGCCGGACGTTCGCGGCCGCGAGCAGATCCTGAAAGTCCATATGCGCCGTGTACCGCTGTCGCCGGATATTGACGCTGCGATCATCGCGCGTGGTACTCCGGGCTTCTCCGGTGCGGATCTGGCCAACCTGGTCAACGAAGCTGCGCTGTTTGCTGCGCGCGGTAACAAACGCGTTGTCTCGATGGTTGAGTTCGAAAAAGCGAAAGACAAAATCATGATGGGTGCGGAACGTCGCTCCATGGTGATGACGGAAGCGCAGAAAGAGTCTACCGCGTATCACGAAGCGGGCCATGCGATTATCGGTCGTCTGGTGCCGGAACACGATCCGGTACATAAAGTGACGATTATTCCGCGCGGTCGTGCGTTGGGCGTAACCTTCTTCCTGCCGGAAGGGGATGCGATTAGCGCCAGCCGTCAGAAGCTGGAGAGCCAAATCTCTACGCTGTATGGCGGCCGTCTCGCAGAAGAGATCATCTATGGTGTTGAGCATGTTTCTACCGGTGCGTCGAACGATATTAAAGTCGCGACCAACCTGGCACGTAACATGGTGACGCAGTGGGGCTTCTCGGACAAACTGGGTCCGCTGCTCTACGCCGAAGAAGAGGGCGAAGTGTTCCTCGGACGTTCTGTCGCGAAAGCGAAACATATGTCTGATGAAACTGCGCGTATTATCGACCAGGAAGTGAAAGCGCTGATTGAACGTAACTACAATCGTGCGCGTCAGATCCTGAACGAGAACATGGATATTCTCCATGCGATGAAAGATGCTCTGATGAAATATGAGACCATCGACGCACCGCAGATTGATGACCTGATGTCTCGTCGTGATGTACGTCCGCCAGCGGGCTGGGAAGATCCAGGCGCGAATAACTCTGACAGTAACGGTACCCCACGCGCGCCGCGTCCGGTTGATGAACCGCGTACGCCGAACCCGGGCAATACCATGTCAGAGCAGTTTGGCGACAAATAAGCTTTCTGCAGTTGATGAACTGTTTGTAACGAAACCCTGGGGCCTGCTCCGGGGTTTTTCTTTTCTGTTCAACCGTAATACCTTCAGGGACTTCAGTCATGAAACTTCATGCCCAGGGCTCCACACTTGAGCTGTCTCATCCCCACGTGATGGGGATCCTCAACGTCACGCCGGACTCCTTTTCTGACGGCGGCAGCCACAACACGCTGATTGAGGCGGTCAAACACGCCAACCTGATGATTAACGCAGGGGCGACCATTGTGGATATCGGCGGTGAATCTACGCGGCCCGGTGCCGCTGAAGTGAGTGTTGATGAGGAGCTGGCGCGCGTTATCCCGGTTGTGGAAGCGATAGCGCAGCGCTTTGAAGTGTGGATCTCAGTTGATACCTCGAAGCCTGAAGTGATCCGGGAAGCGGCGCGGGCGGGCGCGCACATCATCAATGATATACGCTCTTTGACGGAGCCCGGCGCGCTTGAAGCAGCGGCACAAACCGGATTGCCTGTCTGCCTGATGCATATGCAGGGTCAACCGAAGACGATGCAGGAAGCGCCAAAATATGAGGACGTCTTTGCCGACGTAAACCGCTTTTTTGTGAAAAATATTGCGCGCTGCGAACGTGCAGGGATCGCAAAAGAAAAATTGTTGCTCGACCCTGGGTTCGGTTTCGGTAAGAATCTCTCCCACAATTATGCGCTGCTTGCCCGATTAGGCGAGTTTCACCACTTCGGTTTGCCGTTGTTGGCAGGAATGTCGCGTAAGACGATGATCGGCCAGTTATTAAATGTCGGGCCCACAGAGCGGTTAAGCGGCAGTCTGGCATGTGCAGTGATTGCTGCGATGCAGGGTGCGCAGATTATTCGTGTCCATGACGTAAAAGAAACGGTAGAAGCTATGCGGGTGGTGGAAGCCACACTGTCAGCGAAGGAAAATAAACGCTATGAGTAATCGTAAATATTTTGGCACTGATGGCATTCGTGGCCGTGTTGGCGACGCACCTATCACCCCGGATTTCGTTCTGAAACTGGGCTGGGCGGCAGGCAAGGTGCTGGCGCGTCACGGCTCACGTAAAATTATTATCGGCAAAGATACCCGCATCTCGGGCTATATGCTGGAATCGGCACTGGAAGCCGGGCTGGCCGCAGCCGGTCTCTCTGCTTCCTTTACCGGTCCGATGCCGACCCCTGCTGTCGCTTACCTGACACGTACTTTCCGCGCGGAAGCGGGGATTGTGATTTCTGCTTCCCATAACCCGTTCTATGACAACGGGATCAAGTTCTTCTCCATTGACGGCACTAAACTGCCGGACGCTGTTGAAGAGGCGATTGAAGCGGAGATGGAGAAAGAACTGACCTGTGTTGACTCTGCCGAATTAGGTAAAGCGAGCCGTATCGTCGATGCCGCTGGCCGTTATATTGAGTTCTGCAAAGCGACCTTTCCGAATGAGCTAAGCCTCAACAGCCTGAAAATTGTGGTGGATTGTGCCAATGGCGCGACATACCACATCGCCCCGAATGTCTTCCGCGAACTGGGTGCTAAAGTCATTGCGATTGGCTGCGATCCGGATGGCGTCAACATCAATGAAAAATGTGGTGCGACGGATGTGAAAGCGCTGCAAGATCGTGTTCTGGCAGAGAAGGCAGATCTGGGCATCGCTTTTGACGGCGACGGCGATCGCGTGATCATGGTTGACCACGAAGGTAATAAAGTCGATGGCGACCAGATTATGTATATCATCGCGCGTGAAGGCCTGCGTCAGGGGCAGTTGCGCGGCGGTGCTGTCGGTACGCTGATGAGCAACATGGGTCTCGAACTGGCGCTCAAGCAACTGGGCATCCCGTTTGCGCGCGCGAAAGTGGGCGACCGCTATGTGCTGGAAAAAATGCAGGAGAAAGGGTGGCGCATCGGTGCAGAAAACTCAGGCCATGTGATCCTGCTGGATAAAACCACCACGGGTGACGGGATTGTTGCCGGGTTGCAGGTAGTTGCGGCAATGGTGCGTAACCATATGACGCTGCACGACCTTTGCAGCGGCATGAAGATGTTCCCGCAGGTTCTGGTGAATGTGCGCTTTACCGCCGGTAATGGCGATCCGCTGGAAGATGAGAACGTTAAAGCCGTGATGGCAGAGGTTGAAGCGACGCTGGGGAACCGTGGTCGCGTGCTGCTGCGTAAGTCCGGCACTGAGCCATTAATCCGCGTGATGGTCGAAGGCGAAGATGAAGCGCAAGTTACCGCGCTGGCAAATCGCATCGCCGATGCGGTTAAAGCGGTTTAACGATTCGGTAAGTGGCTAAAAAGGCAGCTTTTGCTGCCTCTTTCTTCACCATAATGCACGCTTTTGCTGTTTTTTTCCGCACTTGATAAAAAGCGTCAAAATTGCCCTTGCGAAGGTCATTCGCTTTGGTTAGTATTCACACCCGCTTCAGTGGGAAAGCATGAAACATCCCGCGTTATTGGTTTGAAGCATTGGCTGCGGCAACCCCGCAAGGAACAGGTTGATTATGTACGAAGCTCTTTTAGTAGTTTTCCTTATTGTGGCTCTGGCTCTTGTAGCTCTGATTATGCTGCAGCAAGGTAAAGGCGCTGACATGGGAGCCTCCTTTGGCGCTGGCGCGTCCGGTACGCTGTTCGGTTCAAGTGGTTCTGGTAACTTCATGACTCGTGCAACTGCTGTGCTGGCAACACTGTTCTTTATTATTAGCCTTGTGCTGGGCAACATTAACAGCAATAAAACCAATAAGGGAAGCGAGTGGGAAAACCTGAGCGCACCGGCCAAGAGTGAACAGACTCAGCCAGCAGCGCCGGCGAAGCCGACCAGCGATATCCCGCAGTAAGTTGTGAAGAAGTAAGTCGTGCCGAGGTGGTGGAATTGGTAGACACGCTACCTTGAGGTGGTAGTGCCCAATAGGGCTTACGGGTTCAAGTCCCGTCCTCGGTACCAATATTCCGAAAGAAAGACATCGAAAGATGTCTTTTTTTTCGTCTGTCGTTTATGTGCCTGAATGGTTTGGCTACTCAACCGACAATAAAAAAGCGCCCGCAGGCGCTTTTTGTATTTCAGTGGCGGCGATTATTTCTTATCGCTGTGCTCCAGGTTTTCAACCTGCGGCAGGCCATTACCTGCGGTGGTGGAGATCAGGCCAGTCTGTACATAGTTGAAGAGCTTGGCGCGAGTATCGGTGATGTCGAGGTTACGCATCGTCAGCTGACCAATACGATCGTCCGGCGAGAATACCGAGTCGCCTTTCTCCATGGTCAGACGCTCTGCCTGGTAGGTCAGATTATCGGAAACCGTATTGAGGATTGAGTAGTCATTCCCGCGACGCAGCTCAAGCGTCACTTCGCCAGTAATAGCACTTGCCACCCAACGTTGCAGAGCATCACGCAGCATCAGCGCCTGCGGATCGAACCAGCGACCCTGATAGAGCAGGCGTCCAAGCTGACGACCGTGAGCATGATACTGCTCAATGGTGTCTTCGTTATGAATGCCGGTCAGCAGACGCTCGTAGGCGATATGCAGCAGCGCCATTCCCGGAGCTTCATAGATGCCGCGGCTTTTCGCTTCGATAATACGGTTTTCAATCTGATCGCTCATGCCCAGACCGTGACGGCCACCAATACGGTTGGCTTCCATCATCAGTTCGACATCGTCACTGAAGGTTTTGCCATTCAGCGCGACAGGGTGGCCCTGTTCAAAACGTACGGTAACTTCCTCAGCCGGAATCTTCACGCTCTCATCCCAGAATTTCACGCCCATAATCGGGTTAACGATTTTGACGCTGGAGTTGAGGAACTCGAGATCCTTCGCTTCGTGGGTGGCACCCAGCATATTGGAGTCCGTCGAGTAGGCTTTTTCGGCCGACATTTTGTAGTCGAAGCCCGACGCGGTCATGAATTCGGACATTTCCTGACGACCGCCCAGCTCGTCGATAAAGTCAGTATCGAGCCACGGTTTGTAGATCTTCAGCTCGGCATTGGTCAGCAGGCCATAACGATAGAAACGTTCGATATCGTTGCCTTTATAGGTGCTGCCGTCACCCCAGATATTGACACCATCCTCTTTCATGGCCGCAACCAGCATGGTGCCGGTTACTGCACGACCGAGTGGGGTGGTATTGAAATAGGTTAAACCGCCGGTAGTGTTATGGAACGCCCCGCACTGAATAGCCGCGATGCCCTCAGCGACCAGCTGTTTACGACAATCGATCAGGCGAGCATTTTCTGCACCGTACTCTTTCGCGCGACGCGGGATCGCCTCATAGTCATCCTCGTCAGGCTGGCCCAGGTTGGCAGTATATGCATAAGGAACTGCGCCTTTCTGACGCATCCACAGCAGCGCTGCGCTGGTGTCCAGACCGCCTGAAAAAGCGATACCAATACGTTGACCTGCGGGAAGATGCTTGAGAATCGTTGTCATAAAAAAATCCCTGCTTGATAGACTGATGGTGAGAGACTTAACAGCCACGCCACGCTATTTGTACCACTCATTCTTACATCTTTAGTGAATGGTTATGCAAAATAAATGAGTTTTCATTTAATCATCTTTTGGCGCGGACCGGAAGAGAGAAGCGCAATTTTCATTGTATAACTGAAAGAAAAAGCGGCATCTGTGCATAAAAACTCTCTTAATAATATGCAACAACGGCGGAGCATGTGATGCTATAGATGAGCGGTTGACACAACGCGATGTTTTTCAATATACTGCAAGCCGGTTTTACGTCCCGTCTTCGGTACCAAATCCCAGCATTATTTGCAAGTTGACGCTCAATCGAGTAAAATTTGCCACGTTTCAGGCGCGGGGTGGAGCAGCCTGGTAGCTCGTCGGGCTCATAACCCGAAGGTCGTCGGTTCAAATCCGGCCCCCGCAACCACTTTCCCTTAGTGTTCTTTTTCAAATATACTGTGAAGACTTAACGCCTTCTTTAGCGGGATTTGAAAAGAGTTCTTCCGGAAGGTTATCCAGGCCGCAGTTGCGGCTATAGGGTTCAGTTATTTAAAGCCCCGATTTATCGGGGTTTTTTGTTATCTGAGTACGAAATAACTGGGCTATATGCCCTTTTTTTATGTCTTGGGGGTGGACTTGTCCACATTAGAGCAAAAATTAACAGAGATGATTACGGCGCCGGTTGAAGCACTGGGCTACGAACTGGTCGGTATCGAATTTGTGCGTGGTCGCACATCTACGCTGCGCATCTATATTGATAGTGAAGATGGCATCAATGTTGATGATTGCGCTGATGTCAGCCACCAGGTCAGTGCGGTACTGGATGTCGAAGATCCCATTACCGTTGCGTATAACCTGGAAGTTTCCTCACCAGGTCTTGAGCGACCTTTGTTTACGGCTGAGCACTACGCGCGCTTTAAGGGCGACGAAGTTTCGCTGGTGCTGCGGATGGCGGTGCAGAACCGTCGTAAGTGGCAGGGCATCATTAAAGATGTCGATGGCGAAATGATCACCGTTACGGTCGAAGGTAAAGATGAAGTGTTCGCCTTGAGCAATATTCAAAAAGCGAACCTGGTCCCCCACTTTTAACAGTCTGGATTGAGGTGAAAGGCCCCCAATGAACAAAGAAATTTTGGCTGTTGTTGAAGCTGTTTCTAACGAAAAGTCGCTTCCGCGTGAAAAAATCTTTGAAGCGCTGGAAAGTGCTCTGGCTACAGCAACCAAGAAAAAATATGAGCAAGAGATTGATGTGCGTGTAAGCATCGATCGTAAAAGCGGTGATTTCGACACATTCCGTCGCTGGCTAATCGTTGAAGAAGTGACGCAGCCGACGCGTGAAATCACTCTCGAAGCGGCACGTTACGAAGATGAGAGCCTGAACCTCGACGATTACGTTGAAGATCAGATTGAATCCGTGACGTTTGACCGTATCACCACCCAAACCGCGAAGCAGGTTATCGTACAGAAAGTACGTGAAGCAGAGCGCGCAATGGTTGTCGATCAGTTCCGCGAACACGAAGGTGAAATCATCACCGGCGTGGTGAAAAAAGTGAACCGCGACAACATCACGCTGGATCTGGGCAGCAACGCTGAAGCCGTGATCCTGCGCGAAGATATGCTGCCGCGTGAAAACTTCCGTCCGGGCGACCGCATTCGCGGCGTGCTGTACGCAGTGCGCCCAGAAGCGCGCGGTGCGCAGCTGTTCGTTACGCGTTCCAAGCCGGAAATGCTGATTGAACTGTTCCGTATTGAAGTACCAGAAATCGGCGAAGAAGTTATCGAGATTAAAGCCGCAGCCCGCGATCCGGGTTCTCGCGCCAAAATTGCGGTGAAAACCAACGACAAGCGTATTGACCCGGTTGGGGCATGCGTTGGTATGCGTGGTGCCCGCGTTCAGGCCGTTTCTACCGAACTCGGCGGCGAACGTATCGATATCGTACTGTGGGACGACAACCCGGCCCAGTTCGTTATCAACGCAATGGCACCGGCTGATGTTGCTTCTATCGTGGTGGATGAAGATAAGCACACCATGGATATCGCTGTTGAAGCGGGCAACCTGGCGCAGGCGATTGGCCGTAACGGTCAGAACGTGCGTCTCGCGTCTCAGCTGAGCGGCTGGGAACTCAACGTTATGACCGTTGAAGATCTGCAGTCCAAGCATCAGGCTGAGGCTCACGCAGCGATTGATACCTTCACCCGTTATCTGGACATTGACGAAGATTTCGCCACTGTTCTGGTCGAAGAGGGTTTCTCAACGCTGGAAGAACTGGCCTATGTGCCAATCAAAGAGCTGCTGGAAATCGATGGCCTGGATGAAGACACCGTCGAAGCGCTGCGTGATCGTGCGAAAAGCGCACTGACTACTCTGGCGCTGGCGCAGGAAGAAAGCCTGGGGAATAAAGAACCGGCTGAAGACCTGCTGAACCTGGACGGTCTGGATCGTGCACTGGCTTTCAAACTGGCTGCTCGTGGTGTTTGTACGCTGGAAGACCTCGCCGAGCAAGGTGTGGATGACCTGAGCGATATCGAAGGGTTAACTGCCGACAAAGCCGGTGAGCTCATCATGGCCGCGCGTAATATTTGCTGGTTTGGTGACGAAGCGTAATAAACTGTAGCAGGAAGGAACAGCATGACAGATGTAACCGTAAAAACGCTGGCCGCTGAGATTCAAACCTCTGTGGACCGCCTGGTACAGCAATTTGCTGATGCAGGGATCCGCAAGTCTGCTGATGATTCAGTGACGGCGCAGGAAAAACAGACGCTGTTAGCGCATCTGAACCGTGAACACGGTTCTGCGCCTGATAAGCTGACGTTGCAGCGCAAAACGCGCAGCACATTAAATATTCAGGGCACCGGTGGGAAAAGTAAATCGGTGCAGATCGAAGTCCGTAAAAAGCGCACCTTTGTAAAACGCGATCCACAAGAGGCTGAACGTCTCGCTGCGGAAGAAGAGGCGATGCGTGAAGCGGAGGAGAAGGCCCGTCGTGAAGCAGAGGAAGCCGCTGAGCGAGAAGCCGAGGAAAAAGCCAAGCGTGAAGCCGAAGTGCGTCTGAAACGTGAAGCTGAAGAAAAAGCTAAACGTGAAAATGCCGAAAGCACGAAACGCGAAGCTGCGGAAAATAGCAAAGTGAGCAACCATCAAACTGACGAAGTGACCAGGGCAGCCCAGACGGAAAAAGCCCGTCGTGAATCCGAAGCGCAGGAACTTAAGCGTAAAGCGGAAGAAGAGGCTCGTCGTAAACTGGAAGAAAATGCACGTCGCGTAGCGGAAGAAGCCCGTCGAATGGCAGAACAGAACGAAGCAACCTGGACGGCAACGCCAGGCGAAGAAGAAGAGACGACCGGCGATTATCACGTCACCACCTCCCAGCATGCACGTCAGGCTGAAGATGATAACGATCGTGAAGTCGAAGGTGGCCGTAGCCGTACCCGTACCGCTAAAGCCCCGCGTCCGAAGAAAGGCAACAAGCACTCTGAAAGCAAAGCTGACCGAGAAGAAGCGCGCGCCGCGGTTCGCGGTGGTAAAGGCGGCCGTCAGCGTAAAGGCTCTGCACTGCAGCAGGGCTTCAACAAACCGGCCCAGGCCGTTAACCGTGACGTTGTGATCGGTGAAACCCTGACCGTCGGCGAGCTGGCTAACAAAATGGCAGTTAAAGGCTCTCAGGTCATCAAAGCGATGATGAAACTGGGCGCCATGGCAACCATCAACCAGGTCATCGACCAGGAAACCGCACAGCTGGTTGCGGAAGAGATGGGCCACAAAGTTATCCTGCGTCGTGAAAACGAGCTGGAAGAAGCGGTAATGAGCGACCGTGACACAGGTGCTGCGGTTGAACCGCGCGCGCCGGTCGTGACCATCATGGGTCACGTTGACCACGGTAAAACCTCGCTGCTGGACTACATTCGTTCAACGAAAGTGGCATCCGCTGAAGCGGGTGGCATTACCCAGCACATCGGTGCTTACCACGTTGAAACCGACAACGGCATGATCACCTTCCTGGATACCCCAGGCCACGCCGCGTTTACCGCAATGCGTGCCCGTGGTGCTCAGGCAACGGATATCGTTGTTCTGGTTGTTGCAGCAGACGATGGCGTGATGCCGCAGACTATCGAAGCTATTCAGCACGCGAAAGCGGCGAAAGTGCCGGTAGTTGTTGCAGTGAACAAAATCGATAAGCCGGAAGCCGATCCGGATCGTGTTAAAAACGAACTCTCTCAGTACGGGATCATTCCGGAAGAGTGGGGCGGCGAAAGCCAGTTCGTACACGTCTCCGCGAAAGCCGGTACCGGTATCGACGACCTGCTGGATGCAATCCTGCTGCAGGCCGAAGTTCTGGAACTGCACGCTGTCCGTAACGGCATGGCGAGCGGTGTTGTTATCGAATCCTTCCTTGATAAAGGTCGTGGTCCGGTAGCTTCCGTCCTGGTGCGTGAAGGTACGCTGCATAAAGGCGACATCGTACTCTGCGGCTTCGAATATGGCCGTGTCCGTGCGATGCGTGACGAGCTGGGTCGTGAAGTGACCGAAGCGGGTCCGTCCATTCCGGTAGAAATCCTTGGCCTCTCCGGTGTTCCGGCGGCGGGTGATGAAGCCACCGTGGTACGTGACGAGAAGAAAGCGCGTGAAGTTGCGCTCTATCGTCAGGGCAAATTCCGCGAAGTTAAACTGGCTCGCCAGCAGAAATCTAAGCTGGAGAACATGTTTGCCAACATGACCGAAGGCGAAGTGCACGAAGTGAACATCGTGCTGAAAGCTGACGTTCAGGGCTCTGTGGAAGCTATCTCCGACTCGCTGCTGAAACTCTCTACTGAAGAAGTGAAAGTGAAGATTGTTGGCTCTGGCGTAGGTGGTATCACCGAAACCGACGCCACGCTTGCAGCTGCGTCTAACGCTATCCTGGTTGGCTTCAACGTTCGTGCCGATGCCTCTGCGCGTCGCGTGATCGAAGCGGAAGGTCTGGATCTGCGTTACTACTCCGTCATCTATAACCTGATCGACGAAGTGAAAGCGGCGATGAGCGGTATGCTCTCACCTGAGCTGAAACAGCAGATCATCGGTCTGGCTGAAGTGCGCGATGTGTTCAAATCGCCGAAATTCGGCGCGGTTGCTGGCTGTATGGTTACCGAAGGCGTCGTCAAACGTCACAACCCGATCCGCGTCCTGCGCGACAACGTGGTTATCTATGAAGGCGAGCTGGAATCCCTGCGCCGCTTCAAAGATGACGTTAACGAAGTCCGTAACGGCATGGAGTGTGGTATCGGCGTTAAGAACTACAATGACGTACGTACCGGCGATATGATCGAAGTCTTCGAAATTATCGAAATTAAGCGCTCTATCGAATAATCGACGCATTAGCGCAACGTAGGCCGGGAGCGAAGCGCCACCCGGCAAGAGATATCTAAAGGGGCTACGGCCCCTTTTTAGTCTGGAGAAGTAATATGGCGAAAGAATTTGGTCGCCCGCAGCGCGTCGCTCAGGAGTTGCAAAAAGAGATTGCTACTATCCTGCAGCGTGAAATCAAAGATCCGCGCCTGGGCATGATGACCACCGTATCCGGTGTCGAAGTCTCCCGCGATCTGGCGTATGCCAAAGTGTTCGTGACTTTCCTGAATGACAAAGATGAAGAGTCGATCAAAGCGGGCATTAAAGCCCTGCACGACGCTTCCGGTTTTATCCGCTCCCTGCTGGGGAAAGCGATGCGTCTGCGTATCGTGCCGGAACTGACATTCTTCTACGACAACTCGCTGGTTGAAGGGATGCGCATGTCCAACCTGGTCACCAGCGTGGTGAAGCACGATGATGAACGTCGTGTGAACCCGGACGACAGCAAGGAGGACTGATGAGTCGTCCTCGTCGTCGCGGTCGCGACGTGCATGGCGTGCTGCTGCTGGATAAGCAGCAGGGCGCATCAAGCAATGATGTCCTGCAGAAAGTAAAACGTCTCTATAACGCCAACCGTGCGGGTCACACCGGCGCGCTGGATCCGCTGGCAACCGGCATGCTGCCGATCTGCCTCGGTGAGGCGACAAAATTTTCTCAGTATCTGCTGGATTCCGATAAGCGCTACCGGGTAATTGCCCGCCTTGGCCAACGCACTGATACATCGGATGCCGATGGCCAGGTCGTTGAAGAGCGCCCGGTGACCTTTACGGCCACAGAGCTGGCGAGCGCACTGGAGAGCTTTCGCGGTAACACGCAGCAAATCCCTTCGATGTACTCGGCTCTGAAGTACCAGGGTAAGAAGCTTTACGAGTATGCGCGTCAGGGCATTGAAGTGCCGCGTGAAGCGCGCCCCATAACCGTGTATGAACTGCTGTTTATTCGCCATGAAGGGGATGAACTGGAGCTGGAAATCCACTGCTCAAAAGGGACGTACATTCGCACCATTATTGACGATCTGGGCGAGAAGCTGGGCTGTGGCGCGCATGTTATCTATTTGCGTCGTCTGGCGGTCAGCCGCTATCCGATTGAGCGGATGGTTACGCTTGAGCAGTTGCAGGAGTTAGTCCAGCAGGCCGAGCAGCAGGATGTTCCTGCGGCAGAGCTGCTTGATCCGCTGTTGATGCCGATGGATAGCCCGGCGTCCGATTTCCCTGTTGTAAACATCCCCACCGTGGTTGCTGCCTATTTCAAAAACGGCCAACCGGTGCGCGCTTCCACTACGCCGGCCGAAGGGCTGGTTCGCGTGACGGAAGGCGAAGAGGGCAAGTTTATCGGCATGGGCGAAATTGATGAGCAGGGGCGAGTTGCGCCGCGTCGTCTGGTTGTTGAGTATCCTGCTGACTGACGGGCTTACCTTGCGGGAATGCCCGACTACGAGTAGAATATTGCCGCTTAACGCCGGGCTATGTATTTAACATACCCGGCGTTAAATCTGGGGGAGCTGAATTAGAGATCGGCACCCTGTCATTCTTATATCACTGGAGTTGAAAATGTCTCTAAGCGTTGAAGCTAAAGCAAAAATCGTTTCCGAGTTTGGTCGTGGTTCTAACGACAGCGGTTCTACCGAAGTTCAGGTTGCACTGCTGACTGCTCAGATTAACCACCTGCAGGGTCACTTTGCAGAGCACAAAAAAGATCACCACAGCCGTCGTGGTCTGCTGCGTATGGTTTCTCAGCGTCGTAAACTGCTCGACTACCTGAAACGTAAAGACGTTGCACGCTACACCGCGCTGATCGAGCGTCTGGGTCTGCGTCGCTAAGTCTGGCGAGTTTCAAGAAGGGGCCTTTACGGCCCCTTTTTTCAACCAGGCGGCAGCAATTGGCACTAAACTGATGTATTGTTGCCAGGTATGATCTTCATTGCAGAGGTTCGCGCGGCTAATGAGAGGCTTTATCCGTAATGGGCGGGTTAAGGTTGTCATTAGTCGCGAGGATGCAAGAAGGTCCGGTTTAATTATCAGCACGCCCTGGGTGTGCTGATGTTCATTAAGAAAGGATAGAATTTTGCTGAATCCGATCATTCGTAAATTCCAATATGGTCAACACACCGTCACGCTGGAAACCGGCATGATGGCCCGTCAGGCAACCGCTGCCGTGATGGTAAGCATGGACGACACCGCGGTATTCGTTACCGTTGTTGGCCAGAAAAAAGCAAAACCAGGTCAGGACTTTTTCCCGCTGACCGTTAACTACCAGGAGCGTACTTACGCTGCCGGTAAAATCCCGGGTGGCTTCTTCCGTCGTGAAGGCCGTCCAAGCGAAGGCGAAACCCTGATCGCGCGTCTGATTGACCGCCCGGTTCGCCCGCTGTTCCCGGAAGGTTTCGTCAACGAAGTCCAGGTTATCGCGACCGTGGTTTCCGTTAACCCGCAGGTTAACCCTGATATCGTGGCGATGATTGGTGCTTCTGCTGCACTTTCTCTCTCTGGTATTCCGTTCAACGGCCCGATCGGCGCCGCGCGCGTTGGTTACATCAACGACCAGTATGTGCTGAACCCGACTCAGGAAGAGCTGAAATCCAGCAAACTGGATCTGGTTGTTGCCGGTACCGAAGCAGCTGTGCTGATGGTTGAATCCGAAGCAGAACTGCTGAGCGAAGATCAGATGCTGGGCGCGGTGGTTTATGGCCATGAGCAGCAGCAGATTGTTATCCAGAACATCAACGATCTGGTGAAAGAAGCGGGTAAACCGCGCTGGGACTGGCAGCCGGAAGCGGTCAACGAAGCGCTGAACGCGCGCGTTGCAGCGCTGGCAGAATCCCGTCTGAGCGATGCTTACCGCATCACCGACAAACAGGAGCGTTACGCTCAGGTTGACGTGATCAAATCTGAAACCATCGCGACGCTGGTTGCAGAAGATGAGTCCCTGGACGCTAACGAGCTGGGCGAAATCCTGCACGCTATCGAGAAAAACGTTGTTCGTAGCCGCGTACTGGCAGGCGAACCGCGTATCGATGGCCGTGAAAAAGATATGATTCGTGGTCTGGACGTTCGTACCGGCGTTCTGCCGCGTACTCACGGCTCCGCACTCTTTACCCGTGGTGAAACGCAGGCGCTGGTAACAGCAACCCTGGGTACCGCACGTGACGCGCAGAACATCGACGAACTGATGGGCGAGCGCACTGACAGCTTCCTGTTCCACTACAACTTCCCTCCGTACTCCGTAGGTGAGACCGGTATGGTCGGTTCGCCGAAGCGTCGTGAAATTGGTCACGGTCGTCTGGCGAAACGCGGCGTGCTGGCTGTTATGCCGGAAGCTGATAAATTCCCGTACACCGTGCGTGTGGTTTCTGAAATCACCGAATCCAACGGTTCCTCTTCCATGGCTTCCGTGTGCGGCGCATCGCTGGCACTGATGGATGCAGGCGTACCGGTGAAAGCCGCTGTTGCCGGTATCGCAATGGGCCTGGTGAAAGAGGGCGAAAACTTTGTCGTTCTGTCTGACATCCTCGGCGATGAAGATCACCTGGGTGACATGGACTTTAAAGTAGCTGGTTCCCGCGACGGTATCTCTGCGCTGCAGATGGATATCAAAATCGAAGGCATCACCAAAGAGATCATGCAGGTTGCGCTGAACCAGGCGAAAGGTGCACGTCTGCATATCCTCGGCGTGATGGAGCAGGCGATTAACGCGCCGCGTGGCGATATCTCTGAGTTCGCGCCGCGTATCCACACCATCAAGATCAACCCGGACAAGATCAAAGACGTTATCGGTAAAGGCGGCTCCGTTATCCGTGCCCTGACCGAAGAGACCGGCACGACCATCGAAATCGAAGATGACGGTACCGTGAAAATCGCGGCAACCGACGGCGACAAAGCGAAATTCGCGATTCGTCGTATCGAAGAGATCACCGCTGAGATCGAAGTGGGCCGTATCTACAACGGTAAAGTCACCCGTATCGTCGACTTTGGTGCGTTTGTTGCCATCGGTGGCGGTAAAGAGGGCCTGGTGCACATTTCTCAGATCGCCGATAAGCGCGTAGAGAAAGTGACCGACTACCTGCAGATGGGTCAGGAAGTGCCGGTGAAAGTTCTGGAAGTTGACCGCCAGGGCCGTATTCGTCTAAGCATTAAAGAAGCAACTGAACAAACTCAGCCTGTTGAAGCGTCAGAAGCGCCGCAAGCAGAACTGGGCGAGTAAGGTTTGCCTTTGCCCTCCGCGCAGGCGGAGGGCGTATTCTCAGGCAGGACGCCATGTTTGCAGCCGGGGGACAGGACGTTCATCCAATTGTTGTCTTCGGGAGTAGGAAATGAAGCCTTTTTTGCGCTGGTGTTTCGTTGCGACAGCTCTAACGCTGGCAGGATGCAGCAACTCTGCCTGGCGTAAGAGCGAAGTCCTCGCGGTGCCATTGCAACCGACTTTGCAGCAAGAAGTGATTCTGGCACGCATGGAACAAATTCTTGCCAGTCGGGCTTTATCCGATGATGAACGCGCACAGCTTTTATATGAGCGCGGAGTATTGTATGATAGTCTTGGTTTGAGGGCGTTGGCGCGGAATGATTTTTCACAAGCGCTGGCCATCCGACCCGATATGCCTGAAGTATTCAATTACTTAGGCATTTATTTAACGCAGGCAGGCAATTTTGATGCTGCCTATGAAGCGTTTGATTCTGTACTTGAGCTTGATCCAACTTACAACTACGCGCACTTAAACCGCGGCATCGCTCTGCACTATGGCGGTCGTGATAAGTTAGCGCAAGATGATCTGCTGGCGTTTTATCAAGACGATCCTAATGATCCTTTCCGTAGCCTGTGGCTTTACATCGTTGAGCGGAAGCTCGATGAGCACAAGGCGAAAGAAGCACTGAAACAGCGCTTCGAAAAATCGGACAAGGAACAATGGGGATGGAATATTGTCGAGTTCTACCTCGGTGACATTAGCGAATCTGAGCTAATGGATCGCCTGAAGGCGGACGCAACGGATAACACCTCGCTCGCTGAGCATCTCAGTGAAACCAACTTCTATTTAGGTAAGTACTACCTAAGTCTGGGGGATAAGGACAGCGCTACGGCACTGTTCAAATTAGCGGTTGCTAACAACGTCCACAACTTCGTTGAGCACCGTTATGCATTGTTGGAATTATCGCTCTTGGGCCAGGAGCAAGACGACCTGGCAGAATCGGACCAGCAATAGCTGACGACATAAACATCAGCCCGTAATCTTTTTTGATTGCCATCACCTTAACTGGTGAGGGCGTTGTTGTTCGTCAATACACCTACTTTGAGCCGGTTCACACTTTTCAATGAAAATTGCCAAATATTTTCACGATGAGTTATGTAGACTGGCCGCCAATGACATAGAGGCACTTGTACTACATGGCTGAATTCGAAACCACTTTTGCAGATCTGGGCCTGAAGGCTCCTATCCTTGAAGCCCTTAACGATCTCGGTTACGAAAAACCATCTCCGATCCAGGCTGAGTGCATTCCGCACCTGCTGAACGGTCGTGACGTGCTGGGCATGGCCCAGACTGGTAGCGGGAAAACCGCAGCGTTTTCTCTTCCGCTGCTCCATAACATCGATCCGGACCTGCGTGCGCCGCAGATCCTCGTGCTTGCTCCGACCCGCGAACTGGCGGTTCAGGTAGCTGAAGCGATGACCGATTTCTCTAAACACATGCATGGCGTGAACGTGGTTGCTCTTTACGGTGGCCAGCGTTATGACGTGCAATTACGCGCCCTGCGTCAGGGCCCGCAGATCGTTGTCGGTACGCCGGGACGTCTGCTGGATCACCTGAAACGCGGCACCCTGGACCTCTCCAAACTGAGCGGTCTGGTGCTGGATGAAGCCGACGAAATGCTGCGCATGGGCTTTATCGAAGACGTAGAAACTATCATGGCGCAGATCCCGGAAGGTCACCAGACCGCTCTGTTCTCCGCCACCATGCCGGAAGCGATCCGTCGCATTACCCGCCGCTTTATGAAAGAGCCGCAGGAAGTGCGCATTCAGTCCAGCGTGACAACTCGCCCGGACATCAGCCAGAGCTACTGGTCTGTCTACGGCATGCGTAAAAACGAAGCGCTGGTTCGCTTCCTTGAAGCAGAAGATTTTGATGCCGCGATCATCTTCGTGCGCACCAAAAACGCGACCCTTGAAGTGGCTGAAGCGCTGGAGCGCAACGGTTACAACAGCGCCGCGCTGAACGGTGACATGAACCAGGCCCTGCGTGAGCAGACTCTGGAGCGTCTGAAAGATGGTCGTCTGGACATCCTGATTGCAACCGACGTTGCGGCCCGTGGCCTGGACGTTGAGCGCATCAGCCTGGTTGTTAACTATGACATCCCGATGGACTCCGAGTCTTACGTTCACCGTATCGGCCGTACCGGTCGTGCGGGTCGTGCTGGCCGCGCCCTGCTGTTCGTTGAGAACCGCGAGCGTCGTCTGCTGCGCAACATCGAACGTACGATGAAGCTGACCATTCCGGAAGTAGAGCTGCCGAACGCAGAACTGCTGGGCACACGCCGTCTGGAAAAATTCGCCGCGAAAGTACAGCAGCAGCTGGAAAGCAGCGATCTGGACCAGTACCGCGCGCTGCTGGCGAAAATCCAGCCCTCTTCTGAAGAAGAGATGGATATCGAAACGCTGGCTGCCGCACTGCTGAAAATGGCACAGGGCGAACGTCCGCTGATCCTGCCGCCGGATGCACCGATGCGTCCTAAGCGTGAGTTCCGCGAGCGTGATGAGCGTTTCGAACGCCGTGGCGATCGTAACGACCGCAATGACCGTGGTCCGCGTACCGAACGTGCCGGTGAAGACCGTCCGCGTCGTGAGCGTCGCGATGTTGGTGATATGGAACTGTACCGTATTGAAGTGGGCCGTGATGACGGTGTTGAAGTTCGTCATATCGTTGGTGCCATCGCCAACGAAGGCGACATCAGCAGCCGCTACATTGGTAACATCAAGCTGTTCGGTTCGCACTCCACCATCGAGCTGCCGAAAGGCATGCCGGGCGAGGTTCTGCAGCACTTTACCCGCACGCGTATTCTCAACAAACCGATGAATATGCAGCTGCTGGGCGATGCACAGCCGCGTGAGCGCAGCGAACGCCGTCCTGGCGGCGGTGAGCGTCGTAGCTTCGGCGGCGGCGAGCGTCGTGAAGGTGGCCGCGGTCCGCGTCGTGATGGTGCAGCACCGGCTGGTGCAGGCCGTTTCAGCGGTGAGCGTCGTGAAAATCGTGGCCCGCGCCGCGAAGAAGGCACGACCCGTCGTCGTGACGCGTAAACCTTACGCTTCAAACGTAAAGTAATAGATACAGCCCCGATCGAAAAGATTGGGGCTTTTTTTATCTGCAATGTACTCCTGTACTGGTACAATGCATCGGCTTTACTTTCGGCATAGCGCCATTACAGGAGAACGTTTCAGATGTCGACACTGACAACCACCCAGGCTTCCCCTTCGCTGTTCGGCGGAGTGGTGATTATCGGCGGCACAATTATCGGCGCAGGCATGTTTTCCCTGCCGGTGGTGATGTCCGGCGCGTGGTTCTTCTGGTCGCTTCTGGCACTGGTGTTTACCTGGTTCTGTATGCTGCACTCGGGCCTGATGATCCTTGAGGCCAACCTCAACTACCGCAGCGGCGCGAGCTTCGACACCATCACCAAAGATCTGCTGGGCAAAGGGTGGAACCTGATTAACGGGCTCTCTATCGCCTTTGTGCTCTACATCCTGACCTACGCCTACATCTCGGCGAGCGGCTCGATCCTGCACCACACCTTTGCTGAAATGTCGCTGGATGTGCCGCCACGGCTGGCAGGGCTGGGGTTTGCGCTGCTGGTAGCGTTTATCGTCTGGCTCTCAACCCACGCGGTCAGCCGCATGACGGCGATTGTGCTGGGCGCCAAAGTGATCACCTTCTTCCTCACCTTCGGTAGCCTGCTCGGGCATGTGCAGCCGGCAACGCTGTTTAACGTGGCGCAGAGCGACGCCTCTTACACGCCCTACCTGCTGATGACGTTGCCGTTCTGTCTCGCCTCCTTCGGCTACCACGGCAATGTGCCGAGCCTGATGAAATATTACGGCAAGGATCCACGCGTGATTACCCGCTGCCTGGTCTACGGTACGCTGCTGGCGCTCGGGCTGTATGTGATTTGGTTACTGGTGACGATGGGGAATATTGCCCGTCCGGCGTTTATCGATATCGCGGCTAAAGGCGGCAATATCGATGTGCTGGTGCAGGCGTTGAGCGGCGTGCTGAACAGCCGCAGCCTCGATCTGCTGCTGGTGATCTTCTCCAACTTTGCCGTTGCCAGCTCTTTCCTCGGCGTGACGCTCGGGCTGTTTGATTACTTGGCCGATCTCTTTAAGTTTGATGATGCGCCGTTGGGGCGTTTTAAGACTGCGCTGCTGACATTCCTGCCGCCGATTATTGGGGGGCTGCTGTGGCCGAACGGCTTTTTATACGCCATTGGTTATGCGGGTTTAGCCGCCACGATCTGGGCCGCGATTGTGCCAGCGCTGCTGGCGAATGCTTCACGTAAACGCTTCGGCAGCCCGGCGTTTCGCGTCTGGGGCGGTAAGCCGATGATTGTTTTGATCCTGCTTTTCGGCGCAGGCAACGCGGTGGTGCATCTGTTATCGAGCTTTGACCTGCTGCCGGTCTATCACTAATCAAACCCGGCCTGCACAATTATGTAGGCCGGATAAGCGCAGCACCATCCGGCATAAAGACCGCACGATCCCCGTAGGCCGGATAAGCGCCAGCGCCATCCGGCATAAACACCGCACGATCCCCGTAGGCCGGATAAGCGTCAGCGCCATCCGGCATAAAGACCGCACGATCCCCGTAGGCCGGATAAGCGCCAGCGCCATCCGGCATAAAAGCCGGGCAACGTTCTAACCGAACAACTCCTCTTTCACCTGCATCGCCAGCTCAAACGAGTGCAGCCGCGCCTGGTGATCGAAAATCTGCCCGTTAACCATAATCTCATCCGCCTCGGTTTCCCGCAGGATCGATTCAAGACCGTGGCGCACTTTCGCTTTATCACCCACCAGCGACATGCTCAGCGCCTGCTGCACGCCGTACTTTTCAGACGGCGACCAGAAGTGATCCATATTCTCAATCGGCGGCGGAAGCTGGCTCGTCTCACCACGGCGCAGCTTCACAAACGCCTGCTGCATCGAGGTAAAGAGATACTCCGCATCGCGGTTGCTATCGGCGGCAACAATATTGATACACACCATCGCATAGGGTTTTTCCAGTCGCGCGGAGGGCTTGAACTGGGTGCGATAGAGATGCAGCGCCTGGAACAGCATATCCGGCGCAAAGTGTGAGGCGAAGGCAAACGGCAGACCCAATTGGGCGGCAAGCTGCGCACTGTAAAGGCTGGAGCCTAACAGCCACACCGGGATCTTCTCACCGTAACCCGGCACCGGGCGCACGTGCGGGTTCGGATCGTTGGCGTCAAACCAGTCGACCAGCTCCTTCACATCGCGCGGGAAATTATCAACATCGCCGCTCATATGGCGGCGCAGCGCCATCATCGTGCGCTGATCGCTGCCCGGCGCGCGGCCAAGCCCGAGATCGATACGTCCCGGATAGAGCGTATTCAGCGTACCGAACTGCTCGGCAATTACCAGCGGAGCGTGGTTCGGCAGCATCACGCCGCCAGAGCCGAGACGCAGGGTTTGCGTATTCGCTGCCAGGTAACCGATCAACACCGACGTCGCCGCGCTGGCGATCCCGGTCATGTTGTGGTGCTCCGCCAGCCAGAAGCGATCGTAACCGCGCTTCTCTGCCAGCTTCGCCAGATCGAGGGAATGGGTAAACGCGTCACGCGCGCTTGAGTTTTGTGGAATCGGCGCTAAATCCAGCACCGAAAACGCAACGGTTTTCTCAGACATAAACACTCACTTTGCTACAGCATCGTCATCAGATTGAAGGTCTTCTTCCAGCCTGGCGCATGGAGCCGCGTCAGGCCAGAAAAGCTGCAACTTTCATACTGCATGAACGGGCGACGATTGCTGTTAACAAAGCGAGCCTTTTACGCCTCGAGCATCAGCCCCGGCAGCCTGCGCCAGTAGCCATTGCAGTCGCTGTTCGACGCCAGCGGCAGTGGCGCGCTGCCGGTTTCATTCGCTTTAAACGCCTCCAGCATGGTGAAGGTTTCACTCCCCATCGGCGAGAGCCGTACCACATCGACCAGCCCCTGCATCGAAGTCAGCTCATTACCGAGGTTGTAGACATAACCGCTCATGGTCTGAATGCCGTTGAGCACGAAGACCTGCTGATCCTCCTGGGAACGCATGCTGCGCCCGGTCGGGTATTTAATGCAGCAGGTTTCGCACTCATCTTTTGCTCGATTCTCCGAGCGCGCGGTAAAGCAGCGGGCAGAGTAGGCGAGAGGCAGATGGCCGTAGCTCAACACTTCGACTTCAAACTGCTGGCGAATACCGAGCGTGTCGCACTGATCGAGCAGGTTTACCAGCCAGTCGCGGGAGAGCTCCACCGGCATGCACCAGCGCACCATTCCCTGTTTCAGCAGCAAGCGCAAGGTAACGGCGTTATAACAGTTGAGGGCATGCCCGGCGACAAACGGTAGCTTGCGCTCGGCGCACAGATTCACCACCCCGAGATCGCTCGCCTCCAGCAGAAACTCGCCGTTATCGACATAGCGCTTCAGTTCGTTGAGTTCCGATGAGGCCTGCACCAGCGCCAGCGTCGAAATCACCACCTGTTTGCCGCTGTCGGCCAGCGCTTTCGCCATCGCCAGCCAGTCACCCACTTTGGTGGCGCGGCGTTTGCTGCACACCGCTTCGCCGAGATAGACCACATCAGCGCGGCTGTTTGCCGCCTGCTGATAAAAGTCCTCAAGCGTCTCTTTTGACCAGTAGTAAAGCACCGGCCCTAATGAATATTTCATGGTTTACCTACTGCCATTTACGGTGATACGCGCCGAGGGTGGTCTGGGTGCCTTCTGACATGGCACCGAGTGTCTCCATCCACGCCGGTTGCGGCACAAAATCCTGCGGGGAGGCGATGCAGCGATCGATCGCCTGTCGCCACACCTTTGCCACCTGGCTGACATACGCCGGGCTGCGCTGGCGTCCTTCAATCTTCACCGAGGCGATATTCGCCGCCAGCAGATCCGGCAGCAGCTCAAGCGTATTGAGGCTGGTCGGCTCCTCCAGCGCGTGGTAGCGCTCGCCATCCACCCGATAACGCCCTTTGCACAGCGTCGGGTAACCGGCGTTTTCCCCCTCCTGATAGCGATCGATCAGCACATCGTTGAGGCGAGATTCCAGCCCCTGCGGCGTCTGCTGCCAGCGCACAAAGCGCGCCGGAGAGCAGGCACCAACGGTATTCGGCGACTCGCCGGTCAGGTAAGAGGAGAGGTAACAGCGCCCCTCGGCCATGATGCAGAGGCTGCCGAAGGCAAACACTTCCAGCGGCACCGGCGTCACGCGGGCAAGCTGTTTGACCTGATGAATGGAGAGTACGCGCGGCAGCACCACGCGGGCGACATCAAAGTGACGGTGATAGAAGCGGATCGCCTCTTCGTTGGTCGCCGAGGCCTGTACGGAGACGTGGCGCTCGATGTGCGGATAGCGCGCGGCGGCATACTCCAGCATTGCGATGTCGGCCAGAATCAGCGCGTCCGCACCAATCTGCGCCGCCATATCCACCGCACGCTCCCAGCGCTGATAGCCATCCGGGTGCGCAAAGGTGTTGATAGCAATATGCAGCTTGCGGCGGTGCTGGTGGACGAAACTGACCGCTTCCTGCAGCTTCTTCTCGGTAAAGTTGAGTCCGGCAAAATGGCGGGCGTTTGTGTCATCTTTCAGGCCGATATACACCGCATCGGCACCGTTTTCGATGGCCGCTTTCAGTGCCGGTAGGTTCCCGGCAGGGCAGAGCAACTCCATAGTCTTTCCTGCAATCAGGGGCGCAGTGGCCCGGGCGTACCCCGAAGGGTCACTGAATTGTTAATGAACTGGGATTCTAGTTAACCTGTCAGCGACAATTTTTGATTTGAGGCAGTTAAATGCGTATTGATGACGGCAATAATCGTTGCCCATTTATTCCGTAATTGTTGATGTGCGCCGTTATGCACATTGCTGATTGTGGCAAAATAGCCCGCATTATCACTTCAGGGAGTCATCGTCGTGTTGGAAAAATTGCGCTCACAGCTTGTTCATCTTGGCCCGTCACTGCTTGCTTTTCCGGTGAAGCTGACGCCGTTTGTGCTTAAACGTCAGGTACTTGAGCAAGTGCTGCGCTGGCAGTTCCAACAGGCGCTGGCGGAGGGTGAGCTTGAGTTTCTCGAAGGGCGCTGGTTAAGTATTCAGGTACGTGATATTGGCCTGACGTGGTATACCTCTGTTGAGGATGGGCAGATGATCGTACGTGAATCTGCCGACGCGGATGTCAGCTTTAGCGCCGATGCCAGCGATTTACTGATGATTGCCGCGCGAAAACAGGATCCGGATACGCTTTTCTTCCAGCGTCGCCTGCTTATTGAAGGGGACACGGAACTGGGGCTGTATGTTAAAAACCTGATGGACGCCATTGAGCTGGAGCAGATGCCAAAACCCCTGCGGGTGATGCTGCTACAGCTGGCGGATTTTGTTGAGGCGGGCCTGAAAGCGCCGCCTGCAACGACACAACCTTCTGTAGGTGAGCCATGCTGATTAGAGTTGAAATTCCCATTGATGCACCCGGTATTGATGCCCTGCTGCGCCGCAGTTTTAACGGCGAGGCTGAAGCGTCACTGGTGCACGATCTGCGTGAAGACGGGTTGATCACGCTGGGATGCGTTGCCACGGACGATGAAGGGCAGGTAGTGGGCTATGTGGCATTTAGCCCGGTCGCTGTCGCAGGTGAGGAGTTACAGTGGGTCGCGCTTGCGCCGCTGGCGGTAGACGAGGCTTACCGTGGTCAGGGCATCGCCCGCCAGCTCGTCTATGAAGGGCTGGATTCCCTCAACGAATTTGGCTACGCCGCTGCGGTAACGCTCGGCGATCCTGATTTCTACCAGCGTTTGGGCTTTGAGCGCGCCTCGCAGTACGATTTACGCTGCGCCTGGTCGCAAAGCGAAGCCGCATTCCTGGTACATCGCCTTGCTGACGATGCCTTCAATGGCGTCAGTGGTCTGGTGGAGTACAGCGATCACTTCAATCGCTTTTAACCGCTGACGTCAGTAGCGTTTCCCGTAGCGCCTCGAAGATGCCCTCTCCGGCAACGAGGCGCTCTTTCTGGTGCTTGGTCAACTGCTTAATGCGGTACTCAAGGCGTAGCGCCAGCGAACGCTCACCAACCTGCGCCGAAAAGACCAGTTCCAGCGCGCCCTTACCGCGCAACGCTTTTGCTCCCTTTCCCGTTTGATGCTGCGTAAAACGCCGTGCAACATCGGTCGTAATACCGGTGTAGAGCAGGTTGTCGCGCGTGCGGATGAGATAGAGAAACCAGGGCGTCATGGCAATCTTCGCTGTGTTAAGGTGGGCGAAAAATAGCATGAGAAGGAGAAAAAATGGAGTCCCTTGCGGCGATTAACCGCTGGCTGGCAAAGCAGCATGTCGTGACCTGGTGCGTGGCAAAAGAGGGCGAACTCTGGTGCGCCAATGCGTTTTATATCTACGATCCGCAGGCCGTCGCCTTCTATGTGCTGAGCGAAGATAAAACGCGCCATTCACAGATGACAGGCATACAGGCTAAGGTTGCCGGTACGGTTAACGGGCAGCCGAAAAGCGTTGCCTTGATTCGCGGCGTGCAGTTTTCCGGTGAGATAAAACGGCTGGAAGAGGCGGAAAGCGCGGTGCTGCGCGAACGCTACAACCGACGCTTTCCGATAGCCCGCGCGCTGTCAGCCCCGATGTGGGAGGTTCGCCTTCGCGAAATCAAATTCACCGACAACACGCTGGGGTTTGGCAAAAAATTTCACTGGTTACGCGACTCAGGCACCGAGTAGACGCAGCGCTTCGCGGTTAAATGCCGGTAAGTCGTCAGGCGTACGGCTGGTGACCAGCTGATCGTTATCGATTACCACTTCCTGGTCGAAGAACTCCGCACCCGCGTTTTTCACATCAATCACAATCGGTTTCACCGCCGTCAGCTTGCGACCGCGAATAACATCAGCGCTAATCAGCAGCTGTGGGCCATGGCAGATGGCGAATACGGGTTTACCGGAGTTAACAAACTCGCGGGTAAAGGTGACAAAGCGATCATCGCCGCGCAGGGAGTCAGGGGAGTGGCCGCCTGGTAGCAGCAGGGCGTCAAATTCATCCGGGCTCACCTCATCAATGGCTTTATCGATCTTAACTTTTGCCTCGCCCTGTTTGCCGGTGACGGTTTTTCCGGCCTCTTTCTCAATCGTCACAACCTCATGCCCGGCCTTGCGATACGCTTCTGCCGGAGAGGTGAATTCTGAATCTTCAAACTCGTCGGTGATCAAGACCGCTATTTTCTTGCTCATACTTCCTCCGTTGTTTTGGCTTCAGAAAGGGAGTTATCCATACTGTAACTCACCAGTAACCGTAAGCCTGGTTCACGAGGCTGACATTGCAAGGCAGATTCGTCTGTAAAGGGGAAAGGATGGAACGGGTATTAATCACCGGTGCGACCGGTTTAGTGGGTGGGCATCTGCTGCGGTTGCTGATGGCGGAACCGGGCGTCGACGCCATCTTTGCGCCAACGCGTCGCCCACTGCAAAGTGCCGAAGGCGTCATTAATCCGCATGATCCGCAACTCAGCGATGCGCTGGCGCAGGTCACCGAACCGGTTGATACGGTCTTCTGCTGCCTGGGCACCACGCGGCGCGAAGCGGGCAGCAAAGAGGCGTTTGTGCTGGCCGATTACACGCTGGTGGTGGACACGGCGTTAACCGGCCAGCGGCTGGGTGCCAGACAGCTGCTGGTGGTGAGTTCAATGGGCGCTAATGCACATTCGCCCTTTTTCTATAACCGGGTGAAAGGGGAGATGGAGGCGGCGCTTACCGCTCAACAGTGGCCATCGTTGACGCTGGCGCGCCCGTCGATGCTGCTTGGGGAACGTGAGAAAAAGCGCGCTAACGAATCATTGCTGGCACCGCTTTTTCGCCTGCTGCCGGGTAACTGGAAGTCGATTGCTGCGCAGGATGTCGCCCGCGCGCTGCTGGCCGCTGCGCGTTCTGGCGACAATCGCGGCGTTGAGATTATCGAATCGGCCCAGCTGCGGGCGATGGCCGCTCAGAGCCCGTTTGCAAAATAGCAATTCAGGCGTACTATGCCGGGGCTAAAAACTACACTATCCCCGGGGCATGTTATGGCTGGTCAGTCTTCACCTCATGCGGCGACACCGATCCAATGGTGGAAACCCGCGCTGTTCTTTCTTGTTGTTATTGTTGGTCTCTGGTTCGTGAAATGGCAGCCTTATTACGGCAAAGCCTTCACCGCCGCCGAGACGCACAGCATTGGTAAATCGATTCTTGCCCAGGCTGATGCCAGCCCGTTTAAGGCGGCGCTGGATTACGCCATGGTCTATTTCCTCGCCGTCTGGAAAGCCGCCGTGCTTGGCGTGCTGCTCGGCTCGCTGATTCAGGTGCTGATCCCGCGTGATTGGCTGCTGCGCACGCTCGGACAGCAGCGCTTTCGCGGCACGCTGCTCGGCACGCTCTTCTCTTTACCGGGCATGATGTGCTCCTGCTGCGCGGCACCCGTCGCGGCCGGTATGCGTCGCCAGCGTGTTTCGATGGGCGGTGCGCTCGCCTTCTGGATGGGTAACCCGCTGCTTAACCCGGCCACGCTGGTGTTTATGGGCTTTGTCCTCGGCTGGCACTTCGCCGCCATTCGCCTGGTGGCAGGGTTGGTGACGGTGCTTGGTGTGGCGATGATTGTGCAGAGCGTGGTTAAAGAGAGCCCGCAGCAGGCGGAAGCCGTGGATATCACGCTGCCGGAGCCGCAGGGCAGCTTTATGGCTCGCTGGGGCCGGGCGCTATGGCAGCTCTTCTGGAGCACCATCCCGGTCTATATTCTTGCGGTGCTGGTACTTGGCGCAGCGCGCGTCTGGCTCTTCCCCCATGCCGATGGCGCAGTGGATAACACGGTATTGTGGGTGGTGGCGATGGCGATTGCCGGCTGTCTGTTTGTCATTCCAACGGCGGCCGAGATCCCGATTGTGCAGACTATGATGCTGGCAGGGATGGGCATGGCGCCTGCGCTGGCGCTGCTGATTACGCTGCCGGCGGTAAGCCTGCCGTCGCTGGTGATGCTGCGCAAATCCTTCCCGGCAAAAGCCCTGTGGCTGACCGCCGCGCTGGTGGCGGTGTGCGGAATGTTGACCGGCTTTGTCGCGCTGGTGTAACGCGTGAAGTGAAAGAAAAAAGCCCGGTTGATACCGGGCTTTTTCATTATTTGAGCAGGGTAAAGGCGGTGGTGACGTGCTTGACGCCGCTGACGCGGCTGGCGATATCCGCCGCGGCCTGGCCTTCACGCGCGGTCACCAGACCCATCAGGAACACTTCGCCGTTCTCGGTGGTGACTTTCACGTTAGAGGATTTCACCTGGTCGCTGCCAAGCAGCTGCGAGCGCACTTTGGTGGTGATCCAGGTATCGGACGAAGCCGTTCCCAGACCAATCGGCTGGCCCGGACGGATCTCGTTAAAGACTTCCGTTGCGCCTTCCACGCCGATGGCAATCTGTTTCGCCCGTGAAGAGAGTTCGGTATTCGGCGCCTGGCCGGTCAACAGCACTTTCCCCTGATAGGCGGTGACGTTAACACGCGCCTCTTTCTTCAACTGCTGATCTTTAGACAGTGCGCTGTTGACGCGCAGCTCCAGGGTGCCGTCATCCACCTGGGTGCCCACGGTGCGGGGATCCGTCGCGGCTTTGGTGCCAACGGCGGCAGACCCGACCACCACTGCGCCAACGCAACCCTGTAGCAGCAGTGCGGAAATAAGGACTGCGAGGGGCGTAAATGCCTTCATGTGTACTCCTTAATCATCCTGGTGAGGAAAAAGCGTGTTATCAATCAAATCGCACAAGCAATTCACCGTCAGCATGTGCATCTCCTGGATGCGCGCGCTGCGGTGAGAAGGAATACGAATTTCCACATCCTGCGGGCCCAGCAGGCCAGCCAGCTCGCCGCCGTCATAACCGGTCAGCGCGATGATCGACATATCGCGCGTCACGGCCGCTTCCACGGCTTTTACGATATCGCGGCTGTTACCCCGGGTGGAGATCGCCAGCAAAATGTCGCCGTTATGGCCCAGGGCGCGCACCTGCTTGGCATAGATCTCGTCATGCAGACGGTCATTCGCTATCGCGGTTAAGACCACATTATCGGTATTAAGTGCAATGGCAGGTAAACTGGGGCGCTCTGTTTCGAAACGGTTGATCATGCTGGCAGCAAAATGCTGTGCGTTGGCGGCGGAGGTGCCGTTGCCACAACAGAGGATTTTGTTGCCGTTGAGCAGGGAGTGCACCATTGTCATGGCTGCGCGGGAAATCGCATCGGGCAGCGCTTCCGCAGCTGCAATTTGAGTTTGAATGCTTTCCGTAAAGCAGACTTTAATTCGTTCGAGCACGGTAATCCCTATGATTGAGCAATTATGCGTGGCCGCCAAAGGCGTTCTGTAGCCACTCAACGTCATTTCCGGTGAAGGCTACCACATCAAACCGGCAATCCACAGTATCAAAACTCCCATTGTGCCGGGCAAGCCACAAATGGGCGGTATGCAGCAGTTTGCGCTGCTTGGCGAGGGTTACGCTGCTTGCCGCGCCGCCAAAACGCGCCGAGGCGCGGTAGCGCACCTCGACGAAGACGGTGGTGCTACCGTGGCGCATAATCAGGTCGATTTCGCCGCCGCGCTCGCGCACGTTGGCGGCGATAAAACGCAATCCCTTGCTCTGCAGAAAACGGCGAGCCTCCATCTCCCAGGCGTCGCCGCTCTGTTTGCGGGTTAGTTTGCCGGGACGATCTGCCCCTGCTGGTATTTGAGCCATGACAACTTCCTGTTGATCACGCAATCCTGGGTGGCGGTGAGGTCGCCGGTGTTGCCGTTCAGCTCAAAGCCCGGCACCTGACGCATTTGCGAGAAGTTATTCGCCAGCGACCATGCATCCGCGCCCATCGCGTAGAGACGCGCCAGCGAGTAGTCGTTATTCACACTGCGCAGCGCTTGCTGCATCAGGGAAGGATTCGCGCCTGCGAGCATCGGGATCTCATTGTATTGCAGCCCTTCCATCTCAAGGCGGAAGTCCGGCCCTGCGCCGCCCTGCGCGCTGCGCGAGCTGGCGTAGAGCATCACACCGCTCTGGCTGCCGGTGCGTAGGGTGATCATCGGTTTGATCAGCGCAATTTCATCCTGCGTCGCCAAAATATAGACCGCATCAACTTTGCCGCCGCCGCTAATCTGCGCATCGCTCGGCGGTGCCGGAATATTGAGGCCGCCAATGGTTACGCCCTGCTGCTGTGGCAGGCTAGCGGAGACCGGGCTGCCGGTCATTGAGATGCCGGAGCGGCCGTTCAGCCCCATACGCAGCTCGGCGGTGGAACCAAATTTCTGCGCCAGCACAACGCCGCCGCCGATTTTCTGCCACTCGTCAGCAAACGCGGTGCTGACGCGATCGCCCAGCGCACTGCGCGGGATCAGCAGCAGCGGTGCCTGACGCCCCTGATCGTGAATATGGCGCGCCGCGTCGCGGGCTTCATCTTCCGGCGACAGGGCGAAGTAGCAGATGTTCGGGCGGTTCTCGACCTGCTCCGGCTGGTTAAGCGCCAGCACATTGAGCGTGGTATGGCTGCGCATCAACTCTTCAACATGGTTTTTCAACAGCGGGCCGACGACGATGCTTGCGCCATCCTGCTGCACCTGGTTAAGAATCTGATCCATCGGCTGCGCGCTGGTGTCATAGATTTTCAGCTCCGCTCCCGAGTTAGATTGGGCGGTAACGGCGACGGGCTGAGATGGCGTGGTTTGTGGTGCCGTCGCCGCAGGCGTTTGCTGCGCGCTTTCAGCAGGCTGCTCGTTATTGGCGGCTGGCTGCTGTGCATTTTCCGCAGGCTGCGTTTCATCGGCAGGGGCGCTTTGCGCCGCGCTATCCGGTGCCTGTACCGGCTGGGCAGTCGGTACAGCAACGTTCGGCTGTGCCTCGCCACTGGTCAGGTCGGCAACATTCGCCTGCGAAGGGCTTACCACGTCAGAGGTGGCCGCTTGCGCTACCTGCTGTGGAACAGCCGG
The DNA here is from genome assembly GCF_034044935.1 of Kosakonia sp. CFBP8986. Taxonomy (NCBI): domain Bacteria; kingdom Pseudomonadati; phylum Pseudomonadota; class Gammaproteobacteria; order Enterobacterales; family Enterobacteriaceae; genus Kosakonia; species Kosakonia sp. CFBP8986. Next base: position 438,222 of record NZ_JAXCXB010000004.1, on the reverse strand, counting down.
GCCGGAGACCGGCGAAGCGCCATTTTTCGCCGCTTCAAAACCCTGCTGAATAGCGCGACCAAACACCGCCGCCTGGCCGTTTAACGGCAGCAGCAGGGCAATTTTACTGGTCGATGCCGGTTTGAAATTTTGCAAATTGGAGAGCTGAGTCGGCAGCATTTTCGCCGCCGGGTTCTGCGGGTAGCGGGTCTGCCAGTCGCTGATACCGGCTTTCAGCATTTTGGCATCGTTGCGGTTGTCGAACCACATACGCTGCAGATCGAGCCAGCCCTGTAGTGTCACTTCATCGGCGTTGATCACCAGCGTTCTCGCCTGATCCTGGGTCATGGAGGAGAGCGCCTGCCAGGTGGCATCAATATTTTTCTGCTGCTCTTCCGGCGTCGTCAGCAGCGGCTGGCGGGCGATAAGAGCGCGCAGCAGCGTCAGGGAGGGTTTACCCTGTGCGGCGGCAATGGCGATCTGCCAGTAACGCGCCTGCTGATTCTTCTCAAGCTCAGCGGGATCGATCTTATCAAGCAGCGCCTGCGCACCAGCTACATCACGCTGCGCCAGCTTCATTTCGGCGGCGAGCAGCGCGTACTCTTTACGCTGCGTATCGTTCAGATCCTGCGGCAACTGACCAAACAGCTCGTCGGCGTGCTGGGTTTTGCCCTCTTTGAGCAGTGCACGAATGGCGAGTAATTGCCAGTTGGTCTTGCTATCATCTGTGCTTTGCTGCATCTGATGCAGGTAGTAGGCAGAATCAGCCTGCGCTGAGCCCTCCATATGCGAGGTGCTCTGGTCTGTTGACTGTGTGCCGCAGCCCGCGAACAGCAGGGCGGCCAGCACCACAGGCAGGCAGCGCGTGGCTTTCGAACGAAGAAATTTTGACGGTAGCATACTGTATCCAGTGATATTTTTTACGCAGTGCTCAATATTAAATCGGCAATACGGATGAAACAATGAAACAACACGAATCGGCGGAGAATTCTCAAGGTCAGCTTTACATTGTACCTACTCCCATCGGGAATTTGGCTGATATTACCCAACGCGCATTAACCGTGTTGCAAGACGTTGATTTGATTGCCGCTGAGGATACCCGCCACACCGGTTTACTGCTGCAACATTTCGCCATCAACGCGCGGATGTTTGCCCTTCACGACCATAACGAGCAGCAAAAAGCGCAAATGCTGGTGGCGAAGCTGAAAGAGGGACAGAACATTGCCCTCGTCTCGGATGCGGGCACGCCGCTGATTAACGATCCCGGCTATCACCTGGTGCGTACCTGCCGCGAAGCCGGCATTCGCGTTGTGCCCCTGCCTGGCCCCTGCGCGGCGATTGCCGCCCTCAGTGCGGCAGGGTTGCCCTCCGATCGCTTCTGTTATGAAGGCTTTCTCCCGGCGAAATCTAAAGGTCGCCGCGACGCGCTTAAAGCGATTGAGGCCGAGCCACGCACGCTGATTTTCTACGAATCGACCCATCGCCTGCTGGAGAGCCTGGAGGATATGGTTGCGGTTTGGGGCCCCTCCCGTTACGTGGTGCTGGCGCGCGAGCTGACCAAAACCTGGGAGAGCATTCAGGGCGCGCCGGTTGGCGAGCTGCTGGCATGGGTGAAAGAGGATGAGAACCGCCGCAAAGGCGAGATGGTGCTGATTGTCGAAGGCCATAAAGCGCAGGAGGACGCACTACCCGCCGATGCGCTGCGCACGCTGGCGCTGCTGCAAGCCGAACTGCCGCTGAAAAAAGCCGCCGCGCTGGCCGCAGAAATCCACGGCGTGAAGAAAAACGCCCTCTATAAGTACGCACTGGCTAACCAGGGGTAACACCGATGAGCCGCTATGTGCCTCCCTTTACCATCACCGCCGCGATCCTCAATCAGGTCGTTGAGATCGCGGAGTTGCTGGGGCACTGGGCGGCGCAATCCGGGCGCTCTTCACCACTACTGCGCAAGAATAACCGAATTCGTACTATTCAGGCTTCGCTGGCGATTGAGCATAACAGCCTGACGACAGAGCAGGTTACCGCTGTGCTGGAAGGGAAGCGCGTGCTGGCACCGGCAAAAGATATTCAGGAAGTGCGCAATGCGATAAACGCCTATGAGTCCATGACTCGCTGGAAAAGCGGACGTGTTGCCGACTTGCTGGAAGCGCATCGCCTGCTTACGTTTGGTCTTGTGGATAATCCCGGCCATTTTCGGCGCGGCAATGTCGGTATCTATCGTGAAACGCAGTTAATCCATATGGCGCCGCCCGCCTCACGGGTTGCGCACCTTATGGATGAGCTTCTGGAATGGCACGCCACCACGGATTTGCATCCGTTAGTCGCCAGTTCAGTTTTCCATTACGAATTTGAATTTATTCACCCCTTTGCCGATGGTAATGGACGCATGGGCCGTTTATGGCAGACGCTTATCCTTAGCGAGTGGCGCTCCGAACTGGCCTGGCTGCCGGTAGAAACCATCATTCATTACCAGCAAGACCGCTATTACCAGGTGCTCGGAGAGTGCGATAAAGCCAGTGACTGTACGGCGTTCGTCGCCTTTATGCTCTCGGCGGTCAACGCGGCGTTGATCGAGGGGCTTAATCCGTCATTTACCTTGTCGGATAACGTGTCGGAAGAGATGTCGGAACAAATTTTATCCTGCAGCGAGGCGGAGCGCGCGGTATTAAGCCTGCTTAACAGACGGCCTGATCTCTCTGCAAAGGCGCTCGCCAGCGAACTGGCGGTGAGCGCACGCACGGTGGAGCGCTACCTGCAATCGTTACAGCAAAAGGGAAAGCTGCTACGTGTCGGTGCGAAGAAAGGGGGCTACTGGCAGGTAACGTGACAGCAGCCCGCTTGCAACGCCAGCAGGGTATTAAACCACCCGAAGTTCCTTACCCAGTTTTCGTAAAGCCGCTTTCTCTTTCTCACCAATCCCCTCGTCGGTGATCACGCAGTCGATCTTCTCCATTGGCAGTACCTGATTAAAGCCGCGGCGGTTAAATTTGCTGGCGTCCACCACTGCCACAACCTTATGCGCCGCCGCTGCCATGACACTGCTGATGGAGTAGCCTTCATTAAAGGTGGTGATGCCATGGGTCGGATCGATGCCATCTGCACCGACAAACATGATATCGGCGCTGATACCCTGTAGCGATCGCTCTGCAATCGTGCCGTGCATCGAATGGGTTTTATGCCGCAAGGTGCCGCCACACACTACCAGTGTGATGTCCTTGTTTTCCGACAGGGCAAACGCGGCGGGGAGGTTATTGGTAATAACGGTGATATTGCTTTTTTTCGCCAACGCTTCGGCAATCAGCATGGTGGTGCTGCCGCTGTCGAGGATAATCGTCATCCCCTCATCGATCATCGCCGCCGCTGCCTGAGCGATACGCTTCTTCGGATCGCTCGCCAGTTTGTAGCGATCTTCCAGCACCACTTCCTGATTTTCGCTGTCGAGCATGTAGCTGCCCGGTTTCGCTGCGCCGCCGTGAAAGCGCGTCACCAGACCTTTCTCTTCCAGCAGCCGGAGATCGGCGCGGATAGTGACTTCTGAAATCCCAAAGCTATTCGAGAGGTCAATGACCAGCACACTTCCCTGCGCATTCACCAGATCGACGATCTTATTCCTTCGTTCAAATGAGTTCATTTTGATTTGCCTGCGAATTAACTCCCCGTAGTGTAATCGAAGGTTTGTGAAACGTGAACGTTAACTTTCGAAAGGAAATGTGAGCCAGCGCAGGTTGCTGGCTCTGTCGTTTAATCAAGGCGCAGCAGTATTTTTCCCTGCATCGGTTTGCCATTCAGCGCCTGTACCGCGCGCGCGTAGCTTTCGGGGTCACCACGATGAGCAATCAGCGGCTCGAGGGCGAGACGTTTTTCCGTGAGCAGGCGCGCCGCGGTATGCCACTCCTCCCCAGGCCAGGGGCCAGAGTAGTTCATCCAGCTGCCGATAAGCGTCAACTCTTTACGCAAAATCAGCCCAAATACTGTAGCAGTAAGCGTGAGTTCGTCATGCAGCGTCCCTACCAGCGCTACCTGCGCACGCGGCCCGGCAATTTCGATGGCCAGCGAAACCGTTTGTGGTGTGCCAGCCGTTTCCAGCACAAGCTGATCGAAGCACTCTGCCTCCAGCCCGGCGAGTATGTCAGCCGCGCTCTGCTCGCGGCTGTTAAAGGTGCGGGTGGCACCAAGCGCAGAAGCCAGCGCTAATTTGTCAGGGTTGATATCAATGGCGGTGACGCTTTTCGCCCCTAAGGCTCGTGCACACTGCATTGCCAGCAGCCCGATAGTGCCAGCCCCGACGATCACCACGTTTTTATCTTTACAGCCAGCGGCGAGGTGAAACGCGTGCAGGCCAACGGTTATCGGTTCAATAAACGCCCCATCTTCAATGGGCAGATCCGCAGGTAAGCGAACCAGGTTGGGCCGCTTAACGACAATGTATTCGGCATTGCCGCCGTCGCAGCGCGAGCCGATAAACTGATAGCGTTTGCACAGCGAGTAGTAATCCCGGCGGCAGGCAGGGCAGTCAAAGCAGGGCAGCAACGGCACGCAGGCCACGGCGTCGCCAGCGTGCAGATCGGTGACCGCCGGGCCACAGGCTTCGACATAACCGCTGAACTCATGCCCAAGGGTAATGGGGTAGAAATGCGCGCCGTTAGCGAAGATGCGCGGAATATCTGAGCCGCACAGGCCGGAGCTGACTACTCTCACCTTCACTTCATCCTCATGCTGCAACTGAGGTTCGGGGCGATCTTCAACGCAGACGTTGCCCTCAGCATGAATAACCACTGATTTCATAACACTCTCCAGGATGTAACAGGGGAGCGAACGCTCCCCAACGATCACGATGCGGGCTGGCTTTCCGGCGTGGCTGCCGCTTTCTCTGCCGCTTTAAAGTGGCGCGCTCTGCGCCAGGTAAGCAGGACACCGGTCAGGTAAATCGCGGCGATAACCACGAAACCGACCAGATTTTGCCAGGTAAAGAGTTGAATGAGCAGCCAGGTGACCGGAGAACCGCCCTGGTCCATCGAGGCCACCATCCCGCCCGCTTTTAGCGCGCCAGCGTTGGCGGCCAGCTGCGTATGCAGGCCGATGGTTTGCGTGGCGATCCATAGGGTCATGCTCATAATAATGACTCCGGAGATCAGCGTGCGGAACAGGTTGCCCTGATGCACCGCAACAGCCATCGCCACAAAGAAACCAATGGTCGCCAGGTCACCGAATGGCAGCACCTGGTTACCCGGCACCAGCACCGCAATCAGAATGCTCAGGGGGATAAAGATCAGGCTGGCGGAGACCACCGAGGTATGGCCCAGCAGCAGCGCCGGATCGAGGCCGATCAAGAACTCCTGGGTGCCGAACTTCGCCTGCAGACGTTTACGCGCCTGTTTCGCGATTGGCGTCAGGCCATCCATAATCGGTTTGATCACTCGCGGCATTAGCAGCATCACGGCCGCGGTTTTGACTGCCAGTTGCAGTACGCCTTTCAGGTCATAACCGGCCAGCAGCCCAATCACAATCCCCATTACAAAACCGACGGTGACCGGTTCACCGAACGGCCCAAAGCGTTTCTGAATATCATCGGCGCTGAAATGAATACGCCTGAGGCCCGGGATTTTATCAATGAGGGTGTCCACCAGCACGGCAACCGGCCCCAGCCAGGCAGAGGTGCCATGGGGAATGGCGATGCCTTCGAGGCCAAAGAAGTCCCGCGTATCTTTGGCAAACCAGTCGCCCAGTTTATAGACGAACGCCGCGTGCGCCGTCACGCCAAGGATGCCAATCCAGTAAGAGCCAGTGGCGAGATGCAGCATCGCGCCGGTAAAGGTCATGTGCCAGATATTCCAGATATCCACGTTGACCACGCGCGTCATGCGCGTTACCAGCATGATGATATTCACGGCGATAGCGACAGGGATGGCAACCAGCGCAATTTGCGATGCCCATGTCATCGGTGACGATCCGGGCCAGCCAACATCAATGACCTGAAGGTTGATCTGGAAATGCTCCGCCATGGCTTTAGCCGCTGGGCCGATTGAGTCGAGCATCAGACCGATCACCAGGCCAATGCCGACAAAGCCGATGCCAATATGCAGACCGGATTTAAAGCAGTCGCCGAGTTTCATTCCCAGCAGCTTCGAGAAAATAATGATCACCACCGGCAGCATAACGGTAGGACCTAAGTCGAGGATATAGCGCATTATTTCGCTAAACATAGCGTTACCCCACGAGAATGGTCAGGATTTTTTGCTGTAGCGCCTCAATGCCCACTCCCGAAACGAAGGGCATACCGTGCACAACAGGAATATCGCCGAAGGCGCGATCCACTTTTGCGGTGGTGCAGATGAGATCCGCGCCGTCCATATAGGTTTCGATCTCATTTACCCGACACTGCACAAGATCGAGTTCGATGTGGTGCGTATCGCACAGCTCTTTGATCTCTTCTGCCGCCATCGTGGAGGTGGCGACCGCACCGCCGCAGGCGACAATCACTTTACGTTTCATAGGGTACTCCTTTTTATTATCAGTATGTTATTAAGCCTGTCCGCACGTTTCAGGCTCCAGGATCGTCTCCCGAAAACATCTCGCCAGATCGTCATCCGCGGCGTTCAGCAGTGCGTCCAGCGTGTTCGGGTTTTGTAGCTCACTAAACAGTTTTCTCAGTAGCGTCAGCTGCGCCGCCGGGTTTTCAACAATCAGGGCAATAATCAGCGATGCGGCAACGTCGCCATCATCATCAGCCTGTTGAAAAAAAATAGGTTTGCGCGGACGAATCAGATAGAGCGCCGGTGAGAGGGCGTGGCTCGCCTCGCAGTGGGGAATGGCGATCCCATGACGCTCCAGCGCGATGCCGGTTGGGTAGTTTTCCTCGCGCGCCAGCAGCGCGGCGGGGTAGCTTTCATGGACGACGCCTTTTGCCAGCATCTCCTCGCCAATGTGTGCCAGCAGTTGCTGGCGCGAGGTAAAATCCACTCCGGTTCGGACAAACAGTTGGCTCATACACACTCCGCTTAACAGGCAGTTTCAGGGGCGCATCCGTAGCGATAGACACGCAATACGTCCTGTATTTTGTCAATAATCAAGCTGCGTGGCGTTGTGACTATCTCGTTTAGCGACGCGCGTTCCAGTTGTAGAGGCATAAACTGGCTAATCAGCCCCAGCGGCAGCCTGACGGTGTCGAGATTCGCGAGCAGTTTTTCCACCGCCTGGCGGATGCGCGGGTGGGGCCAGTAGTAGCGGATGCGGTCAGAGAGACTGAAGTGGATATCGACCATCGCCTGGCTCCAGGTGGGGTGGTAATACTTCTTCCAGTAGTCCGGCTCGTTGAGCATCACTTCGTCAATCACCTCCAGCACCCGGCTACGACTCTCTGGAGCAATCAGCTCGTTTTCCATCTGCGCGAGGGCGAAAATCGCTTCGCGCAGGGCAAAGGTCAGCGCCGGGCCAACTTTCAGGATGGCGAAATGATCGCGTACCAGCGCGCGATAGGCGTGGCGGGACTGGTAATCCGTCGAGTGGGCCTCATAGACCATTGGCGTCTGACGGATCCAGCCGGAAAGCGCTTCGGCGGCCTGAGGCTGATAATGAATCACCTGCGTATGATCGAACTCCACGCCGGGCTGAACCACAATGGCGATAACCCGCTTCATCGCTGCTTCCAGCCCCAGCGCCTTGAAGGCGACACGGTGAGTTTCCAGCGTGCGCGCGGCATCTTCCACATGGGTAACGTGCACCGCGCTGATGCTGCTGGCCTCGCCGCCCGGCACCGGTACTTCCGTGCCGATGACATAGGTCAGCGCCTTTTTCTGCGCCTCGCTTGCCGTCTGCTCCGCAGCCAGACACAGGCGCGCGGCGCGCTCTGCCACCACCTGCGGATCCAGCGGAACGGGATCGTCCGCGCAGGACATTGAGGCATCAAGGTGGATCTTGCTAAACCCGGCGGCAACGTAAGCTTCGATCAGCGCGATCGCTTTCTCCATCGCCGCGTCGGCATGCTCGTTCTGCCAGCAGTTAGGCCCGAGATGATCGCCACCGAGGATCAGCCGCTCCAGCGGGAAGCCGACCTCGTGGGCAATGGCATAGACAAAGTCGCGGAAATCGGCCGGCTGCATGCCGGTATAGCCGCCAAACTGGTTAACCTGGTTGGATGTCGCTTCGATCAGCACGCTGTTATTCGTATGCAAATCGAAGCGCAGCGCGGCTTCAATCACTAACGGATGGGCCGAGCAGACGGAACAGATACCAAGGTGCTCTCCCGCTTTATGGCGGGCAATAATCTCTTTCACGTGATTCTCCGGTTAAATGGGTGGGCTTACAGCTTCCCTTCACAGCCGCAATCGTGGATGACTTTGCGTACCACCTCTTTCATGGCGGCTTTGGCCGGAACCATGTAGTGGCGCGGATCGCTGGCATTCGGGTGCGAGAGCAGGTACGCCTTAAGCGCATCGGAAAAGGCGATTTTGAGTTCGGTGGCGACGTTGACCTTGCAGACGCCAAGGCCGATAGCGCGGCGAATATCGGCCGCAGGCAGGCCGGAAGCACCGTGTAACACCAGCGGAACCTCGACGGCCTGGCGAATCTCCGCCAGCCGATCGAAGTCGAGCTTTGGCTCCTCACTGTAGAGGCCGTGCGCGGTACCGATCGCCACCGCAAGTGAGTCGATACCCGTCTTTTCGATAAAATCCTGCGCCTGCTGCGGATTGGTAAAGCGCGTGTCTTTGGCGTCGACGATCAGATCGTCCTCCTGACCGCCAAGACGCCCCAGCTCCGCCTCAACGCTGACGTCATAGCGATGGCAGAAGTCGGTAACGGCTTTTACCACTGCCACATTTTCCGCGTAAGGGAGATACGAACCGTCGATCATCACCGAGCGCACGCCGGCGTGTACTTTGCGCTCAATATCGGCAAGCTCTTCATGGTGATCGAGGTGGATCGCCAGCGGTTGGTTGTAGGTTTTTGCCAGATCGGCGGCAATGGCAACAATATTGCCGATCCCGGCGTAGCTAAAGGTCCCTGGTGTACCCGCTACAATCAGCGGTGAGCGCAACTCGGCGGCAGTCTCAACGACAACCTGAAGCGTTTCGAGGTTATGGATATTAAAAGCAGGCACCGCGTAGCCTTCGCGCTGCGCCTTACTGAGCATGGTTTTGGTGGAAATGATAAACATCCTGCCTCCGAACCCTTTCGTTTATTTTCTTCGAAAGAAGATATAGTCTTTCGGAATGCTTTTTTGTGATTTGAATCGTAAAAGCGAAACTTTCGAAAGGGAGGGAAAGAGAATGAAAGGGAGAGGGGCAAAAAAAAGCATGGCCGGAGCCATGCTAAGGGTGAGGTTTATACATCTTCTTGCGAGGATCAGGTGACCGGCGCCGGGTTAAACACTGCCAGCTGGTTATGCAATCCCCATTGATCGGAAAAGGTTTTTTTACGCCCGCTGGCGACATCGAGAATAAAGTGGAACAGCTTCCAGCCCACCTCTTCAATGCTCTCTTCGCCGGTGGCAATGGTGCCCGCATTAATATCCATTAAGTCATACCAGCGGTTTGCCAGCTCGGTACGGGTCGCCATTTTGATCACCGGTACCGCCATCAGCCCATAGGGTGTGCCGCGACCGGTGGTAAAGACCTGCACGGTAATGCCGGAGGCAACCTGCTGGGTGCCGCACACGAAATCACTGGCCGGCGTGGCGGCGTAGATCAGGCCGCGTTTAGTCGGGCGCTGGCCGGGGGAGAGCACCTCGGAGATGGCGCTCTTGCCTGATTTGGCAATCGAGCCCAGCGCTTTTTCCACCACGTTAGCCAGCCCGCCCTTTTTGTTTCCGGGCGACGGGTTAGCGCTGCGGTCGGTTTTGCCAAGGTCGAGGTAGTTATCGTACCAGGCCATCTCTTCAAGCAGGCGTTTGCCCACCTCTTCGTTGATAGCGCGGGGGGTGAGCAGGTGGATCGCGTCGCGCACTTCCGTCACTTCCGAGAACATCACCGTGCCGCCGCAGCGGATCAGCAGATCGGAAGCAAAGCCCACCGCCGGGTTAGCGGTCACGCCGGAGAAGGCGTCGCTGCCGCCGCACTGCATGCCGACTACCAGTTCCGACGCCGGGCAGGTTTCGCGTTTACGCTGGTTGAGTTTGATCAGATGCCGCTCGGCGACTTGCAGAATGTCATCCACCATCGAGCGGAAGCCCACATGGTGCTCATCCTGCAAACGTACAATGCTGGTGCCGTCAGCCGGGATTGCCTGCACATCATCCGTCCCCTGTAGCAGCCGTTCCGGCTGTAATTTTTCACAGCCGAGGCCAATCACCATCACTTCACCGCCGAAGTTCGGGTTGAGGGAGATGTTGTGAATAGTGCGAATTGGGATCACCGCCGCCGGGGCGTTAATCGCCACGCCGCAGCCGTAAAGGTGATTAAGGCCAACCACGCCGTCGACATTCGGGTATTTTGGCAGCAGATCGCGCTCAATCAGCTTCACCACATAATCCACCACGCCAGCGACGCAGTGCACGCTGGTGGTTAAGCCGAGCAGGTTTTTTGTGCCGACGCTGCCATCCGCATTGCGGTAGCCTTCGAAGGTGTACCCCTCCAGTGGCGGCAAGGGTTCGGGAACTTTGGTTGCCAGCGGCAGGGTGTTGAGCGGAGGGGCCGTCGGCAGCTCAACGAGGGATTCATCGATCCAGCTGCCGCGCGGGATCGGGCGCACGGCGTAGCCGATCACTTCGCCATAGCGCACGATCTCGCCGTGATGAGGAATATCGACCAGCGCGACTTTATGCCCCTGCGGAATATGCTCAATCAACTCCAGACCATCCGGGAAACGGGTGCCGGCTTTTAAGCCGTTGTCGTTAACGATAATCGCGACATTATCGGTGTCGTGAACCTTAATATAAAATGCGCCAGGCACTTGCTCTCTTATTTCAATGTCGGACATTATTAATTTATCTCCCGCTCACTGTACGCTGCATCACTCACAATAGAGAAACCCGTTCTTTACTCTGGAATTAATATCAGCAAGAAAATTCTTGTTTACTGGAAATAAGAATGTCAGGTGTTCAATCATTAAAATGTGACACATATCACTTATTAACGCCGGGCCGCACCCTGCGCGGCGGCATAATGCAAGAAGTGTGCATCAGCGCCCAGCTTTATGGGCATATGCTCAAAATATTCTTTTGGAATAGTTAAAAAATTGAGCAAGATTACAATGTGTGCTCTCCCGGCGCTGCTTATACTGAGGGCTAATTAAATCTCTGTATCTGTTATCTGAATTAACTCTAAGTCGTTAAATACCATCAGATAAACCACCCAAATAAATATATTTAAAAGTTAGCGGTGTCCGAGGAAATTAAAATGGCTATTGAACAAACCGTCGAAGCAAAACGGGCGATTCCTACCCGTTATTTAATTTTGCTGATTATATTTATTGTCACCGCAGTCAACTACGCTGACCGTGCCACGCTCTCTATTGCCGGAACCGATGTCGCCAAAGAGCTACAACTCGATTCCGTCTCGATGGGTTACATCTTCTCCGCCTTCGGCTGGGCCTACCTGCTGATGCAGATCCCCGGCGGCTGGCTGCTCGACCGCTTCGGCTCCAAACGCGTCTACACCTACAGCCTCTTTTTCTGGTCGCTCTTCACTTTCTTGCAGGGTTTCGTCGATGTATTCCCCCTCGCCTGGGCCGGGGTGTCGATGTTTATCATGCGCTTTATGCTCGGTTTTTCTGAAGCGCCCTCCTTTCCGGCGAATGCGCGCATCGTTGCGGCATGGTTTCCGGCGAAGGAGCGCGGCACCGCCTCGGCACTCTTCAACTCGGCGCAATACTTCTCGCTGGCACTCTTCTCGCCGCTGCTCGGCTGGCTGACCTACGCCTGGGGCTGGGAGCACGTCTTTACCGTCATGGGCGGGATCGGTTTTGTGTTGACCTTCGCGTGGGTGAAATTTGTGCATAACCCAACCGACCATCCGCGTATGACCCGCGAAGAGCTGGAATACATTGCGGCGAACGGCGCGGTGGTTGATATGGACCACAAAAAAGCGGGCGACGACAAGAAAGCCGGGCCGAAGCTCGATTACATCAAGCAGTTGCTGAGCAACCGTATGATGCTGGGCATCTTCTTTGGTCAGTACTTCCTCAACACTATTACCTGGTTCTTCCTCACCTGGTTTCCCATCTACCTGGTGCAGGAGAAGGGGATGTCGATCCTCAAAGTGGGCTTTGTGGCTTCCATCCCGGCGTTGTGCGGCTTTGTCGGCGGCGTGTTGGGCGGGCTCTTCTCCGATTACCTGATTAAACGTGGCTCATCCCTGACCGTGGCGCGTAAAGTGCCAATCGTGATGGGGATGCTGCTCGCCTCCAGCATTATCCTCTGTAACTACACCGACAATACCGCGCTGGTGGTCGCGCTGATGGCGCTGGCCTTCTTCGGCAAAGGTTTTGGTGCGCTCGGCTGGCCGGTGATTTCCGACGTTGCGCCAAAAGAGATTGTCGGCCTGTGCGGCGGCGTGTTTAACGTCTTTGGTAATGTGGCCTCTATCGCGACGCCGCTGGTTATCGGCTACATGGTAAAAGAGTTGCACTCCTTCAACGGTGCGCTGGTATTCGTCGGCTGTTCAGCCCTGATGATGATGGTCTGTTACCTGTTTGTCGTCGGCGACATCAAACGTATGGAACTGAAGAAATAAGCACCAACACATTTAAGGTACAAAAGATGACTAACGATATCTTCCCTAACAAATTCAAGGCCGCCCTGGCCGCGCAGCAGGTTCAGATTGGCTGCTGGTCCGCGCTGGGTAGCCATATCAGCACGGAAGTGCTGGGGCTGGCGGGTTTCGACTGGCTGCTGCTCGACGGCGAACACGCGCCCAATGACGTGCTCACTTTTGTACCGCAGCTGATGGCGCTCAAAGGCAGCGTCAGCGCGCCGGTTGTGCGCGTGCCGACCAACGATGCGGTGATCATTAAGCGCCTGCTCGATATCGGTTTCTATAACTTCCTGATTCCCTTCGTCGAGAGTGAAGAGGATGCGTTGCTGGCCGTAGCGGCGACCCGCTATCCGCCGGAAGGCATTCGCGGCGTCTCCGTATCGCACCGCGCCAATATGTTCGGCACCGTGCCGGACTACTTCCGTCAGTCCAACGCCAATATCTCGATTCTGGTGCAGATAGAGAGCCAGGCGGGCGTCGATAACCTCGACGCGATCCTCTCGACCGACGGTGTGGACGGCGTGTTTGTCGGGCCAAGCGACCTTGCGGCGACACTCGGTTACCTCGGCAACGCTGCGCACCCGGAAGTGCAGCGCACGATTCAGCATATTTTCGCCCGCGCGAAGGCGCACAACAAACCGAGTGGCATTCTGGCGCCGGCTGAGGCAGACGCGCGTCGTTACCTGGAGTGGGGCGCGACCGTGGTTGCCGTCGGCAGCGATCTGGGCGTATTCCGTGCGGCGACGCAGAGACTCGCCGACGCCTTTAAAAAATAACCTCACCACCTTAAAGAGAGAGACGCAATTATGACGATGAAAGTCGGTTTCATTGGCCTCGGCATCATGGGTAAACCCATGAGTAAAAACCTCATCAAAGCCGGTTACTCACTGGTGGTCGTCGACCGCAACAGTGACGCGGTGGGCGAGCTGGTCGCCGCCGGAGCAGAAACCGCGAGCAATGCCAAAGCCATCGCCGAGCAGTGTGATGTCATCATCACCATGCTGCCGAACTCGCCGCATGTAAAAGAGGTGGCACTGGGTGAAGGCGGCATTATTGAAGGGGCGAGAGCGGGCACGGTGCTGATCGACATGAGCTCCATTGCGCCGTTGGCAAGCCGTGAAATCAGCGAAGCGCTGAAAGCGAAAGGCGTGGAGATGCTGGATGCGCCGGTCAGTGGGGGCGAACCCAAAGCGATCGACGGCACGCTCTCCGTGATGGTTGGCGGCGATAAAGCCGTGTTTGATAAGCACTACGACCTGATGAAAGCGATGGCGGGATCGGTGGTGCATACCGGTGATATTGGCGCGGGGAACGTCACCAAACTGGCAAACCAGGTGATTGTGGCGCTCAATATTGCCGCGATGTCGGAAGCCTTAACCCTGGCGACCAAAGCGGGCGTTAACCCGGATCTGGTCTTCCAGGCGATCCGCGGTGGCCTTGCGGGCAGCACGGTGCTGGAGGCGAAAGCGCCGATGGTGATGGATCGCAACTTCAAACCGGGTTTCCGTATCGATCTGCATATCAAAGATCTGGCAAATGCGCTGGATACCTCCCACGGCGTGGGCGCGCAGCTGCCGCTGACCGCCGCGGTGATGGAGATGATGCAGGCGCTGCGTGCAGACGGCATGGGCACCTCCGATCACAGCGCGCTGGCGTGCTACTACGAGAAACTGGCGAAAGTCGAAGTCACTCGTTAATCAGAAAGGGCGCAGGCGCGCCCTTGCTTCTCTTGATATCCACTTCTGCAGGCTTCCTTTCGCGTGCAGGGTGACGTGCGCGGCTTGACCAGGCTCACCACTATGAAAATCGTAATCGCCCCAGACTCTTATAAAGAAAGCCTCTCTGCGACGCAGGTCGCGCAGGCAATAGAAAAAGGATTTCGGGAGATCTTTCCCGATGCGCACTATGTCTCTGTTCCTGTCGCGGATGGCGGTGAAGGTACCGTTGAAGCCATGATCGCCGCCACGCAGGGCGCTATGCATACCGCCCGCGTGACCGGCCCGCTGGGCGAGCCGGTTGAGGCCTGCTGGGGAAGCTCGGGCGATGGCGCGACCGCTTTTATTGAGATGGCGGCGGCAAGCGGGCTGGCACTGGTCGCGCCTCAATTACGTAATCCGTTAATTACCACGTCGCGCGGCACCGGGGAGCTTATTTTGCAGGCGCTGAATAAGGGCGCGAGCAACATTATCATCGGCATCGGCGGCAGCGCCACTAACGACGGCGGGGCCGGTATGGTGCAGGCACTGGGTGCGCGTCTTATGGATGCCAACGGCAAAGAGATTGGTCACGGCGGCGGTAGCCTGATCGGCCTCAATCATATTGATCTCTCTGGCCTCGATCCGCGCTTGCGGGAGTGTACGATCCGCGTGGCCTGCGATGTGACCAACCCGCTCACCGGCGAGAGCGGCGCATCGCGTATATTCGGCCCGCAAAAGGGGGCGACAGAAGCGATGATCGTCGAACTGGAGCGCAGCCTGGATCACTTTGCCGAGGTGATCAAAAAAGATCTGCATATCGATGTGAAGCGTGTTCCGGGATCGGGCGCGGCGGGCGGTATGGGGGCGGCGCTGATGGCGTTTCTCGGTGCGGAACTGCGCAGTGGCATTGAGATTGTTACCCAGGCGCTCAATCTGGAGGAGCATATCCACGACTGCACGCTGGTAGTGACGGGCGAAGGGCGCATCGACAGCCAGAGCATTCACGGCAAAGTGCCGGTGGGCGTGGCGCAAGTAGCGAAAAAATACCATAAGCCGGTGATTGGTATCGCCGGCAGTTTGACCAGCGATGTCGGCGTGGTGCATCAGTACGGTATCGACGCGGTGTTCAGTGTGTTGACCACGATTGGCACGCTGGAGGAGGCGTTTCGCGGCGCGTTTGACAACATTTACCGTGCCTCGCGAAATATCGCGGCGACGCTGGCGGTGGGAATGTCGATGGAAGGGTGACACGCGGGCGCAAACCCTCTATACTGCGCGCCGAAGCTGACCAGACAGTCGCCGCTTCGTCGTCGTCCTCTTCGGGGGAGACGGGCGGAGGGGAGGAAAGTCCGGGCTCCATAGGGCAGGGTGCCAGGTAACGCCTGGGAGGCGCAAGCCTACGACCAGTGCAACAGAGAGCAAACCGCCGATGGCCCGCGCAAGCGGGATCAGGTAAGGGTGAAAGGGTGCGGTAAGAGCGCACCGCGCGTCTGGCAACAGTTCGCGGCACGGTAAACTCCACCCGGAGCAAGGCCAAATAGGGGTTCACAAGGTACGGCCCGTACTGAACCCGGGTAGGCTGCTTGAGCCAGTGAGCGATTGCTGGCCTAGATGAATGACTGTCCACGACAGAACCCGGCTTATCGGTCAGTTTCACCTCTTAAAAAACCCCGCCTCGGCGGGGTTTTTGCTTTTCCTCGCCAACAACGACAACTGATCCCGGTATTTGCGTAGGCCGGATAAGGCGAGAGCCGCCATCCGGCGATGGATGCAAATGCCTGATGGCGCTGCGCTTATCAGGCCAACAACGACAACTGATCCCGGTATTTGCGTAGGCCGGATAAGGCGCGAGCCGCCATCCGGCAATGGGGGCAGATGCCTGATGGCGCTGCGCTTATCAGGCCTACAAATTGCGCTTATCAGGCCTACAAACGGCTTCGATGCTGGGCTATTTTCACGCTCTCTACGCTAATTCTGTCTAATTCATAAACAATTAATCGATCAACCTCGCGGCGAAACGCGCTACCCTGTCTGGCACATGTCTATTTTTTCGCCACGGGAGGCGTTGCTGTTATGGAACAAAAATCGATTTTGATTCTCCAGATGGGGAACGCTCCACAGACCATGCGCGACGCGCACGGCGATGTGCCACTCTGGTTTTGCCAACTGCTGGGATGTGAGCTTGATGATGTCGAGGTGATCCGCGTGTTCGAAGGCGAAGCGCTGCCGACACCGGATCCGCGTCGGGCGGCGATCATCACCGGATCCTGGGCGATGGTCACGGACAGATTGCCCTGGAGCGAGCAGACCGCTGCGTGGATCCGCAAGGCGATGGCGATGGAAATGCCGCTGTTTGGCGTCTGCTATGGTCATCAACTGATGGCCTGGGCGCTGGGCGGCGATGTGCAGTATCACAAGGATGGCCGTGAAGCGGGAACCAAAACCGTTTATCTCAATGCCGCCGCCGCTCACGATCCGCTGCTTGCGCATCTTGAAGAGAGCTTTCCCGCGCACCTGACCCATCGACAGACGGTTACCCGTTTACCCATTGGCGCTACGGTGCTCGGTGCCTCGGTTCACGATCCGCATCAGATCGTGCGTTACGGGCCGAATGCGTTTTCGGTGCAGTTTCACCCCGAAATGCGACCGGAGATCGCTACAGATCTGCTACGGCTTAACCGTCCCCATATCGAAAAAGAGGGTGGCGATACCGACAGCTTAATCGCTGGCGTCATACCCGCGCCGGATGCGGCGGAGATTTTACGGCGGTTTATGCAGGAGGCATTCAGACAGGAGAGGGCGCTTTCACTGCGCGCGGCCTCATAAAGGCAGGAACAGAACCCCGGCGTGCGCCGGGGCTGGCAATCAGGCGGCTTCTTCTTCCTCAGCAAGACGGACAACGGCTTCTTCGACGATCACTTCCAGCTCCGTCAGCATCTCTTCAAACCCGAACGCCTGGTTTGCGGCGGCGGAACTCTCCTGGCTCGTGGTGACACGATCGAACGAACTGTACATAGTGCGGATACTCATTTACTCACCTGATAAAAAATGTTCATTACACCGGTAAATCAACCAACAGCGCGCGAAGCGGCGTGTCGGCGACCAGCGTGATAGTGGCTTCATCACGAATGAAAGCGCCATCACCGCAGGTGAGGGCTTCTTGCTCTTTGTGATGGGTGACGGCATGCACCGTCCCGTGAATGGACTGCAGATAGGCTCGCGGTCCGTGTAATTCGATTTTCAGCTCTTCGCCTTTATTAAGCGAAATATGGTGCAGCCACACCTGCTGACGCAGCTGCATGCTACCTTTATCGCCATCGGGCGAGGCCAGCAACTGGCAGGTACCATCAGCAATGGGCAGCTTCTGCACCGGCGCGTTTTCCCGCTCCGGGCAGGCATCCAGCCATAGCTGCATGCGCGTTAGCGACTTGTCTTTACTCAGATTGTGCTCACTGTAACTGATGCCTGGCTGGGTTGCGATAAGCAGCGCTTCACCCGCTTTTGCCTGCACATGGTGGCCTTCGCTGTCGCGGTACTCCGCTTCACCTTCCAGAATCAGATTCAAAATATCCACTTTCGGATAGGCGCGCGGCTGCAAAGAAGCCCCTGGTGCGAGCACTTCCTGGTTCAGCACGCGCAGTGATGCATAACCCAGCAGTTTGGGATCAAAGTAGTGTCCAAAGGAGAAGGTGTAGCGAGCTTTAAGCCAGCCGAAGTCAGCTTGTCCGCACTGTTTTGCCGTTCGGGTAGTAATCATTATTCTTGACCTCTCTTTACTTAAAACAATGTTAAAGGGATGGACGCTGCATTGTTAGCCAGATATTCTGCCCGGTATGTTCAAATTTCCTGAATGAGAACACCTATGGCCAAAGAAAGGGCACTGACGCTGGAAGCACTGCGCGTGATGGATGCAATTGACCGCCGCGGTAGCTTTGCCGCCGCTGCGGATGAACTGGGACGCGTCCCCTCCGCGCTCAGCTACACCATGCAAAAACTTGAAGAAGAGCTGGATGTGGTGCTGTTTGACCGCTCCGGCCACCGCACCAAATTCACCAATGTCGGACGTATGCTGCTGGAGCGCGGGCGCGTTCTGCTGGAAGCGGCTGATAAATTAACGACCGACGCCGAAGCGCTGGCGCGCGGCTGGGAAACCCATTTAACGCTGGTGACGGAAGCGCTTGTACCAACGGTGGAGCTGTTTCCGCTGGTGGAGAGGCTGGCGGCGAAAGCCACCACCCAACTATCGATTATCACCGAAGTGCTGGCGGGAGCCTGGGAGCGGCTGGAGCAGGGGCGGGCGGATATTGTTATCGCGCCGGATATGCACTTTCGCTCCTCATCGGAGATCAACTCCCGCAAGCTCTATACCGTGATGAACGTCTATGTCGCCGCGCCGCAGCACCCGATTCATCAGGAGCCGGAGCCACTCTCCGAAGTGACGCGCGTGAAGTATCGCGGCGTGGCGGTAGCAGATACCGCCCGCGAACGCCCGGTACTTACGGTTCAGCTGCTGGATAAACAGCCGAGGCTGACGGTCAGTACAATTGAAGATAAACGTCAGGCGCTACTCGCCGGGCTGGGCGTCGCCACCATGCCCTATCCGCTGGTTGAGCGTGATATTGCGGAGGGCCGCCTGCGCGTGGTCAGCCCGGAATACACCAGCGAGGTGGATATTATTATGGCCTGGCGCCGCGACAGCATGGGCGAGGGCAAATCGTGGTGCCTGCGCGAGATACCCAAGCTTTTTGCCGGTAAATAACGCTACGCGCCGCGCTCGGTCGCATGCACTATTTGCGGGAAGGGCTGCGGTTCCGGGCCGAATTCGTTCTCCTGCGGCGTGCCGCGCTGGCTATAAAACGCGAGCAGCACCAGCGAGCCAAACAGCGGAATAATCATCAGCAGCAGCCAGCGCCAGCTGCGATTGGTGTCATGCAGGCGGCGCACCTGTACCGCCAGCGTCGGCACCAGCATCAGCAGGGCGTAAACAAGGCTTAAGATATGGTGCCAGCCCACGATACGGTCAATCACATTCAGCACGCCGAACAGGATGATGTTAACGAGTGTGAACATCCAGAATTCGCGGCGATGGGCGCGTCCGTGGAAAGTGGCGTAATTACGAAGTACCCAGAAATACCAGTCCATTTTTACCTCGGTCAACGGTCAATCCGTTGTTTTAACAACGATAAGAGTAAGAATAGACGGCAAATTTACAAAGGGATAAGTCGGGCGGGGAATTATTTGGGCGCGATGTGACGCGCCCGAAAGTTCAGGAAAAACGGCTGTCACGACCGTGCGGTTCATCAAGATCCTGCCACGGGCCGATAGAGATAATCCCTGTCGGGTTCAGCGTTTTATGGCTGCGATAGTAGTGATTGCGGATATGCGCAAAATCAACCGTCTCGGCAATGCCCGGCATCTGGTAGAGGTCGCGCAGGAAACCATGCAGGTTAAGGTAATCACTGATGCGGCGCTTATCGCATTTAAAGTGCGTCACATAGACCGGATCGAAGCGCACCAGCGTTGTCCATAAACGGATATCCGCTTCGGTCAGGCGATCGCCCGTCAAATAGCGGTGCCGCCCAAGGATCTGCTCCAGGCGCTCCAGCGCACTAAACACCCCGGTTACCGCTTCATCATAGGCCTGCTGGCTGGTGGCGAAACCGGCTTTGTAGACGCCGTTATTCACATTGTCGTAGATCCAGCCATTCAGCTCGTCAATCTTCTCGCGCAGCTCAGGCGGGTAGTAATCCCCGGCTTTAGCACCCAGCCCATCAAATGCGGTATTGAACATGCGAATAATATCCGCCGATTCATTGCTGACGATGGTGTGGTTCTTCTTATCCCACACCACAGGCACCGTTACGCGCCCGGTATAGTGCGGATCGGCATGCAGATAGAGTTGATAGAGAAACTCATGCTGATAGAGGGTATCGCCCGTCGCGGCGGGAAAATCATCGCCAAAGGTCCAGCCATTTTCCAGCATCAGCGGATGCACCACCGAAACCGGTAAAAAAGGCTCCAGACCTTTCAGCTTACGCAAAATCAGCGTGCGGTGGGCCCAGGGGCAGGCGAGCGAAACATAGAGATGGTAGCGATCTTTTTCAGCGGCAAACCCGCCTTCGCCAGAGGGGCCGGCAGCGCCATCGGCGGTCAGCCAGTTGCGAAACGCCGATTCTGAACGTTTAAAGCGCCCGCCGGTGGATTTGGTGTCATACCAGGTGTCGTGCCAGACGCCGTCAATCAGTTGTCCCATTGCTGCTTCTCCTTCTGATAGCAAAAGCGAGGAGTGGACTCCTCGCTTTGGTGTATTCAGTCAGTATAGAGCGCTTACCACTTTTTATTCAGTACGCGGTCGATGCTGAACGCGCCCGGACCGGTGATGCCCAGCAGCAGGTAGCCGCCAGCGATGGTCAGGTTTTTCATGAACATAATGGAGTTCGCGCCTTCCGCAAAGTTGTTGTGGAAGATAAACGCCGTCAGCAGCGTAAAGCCAGCGGTGAACAGCGCGGTGGTGCGGGTCAGGAAGCCGAACAGAATGGCCAGACCGCCGCCAAACTCAAGCAGGATGGTCAGCGGCAGAAAGAAGCCCGGTACGCCCATCGATTCCATATATTGCTGAGTACCTGCATAACCGGTGATTTTGCCCCAGCCTGCAACGATAAACAGGATTGGCATCAGGATACGAGCAACCAGGAAACCAACATCGTCTAATTTTTTCATCTTTCTCTCCAGGAACCACATAGGCGTTATGCAGTAAAAATTGTGTAAGAAACGGCGTATGCCGCGGGCTTGCAGTTGATGGAGAGGATATTAATCGCGGAGGGAAAATATTGTTAGCTAGGAAAACTGTCGAAATCTTTCAAAAAAATTGCCCAAGCACAAAAGCAAACGGGCGATCCCAGGATCGCCCGTGTTAGCAAGCAAGTGACGCTTTAGCGCTGCGCATTAACGGTGGATTTCACCAGCCGCCACATGCTCCAGGCACCGAAACCGCGTCTGGCCCAGCGCACCAGCATATTAGGATGGCGAACGCTCCAGATAGCCATTGCGCTACTGCCTACCAGCGCCCATGAGCGCAGGCTTAACAGCGTGTTCCAGCCGCGATCGTAAGCGCCGGTGGCTTCAAGCCAGTCCCGGCGTCCGGCGGTGAGATCCAGACGTTGCTGCTGGATCATGCTGAGCAATTGCGCTTTACGCTTCAGACGTTCGGCTTTGCTGCTCACGATTTATCGTCCTCCAGCAAGGCGCGATCGTTCGACAACTCCTGGCGTGTGTGACGCAGCAGTGTCGAGGCCCGCGCTTTACGCAGTGTCGAAATGCCGCCTATCAGCGCCAGCACCAGTAACACTACGGTGGTTGCAATCATCACATTCAAGCGATATTGCGGATCGACGGCCCAAATAATTAGCACCATCAGACTCATCAGGCCAAATGCGGCGAAAAGCATGGTCAGCCCCACCATCAGGAGCAGCTGGAATAAGTTGGCTTTCTCTTCTTCAAGCTCAACAACCGCCAGCCGCAGGCGGGTCTCAACCATTTCAACCAGAATGGTCAGCATACGCTGACCAATCCCGAGCGCGCTTTTGCCAGGCCCTTGCGCGTATCGTGAATCCGCCATATCAGCGACGCGACATCAGAACGCCTAACACCACGCCGATTGCGGCGCCGATGCCAACGCTGGCCCACGGATTATCACGCACGTACTCGTCGGTACGGGCAGCGGCTTCGCGGGTCTGACGAGCAATAACATCGCCGGTATCGCCCAGGCGGTCGCGGCTGTTACGCAGCGCTTTTTCCGCTTTGGTACGCAGCTTGCTCAGCTCTTCTTTCGATTTTTCACCAGAATTACCCAGCACTTCTTCCAGGGTGTCCGCCAGCGATTTCAACTCAGCGCGCAGATGGTCAGCATTATCTTTCGACATAATTCTCTCCAGGTGAGTGTGTGGTCATTTCCATTTAATCAGTAGTCACGCGCTTCAAGAGATTTCAGCTCCTGCTGAGCCTCTTTCAGCTTGTGCTCTCGCTTGTGAATCTTGTCCGCATCGCCTTTCTCTTTCGCTTCGCTCAGGTCACGACGGCGCTCGGCAATCTCTTCTTTCTGTTTAGCGATTTTCTTCTGATGCGCAGCACGCAGCTTCTCATCAGAACAGTTGGCGCGAACTTCGCGCAGGGCTTTATTCAACCCGTCAATACGGCTCTGATTGTTATGCTTTTCGGCATAGCTGATTTCGCGTTGGATCTCATGCTCTTTTTCCTGACACGGTGAAGCAGCATGGGAAAAAGCGCTAACAGAAAAAAGAGCCAGCGCCATAGCGATGCGGTTTTTCATAATCGATAACCTTCCGTTGTTAGCTGGCGAAACAGGGTACGCCAGCATCCAGTTACGTAATGTGAACCCTGGTCCCGTTACTCAAGCATAGTTAAGTAACGGCTAAACACCAAAGTTAGTGAAAAGATTCAGAATCCTGGAGAGGTTAGCCGAATCTGTGTGTGCTGTTGCGCAGGCGGTTAAGCCACGCAGAAGTTTGGGTGTCGGCATCATCCTGAGCGGCAATGACATACCCCTGGGGGAGAGTGCGATCCAGCACGGCCTTGGCGGCGGCGCTCTGCTCGCTGGAGTCGAATTTAATCAGCAGGGTGTCATCCTGCGGGGTGATGCTTTTAAAGTGAATGCCGTTGGCGTCGAGATGATGCCAGATGGAGAATCCATCCGGCACGGTAATGTTTTGCGTCAGCGGGCGGATCGCAAGCGTCGACTCGCGATTTTGCACCGCCGTCCAGGCGAGAAACAGCACGCAAAAGAGCGCCGCAGCAGTGAGGCTTGTAAATACCCAGCGCAGAAAAGGCGCACGCAGTTCCATTGTCTTTTAGCTCCGATTGCTATGTTTTTTCTTCCACAACACCACCAGCGAGCCCACCAGGCCAATCACCAGCAGCACCACCGGAAGCAGCATCAAACAGGACATCAACGCATCTTCATACTTTTTAAACACCGGCGTGATGCCCAACAGGTAACCCAGCGTTGTCAGGATCAGCACCCACAGCAGGCCGCTCATCCAGTTGAAAAATTGAAAACGCGTATTGCTCAGACCAGAGAGTCCGGCAATAGTTGGCAGCAATGTGCGAACAAATGCGATAAAGCGCCCGACTAACAGCGCCGACAGCCCATGTTTATGGAACAGATGGTGCGCGCGCTGGTGGTAGTGTGCCGGAAGATGAGAGAGCCATTTCTGCACCAGCCGCGTGTTGCCAAGCCAGCGCCCCTGAATGTAGCTCAGCCAGCAGCCTGTACTTGCAGCGACGGTAAGCAGTAACAGAGTTTGCGGATAGCCCAGCGCACCTTTGGCAATCAATACGCCAACCAGCACCAGCAGGCTATCACCGGGCAGAAACGCCGCCGGCAGCAAACCGTTTTCCAGAAATAAAATGACAAATAAAACGAAATAGAGCATGCCGATCATGCCAGGCTGCGACAGCGTCTCAAAATCCTGGCTCCAAAGGGCGTGAAGTAACTGGCTTAAAAGTTCCATTCGGTGTTCCTGGTACATCGGTTTACGTCACGTCTGCTACGTACGAAACAGCACGGCGATACGTTCTCATACATTATGGTCGCTCGTGGCACATCCGGTGCAGGGGTCATCCTGGTGAGGCGCTGTGAGCAAGCGCTGACTCACACAGAAGCGAAATGCATCCAATTGTAACAAAGGCTGAGGTAATGCGTCAGTCAGAAAAGCGCTCAGAAGTGATTTTGCCGGGGGAAGGCGGAAAGAGGCGAGGGTATTTACACACGCTGACACTCTATACTTTTCACTTACCCAAAATTCTTACAGGCGCGGTGTAAGTGCGCGCCTGTAGAGGATTTTTTATTTCGTGCCGTTAGCCGCCGTATCGAGATGAACGACCGGGTTATCGGCGAAGAGGTAGCGGTCGGCATTGAACTCAAAGTCGTCGCTGGTTTCGTTAAACAGCATCTGTTTGGTGTTCTCCAGGTGCTGCCACATCGCCAGCTTCGCGCCGTGGGGATCTTTACGGATCAGCGCTTTCAGGATCTGGTCATGATCGTCACACCAGTTATCAACGGTGCGCAGATCGATATGGTCGTGCAGTTTCTTCCAGTAGGGGTTGTGCACGCGCTGTGTCCACATCTTTTCAACGATAGCGGCCAGGGCCGTATTCTGCGTTGCCAGCGCCACCTGTACGTGGAACTGCAAATCCCATTCAGAGTCGCGAAAACACTTCTCTTTGCGGGCTTTGTCCTGGATCTCCATCAGCTTCATGATGTCCTGCTTCGTCACCTGCGTAGCAGCGAACTCCGCGATATTGCTCTCAATCAGCTGGCGCGCCTGCAGCAGCTCAAAAGGACCGTAGCTGGCGAACTCAAGATTCTCATCCGGCGCTTGTGTATGGCGCGCCTGGTTGGAGATAACGTGAATGCCGGAGCCTTTACGCACTTCGACATACCCCTCCACTTCGAGCATGATGATCGCTTCACGCACCACGGTCCGGCTGACGCTTTTCTCATCGGCGATAAAGCGTTCGGCGGGCAGCTTCTCTCCCACAAGATAAACGCCTTGCTCAATCCGGCTTTTAAGCTCGGCGGCAAGTTGCTGGTAGAGACGTCGTGGTTCGGAGATTTCCATACAAGCTCCAGAGGAGAGGGCAATAATGGGATTTGTTATACCACTTTTAGTGCCTTCTCACCATTGTCAATAACGAAAAAGCCGCCCTCAGGCGGCTTTAAATAGTTTTAAAAAAAGCGGGGCTAACTTTGTGCGGCGGGCGAGCCGACAGCCTGCTCTTTTGCTACCTCTTCGGCAGATTTGTTTTTCAGCACCGTCCAGATGAGCACCGCGCCCATCAGGTCAAACAGCGCCAGTACCGCGAACAGCGGGCTAAAGCCGATGGTATCTGCCAGCGCACCCACTACCAGGGCGAACATGGTGCTTGCCATCCATGCCGCCATCCCGGTCAGACCGTTGGCAGTTGCCACTTCGTTACGACCAAACACGTCGGAAGAGAGCGTAATCAGCGCGCCGGAGAGAGACTGGTGCGCAAAGCCGCCGATACAGAGCAGGCCAATCGCCACATACGGGCTGGTGAAGAGACCAATCATGCCTGGGCCAATCATCAGCAGCGCGCCCATGGTGACCACCATTTTACGCGAGACAATCAGGTTCACGCCGAAGATGCGCTGGAACAGCGGCGGCAGATAACCGCCCACAATACAACCGAGATCCGCGAACAGCATCGGCATCCAGGCGAACATCGCAATCTCTTTCAGGTTAAAGCCATACACTTTGAACATGAACAGCGGGATCCAGGCGTTAAAGGTACCCCAGGCTGGTTCAGCCAGAAAACGCGGCAGCGCGATACCCCAGAACTGGCGGGTGCCAAGGATCTGGCGAACGGACATTTTCTTGCCGTTGTTGGTCTGGTGCTGTGCTTCCTGACCGCCAATGATGTATTCACGCTCCTCTTCGCTCAATTTTTTCTGATCGCGCGGGTGCTTATAGAAGATGAGCCAGGCCATCGCCCAGATAAAGCTCAGTACGCCAGAGATAACGAACGCCATCTCCCAACTGTGCATAACGATTGCCCATACCACCAGCGGCGGCGCAATCATCGCGCCAATCGATGAACCGACGTTGAAGTAGCCGACGGCGATGGAGCGCTCTTTTGCCGGGAACCATTCGGAAGCCGCTTTCAGGCCTGCCGGGATCATCGCCGCTTCAGCTGCGCCCACGGCGCCGCGTGCCAGTGCCAGACCGCCCCAGCTGCCTGCCAGTGCGGTGGCACCGCAGAAGATAGCCCAGGTAATTGCGAAAAAGGCGTAACCAATTTTGGTGCCCAGAATGTCGAGGACGTAGCCCGCAACCGGCTGCATGATGGTGTAGGCCGCAGAATAGGCCGCGATGATATACGAATATTGCTGAGTCGAGATGTGTAACTCTTCCATCAACGTCGGAGCGGCTGCCGCTATGGTGTTACGTGTCAGGTAGCCAAGCACGGTGCCGACCGTCACCAGTGCTATCATGTACCAACGTAATCCTTTGATTTTACGCATGTAAACCTCATCGTTATGTTATTACCGCTTGCGCGGACACCCTTCGCTCGCATCGGAGGGTGGAAACGGGAGGGCGTAAACGGAAAGAGGTTCCGCTACGGCCCAAGTCTGCCATCAGTAAACGTTCTGTTTGTAAGTCGGCGTCCGTACCGTTAATTCCGATTAACGTCTTATCGGGAATGCATTCCGTCGGGTTATCAATTCGACGGCAGCAAGATAACTTGTCATACAACTTGAAAAGGTGAGTGACATCACAAAAGTGTTTTTCTTTGTGTGGTCTTTAGCTCCGGCGCGGAGAGCCAGATTTGGCGCGGCCTGGCGGGCGGTTTAACCAATTAGCGTGTCAGTTTTTGTCTGCTTTTATTGATCCAACTCACGAAAATACCTTCGGTCTATAGAAATTGGTGTGATAACTTTGACAGCATTAAGGTAGACATCAGACGCACTCGTTGAGAGGAAGACGATAATGACCCCGTTTATGACCGAAGATTTCCTGCTAGATACCGAATTTGCCCGCCGTCTGTACCACGACTACGCCAAAGACCAGCCGATTTTCGACTACCACTGCCACCTGCCGCCGCAGCAGATCGCGGAAGATTACCGTTTCAAAAACCTGTATGACATCTGGTTGAAAGGTGACCACTACAAGTGGCGTGCGATGCGCACTAACGGCGTGCCGGAGCGTCTCTGCACCGGCGATGCGTCGGATCGTGAGAAGTTTGACGCCTGGGCGGCGACCGTACCGCACACTATTGGCAACCCGTTATACCACTGGACGCATCTTGAGCTGCGCCGCCCGTTTGGTATTACAGGTAAGCTGCTGTCGCCTGCTACGGCTGATGAGATCTGGGAGCGTGGTAACGCACTGCTGGCGCAGGATAGCTTCTCCGCACGCGGCATCATGCAGCAGATGAACGTCAAAATGGTCGGCACCACCGATGACCCGATTGACTCCCTGGAGCACCACGCGGCCATCGCCAAAGAGACGACTTTCAGCACCAAAGTGCTGCCGAGCTGGCGTCCGGATAAAGCCTTCAATATTGAACAGGCGACCTTTAACGACTACATGGCGAAACTGGGTGAAGTCTCTGATACCGAGATTCGCCGCTTTACCGATCTGCAAACCGCGCTGACCAAACGCCTCGATCACTTTGCCGCGCATGGCTGTAAAGTCTCTGACCACGCGCTGGACGTGGTGCTGTTTGCCGAAGCATCTGAATCAGAGCTGGACGCCATTCTGGCGCGTCGCCTGGCGGGTGAAACGCTGAGCGAAAAAGAGGTGGCGCAGTTTAAAACTGCGGTGCTGGTATGGCTCGGCGCGGAGTATGCCCGTCGCGAATGGGTACAGCAGTACCACATCGGCGCGCTGCGTAATAACAACCAGCGTCAGTTCAAACTGCTCGGCCCGGATGTCGGCTTCGACTCCATCAATGACCGTCCGCTGGCGGAAGAGCTATCCAAACTGCTGAGCAAGCAGAATGAAGATAACCTGCTGCCGAAAACCATCCTTTACTGCCTGAACCCGCGCGATAACGAAGTGCTGGGTACGATGATCGGTAACTTCCAGGGGGAAGGCATGCCGGGCAAAATGCAGTTCGGCTCCGGCTGGTGGTTTAACGATCAGAAAGATGGCATGGAGCGTCAGATGACCCAGCTTGCGCAGCTTGGCCTGCTGAGCCGCTTTGTCGGCATGCTGACCGACAGCCGCAGCTTCCTCTCCTACACCCGTCATGAATATTTCCGCCGCATCCTCTGCCAGATGATTGGCCGCTGGGTTGAAGCGGGCGAAGCTCCGGCTGACATTCAGCTGCTGGGTGAAATGGTGAAAAACATCTGCTTTAACAATGCGCGTGATTACTTCGCGATTGAACTGAACTAGGGCCGTTTGAGGTTGATATGCAATACATCAAGATCCATTCGCTGGATAACGTCGCAGTAGCGCTGGCCGATCTTGCTGAAGGCGCGGAAGTCGTTATCGACAACCAGACCGTACAGCTGCGCCAGGCCGTATCGCGCGGGCATAAGTTTGCGCTGCACACCATTAAGCAGGGCGAAAACATTGTTAAATATGGTCTGCCGATTGGTCATGCGACGTCAGATATCGCGTCGGGCGAGTATATCCATTCCCACAATGCGCGAACGAACCTCAGCGATCTGGACGAGTATAGCTATCAACCTGATTTTCAGGATGAGGGCAGTCAGGCGGGCGATCGTGACGTGCAGATCTACCGCCGGGCAAATGGGGAAGTAGGGATCCGTAATGAGTTGTGGATCCTGCCGACGGTCGGCTGCGTGAATGGCATCGCCCGTCAGATCCAGAACCGCTTTCTGAAAGAGACCCATGACGCCGAAGATATCGACGGCGTTTACCTCTTCAGCCACACCTACGGCTGTTCACAGCTGGGCGACGACCACATCAATACGCGCACCATGCTGCAAAACATGGTGCGTCATCCGAATGCGGGCGCGGTGCTGGTGATTGGCCTTGGGTGTGAAAACAACCAGGTTGACGCTTTCCGTCAGACGCTGGGTGAATTTGATGCTGACCGCGTCCACTTTATGGTCTGCCAACATCAGGACGACGAAGTGGAAGCGGGGCTTGAGCATCTGCATGCGCTCTATGAGGCGATGCGTAACGATAAGCGCGAGCCGGGTAAACTGAGCGAGCTGAAGTTTGGGCTGGAGTGTGGCGGCTCTGACGGGCTTTCCGGTATTACCGCCAACCCGATGCTCGGCCGCTTTTCTGATTATGTGATTGGCAACGGCGGCACCACGGTGCTGACCGAAGTGCCGGAGATGTTCGGCGCTGAGCGCATTCTGATGAGCCATTGCCGTGACGAAAGTACCTTTGAGAAGACCGTGACCATGGTTAACGACTTCAAACAGTACTTTATTGCCCACAATCAGCCGATCTATGAAAACCCGTCACCGGGCAACAAAGCGGGCGGTATCACGACGCTGGAAGAGAAGTCACTGGGCTGTACGCAGAAAGCGGGTGCCAGCCAGGTGGTTGATGTGCTGCGCTACGGCGAGCGTCTGCAAACCCACGGCCTCAATCTGCTGAGCGCGCCGGGCAACGATGCGGTCGCGACCAGCGCGTTAGCCGGTGCCGGCTGCCATATGGTGCTGTTCAGCACCGGTCGTGGGACGCCCTACGGCGGTTTTGTGCCGACAGTGAAAATCGCCACCAACAGTGAGCTGGCGGCGAAAAAGAAACACTGGATCGATTTTGATGCAGGTCAGTTGATCCACGGCAAAGCAATGCCGCAGCTTCTGGAGGAGTTTGTCGATGTGATTGTTGATATCGCTAACGGCAAACAGACCTGCAACGAGAAAAATGATTTCCGTGAGTTAGCCATCTTCAAAAGTGGTGTAACTTTATAAATCGCACTGAGGTGCACTAAGCAAAGCGGCGCTACCCTGACAGCGCCGCTTTTTTTTGCCTCTCCGCCGCTTAACTACGCAGCGCGTTCTTTACCAGACGCTCATCTTCCGCCTGACACACCGCAGCGCTAAACAGCACATCGGTTGAGGAGTTAAGCGCGGTTTCGCAGGAGTCCTGCAACACGCCGATGATAAAGCCGACCGCCACCACCTGCATCGCGACATCGTTGGAGATACCGAACATGTTGCAGGCCAGCGGGATCAGCAGCAGCGAGCCGCCCGCCACACCGGATGCACCGCAAGCACAGAGGGACGCCACCACGCTCAGCAGCAGCGCCGTCGGCAGATCGACCGTAATGCCCAGCGTATGCACTGCCGCCAGCGCCAGCACGGTAATGGTGATCGCTGCGCCCGCCATATTAATGGTTGCTCCCAGCGGGATGGAGACGGAGTAGGTGTCGCGATCGAGATTGAGCTTTTCACATAGCGTCATATTGACCGGGATATTCGCCGCCGAGCTGCGGGTGAAAAAGGCCGTTACGCCGCTTTCGCGCAGGCAGGTAAAGACCAGCGGGTAGGGGTTGCGCCGGATCTTCCAGTAGACCAGCAGCGGGTTAATGACCAGTGCGACAAATGCCATGCAGCCCACCAGTACCACCAGCAGTTGCGCATAGCCTAACAGCGCGCCGAAACCCGACGTGGCAAGGGTCGAGGAGACGAGACCGAAAATGCCAATCGGCGCAAAACGAATCACGATCCGCACCATAAAGGTGACGGCGCCCGACATATCCTGCACCATTTTTTTCGTCGTCTCACTGCTGTGACGCAGGGCAAAACCCAGCCCGACGGCCCACACCAGGATACCGATATAGTTTGCTTCCATAATTGCCGTCACCGGGTTGGCGATCATGCTGGTCAGCAAGCCGCGCAGCACCTCAATAATGCCGGAGGGCGGCGTAATATCGCTGGCGCCGGGTACTAACTGCAAAGTGGAGGGGAAGAGGAAACTGGCTAGCACGGCGGTAAGTGCAGCGGTAAAGGTACCTAATAAATAGAGCACCAGTACCGGACGAAGGTGAGTGCGCTGGCCCTGCTGGTGTCCGGCAATAGAAGCCATCACCAGCATCAATACCAGCACCGGCGCAACGGCTTTTAAGGCGCTGACAAATAGCGTACCGAGAATACCGGTGGCGATGGCGGCGGGCGTTGAGATCCACGCCAGTAAAATCCCGAGAATAAGGCCAAGAAGAATCTGTTTCACCAGGCTGCCATCAACGAAACGCTGTAGCAACCCCGCGGAGCGGTGTGTTGTCATGCCATTTTCCTTTCATGTTGTGGAATCACACCCCGCTGCTCTTTTAAACAGAGCTTTGTCAGGATGTAACAATTGTTTGCTGAAAGGAGTATATGAACTCTGCGAGAACAGGGAAGAGAGAGATTTCTACTTTTACGCTCTGGCGCGTCTTTTTCATTTTTGCTGTCGGCATTTTGTGACCAGCACGACAGGGCGTGGTAAATCGCCGCTCGCCGGGGTGGCAGAGCGGCGATTTACGGCTTACGCGCGATTTTTCTTGTCGTTCTGGTAGTTGACCCAGCTATTAATCAGCAGCGTCAGCACCAGAATACCGCCCACCACGCCAAGGGAGATGGCAATCGGGATATGGAAGAAATCGACGATTAGCATCTTAATACCGATAAACACCAGAATTACCGACAGTCCATATTTAAGCATTGAGAAGCGCTCCGCCACGCCTGCCAGCAGGAAGTACATCGCGCGCAACCCCAGAATGGCAAACAGATTAGAGGTAAGGACGATAAAGGGATCGGTGGTGACGGCGAAGATCGCCGGGATGCTGTCGACGGCAAAGATCACATCGCTCAGCTCCACCAGAATCAGCACCAGCAGCAGCGGTGTGGCATACAGCAGACCGTTTTTGCGCACAAAGAAGTGCTCACTTTCGATGCTGTCGGTCATGCGCAGATGGCTACGTAGCCAGCGCACCACCGGTTTATCGCCAATGCCCTTCTCATCCTCTTTCGCCAGCGCCATCTTCACGCCGGTAAAGAGCAGGAAAGCACCAAAAACGTAGAGCAGCCATGAGAACTGGGTAATCAGCCAGCTACCGGCGAAGATCATGATGGTACGCAGCACGATCGCCCCAAGCACGCCGTAGATCAGTACCCGGCGTTGCAACGCCGCAGGGACGGCAAAGTAACTAAACAGCATCAGCCAGACGAAGACGTTATCTACCGCCAGGGCTTTTTCAATCAGATAACCGGTCAAGAACGCCAGCGCCTGGGTATCTGCGACCGCGCGCCCTTCGGTTTGCGTCAGATACCACCAGAAGGCGGCATTAAACAGCAGCGACAGGCTAACCCACACCACTGACCACACGGCCGCCTGCTTCATGGTCATCGTATGCGCGCCGCGACGCCCCTGAAGCAGAAGGTCGATCGCCAGCATCATTACCACGGCAACGGCGAAAACGCCCCATAACATCGGTGTGCCAACACTATTCATCAGCAGATCCTCACGCAAACAAAAACGGCCAACGTCAGAAGACGTTAGCCGCTTGCCTGGTGCAGGGGGATCTCGCCTTCCGGCAAGGTCTCACTTACGTCGATAACGACGCCCGGCGACCGGGTGCTTAACGCACCGTAATGACGACCCACCGGCGAAGAAGTTACTCCCCTTTGCTGGTAACAAATTATGTCAACACATTGAGCTGGTCAATGTGTCGCCAGCGCTTCTTACGAAGCTTTACGCAGGGAGCTGGGCGCTGACATCATCGGCCGGGAAGACGACGCCGGTCTGGCGGCGGATCTCCGTTTGCAGTTTCGCTGTAATGCGGCTGACGGCAAGTCCCGGGTGATTCACCTCATTCTCCTCCACCAGCCGCGCGAAGGTTTCGGCTTCATACAGCATGGTGTTGATATGCTGCGGCTGGGTCAGCTCCTGCGCTTTGCCGCCGCGCGGGATAAAGGCGAGCTTCTGGCACTCGGAAATCTTTTCAATCACCAGCGAACCCGCTTCGCCCTGAATCTCACTCGCCAGCACCGAATCGCTCACTTTCGAGTGTTGCAGCGTGACGCTGAAATCGCCGTAATTCATCACTACAACGCCGTGTGCATCGACACCGCTTGCGAGCAGGCTCGCTGAAGCCTGCACGCTGTGCGGTTCGCCCCACAGTGCTACCGCCGAGGCGAGGCAGTAAAAGCCGATATCCATAATCGACCCATTAGAGAACGCAGGGTTGAAGGTGTTGGGGTTTTCGCCGTCGAGAAAACGCTGATAGCGCGACGAGTACTGACAGTAGTTAATAAAGGCTTTACGCAGCTTGCCCGCTTTCGCCAGCGACTGTTTCAGCACCAGGAAGTTCGGCAGGCTGGCGGTTTTGAAGGCTTCAAACAGCACCACCTGATTTTCACGGGCGCAGGCGATGGCGGCTTCCACTTCACGCAGGTTTGAGGCCAACGGTTTTTCGCAGATCACATGCTTTTTATGGCTGAGAAACAGCTGCGTCTGGGAAAAGTGGAGGGAGTTGGGGCTGGCAATATAGACCGCGTCAATTGCATCGCTCTGCGCCATCTCTTCAAGTGAGGTAAAGAGATGCTCGACAGGGTAGTCGGTAGCGAAGGTTTGCGCCTGTTCAAGGCTGCGGGAATAGACGGCGGTAAGTCTGTATTTGCCCGTTTCATGGGCGGCATCGACAAACTGGCGCGAGATCCAGTTCGTCCCTATGACAGCGAAACGTATCATAAAGGCGCTACTTCTCCGTTAAAGGGTTCCGCTGTCACTCTAGCACGTCAACATGACAAAACCAGTGCGCTGGCGCGCATGCTTAGCGTAAGGCGAGATGGGTCAACCACAGCCTGGTATCGAACTCAAGCTGGTGGTACTGCGGCTCCATATGGCAGCAGAGCTGATAAAAGGCTTTGTTATGCTCTTTCTCGCGCAGGTGCGCCAGTTCATGCACCACAATCATGCGCAGAAAGGCTTCCGGCGCATCGCGGAAAACGGTGGCGACGCGAATCTCCGCTTTCGCTTTCAGCTTGCCGCCCTGCACGCGGGAAATGGCGGTGTGCAGGCCAAGGGCATTATTGAGCACATGAATTTTACTGTCATACATCACTTTATTGATCGGCGCGGCGTTACGCAGGAACTGGTTTTTCATCTCTTGCGTGTAGTGATAGAGCGCTTTATCGGTCGTTACACCGTGGCTGTCGGGGTAGCGTTTTGCCAGCACCCCGCCCAGACGGTTCTGCTCAATCAGCGTATGTACCTGCGCCAGCAGGGATTCAGGATAGCCCTGAAGATAGGTGAGGGTCTTCATGGTGAAATGTGTTTACATCCTTACGTAATTGAGCGATAAAACGCGCGAATTTTAGCATTGCGGAGGGTCGATGAGCCAGGTTGAGTTAAACGGACAGTCATTCACTTTAGACAGATTCCCTGTCGGCGTGGAAGAGGCGTCGCTACAGGCGTGGGATGCAGCAGATGAGTATCTTCTGCAACAGGTGGATGCGGTCGATGGCCCGGTTCTGATCTTCAACGACAGCTTCGGCGCGCTGGCCTGTGCGCTGGCGGCCCATCATCCGGTGTCGATTAACGACTCCTTTATTGCCGAGCTGGCAACGCAGCATAACCTGCGCATTAACGATCTGGATGAAGAGGCGGTCATCTTTCAGGATTGCCTCAGCCCGCTACCGGCCAATCCGGCTTTAGTGCTGATTAAAATACCCAAACAGCTGGCGCTGCTTGAACAGCAGCTGCGCGCCCTGCGCGAGGTGGTTACGCCGCAGACGCGGATTATCGCCGGTGCGAAAACCCGTGATATTCACAATTCGACGATGGCGCTGTTTGAAAAGATCCTCGGCCCGACTACCACTACGCTGGCATGGCGCAAAGCGCGCCTGATCAACTGCACCTTTAACGCTCCCGCGCCTGTTGAAACCTCGCTGCTGGCAAGCTGGAAGCTGGATGGTACGCCCTGGACCATTCATAACCATGCGAATGTTTTTTCCCGCAGCGGGCTGGATATCGGCGCACGCTTTTTCCTGCAACATCTGCCGGAAAATGTCGAGGGCGAAATGGTCGATCTCGGCTGCGGCAATGGCGTGATTGGCCTGCAACTGCTGGCCAGCAACCCGCAGGCGCAGGTGCTGTTTGTTGATGAGTCGGCCATGGCGGTCGCCTCTTCGCGTCTGAACGTGGAGAGCAACCTGCCGGAGGATGTGGAGCGCTGCGAGTTTATGATCAACAACGCGCTCTCCGGCATTGAGCCGGATCGCTTTGCGGCGGTGCTCTGTAACCCGCCGTTTCATCAGCAGAGCGCCATCACCGATCACATTGCCTGGCAGATGTTTAACGATGCGCGCCGCTGCCTGAAGTATGGCGGTGAATTACGTATTGTCGGCAATCGCCATCTCGACTATTTCCGCAAGCTCAAACGCGTGTTTGGCAATTGCGAAACCGTGGCGACCAACAATAAGTTCGTGATCCTCAAATCGGTTAAAGTGCGCAAAAAGCGCTAACCGACCGTGCCATCAGGCGCCTTGCCGGATGGCGGCTCACGCCTTATCCGGCCTACAACGTCTCAGAATCTGTAGGCCTGATAAGCGCAGCGCCATCAGGCGCTTTGCCGGATGGCGGCCTACAACGTCTCAAACCCCGTAGGCCTGATAAGCGTAGCGCCATCAGGCATTTTTTAAATGGTTAACGCCAGTTGCGTGCCCTGGGCTATCGCCCGGCGGGCATCCAGCTCCATCGCCACATCGCAACCGCCAATCAAATGCACCGGTTTACCGGCTTCGCGCAGCGGTTCGGCCAGCTCGCGCCGCGGCTCCTGTCCGGCGCAGATCACCACATTATCCACCGCCAGCACCTGCGGCTCGCCGCCGACCAGAATATGTAAACCCTCATCGTCGATCTTCTGATAGCTCACCGCCGGGATCATCTTCACACCGCGCGACAGCAGCGTGGCGCGGTGGATCCAGCCGGTGGTTTTCCCCAGCCCATCGCCCGGCTTGCTGGCTTTGCGTTGCAGCATCACAATCTGCCGCGGGCTTTTCGGCAATTGCGGCCCTTCCGGACGCAAGCCGCCGACCTCATTCAGGCTGGTATCGATGCCCCACTCAACGCAGAATTCAGCGATATTCTGGCTGGTCGACTCCCCCGGCTGGCTTAAATAGACCGCGGTATCAAAGCCGATCCCGCCGCAGCCGACGATCGCCACGCGTTCACCGACTGGCGCTTTATCGCGCAGCACGTCGAGATAGTTCAGCACCTTCGGATGATCGATGCCGTCGATAAGCGGCATGCGCGGCTCAATGCCGCAGGCGAGGATCACCTCATCAAACAGCGTCAGCATACCGGGATCGACACGTTGATTGAGGCAAAGTGCGACGCCGGTTTTGTCGATCATTCGCCGGTAGTAACGCAAGGTTTCATAAAACTCCTCTTTACCGGGGATCTGTTTGGCGACGTTAAACTGCCCGCCGATCTCTGCCTGCGCATCAAACAGCGTTACGCTGTGCCCGCGCGCGGCGGCATTCACTGCAAAAGCCAGCCCGGCAGGGCCTGCGCCAACCACCGCGAGGTTTTTTTTCTGCTCTGCCGGGAAGATCGGCATCAGCGTTTCATGGCAGGCACGCGGGTTGACCAGGCAGGAGGTCACTTTGCCGTAAAAGATCTGATCCAGACACGCCTGGTTGCAGCCAATACAGGTGTTGATCTCCTCTTCCCGGCCGCTCTGCGCTTTGCTTAACAGCTCCGCGTCGGCGAGGAAAGGGCGCGCCATCGACACCATATCGGCATCGTCACGCGCAAGGATCGCTTCGGCCACCTGCGGATCGTTAATGCGGTTGGTGGTGATCAGCGGGACGTTGACTTTGCCTTTCAGCTTGCGCGTCACCCAGCTAAACGCCCCGCGCGGCACCGGTGTGGCAATGGTTGGGATCCGCGCTTCATGCCAGCCGATCCCGGTATTGATAAGCGTGGAGCCCGCCGCTTCAACGGCCTGTGCCAGCGCAATGGTCTCATCCAGCGTGCCGCCGCCCTCCACCAGATCGAGCATCGACAGGCGATAAATCAGGATGAAGTTCTCCCCGACGCGCTCGCGGATCGCCCGCACCACCTCGAGGGGAAAACGCATTCGGCGAGCGTAATCACCGCCCCATTCATCTTCACGCTGGTTGGTACGCGCGGCGAGAAACTGGTTAATCAGATAACCTTCCGAACCCATCACCTCGACACCGTCGTAACCGGCCTGTTGTGCCAGGTGCGCGCAGCGGGCGAAATCCTCAATCAGGCTTAGAATTTCATCATGGCTTAGTTCGTGAGGTTTGAAGCGATTGATCGGCGCCTGAATGGCGGAAGGGGCGACCAGGTTGGGCTGAAAACTGTAGCGCCCGGTATGCAGGATCTGCAGTGCGATTTTGCCCCCCTCCTGATGCACCGCATCGGTAATGTGCCGATGGTGCGGCAGTTGGCTGATATCGTTCAGCACCGCGGCACCCTCCATTGTCACGCCGGAAAGAGCGGGGGAGATGCCGCCCGTGACAATCAGCGCCACGCCATGACGGGCGCGCTCGGCATAGAAGGCCGCCAGCCGCTCTGGGCCGTCCGGGCGCTCCTCCAGACCGGTGTGCATCGACCCCATCAGTACACGGTTTTTAAGCTGGGTAAAACCCAGATCCAGCGGGGCGAACAGTGACGGGTAGTGGCTCATGCTCTCTTCCAATGTAAAATTATTGTTATGTGGTCGGATGAGTTCTACTGTAGCCGCCGCGACAACAGAAGGGAAAAGCGGGAGCGAATGATTGTGATGGGATTCAAAAAAGTGCGGGCAGAGGACATGCCGGATGGCAGCTACGCCTTATCCGGCCTACGGTGAGTGCGGTTTGTCGGTGCGGTAAGCGAAGCGCCATCGGGCATAAGGCCGGATGGCGGCTGGCGCCTTATCCGGCCTACGGTGAGTGCAGTTTGTAGGCCCGATAAGCGAAGCACCATCGGGCAAAAGGCCGGATGGCGGCTACGCCTTACCCGGCCTACGGTGAGTGTGGTTTGTAGGCCCGATAAGCGAAGCGCCATCGGGCAAAAGGCCGGATGGCGGCTACGCCTTATCCGGCCTACGGTGAGTGTGGTTTGTAGGCCCGATAAGCGAAGCGCCATCGGGCAGAGTGTTACACCGGCTCTACTGAAACGCGCAGCGCGGACAACGCTTCGCCTGCGGCGCGCAGCACCTGCTCGCACTGTTCAATGGTGAGCGTCAGCGGCGGCTCAATACGAATGGTTTTCGCATTATTGAGCGTACCGGCCACCAGCACGCGCTGGCGGAACATCTGGCTGGCAAAGTTGTACCCCGTCTCGTTATTCACAAACTCCAGCGCCATCAGCATGCCGCGCCCGCGCACATCCTGTACCAGATCGGGATACTGACGCGCCAGCGCACGGAAGCCATCCAGCAGCATGTCGCCTTTCTGCTCCGCCTGCGCCGGCAGGTTCTCTTCCAGCAGCACATTGATGGTCGCCAGCGCCGCCGCACAGGCCAGCGGATTACCGCCGAAAGTAGTGGTGTGCAGGAACGGATTATCAAACAGCACCGAGAAGACCTCTTCGGTCGCGATGGTCGCGCCAATCGGCATCACGCCGCCGCCGAGAGCTTTAGCTAAACACATAATGTCCGGCTGCACATTTTCATGCTCGCAAGCGAACATCTTGCCAGTGCGCCCCATACCGGTTTGCACTTCGTCGAAAATAAGCAGCGCGCCAAACTCATCGCACAGCTTACGCACCGCAGGCAGATAGCCCGGCGGAGGCAGGATCACGCCCCCTTCACCCTGAATCGGCTCCAGAATCACCGCCGCAACGTCATCCCCGGTTTTCTGCCCTTCGCTGAGGGCCGTGCGCATGGCATCGATATCGCCAAACGGCACATGGTGAAAGCCCGGCAGCAGCGGCATAAAGGGTTTACGAAAGGTTGACTTCGCCGTCGCCGAGAGCGAGCCAAGAGATTTACCGTGGAACGCGCCGCTGGTGGCGATAAAGGAGAATTTCCCGCGTGGAGATTGATAGGCTTTCGCCAGTTTCAGCGCCGCTTCGACGGACTCCGTGCCGCTGTTGCTAAAGAAGCTGTATTTGAGTTTGCCGGGCGCGAGCGCCGCCAGCGTTTTTGCCAGCATCGCCCGTAGCGGGTCGAGAAGCTCCTGGCTATGCAGAGGTTGTTTGGCGAGTTGGTTCTGTACGGCGGAAACGACAACTGGATTACGGTGCCCCACATTGAAAATACCAAATCCACCCAGGCAATCTAAAAACTCCACTCCCTGGGTGTCGACAAGCGTATTCAGACTGCCTGCTTGCCACTCTACGGCTCCGTAATCCCCGCCGGCAGTTACAGATTTTCGATACTCTAAAAACCCCGGGTTAACATGCTCTTTAAAGTAATCCACCACCTCTCGGTTTAAAGCTTTCATCTCCTCATGATCAAGCGTTCGCTTCTCAATGAGATTCAGGGCGTGAGCGCTGCACGCTAAAGCGGATGCGCTGGAAGGTAACCTGTTCAAAATAAGCTCCAGGAGTCGCGTATCACGTGAT
The DNA here is from genome assembly GCF_034044935.1 of Kosakonia sp. CFBP8986. Taxonomy (NCBI): domain Bacteria; kingdom Pseudomonadati; phylum Pseudomonadota; class Gammaproteobacteria; order Enterobacterales; family Enterobacteriaceae; genus Kosakonia; species Kosakonia sp. CFBP8986. The sequence continues at coordinate 398,814 of NZ_JAXCXB010000004.1, read as the reverse complement.
ACTGATTAAAGTATTGCAGGGATTACGCCACTTCGGCGGCGGGCAGAGAAATCGGGATAAACGCCAGGTGAAAGCCAAATCGTACAAGATTTAATCATGCCGTCTGGGCAAAAAATAGGTTACAGCATTGTTAAAAAGCGCGAGGCGAGGGGGTGAAAAGGCGCTTTGCGCCAAAAAAGTGCGTCGAATGCATGAAAATGGGGCATAACCCGTTAGCACAACTAAGTGTTTTCAGGCTGAAACTATTAAAATCAATATCTTAACAAACCTATCAAAATCAGGGTTTTCTGCGGATTTGCGATCTAAATCAAATTTAACAACTAAAGATAAATTCATTATCGCCGAAATAACATTCGCAATAATTTTTTCACGGCAATATAACCTGCACAGGACGCAACCATGTCTTCTCCTCTTTATGTCAGCCAGCGCAACTTCCCGCTGGACGATGACACTACGCTGATGTCCACCACTGATACGCAGAGCTACATCACTCACGCTAACGATGCGTTTATTCATGCCAGCGGCTATCACCTCAATGAGTTAAGCGGCCAACCGCACAATGTTGTGCGCCATCCAGATATGCCGAAAGCGGCATTTGCCGATATGTGGTTCACCCTGAAACAGGGCGAGCCGTGGAGCGGTATTGTGAAAAACCGCCGTAAAAATGGCGATCACTACTGGGTGCGTGCCAATGCCATTCCGATGGTGCGTAACGGCGAAGTGACCGGCTATATGTCGATCCGCACCCGCGCGACGGAGCAGGAGATCGCGGCAGTTGAGCCGCTCTACAGCGCATTAAATGAAGGGCGCAGCAAAAAGCGCCTGCATAAAGGTCTTGTACTGGGTAAAGGCTTATTTGGGAAAGTGGCCACGCTTCCGCTGCGCTGGCGGGCGCGCGGCGTCATGACGCTGCTGTGGGTCGCACAGCTGGCAGCGCTATGGTTCACCGGCGCGCATCCTGTTTCGATGCTGGTCAGTACGCTGGTGACGCTGCTGGGCGCGCTGGCGTTTGAGTGGCAGATTGTTCGCCCGGTCGAGAATGTGGCAAAGCAGGCGCTAAGTGTGGCAACGGGCGATCGTAACAGCGTCGATTTCCTCAACCGCAGCGATGAAGTGGGGCTGATCCTGCGCTCGGTCGGTCAGTTGGGGCTGATGTGCCGCTGGCTGATAAACGATGTCTCTGGTCAGGTGAGCAGCGTGCTTAACGGCAGCGAAACGCTGGCGAAGGGCAACGACGACTTGAATGAGCGTACGCGCCAGACGGTGGTTAACGTGCAGCAGACCGTAGCGACAATGGGCCAGATGGCCGCGTCGGTACAGAGCAACTCGGAAACGGCGTCTGCGGCAGATAAGCTCTCCAGTTCCGCCAGCAACGCCGCCGCTCACGGCGGTAAAGCGATGGAAACGGTGGTGAAAACCATGGATGAGATTGCCGACAGCACGCAGCGTATCGGCTCCATCACTGCGCTGATTAACGATATCGCTTTCCAGACCAATATCCTGGCGCTGAACGCCGCAGTTGAAGCAGCGCGGGCAGGGGAGCAGGGCAAAGGCTTCGCGGTGGTTGCCGGGGAAGTTCGTCACCTGGCAAGCCGCAGCGCGAACGCGGCGAATGATATCCGTAAACTGATTGATGCCAGCGCCAGTAAAGTGCAGTCCGGCTCCGACCAGGTTCACGCAGCAGGCCGCACGATGGACGATATTGTGGCCCAGGTTAAAGATGTCACCGCCCTGATTGCCCAGATTAGCCAGTCCACCTCTGAGCAGGCGACGGGGCTTGCGGATCTGACGCGCGCCGTGGCGGAGCTGGATGCGATTACGCAGAAAAACGCCGGGCTGGTTGAACAGAGCGCGGAGGTGTCGTCAATGGTGAAACAGCGCGCAGGTCGGCTACAGGACGCAGTTTCCGTATTACATTAAGAGATATTTAATTAAAAAAACCGCCGCCTCTGCTGGCGGTTTTTTTATTTCTGCTAATCCATCTTCATGTTAATAATTTTTTCTAAATTGTTACTTTTTTATTAATTGTTATTTTGTTAGTGCCGGGATCAATAAATTAGTTAGCTTGAAATTTAATTTCCCATTAACTCTAGTTAACTCCCATTAATATATTCGTGAAATAATAAGAAAACGAAACAAATAACGATCAATGACGCTAAATTGATAGTTCCTGACTATCCAGTGGCCAATTAATTTAATAAAAAAACGATCAAACTCATAAAGTTAGCATTTACGTTACCGATAACGTCTGGTGGCGACAGGGTTTCCATTCGCGCCGGGGACTTAAGCGTGCCTTCTGAATTAGGGTTCAAAGCTTTTGTCAGCAAGACATTCAAATCCACGGAGAAGATATGTTTTTACATGATGTAAAAATCGGTACGAAATTATTTCTGGCATTCGGATTCTTTATTATATTGATGGTGGTGAGTTCCTGTTTCTCGCTTTTCAGCCTTAATCGTGCCAACAACGGTATGCAAGAAATTGTGCATGAGGATTATCCCACGACCGTAAAAGCAAACGAGCTGATTGATAATTTCCAGACGTTCGTCAGTACGCAACAATTAATGCTGCTGGATACGGACGGCAAATGGTCGGCTGATTCCCAGAAACAACTGGCGGCTATTAGCTCGCGTATCTCTGCCTTACTGGCCGATCTCTCGAAAAACTTGCGCGACGAGCAGTCGCAGCAAATCCTTGCTGAGATCCGCACCGTGCGCCAACAGTACCTCGACTCCCGTTTTCGCATCCTCGATGCGGTAAAGCGCAACGATCGCCCGGCCGCCATTCAGGAGATGATGACCAAGACCATCACTGTCCAGAAGGCCTATAAAGCGAAAGTGCAGGAGCTGATTGCCATCCAGGATCAGCAGATGCGTGACGCAGGTCAGCAGGTGCAGAAGGACTTTGGCTCCAACCGCCTGCTTCTGATTGCGCTGGCGGCGATCAGTATTGCCCTCGGAAGCCTGATTGGCGTGGTGATCGCGCGAATGATCACTCGTCCGCTTCGCGAAGCAGTCACTTTTGCGGAAGCGATCGCCGATGGCGACTTAACCCGCTCCATTGACTCTCGTCATCATGATGAGACCGGAACGCTGTTGCGTGCGCTGATGGAGATGAAAAATCGCCTGGTGGAGATTGTGCATCAGGTGCAAAACGGCTCTGAAAATATCTCCAGCGCGGCGGCGCAAATTGTTGCCGGTAACCAGGATCTGGCGGCGCGCACGGAAGAGCAGGCAAGTTCCGTTGAGCAGACTGCGGCATCCATGGAGCAGATCACGGCAACCGTGAAGAACACAGCCGATCACACCTCTGAAGCTACAACGCTGTCGGCGGATGCCGCGACGGTGGTGAAGAGTAATGGCGAGATGATGATGCAGGTCACCGAGAAGATGCGGGTTATCAACGACACCTCTAATCGCATGTCCGACATCATCAACCTGATTGATGCGATTGCTTTCCAGACCAACATTCTGGCGTTGAACGCCGCGGTTGAAGCGGCGCGTGCCGGTGAGCATGGCCGTGGTTTTGCCGTGGTGGCCGGTGAAGTGCGTCAACTGGCGCAGAAAAGCGCCTCGTCGGCGAATGATATTCGCCATCTGATCGAGAGCTCAGCCAGCCAGACCCGTGAAGGGATGGCGCTGGTGGAGAAAGCCAGCGCGCTGATTAACGGTATGGTGACCAACGTCGAAGAGATGGATGTGATCCTGCGTGAAATCGGCCAGGCGAGCCGCGAGCAGACCGATGGCATTTCGCAGATCAACAGCGCTATCGGCCTGATTGACTCCACCACCCAGCAGAACTCAAGCCTGGTGGAAGAGTCCGTTGCGGCAGCCGCGTCACTGAACGATCAGGCGCTGCATCTGCGCGAACTGGTGAAGGTCTTCCGCCTGCGTGAAGCGCCAATGCCAGCTTAATCCAGCTGGGATATCTCCAGCGCCGCGCGGTCGATAATGCCAATTATCTGTTTAAGCTGCGCGGCGCTAAGCGCCTGCTGATTCACGCGCAGATCGAGCACGGCTTTAAAGTTCGCCAGCGCCCGCTTCATCTGTGGATCTCTGCGTAACTGATAGCCGACATTACGCGCTTTAACCCGTTCCAGAATTTGCGTCAGCTGCTGCTGGCTCTCATCCAGCCACTGCTGGCCGTGGCGGGTTATCGCAATCACCCTGCGCCCACTCTCCTCATCGCTGATAGTAATCAACTGCTGATCGCGCAACAGATCGAGAGTCGGGTAGATCACGCCGGGGCTGGGGGTGTAGTTTCCCTCGGTCAGCGTTTCAATGGCTTTGATAAGCTCATAGCCGTGGCTGGCGCTATCGCGCAGCAGATGCAGCAGCACCAGGCGTAACTCCCCGTGGCCAAAAAAGCGCTGGCGACGGCCGCCGTGGTGTTCGTTATCGTGACTGTCGTGTGAATGGCGCATCCTACTCTCCGTGTTAATTCGATATATCTAATCTATATCTAAACTCTGTCTGGTAACAGGCTGGTTTAATTAATTGTTTTTATCTTACTGATAATAAAGATTTTAAATGGTGATTTTGTCAGCGCGTGCTCTTAGCTGTAGCTATATCTTAAAAAGATCTTGCCTTCCCTACAAACAACAATCATTATCATTTGCACAAAATTTAGATATATCTATTTCACATTCAGTAGGGCCGATTATGACCACAACTTCTTCACGCTATCCGCAGCGCGTGCGCAATGAGCTGCGTTTTCGCCAGTTAACCGTTTTGCGCGTTGAGCGGGCAAGCGAGGGCTTCCAGCGCATTGTGCTTGGCGGCGAGCAGCTTGATGGCTTTAGCTCACGCGGTTTCGATGACCACACCAAAGTTTTCTTCCCGCAGGAGGGCGCTCCTTTTGTTCCGCCAGAGGTAACGGATGAGGGCATTAACTGGGGCGATGGGCCGCGTCCGCTGTCGCGCGACTATACGCCGCTCTTTGATGCCAGCCGCAATGAATTGACTCTCGATTTTTACATTCACGATGGCGGCGTGGCGAGCAACTGGGCGCTTCACGCGCAGGCCGGGGATCTGCTGACTATCGGCGGGCCGCGCGGTTCGCTGGTGGTGCCGGAAGATTACGCCTGGCAACTCTACGTGTGCGATGAGTCCGGTATGCCGGCATTGCGCCGTCGGCTGGAGGCGATAAGCCAGCTTGCGCGGCGTCCGCAGGTGAAGGCGCTGGTAACCATCGACAATGCCGCTTATCAGGATTACCTCGCGCATCTGGAGGGCTTTGATATTGAGTATGTGATTGGGCATCAACCGCAGAAGGTGGCGGAAAAGCTGGCGGCGCTAACTGTACCAGGTGAGGACTATTTTATCTGGCTGACCGGGGAGGGGGAGGTGGTGAAATCGCTGAAGGCGCGGTTTGAAACGGACGCTATCGATCAGCAGTGCGTTCGCGCGCAGGCTTACTGGCATAAAAAGTAATTGCGGCCCGGCAGAGCGCCGGGCACATATCAGGCAACTTCGTCGTATTCGGCTTCGTTAACCTGCTGCTCAAGGGATTCACGGATCTCAGCCAGCGCTTTCTCCTGCTGGCGGAAATAGGTTTCCCGATCGCCAAGGGAAGAGACCAACTGCCAGGTCTCCTCTTTATCCAGCGTCATTAACTCTTCAATCAGCGTGGCGATGTGCTGCTTCACTTCCACAATGCGCTGACGCAGACGCTGGACGTCGTTCAGCCTGTCGCTGGCCATTAGCGGCTCCAGCCCTTTTTGCAGGCGGCTGAGCATGGATCGAATCGCGCTCAGATCGCCGCGTTGACGGGCCTGATTGAGCTGCACCATCATGCTATTGGCATCGTTTTTCATCTCGCTGTCGACCAGATCGGGGTGACAGAGTTTACTCGCCTGTCGCCAGAGGCGCTTCAGCTCATGGCGCTCCTCTTCCGACATCTTCTGCTCGAAGCTGAAGCGTTTTTCTGCGTCGTGCTGCTGCTCTTGATAGCTTTCGTACTCCTGACGCGCTTCGTCGCGCGCCTGGCGCGTCGGCTCCTCTTCACGCGTCAGACCGCGCTCCAGCTCCTGCGCCTCTGCCAGCAGGGAGGCGATCAGCTCGCTTTGCTGCTGGAGATGTTTACGCGCTTCAGCCGCCTGCATCGAGTGCGGCGGCATGCTCTGCCAGCGCTGCGTGAGCGTCACCAGCACATTCACCGCCTGCGAGAGGTATTTCTGGCAGCGCAGATAATCAGCTTCGCGGCGACGTGCTTCCGCTTCCTGGCGACGTACTGCGGCTTCAGCCAGCATTTTACGCAGGCGCAGGATCTGCGACATCAGCGGCCCAAGGCGGGTTAAGTAGAGATCGTTAAATTCGTCCAGTTGCTGAATGCGCGCATTGCGCTTATCGATAAGCTCGCGGAGCTGCTCCTCCAGCGCTTTGAGTTCCAGCTTGCTGGCGGAAACCTGCGGATCTTGCCAACTGACGACCGAGCGCTGGCTCTGTAGCCACGCCGTAATGGCGCGCATCGCATCGCTGTAGTTCTTCTCTTCGAGCGCGTGAACAATAAACGCTAACTCCGGGTCGGTCACTTCCGTTTTCAGCAAAGGAAGCTGGCTGAGGATGATGCTGTCATCCTCCAGTTCAATGGCGTATTTGATGATTTCAAGCCGTTTTATTGGTTTGTTCATGGCGTTTCGTCAAAGCGCTTAATGAGTCTGTTAAGGGGAGTCGTTATTCATCAAATCTGGACCACGAAGGCGAAAGTCGCAATAGCCCGGCCTCATATTACATGGGCACATTTCAATGCGTTAGTCTTTCTATGAAAATTGCGCTTATGGCGGTGTAATTCGGTGAAATGAGGGCGAAAACGCCCTTAAGAGGACGGGTAAATAGCTCTGAAAACGTCGCAACGCTCCTGTCTGGGTAAGGCGTAACCGCGTCCTGTAAGCGCAAGGAGGCTTACGCCTCTCTCAACACTTGTACCGTCTCTTTTTTGGTGTAGTAGAGATTATTATCAGGAATATCTTTATTCACGAATGTCATCGCGCCGATTTTTACGTTATCGCCGATACGGATATCGTCAGATATGATGCAGCAATTAGCGCCAAGAACGACATCATCACCAATAGTGATTCTGTAATCTTCATCTTTTTTTCCTGGGGTCTTGATACCGATGGTGGTATTTTGCCGTATCAGGAAGTTCTTGCCGATATCGCAATATAACGAAACCACAATGCCATTATAATGAGCGACGAAGAGTCCAGGTTGGATTTTTGCACCCAGACCAATCTCAGTATTATATTTTTTCATTAATCTACGATTAAGGAAGTGTGCGAATTTCTTGCATCTTTTTCCTTTTTTATCATGCAGATAAGATGCAATTCTCCACCAGAAAAGAAACCGGCGCTTTGGCTGACGCCATGCGTGTCGCAAGGCTCTTCCCCATGAGAATTTTTTATCTTTTCCGCCAATGACTTCTACTCGCAAACACTCTTTCAAAAATTCCATATTTACCCGGTCGTTCATAATAAATATATCAAAAGGCATGTAGGACTATTTAAATATTTTTTTATTATTTTTTATAATTGATACCAGTGGCAGTTCACAACAAAACATTTATAAAAGATAATTTGTATTAGGCTGCGTATTTTTAATACAAATAATTTAGATAAGAAATGACTTATCAAGCGCATTGTTATTAATTTTGCTCGAGAATCTAACTCGGATTATTCCCAATGTCAACATAAGTGTGACAAAGTGTGACTGAAATCTGCGTGTTGTTTAGAGGCAGTTTATATCGCAGGTTTCAGCAGCTTATGGGGAATGGCATTCAGGAAGTGTGAGTACATACTAGCTTCCTTGCGGGCTGCGAATCGCGACAGGTTTAAGTAATGTCGTGGGCCAACTGCAACGATGAGCGATTATTATGATTCGATATGAACGCGGCGATCTACTTCAATCTCAGACGGTTTCACTGGTCAATGTGGTGAATTGTCATGGAGTAATGGGCAAAAGCATTGCCTACCCGTTTAAGGAGGCTTTTCCTGAAAACGATAAGATCTATCGTGAGGCCTGCAAAAGTAGCGCATTCAAAAATGGATCTATTCTCACCGTGGAAGAGAACAATAAGCCGATCATCAACTTTCCCACCAAAGATCACTGGTGGCAGAAGTCGCAGTATGATTGTGTCGAGGATACATTTAACGTGCTCGCCTGAGCAACGACAATCGTGCGCTTCACGTAACGAAGAATATATGTCTCATTGCTTTGTAGCTTTATCTTTTGATTTAGCAGCGGCCTATTATTCCCCTCGGACTTAATTATCGTATTGAGAATAGAGCTAAGTATGATTTTAGATGAATGCCATTGAGGTTTTTCACATCAGACATATCTCTTTCGAAGCAGAAGATAAGCGCTATTGTGGTTATTTTTTGCTCAACTTCATGCCTGGTTAATATCTCTAATTCACTCAAACAGCTTTGTTATATGTTTTATATGATTAAGTTAAATCTGAAGCTTGTGCTCTTTGTTAGCCCTTTATTGTTAAGGATTTTCTTGTATTCAGCGTCGCCCAAGGTATGATTTTGCTATCCCGACGCTTACCGGATGGGGCTTTCTGCTTGAATCAGCCTTTTCGCGGTGAGGTCTCTTTTTGAATTTAGCATCGTCAGTAATAAACATGGCTTGCTGATACATACAGAACGATCGCAAGCGACATAACTTTTATTCCTGTCAGGTGTTGGAACCAGAAGTTTTGGTAAGTTCTGGTTATCCTTTTGCTGATGATCTACAGGGTTTGATATGGCGGAATACTCTTCTTCACTCGATGGTGAATCCAAAGAATATATTCTCAAGTCGCTTGAGGATATGCGGCGCAAATTGTTGGATTTGACCTCGCGAAACAGGTTATTAAATTTTCCAATTAATCAAAAACACTCTTCGCTGCGTATCATCAACGCGCTACCCGATCAGCTTTTTCAAACCCTCAAATCAGAACAGGTTATGCAGTTTGCTCCTGTTCCGGATCCAACCAAAGCGCAGTTACAACAGTTTGGTTATCTGGATAAAAACGTGCCTTCAGCCGAGGAAAAAGCGACAAAACCTATGCCCGATGCGAAAACGTGGGCGGGTAAGCTGGGCATCAATACCGACTATGAATTACCGAGCGGCGCGCAGAGTACTATTTCCCCGGAAGATTATGAACTGGTGGTTAAAGCGCGCGATCTTATTCTCATCCACTTGAAGGAAAACGGCGGCTCTTTGGCCGGCGTCAGGAATACGGAGGCTAAATCCGGCCTTCCTGCTGAGCGTCTGGACTCGCTACTTATCCAGCTTGGCTACAAAGATATTGGTGAGTTTGAGCGCGATACGAAAGCGGGCAAGCCGTTGCGTAAGCCATTAGTGCAGGAGACTGAAGCGAATAATGAAATACAGACGCTTTATTACCCGGCCGATCTGGAAGCCGTACTGCGCTCTATCCACGGTAAAGCGCAGGTAGCGATTGAAGAGACTGGTGCGGGTATTCTCTATCTGTCCCTTGGCTTTCTTGAATGGTATGAAAGTGATGATTCAGATAAGCCCCGCCTTGCTCCGCTCTTTACCGTTCCCGTAACGCTGGAGAAAGGTAAACTCGATCCACAAGCGGGTCTCTATCGCTACCACCTGCGTTATACCGGGGAAGATATTATCCCTAACCTGTCGTTGCAGGAGAAATTGCAGGCTGATTTTGGTTTTGCACTACCTGGGCTGGATGAGGAGACGTTACCGGAAACCTATTTCCAGCAAATAGAGGCGATTACCGAAACGAACAAGCCGCGTTGGAAAGTGCGCCGCTATGGGGCATTGAGCTTATTAAACTTCAGCAAGATGCTGATGTATCTCGATCTTGATCCAGAGCGCTGGCCACAGGGCGGTAAAAACTTACTGGATCATGAGGTGATCAAACGTCTTTTTACTTCGCAGACGGGAGAACATTCCGGTTCAGAAAGTCTATCAAGCGAATATCACATCGATACTCTCGATAATATTCATCAGCAATTTCCGCTTATTTTTGATGCGGATAGCTCACAACATAGCGCACTGATTGATGCGGTAAATGGCGAGAATCTGGTTATCGAAGGCCCTCCAGGCACGGGCAAATCACAAACCATTACCAACCTGATTGCCGCGGCAATGCTGAATGGCAAGAAGGTGCTTTTTGTTGCAGAAAAGCTTGCGGCATTAGAGGTTGTTAAACACCGACTCGATAAAGCAGGGCTGGGTGATTTTTGCCTTGAGCTGCACAGCCATAAATCGCACAAGCGTAAGGTATTAGAAGACATCCAAAAACGGCTGCATAACCCGGCTTTGCAAAAAATGCCGGCGCAAATTGATGCCGAGATTTCTCGCTATGAAGATTTAAAGAATCAGTTAAACAGCTACGCTCAGGAAATTAATGAGAGCTGGAAGCTTACCGGGCTGACTATTCACCAAATTTTGACCGGCGCGACGCGTTATCGACGCGAGCTGGGCATCGATCCCACACTGCTACATATAGAAAACCTGTCTGGTCAAAAACTGGATCGCGTGGCGCAGTTAAGGCTACGTGACCAGATCAAAGAGTTTAAAGACGTTGTCGTGGAGTTTCGTCAGCAGGTCGGTCAGCAAGCGGAGCTGTGGGAGCACCCCTGGTATGGCGTTAATAACACTGATATCCAGCTTTTCGACAGTGAAAGAGTTGTTTCACTGCTTAAGGAGTGGAATGAGGCGCTAATTGCCTGGCAGCAGGCACTTGCAGGTTTTCTCACCAGGTATTCGATTACTGCTTCGCATTGTGACGAATTAAGCTGGCAAACACAGCTGGTGGCGCTGTGCGACCAACTTCCGGAACTTCCTGCAGAAGCTGATTTCCAGGCTTATACCCGGCTTGATAGCAACAACATTGAGAGTCTGAAAAGCTGGTTAAATGATTTCAGTGCCGTTCAGGCGGATTACCATCAGGTAGCAGGCGATTTAATGCCTGAAAAACTGCGTTTCCTCGAAGAAGGAAATCCAGTCCCGGACTTTCCGGATATCACCAAAATCTTTGGTCTGGATGGGGCAACAACGCTTGCGGATGTGGTTCTCCTGATTCGTGGTTTAGCGCAACTGCAAACTGCCTTTGCTGCTGACAAAGAGCATCTCGCCCCATTACTGGAATCATTGCCTTCTGCTGTTGCTGATAGATTCTCAATAACGCCTGCGGGTCTGCAGCAAATAGCCACGTTCATTCATGTCGCCTCCAAATTGCCGAGCGAACTGGTGAGATACAGACATGACAGGTTTGATGATGAAGATATCGAGCCACACATTGAAGATCTCAATCAGCGGCTGGTCTCGTTGCATGCACTGCGCGACCAACTCAAGGCACGCTTTACGCTGAATAAAGTGGCAGATGATGAGCAGCTAAAAACGATCGAAAACATCCTGCACAACTCGGGCCTGTTTAGCTGGTTAAGCGGCTCATGGCGCGAAGCGAAAAATACGCTGATCGGTTTATCCAGCGAGCCTAATGCAAAATGGAAAACGCTGTATGACGAATTGCCGATCCTCCGCCAGTATGTGCAGGAACGCGATGAGTTTGAGGCGCGCAATTTTGAGCAGATCTTCGGCGAGCTCTATCGAGGGCTGGAGACCGATCCGAGCCAGCTCCGGCAGATTCGGGAGTGGTACAGCGAAGTGCGCAGCGTCTGGGGGATCGGCTTCGGTGCTAACGTTGCCATTGGTGGCGCTCTATTGACGCTGGATAGCCAGATACTAAAAGGAATACAGCAACTTAAGCAGCAGGGTGTCGATGCGCAGATTTCTCAACATCTTGATAAGTTAAAAAGCTACGAGGAAACCTTCGCTTCAGCACACTTTGACTCTGAAGGTGAGCAAAGCCTTGCGGGCGAAAAGAGTGTCTTACTGCCGCTTATTGAGAAACTGACCGCGGCCTTGACGCCCATTCAGCAGTGGTTCAGCACTGAGCAGCTTGCGCTGAATACGGTAAATGAAAAGATAACCGTGTTGCGTCAGATACATAACCGACAGGCTCGCTTATCTGTTGATCGGTTGCCCGGCACCATTTTTTCAGCGGCGGATTCACTCCTGTTTGGCGCAGATAAAGATAATGCGCACACGCTCAAGGTCATGGGCAATACCCTTACTTTTGCAGAACAGATGGGGGAAAACGTTCAGGATGCTGATTTGGTTGCGGCCATCCAACGGTTACCCGGCGCAGATGAGTACCGCGAACTGCAACACTCTCTTCGTGCTCTTCAGCAGAAGTGGCAGCTGCAAACTGACCGTCAGAGTCACTTTGCGCAGGAAACGCAGCTTAATAGCGAGCAGTGGCATCAACGGTGTGAAAATCTTCTCTCTGCATTAATCGCCTGCAACGAAGAGGCGATCGCTAAGCCCCGCTGGCTAAATGGCTGGCTTAACTTCATTCGTATCTCTCAGGATATTGAAAATAGCGGGCTGCAGCGTATTCGTGACGCAATCATGAGCCATACGCTGACTATTGAGGATATCGATACCGGCCTGGAAGTCGCTATTTTCGATCAGCTCGCCCGCGAAATCGCGACTGAACGTCCGCATCTCCTCCGGGTGTCTGGTAATAGCCGCAGCGCGATGCAAAAAACTTTTCGTGACTATGACCGGGCGCTACAGCGCTTGCAGCGTGAGCGCATCGCGGCGGTTATTGCGAGCAATCCCGTTCCCCCCGGCGCGTCAGGAGGACGAAAAGCCGACTATACCGAAATGGCGCTTATCCTGAATGAGACGGGTAAGAAGATGCGTCATATTCCGATTCGCCAACTGATTAATCGCGCCGGCCGGGCCCTGCTTCAGCTGAAGCCTTGCTTTATGATGGGGCCAATGTCGGCGGCTAATTATCTTCAGCCTGGCGATATCGAGTTTGATCTTGTGGTGATGGATGAAGCCTCACAGGTTAAGCCGGAAGATGCGTTGGGCGTTATCGCGCGCGGTAAGCAAATTATCGTGGTGGGTGACCCGAAACAGCTGCCGCCAACGAGCTTCTTTGATCGCGCGGGCATTGATGATGACGATGATGACACGGCCGCGGTCAGCCAAACGGACAGTATTCTTGATGCCTCTTTACCTCTGTTCAAAATGCGCCGTTTGAGATGGCACTATCGCTCTCAACATGAGAGCCTGATTGCTTACTCCAATCGCCATTTTTATAACAGCGATTTGGTGGTTTTCCCTTCCCCGAACGCTCATGCCCCGGAGTATGGCGTTAAGTTCAGCTTCGTTAAAAATGGTCGCTTCATTAACCAGCACAATATTGAAGAAGCGCGCGTTATCGCCAGGGCTGTGGCTTTACATGCGACCAATTCGCCTGACGAATCCTTAGGCATCGTGGCGATGAACTCAAAGCAGCGTGAACAGATTGAACGGTCGATTGATGAAATATGCCGTGAAGATACGCAAGCTGAGGCCGCGATTGATCGGTTAAGAACGAAAAGCGATGCGCTGTTTATTAAAAACCTGGAGAACGTTCAGGGTGATGAACGCGACGTTATTTTCATCTCCTTCACTTATGGGCCGGGCGAGGTCGATGGCAAAGTGTACCAACGCTTTGGCCCGATCAACTCCGATGTTGGCTGGCGTCGCCTGAACGTACTCTTCACGCGTTCCAAAAAGCGGATGCATGTGTTCAGCTCAATGCGCTCGGAGGATATCCAGGTAACAGAGACATCTAAGCGCGGTGTGCAGGCGCTGCGTGGCTTTTTGCACTTTGCTGAAAAAGGCAATATGGACGGGCTTGCACACCACACGGGTAAAGCGCCGGACAGTGATTTCGAAGTCTCTGTTATTACAGCGCTGGAGAATGCTGGTTTTCGCTGTGAACCCCAGGTTGGCGTAGCCGGGTTCTTTATTGATATTGCGGTGCGCGATCCCGGTAAGCAGGGGCGCTATTTGATGGGTATTGAGTGTGATGGTGCGACCTATCACTCTGCTAAGTCAGCTCGTGACAGAGATCGCCTGCGTCAGGACGTGCTGGAGGGCTTAGGGTGGAGAATTCGTCGTATCTGGTCCACAGACTGGTTCTGCAATCCTGATGAGATCCTGGAGCCCATCGTTCGTGAGTTAAATCGGTTAAAAACCACGGTTGCGGAAGAGGAGTACTCTGAAGAGCACGCTATCGCACAGCTGGTTGTTGAAGGGCAAACTGCAAGTAACAATATTGCGGATTTTAGCGACCATAGTGAGCCACTCAGATTACGTCTTGAAAGATTTGCCCGCGAGGTCATTGATGTTGAGTGCCCCTATATTGCCGATGAGAGCAAGTTGCTGCGTCCTGCAATGATTGAAGCATTGGTCGAGCATCAACCGCTTTCTCGCTCTGAGTTTGTTGAACGTATTCCGAAATACCTGCGTGAGGCAACGGAAAGCAAGATGAGTAAAACCTATCTGGACAGGGTGCTGGCGATTATCGATGGAGATGAATTCGCTTAAGCGGGTTTTTCGGTGCATAACTCATCATCGATATCAGGGGGTTACGTTCTAACGTGGCCCCCTTTTACATTCCAGATAAGTAAAAGGGCAAACCATGGCAGGATGTGGTTCCGCAGGCGGGACTTGAGGGGACAAAACGGGGACAGCAAGCATAGAGAACAAAAAAGCCACTTTGTTATAAGTGGCTTAATTATATGATTTTAAACCTAAAATTTGGTGGCCCCTGTTGGGTTTGAACCAACGACCAAGCGATTATGAGTTCCTATAAGAACAATAGGAAATCAATAGTTTGCTTTATTTATCATTGACATAGATTGTCATTGTTTGCCAAAAAATCACGATTTTTTGCCTTCTACATCGCCATTCTATCGCCATTCAATGTAAATATGTGTGAAGCTGAACCAATGACCTTGAACTGACTATAGCTTCTCAAAATTTCACAGCCGTTGAAAAAAAGTTTTTGCAAAAAACTGGCAGCAAAAAAGCTCTATGTGCTCGAGTCTGTAATTAACATTGTCTAATTTATATCACATTTTTATAATACCACTCTATGATTTTTACGAGCTTGGAAATATGCTCTTCTGTTTTTTCATATGGTTGTGGTGCAATTGTATGTGCTATTGCGTTTCTGTCAGAATAAGCGGATTTAAGATCATCAATCATTGGTGGTGGAAGAATATATCCGTAAGATGGTAATAATAGTTTCGCTCTATTCATAAACGTTTCTGACTTGATTTTATTTTGCGCTGTCGATATATTTCCATGTTCCTTGAATAGAACTATTTCAAAAAAAGTACGCTCGACAGCAGAAATGGCAGATGTCAACGCTATTTCATGAAAGCCATCTTCTAAAAGTAATTTTGATTTATAGATGGCTTTGATAACATTTCTACATTCCCATGTGGCTGGAGCTATATCCCATGAACCAAGATGATTTCCCGGATCATAAAGTTTATCATCAAGCCATGTATATCGCTCGCCATGCTGAATTGAGCGGACTTGTAACATTGCATCAATGTTATGGTTAGCCGAGTTAATCCATACAAAAACAGAATTAATTAATTGATTATGACCAAAAGGCCAACCCGCAAAGCGAGGGCCAGTAATTGAATTAATAGCTTCCAGATATTTTGATACTAGCTTATCTCTGGATTCGTTATCAAATAGACCATGGAATATCCTGAAATCATTATCTGTTGCTTCGGTTCCGGCAAGGCTACTAAGTCGTTCATCTGGTAATGTGAATAATGCTGTTTTATCATAAACAATAACTCCAGGTAAATGATCCCAGAATGTCATGACATCAGTCTTGGATTTTTCCTTTTTAATGGCCGATACACCCCAACTATTATAAGGATCATGTGAACGATTCAGGTAGAAGTCTGAGGGGTAGTAGTGAATGTCACTCCCAAAATCTCCCTCACCATCAATGGCGAAACTATATGGGGAAAAATGGAATGACATCCCCAGAAAATGGCTACCACCAGGTCTACTTAACCAACAATCGGGAAAATCATCTGGAAAGGTTTCGTTTATGTTCCACATGGCATCAGGATGTTGCCATTTTCCTGAAATTGAGTCCCAACAAGTCATTGAATGATCCTTTATTGATTTATCACAGTTGCGTAGATGGTAAAGATGCCGTCAATTTAATTATTAATAATTCGCAATTTTTATATAACCAAAGCCATCACTGAAATGAAGTTGAGTAAGGAGGTGTTGTATGTTTCTAGGCGTTTTCAGTGTAATGTGGCTAGGGTTATCATTTAACATATCTTCTTGTCGTTCTAGATAATAATCATAATCCATCCTCCGGAGATAATTATAAAAATCAAATTGTTCAGCAAATTCTAAAAGAAAGGCTTGTATGTAGAGAGCAGTTACTCTTGTAGCGGAGATCAAAAGACTATATAAAACATGCCACATCTCGGCTGAACCGTAGTACTCAGGTATGAGATTTATAGGAATGGTTCCATGAGCGATGAAATTCCTGACATTTCGAACTATATGAAGGCCATGACACTTATGATTTTTTGGGTAAGTTTTTATAGTACTTATTTTAGGTTTGTATTCTTGTATATACTTATCAAATTTTATGAATAAATTTCCACAATAATGATGGAAGCCTTCAGGTAGATTATTATCATCTATTTTTTCAAATAAAAGAACGCTTTTCTTGCTTTCAGTGAATTCCCTTTTATTTTTTATCTCTTTTGAAGATGGTTTGTAATAAGTGCTGACGAAACGGTATGTTTCTTCTAGTGCGTTAGATACATATAGAAAACGAGTTAGCGCTGTAGAGTATTTACTATAATGTATTCGCTCAGCCTCATAGGTATCAGCAGCAGGTCTACACCATATCAAATCAGAACCGGCATATTTTTCAGGTTTAATTCTAACTTCATCCAGAAAGGATGACAGTTTAAGCCACTCAGCTATATTGGAGAAATTGTTGTATTTCCTTGAAGTAAAGTATTCACAAACAATAGATAATTCATAAAGGTGATCATCTAGTCTGCTAAGTTTTTCGCACTGGGAACACTTTTTCATTGTTTATCCTTAAATACATTTAAAGGATTAAGTTTTACCGCATCTTCTAAATGATCGGGGGCGAAGTGCGCATACCGCATAGTCATTTTTATGTCGGTATGGCCGAGCACGCGCTGCAAGACCAAAATATTACCACCATTCATCATAAAGTGGCTGGCAAAGGTGTGGCGCAAAACGTGAGTGAGTTGTCCTGCAGGCAGTTCGATGCCTGTTCTTTCTAGAGCAGACCGAAATGCGCCATAACAATCACTAAACAGCCGACTCTTTTTATCAACAAGAAGAGACTCGTACAGCTCTTCACTGATTGGGACGGTGCGGTTTTTTCTGCCTTTCGTGTTGGTGTATGTGATTTTGTATTTCGCGAGCTGACTTTTTCTCAGGCTCTCAGCCTCTGACCACCGTGCGCCAGTGGCCAGGCAAATTCTTACCACAGTTTCCAAGTCTGCGTGGTCATGCCGTTTGCACTCTCCGAGCAGTAGCGTAATCTGGTCGTGAGTTAGCCAGGCCATTTCCATTTCTTCTGTGCGGAAAGGGCGCATATTTTTTAGCGGATTTTCACCCTTCCATTCCCCGAGGCGGTTTAGCTCATTGAACACTGCGCGAAAGTAGGCCAGCTCAAGATTAAGCGTGCGGGGTGATACTTCTTTAACCCTGTTTGAGCGGGCATATTCACCCTTTAGCCTCTTTTCACGGTAGCGGGAAAACATCTGCGCATCGAAATCGCGTGCAAGAGGTTCGCCCATACACTCAAAAGCATGGTGCATAGCTAACTGGCGTTTAAGGCCGTCTTTCAGGGTAATGCCATGTGCGCTATACCATGAGTCAACCAGCTCTTTTAACGTGCGCCTGTCTTCCTTTTCTTCCTGCCACGGGTTTTGAACGGTGTACTGTTCAAATGCCAGCGCCTCACCTTTGGTGGCGAATTTCTTTCTTATACGTTTGCCTTTTGCACCGTTTGGATAAAGCTCGCAAATCCAGCCGCCAGCAGGATTTTTACGGACAGTCATCAATTAACCTCGCTGTATACACCCACCACTCGACCAATCATTTTGATGTCATCAATTCCGCATTCAAAAGGCACTTTACCACCGGCTACATGTAATTTTTTGCCGGGCAATACAGTAATTTCCCTAAGGCTCAATGCACCTTCAATATCTACTAACCAAAGGCCATCAGACAAAGAGGATTCCTGCTCAATCACATAGGTGCTGTTATCACTTTTCACAGATGCACCCTTTTTCGGCTGCTTAGTGAAAAGCTGTTGGTCAAACGAAAGAGTACCAATATTGGTTAGCTCCCCTTCACTTAATTCGAACAAAGGAAGCTCCGTTGAGTGTTGAGGCTCTTTAGCAGATGAGTTTTTTTCTCCCTCACCAGTCATTAGCCATTTAAGGCTTACGCCTGTTTCAAGCGCGCAATGCACCGCAAAGTCGTACGACATGTTGCCCCGCGTATAGCGGTTCTGTAAGGAACTGGCTGCGATTTTGAAGTGATTAGCGAGTTGAATTTTTTGAGTAAAACCATAAACCTCGCAGATTCTGTTTAGTAACGCTTCGTTATTAAAATTGGTCTCAATCATTAAAATTAGCATTCCTATGTTGCGAGATACTAAAATTAATATTAGTATCGCTATGAACGGTAGCAGTGAGTGGCAAACGTCGGCAAAAACTATGCACTCATTGTCTGAATGTTATCAATTTAGGAATCATGCAATATGGCTTCTGAAATCGCAATCATCAAAATCCCCGCACCTATCGTTACTCTCCAGCAGTTTGCGGAGTTAGAGGGTGTTTCTGAGCGCACCGCGTATCGCTGGACAACTGGCGACAACCCATGCGTACCAATCGAACAGCGTGTTATCCGCAAAGGCTGCAAAAAAGCCGGTGGCCCGATTCGTATCTACTACGCACGCTGGAAAGAAGAACAAATGCGTAAAGCGTTGGGTCATTCCCGTTTTCAGCTCGTCATTGGCGCTTAATTCACTTTAAGTGAATTATAAGGATGAGACATGTTTGATTTTCAGGTTTCCAAACATCCCCATTATGACGAAGCGTGCCGGGCTTTTTCACAGCGTCACAACATGGCGAAGCTGGCCGAGCGTGCAGATATGAACGTTCAAACGTTACGTAACAAGCTTAACCCGGAACAACCTCACCAGTTCACGCCGCCTGAATTGTGGCTACTGACTGACCTGACCGAAGACTCAACCCTCGTTGATGGTTTTCTTGCGCAGATTCATTGCCTGCCATGCGTGCCGGTTAATGAGCTGGCTAAAGACAAATTGCAGTCTTATGTAATGCGCGCAATGCGTGAACTCGGAGAACTGGCGAGCGGTGCAGTATCTGATGAACGTCTGACCTCTGCCCGTAAGCACAACATGATTGAAAGCGTTAATGCTGGTATTCGCATGTTGTCGTTGTCGGCGCTGGCGCTGCATGCGCGTCTGCAGACTAATCCCGCTATGTCGAGCGTGGTCGATACCATGAGCGGTATTGGCGCATCCTTCGGGCTGATTTGAGGTGCGTATGCTGAAAAGTGAACCGTCATTCGCGTCTCTGCTCGTTAAGCAAAGCCCCGGCATGCACTACGGCCACGGCTGGATCGCAGCAGGTAAGGACGGCAAGCGTTGGCACCCGAGCCGCTCACAGACTGATTTACTGGCTGGCCTCTCTACTCAAAAGCAGGGGGAATCATGGCTATCGAAGCTGTTTCCGCGACTGTTCCGCTAAAAGCGGGAGAACGTCTGGCCGGTCTCAATCATGTGGCTGAATTGCGCGCGAGATATTGGGGCGATAGCTGGAAAGAGGTTGAGCGTTTTGTCGATGATATGCGCGATAAACGTGACCCACAATTTGAAGAAAATAATCGGGCGCTGGCTGCTATTTTCTTTCTGGCAAAAATACCGGCGGCTCGTCATGAGCTCGAATTAAGTGAGCTGACTACTGACCAGAAAAAGGCGCTTATTACAGCGATGAATCATTTTCGTGTAGTGGTGAGTTTATTTCCCAAACGGCTAACCATGCCGAATTAATCCAAACAGAAATTCAATGGCGTAAACCCGCCGGGCTTCTTATTGCCCGAAATCAGGAGAGTTAATTATGCGTAATACCGAAATCCGTAGTTTTAACACTGATAGTGATGCGCTGGGCGTATTGCTGACCGAGGCAAAAAAAGAAGAGCGCAAAGACCGTGCGCTCGCAGTTTCAATCCGCCTTGAGGCGCTGGCGATTCATATCACCAAAGAGGGTATGAGCGGTACCGAAGCTGCCGAACTACTGCGCCGTGAAGCCACCCGATTTGAGAACGAATCAAAGGAGCTGCACTAATGGCCGACGCAATGGATTTAGCACAACTGCGCGAGCAGGAAGACCGCGAACGCCACATCAGCAACGCGCGTAGCCGTACCCCTTCGCCTCCCCGTTTTCTCTGTGAAGAATGTGACGCGCCAATTCCGGAAGCGCGCCGTATTGCTATTCCGGGCGTGGCCTTTTGCGTGACCTGTCAGGAGGTCACGGAGCTGAAATCTAAACATTATTGGGGGGGATAAATGAGCCAGGCAACGCAGGTCATTGCAGTCTCTGATATTTCGGCAAAAGTCAGGGAAATAGAAACTGCTTATCGCAATTATCTCGATGTTTTCCGTATACCAGAAGACCACAGAATTGTAGTTAATTATTCAGCGGGCAAAGATAGCACTGCAACACTGGCCGTGGCGAATGCGCTGTTTGGTCGTCGCGTACAGGCTGTGATGGCCGATACTGACAATGAGCATGAGCTGACGATTGATTTCGCCAGGACTATCCATGAGCAGATTGGATGTCACCCGGTTCAGATTGTGAAGCGCAACTACAGCGAGGCAGATTTTGCTCGCCGACGTGCCTATATGAAAAAGAACTGGTCGAAGAAGCAGGCTATCCGCATGGGTGCTTACCGGGGTGTCATTATGCCTTCACTGGCCCGGGCAGATACCCCATTTGGTCGGGTATGGCAGAAGACGGCTAAGCGCTGGGGTATCAACTTTGAAACTGCTTTAGATGCTGCCTTGTCAGTGATGCATCCGAGCGGAAACAGTTTCCTCGATACGGCTCTTCTACATGGCAAATTCCCGATGCTCCGTGACCGGTTCTGCACCGACGAGCTCAAGATACAGATTGCCTATGATGCGGCAATTCGTCCGATGCTGGATGAAGGGGAGGTTGTGGTTCAGTGGTCAGGCGTCCGTAGTGATGAGTCATCCAAACGTGCCGGTTATGACCGCTTCGCAGTCGATATGCGCGATGAAGGTTGTCTCTACAACTTCCTGCCAATTCATCAGTGGACGGCTGCGGATGTATTTGCCCTGCATAGATATTTGGGTATTAAGCCAAATCCACTGTATTTGCAGGGGGCTTCTCGTGTCGGTTGCATGAACTGCGTGCTTTGCAACAAAGAGGAAATTTCAGAAACCGCTACCCGCTGGCCGGAGCATATTGAAAAACATCACCAGTGGGAGATGAAGGTTCGCCTGGCTTCCCGCTGGGTGCACTGGATGAGTACCGGTACGGTGAGTCAAGCATGGGTCAACTCAATAATCGGTTCCCGCGAGATAACAAACCGACGTGGCGAAACAGTGAAAGTCAGGCGTCTTCTGGGGGACGTGCCGCGTCTTTATGGTCTTGATACGGAAGTTCAGCATCTCGACTGGTCCGGGTTTTATGGGCCGCGTGGCGGAATGGGTGCACCGTCGGTACCCGAGGTTGTGGAATGGGCCAAGACAGGTCGGGGCGGCAAAGTCTATGACCTTGTTAAGGCAAGCCTCAATACTGCCACCTGCTCATCACGATATGGCCTGTGCGAATGAGCGATGTCTTCTTTGCTTACCCGTGGAATGCTCCCCGGTCGGCAATCGCCAGCCCCTATCTGACCTATGACCAACAGCATCGCCGCGATCGTATGTTCGCGGCTTTGCTGCGTGCGAGAAAGGTGCTTTCTCTCCAGCCTGAGTGCGTGCGTTTTGATGTATATCGCACAGCTGCGGTGCTGGAGCAAAATCAGGATAGTCAACGAGCCAATGCCTTTTTAATCAGCTTCTGCAAAAAGGCATTGCCACGTCTTGAACTGGTCGCAAAAAAATACGAGTGTGCAGGTATCAATAGCAATGTATCAGCCGCTGTTTTCGGTGGCCATTTTGATACCGAGCTTTTGCAATATCTGGCATCACGCATGGTCAATATAGTCGCCAGATTTAACCGCCTTCCGGATATGTCGCGGGCCGATATTGACCTGCTGGCCGCTGATATCGCAAATTTCATTCGCGCTGAACTGGCTGACATTGATGACAGCGGATTTAGCGAGCTTAAAACGCTGTACACCTGGTACATGCGCGCCGGTTTTATTTCCCTGCAATTCAACGCTACCCCGCCGCATTGGGAGCGGGTGACAAAGAAATACGTTGGTGAGGACGAAATCGCCCCAGCTATCACCCGCATGTTTAATGAGGTTTGGTGGCGCGGCCGCTTGCGGCGCATTGCTGCTGCATGGCGCGAACATCTGCAGATTGCAGTCGGCAACGTCAGCAAAAAACGACACACATACGCGAGTAAAAACTGCGTGACCGACTGGCGCGAGCAGAAGCGCCGCACGCGTGAATTTCTCAAGGGGCTTGATCTCGAAGACGAAGATGGCAACCGCATTAGTCTGATTGAAAAATATGACGGTTCGGTCGCTAACCCCGCAATACGCCGCTGCGAGCTGATGACTCGCATCCGTGGGTTTGAAAATATCTGCCATGAGCTCGGTTATGTCGGGGAGTTTTATACCCTGACCACGCCGTCTAAATATCACGCCACAACTAAAGCAGGCTACCGTAACAGCAAATGGAACGGAGCCAGTCCATCGGACACGCAGAGTTATCTCACCGGACTTTGGGCGCGCATTCGTGCCAAGTTACATCGGGAAGAAATCCGCATTTTCGGCATACGTGTTGCCGAGCCTCATCACGACGGGACGCCCCACTGGCACATGCTTATGTTCATGCTGCCAGAAGACGTCGAGCGTGTGCGTCTCATCATTCGCGATTATGCGTGGGAGGAAGACCGTCACGAACTGAGAAGCGACAAAGCCAAAAAGGCACGCTTCCATTCCGAGGCCATTGACCCGCAAAAGGGCAGCGCTACAGGTTATGTTGCTAAATATATTTCTAAAAATATTGACGGCTATGCTCTCGATGGCGAAACCGATGACGAAAGCGGTGAGCTCCTGAAAGATTCAGCTCCCGCCGTTTCTGCATGGGCGGCACGTTGGCACATCCGTCAGTTTCAGTTTATCGGCGGTGCGCCGGTGACGGTCTACCGTGAGTTACGTCGTCTCGCTGATACCGAGACCGCGCACGGCCTTAGCGTTGAGTTTGCTGCTGTTCATGATGCTGCCGACGCTGGTGACTGGGCTGGTTACGTTAATGCGCAAGGTGGTCCGTTTGTCCGTCGTGATGATTTACAGGTACGCACGCTGTATGAGCCGCGCCCGGAGTTTAACCAGTATGGCGAGGAAACTGTCTGCATCCGTGGCGTGTACGATTCCACTGTCGGTGCTGGTACTCCGATTTTAACCCGGCTGACTCAATGGAAAATTGTGCCGAAGCGTGCCGTTGATTTGGCCGTTGACTTTAAGGGCGCTCCTGCGCCCTCTCGGAGTTCTGTCAATAACTGTACGGGAAGCGAATGCGAGTCCCCAGAACTGAATTTATCAAAACCACTTAGCCGACGAGAAAGACGAGAGCTGACGAACCGGCTCAGGGGTAAAAAACCGGCTAGGCGGCGCGATTTTGTGAACGGAACGGAAGAGCAAAGCGAAGCGATAGCTAGAACAATAGATAAAGTTCAGATGAATACCGGCGTTATGATTAGCCGAGGCGAAGCTCTGCATTTGATGGTTGGTGGAAAGAGTCGGTTTAACGATAAATGGGTTAGTGGCTCATCCACTGGGGAAGTCTTTAGGGCTACGCCATCTCACGAACATAACTCCAGAAAAATACTCGGTCGTGTTGCTCGATTGGCTTCAGCTACTAAGTTAAGCGCTTAACTAAATCGCTTCATTTCATGTACATACGTTAGCGGAACTGCCAAATTTTTTCTTCCCATTTTTTAGAACAATATGATACTGTTTATTTATACAGTATCTCGAATGGGAGGGCGCGTGGATAGAGAGCTGAGCAAGAATATCATGCTTGAGAGGGTGGAACTGATTGCACGTCTGACAACAGAGGGTGTTTGTCAGGAAAGAGATCGTGAAATTGCATTGAATTTAATAGCTGAACTGGCGCAAGAGAACTTGTTGAAAAGTGACTCTTATTCTGTGGTTGTTTCAGGCAGGCCGTGTAAACAACGATTAAAAAGAGAAAATGAAGTGAGAATACACATCACGTTGGATAAAACACAAAACATGGGGGCAGCAGCTGGTTGAGGCCTTCGATAGCGAGCTTAATCGCAGAGTTAAAAACACATTTCCTTTCTCTCAAGTCACGGTCAAAAAAGACTCAATGACCGGGGTCGAAATTGTGGGTTTCCCTGACGACTCAGGCGGGGAGCGCCTGGTTTGGATCACCAAAGAAGTGTGGGAAGGTGAGAGCTGGCATTAAATAGCAAATCCCGCTGATTCGAAAACTGGCTTTTCGCATCGGCGGGTTTGAACAACGTGATTAATCAATCAGCTGCAAAAAATTGCTCGCTTTGACATTTATCATTTACGGCACGAATTATTTAGATATAGGATTAGCTCAGGCTGACAGGAACATGAATTTATAAGTCATTAATTATTATCTAATTTGTGAATATTTAAAGGTGTAATGATGTCAAAATTCGATGAGCTGTGCGTGGCATACAAAAACTTTAGGTCTGAATATTCATCTGTAAGGGAGGATGCAATTAATTTTTCAAGCTGGCTAGTTGCACAATATCTATCATATTTGGGGATAGACAGCAGCTCACCCGTATTCAGGCTGATACCTTTAGTGGGTGAGGAAAAGGTCAATTCAACATACAGTCCTTTCGGCGCAACACATCTTGGCGATGATGGCTACTGGTGTATGGGGATTAGGCTTACAATATACGAGCAGAAAAATATGCACCCTCAACTCCCTTTGCAAATCGGGATCAAGTTCCTTCGCAAAGTTGATGGTTCTCATACTGTAGGTCTCTTGGGCTCGGACTCAACATTTAAGGTATCGCATGATGATGACGGGCGCGAATTGAATGTCTTCTTCGATTCGATACAAAAAGAAATCCAGAAAGTCCTTACAGCTCAGACGGATTTTTTGCATGGAAAAAATAATATAAAGAGCACCATCGGATTTATACAGCAACAAGTTGATGATGATCTTAAAGCAGAAAGTAGCGGGAATAATGAGTTTTAGCTGGCCTTTTTGGGGCCAGCTTTTCACTTTTAGTGTCAAAGATAGCTGCGCATGAATCAGGTGCATTAGATTGCATGCGATTAGGATATTTATTAATGGCATGTAGCCCCAGTGCTGGCGTGGGTCGGCTCTTCTGTTGCACCTGCATGAAAAGAGACACACCAAGCGGGCAGGCGAGGCGGGGAAAGCACTGCGCGCCGCGGGCATAAATAAATTATTTACTCACAGCATCCGTGCTGCGCTGAGACGAAGGTAGGGGGTGTAGGTTTGTGTTGGTGTCAACTAAGCAGAGTGTTATTAAATGCGCGTTAGTCTTACGCGATGCAGGTCAGCATTGAGCGAGTAGATGGCATTTCGACATTGAACCTGAGTGTAATAACATGTGGTTGGAAGCAGTGCGCCAATGCATGTACAGTACCTGTTTCTGTCTCCAGGGTATCATTACTATGACTTCTTCAGGCTCTCCTGATTTGAGCGACATCAAACAAAATGACTGGGTCGACCGCTGGTTCTCACCCGTACTGAGACCCTATCTCAGACTGGCTCGCGTCGATCGCCCTGTAGGTATATGGCTAGTCTTATTCCCGTGTATGGCAGCCCTGTTTCAGGCTTCGAACGGATGGCCTGCAGTAAAAGAAACGCTTATTTTCTGTCTGGGCGCTTTTCTGATGAGAAGCGCCGGTTCTACAGTCAATGACATTGCAGATCGTAACTTCGATGCGCATGTGGAAAGGACGCGTTTCCGTCCTCTGGCAAGTGGACACATATCCACACGTAAAGCACTGTTTTTCTTTGTCTCACAGTTGTTATGTGCTGCATCATTGCTTTATTTCCTTTCGCCGTTTACCCGCATTTTAGCTTTAGCTGTCGTTCCGCTGGTTATCATTTATCCTTTCTGTAAGCGCTTTACCTACTGGCCCCAGGCTGTTCTCGGTGCTGCTTTCAACTGGGGCATGCTGATGGCATGGGCAGAAATTCAGGGGGAAATACCTTTTGGCGCAGTTTTAATCTGGCTGGGTGCGGTGGCATGGCAGATCGGATATGACACTGTTTATGCCTACGTTGATGCAAAAGATGATGTACGGATAGGCATTCGCTCGACTGCACTGCTGTTTGGTCAGCATGGAAAGGGTATCATTATGTCTTTCTACGCCGCTACCGTTCTGCTGTGGACATATGGCGGCTATCTAATTGAAATGAAAACTCCTTATATCCTCGTCATGGGGCTGATCGCGGTGCATCTGTTCTGGCAGACGTGGCGGCTTGATTTAAAACAGCCTTCCCTGAGCTTCAATCTTTTCCTTCATAACATCTTTACTGGTGTTTTACTTGCGGTTGCTGCAATCGCGGGCACAATCTGAAAACATAACTCAGCAGGCCAGGCTGGAGTCATCTTTGGTGGTTTAAGTCTGTGCCTGTTCCTGATCGTCATACTGATTATTCAGGCGTGAGAGCGTCAGGCGAGAGGTGCGTTCACGTCTGATGCGGAGCCATGAAAAAGCCGCCCGTAGGCGGCTGAGGTGGATTATTCGTTGTCGCCGTCGAGGCTGTATTTCTGGAACCTGACGATCTCCTCGCCTGCCCACTCGTTAAGCTCCATAAAACGCGACTGCAACGGAATCAGCTCGTTACGCACAAACACCTTTGCCACTTTCTCAACATCCCCGACAGAGCCCGCATTTTCAGGCTTGCAGCCCATCAGCTGAAACGGGATGCGGTGGGCATCGAGCAGGTCGGCCGCACTCACCTTTTTGATATTGAAAAAATCGTCTTTCGTGGCGACCTCGCTCAGCGGCACAATTTTAATGCCGTCGGCCTTTCCGTTCGGCGCGTAGAAAAACAGGTTCTTAAAATTGCCGAGCCCTTTCGAATCACGCATGGCCTTGCGGAGCGCTTCAACGTCCGTACTGCTTTGCGCTGCGTCGGTCACGTACATGATGTAACCGGCGTGCGCGCCGTTCTGGTAATACTTGCGACGAAACAAGGTCGCGCTCTCGTTGAGCCAGGCCGAGTTAAGCGCGCTCAGATATTCCGGCACACCGTAAAGCTCCTGATTAATATCCGGCTCAAGCAGATGAAACATCGAACCCGGCGCAAACTGATGTGGCTTTGTGAAGTTCTGAATATACCAGTAGGTGTCCTGTTCGACGCCGCGCCGGGTGTATTTAGCCGGGGAGGTTTCATACTTCACCGGCTTACCTGTGACGCTCAGACGCTCCTCAATAAACGCATTCCCGAACACCATGTAATCGAGCGCGAAGCGACTGAAATCCTGTCGGGAAAGACGCGGGTGCGGGATATAGGTCGACACCAGAATATTACGCTTCACGTAAATCGGCGAGCTGTGGTGAACGGCGGCGCGCATGCTTTTCGCCAGCCCGGAGAAGCTGACCGGCGGCTCGTACCACTGACCGTTATCGATGCACTCCACATAATCCAGAATATCACGCTTATCGAGCACCGGCACCGGTTCGCCGAAGGTAAATGCCTCCATACTCTGCGCAGGTGCGGCGGTGTTCTGGCGCGGTTTCGGTGTGTATTTCTTTTTATTTTTGCTCATCAGTTGAAGTCCAGAATGGAGGATGACGGCTGGCCGGTTGCGGCGGTCAGCGGTTCGTTAATCAGTACGTGCATGGTTGCCCAGGCTAAATCTGCGTGGCTGGCTTCCTCGGTGCGACTCGCCTCGTAGGTGGCGCTGCGTCCGCTGCTGGTCATGGTTTTACGAATGGACATAAACGACTGTGTGATGTCGGTTGCGCTGACGTCATATTCCAGGCAACCGCGCGTGATGGTGTCCTTGGCCTTGAGCACCATTGCGGTTTTCATTTCCGGGGTGTAGCGGATATCGCGCGCCGCCGGGTAGAACGAGCGCACAAGCTGGAACACGCCCTGACCGAGCCCGGTCGAGTCGATGCCGATGTATTCCACGTTATATTTCTGCGTCAGGGCGCGGATGGATTCGGCCTGGGTGGCAAAGTCCATGCCTTTCCACTGGTGGCGCTCCAGTATACGGAACTTGCCTCCGGCGACCACCGGCGGCGCGATAACCACGCATCCGGCACTGTCGCCCCGGTGCGACGGGTCGTAACCAATCCACACCACGCGATGCCCGAATGGCCGGTCGGCAAACGGCGCGTAGTCCTCCCACTCCTCCATGCTGTCGACCATGCAGCGTTGCAGCTCCTCGAACGGGAACACCGAGGCCTTGTCGTCGACAAACTCACACATAAACAGATTGCGGAAGTCGTCCGCGCTGTTTTCCCGGCGCAGCGTGTCCAGGTCAAACAGGGTACAGCCCCCGGCGAGTGCGTCCTCGATGGTCACAATCTGCCGCCACTGACCATCTGCACACGCCACACCGTGCGCGAGTGCGGCGTGACTGATATCAATCTCGACCCGCTCGCTGGCGCTGGCGCGCCCGCGGTTAAACAGGTCGCCTGACCAGAACGGGTAGGCACCGTGACCGAGTGAGGACGGTGTCGAAAAATAGGTCGTGCGCAGGTGTTTTTGTGACGCCATGCCCGAGGCAACTTTGCGTAATTTCTGGAAGTTGGGTATCCAGAAAATCTCGTCGACATACAGGTCGCCGTTATGACTCTGCGCGGTGTTGCTGTTGGTGCCGAGGAAAAGCAGCTCTGCGCCGTTATTGCCGATGACAATCGGGTCGCCGCTCAGGTCAACGTCAACCAGCCTCGCAAACGCGATGATGTATTTGCGGAACACATACGCCTGTGTTTTCGATGCCGATAAAAATATCTGGTTCTGACCGGTCGCAAGGGCGCGCAGCAGCGCCTCGCGGGCAAAATAAAATGTCGCGCCAATCTGGCGGGATTTCAGGATATGGCGAATACGGTGCTCAAGCCCCGCCTTGTGCCAGTTGAGCTGATACTCAAATGACTGGTCGAAAAAAATCTCCTGTAATTTCTCTATCGCCTCCTCGCTGAAATAGTTCTTTTTCGGCTTCTTACGCTCACCCCTGTTGCGGTTCGCCACCCTGGGATTGAGATCTGCCTCGTTGCCGGTCTGGCCGTAACGGTTGATGCGGGCGAAGCGCTCCAGCTGGCGCGCCAGAAAATCAGCAACCTTGAAATCATGCGCAGTGAGGTCGGGCTTGGCGTAGAGCTGAATCAGGCGCGCCTCGAGCGTGTTCCCCACCCGGTCTAGCGGGGCGGTCTCGTCCCATCCGTCGCGCTGTTTCCAGCTCTGCACCGTCGGGCGTTTGGTCTGCAACATTTCCGCGATTTGCGGCACGGAAAACCCCTGCCAGTAAAGCAGCGCGGCCTGCCGTCGCGGGTCGTTTAAGATTGTGGTGTCGGTGGTGATGGTCATGCGTGCCTCGCCGTAATCAGTTCAGGGCAAGGCTACTGAAGCGCGGGCAGCGATTCGCTACGGGGCTGATGTGCAGGCGGCAAGCCATCTGTGACTGATGGCGAACCAGCGGACGAGCCGGGAAACTACACCCCGACAAAACGCAATCCTTCACACAATCAGGACTCCTGACGATGGCAAAAAAAGTATCAAAATTCTTTCGTATCGGCGTCGAGGGCGACACATGCGACGGGCGTGTAATCAGCGCGACGGATATTCAGGAAATGGCCGATTCATTCGACCCGCGCGTCTACGGTTGCCGCATCAACCTTGAGCATCTGCGCGGGCTTCTGCCGGATGGCGCGTTTGCCCGTTACGGCGATGTGATCGAGCTGAAAGCGGAGACAATCGAGGACGACTCCGCGCTTAACGGCAAGCTGGCGCTCTACGGCAAAATCGCGCCACTCGATACCCTGGTCGATATGGTGACGAAAGGCCAGAAGGTTTACACCTCCATGGAAATTCAGCCGAACTTTGCCAACAGCGGCAAGTGCTATCTGGTCGGCCTGGCCGTCACTGATGACCCGGCAAGCCTCGGCACCGAGTATCTGGAGTTCTGCAGCAAGGCGAAACACAACCCGCTACAGCGATTCAAGATGAGTCCGGAGAATCTCTTCTCTGTCGCCTCCCTGGCCGAGCTGGAGTTTGAGGACGTGCCCGACACCCTCCTTAACAAACTGACCGACTCGGTTAAATCCATTTTCAGCCGCAAACAGACCTGCGACGACGCGCGTTTCAGCGACGTGCATGAAGCGGTTACCACCATCGCCGAGCGTGTGCAGACCAGCACCGACAGCGCAGAGACGCGCTTTTCATCTCTCGAAAGCGAAATCGCCACGCTGAATCAGCGCCTGACTGACCAGGCAACCACAACCGGCGCGAAGCTCAGTGCGATCACCGCCACCCTGGACAAAACCCCGGATGGGACGCAGCCGCGCCGTACGCTCAGCACCGGCGGCGAAGGGGCATCCGTCACCCTGACCGACTGCTAATCCGACCAATTTCACAACAGGAAAATACCATGCGTAAAGAGACACGTTTCAAGTTTAACCAGTACCTGACCCGCCTCGCCGAGCTGAACGGCATCGGGGTTGAAGACCTGAATAAAAAATTCAGCGTTGAGCCGTCAGTAACGCAGACGCTGTTTGAAAAAATCCAGCAGTCGTCCTCCTTTCTGCAACAGATCAACATGGTGGTGGTGCGCGAGCTGACCGAAGAAAAAGTCGGCATTGATGTTAACGGCACCATTGCCAGCACCGCCGACACCGACAACGGTGTTAAGCGCCAGACCGCCGATTTTTCGAAGATGGACGCCTATCGCTATTTCTGTAAGCCGGTGAACTTCGATTACCACCTGAAATATAACAAGCTCGATTTGTGGGCGCGCTTTCAGGACTTCCAGACCCGCATCCGCGACGCGATCGTCAAACGTCAGGCGCTGGATTACATCACCATCGGCTTTAACGGCGTGAGCCGGGCGGCAACCTCTGACCGCCAGAAGAATCCGCTTCTTCAGGATGTGGCGGTCGGCTGGTTGCAGAAATACCGCAACGACGCGCCAGACCGCGTGATGAGCAGCGTCACCGATGAAACCGGTAAGGTGATTTCCCCGACCATCAAAGTTGGCAAAGCCGGTCATTACAAAAATCTCGACGCGCTGGTTATGGATGCGCATGAGTCGCTGATTGCTGAAATCCACCGTGAAAACCCGGATATGGTCGTGATTTGTGGTCGCCGTATTCTGACCGACAAATATTTCCCGATGATCAACAAATTCCAGCCCAACAGCGAGCAGCTCGCCGGTGAGCTGATTATCGGCCAGAAGACTATCGGCCAGTTGCAGGCCGTACGCGCGCCGTTCTTCCCGGCGAACAGCATTTTCATTACCACGCTGGATAACATTTCCATCTATCTCTACGAGGACGGTCACCGCCGCCACCTCATTGAAAACCCGCAGCTCGACCAGGTGGAAAACTACGAGCAGGTCAAAGTCGATTTCGTGATTGAGGATTACGAAGCCGGGTGCCTGATTGAGAACATCGAAGTTCTCGAGCCGGAAGAGAGCCACACCCCGGAAGCGGACGCGGCGAAAGTTTTCGCGCAGGAGCTGGCTCTTGCCATGAAAGCACTGACATCCGGTGACGCCACTGCCGCCCCTGCAACCGGTGAAGGAGCGTAAACCGTGACGACCCCTGCGCAGCGCCATGCGATGCGGGTCTCGGCCATCCAGGCTGCGCAGCGGGATAACGCCCCGCTGCGTCATGCCACGCCTTACGAGCAGATGCTCGTCAAACTGGCCGCAGACCGCAGAACGCTCAAAGAAATCCACTCGAAAGAGACCAAGGCAGAGAAAAAGCGCCAATTGCTGCCGTCTTACCTGCCGTGGGTAACCGCCGTGCTGGAGAACGGCACCGGCGCGCAGGATGACATTCTGGTGACGGTGATGCTGTGGCGTCTCGATGCCGGTGATCTCCCCGGCGCGCTGGAAATCGCCCGCTACGCCCTGCGCTATAGCCTCTCGATGCCGGAAAAACACGCCCGCACCGTGCCTTACATGCTGGCCGAAGAGGTGGCGCTCGCCGCACTGCGTGCCCGCGATGCCGGTCAGCCGGTGAGCGCGGCGATCCTGCTGGAGACCCTCAGCCTGACGGCGCAGTCGGATATGCCTGATGAGGTACGCGCCCGCCTGCATAAAGTCACCGGCCTGACGCTGCGTGATGCGGGTCAGCTTCATGACGCGATGACCCATTTGCAGCGCGCCGTACAGCTCGACCGCAATGCCGGAGTGAGGAAAGACATTGAGCGGCTCACGCGGGAATTAAATCCGAAGCCCGCCGCCGCAAAGCCCGCGCCGAAAGCGCCCGCGAAAGCTGCACAAGCAAAAAAAACAACGACACCGGTGAAACGGGGGCGGGGTCGCCCGCGCAAGGTCACCGGTTAAAAGAATGCGCCCCGCGCCAGGGCGGCACGCCGGTCAATGAGGGATTTTCCCTTCTGCGACCGGCGTCCACCGCCCACCCTTTCTGAGGTAGTCATGACGACGCTGATTATTAAAAACGATGTACCGCAGCCGGGCAGGACGGTTGTTATCCCGCCGAACACGGACAGCGAGCCGGTGATTGAAAACACCTTTTTCTTTCCAGCCATCGACCCGAAGCGCGTGCGCGAACTGATGCGCCTTGAGCAGACCATCGCCCCGGCACGGCTGCGCAATGCCATCAAAACCGGCATCGCCGAGACCA
This sequence comes from Kosakonia sp. CFBP8986, assembly GCF_034044935.1. NCBI lineage: Bacteria > Pseudomonadati > Pseudomonadota > Gammaproteobacteria > Enterobacterales > Enterobacteriaceae > Kosakonia > Kosakonia sp. CFBP8986. The sequence goes on along the minus strand of NZ_JAXCXB010000004.1, from coordinate 365,839 downwards.
ACGCGGAGCTTTACGACTGGCGCGAAAACCAGATTAAGGCCGGGTTTGCCCGCCTCGCGGATGTGCCGTCGGACTCGCTAGACGGTGAAAGCGTGCGTGTTTTCCATTACGAGCGCGCCGTGTGTGCGATGGCAACCGCCACGCTGTACGAGCGTTATCGCGGTGTGGATGCGAGCGCCCGTGGTGACAAGAAAGCCGACAGCATCGACACCACGGTCGATGAGCTGTGGCGGGACATGCGCTGGTCAGTGGCACGCATCCAGGACAAACCCCGCTGCATCGTGGGGCAGATCTGATGAAAGCCATCGCGCACCAGGGCGACACGCTCGATGTTATCTGCGCCCGGTATTACGGGCGCACGGCGGGAATCGTCGAAACCGTCCTCGCGGTTAATCCGGGTCTGGCAGAGCTCGGGGCTGTGCTGCCGCACGGCACACCCGTCGAGTTGCCGGACATTCACACTTCATCTGTCGCGGAGGCCGTCAACCTGTGGGACTGAATATGGAACGCATCACCTCTTTTATCGCCTACTGGCTGAGTGCCGCACTGGCGGCGTTTGGCGCGGTCACCCCGCAGGATTTCGCGGCTTACGCCGGTGTGATCGGCGTGGCGCTGACGGTGGGCGTCAACTGGTATTACCGCCGGAAAAGTTATGCCCTTCTGGCTCAGCTCGGACAACGCCCCCTCAGCGGTAAGGAGATCGGTAATGTCATCAGTCGTTAAGCGTTGCAGTGTGGCCGCCGTGCTGTTACTGGCGGTACTGGTGCCGGATTTTCGTCTGCTTCACACCTCGCAGGACGGTCTCGCCCTGCTGGCTGACCTTGAGGGGTGTCGCCTGCGTCCCTACCAGTGCAGCGCCGGGATGTGGACGTCAGGCATCGGACACACTGCCGGGGTCACGCCCGCGCGTGACATTACCGAACGGGAGGCGGCGACAAACCTTGTCGCGGATGTGCTCGGCACCGAGCGCCGTCTCGCGGTCTGTGCGCCGGTTGAGATGCCTCAGCACGTTTATGACGCTGTGGTCAGCTTTGCCTTTAACGTCGGCACCGGCGCGGCGTGCCGGTCAACACTGGTGTATTTCCTCAACGAAAAAAAATGGAAACAGGCATGTGACCAGCTCCCGCGCTGGGTCTATGTCAGGGGCGTGAAAATCACCGGGCTCGAAAACCGGCGACAGCGCGAGCGCGAATACTGCCTGAAGGGGGCGCAATGAAAACACTGATTATTTTGCTGGTTCTGGCTGTGACCGGGTTGCTGTGGATACGCCAGGAAAACAACACGCTGCGCGGGTCGTTCGAGCGCGCAAACCGGGTTGCCGGTGAGCAAAAAAACACGATCGGGATGCTGAAAATTCAGCTCAGTGTCGCCCGTGACCGGGCGGACAAAAACGAACGGGCGCAGGTGGATTTGCGCCAGAAGCTTGACGCTGCCAGCGTGCGGGAAGCCCGCCGCGAGCAGACCATAACGAGGTTACTCAATGAAAATGACGCCTTTCGCCGCTGGTACAGCGCTGACCTGCCTGATGCTGTGCGCCGGTTGCACCACCGCGCCGCCTGCGCCAGTGCCGGTGACTGTTTACAACGCCTGCCCGAAAGTCAGCCTCTGCCCGATGCCGGGAAGTGATCCGCAGACCAACGGCGACTTAAGCGCTGATATACGCAACCTTGAGCGCGCGCTGGAAAACTGCGCGCTCCAGGTCGAAACCATCAAACACTGTCAGGACGATATTGATGCTGAAACCCGAGAGCCTGCGAAAAGCCCTGGCTGATGCCGTGCCGGTGCTGGCAACAAACCCGGAAATGCTGCGCCTGTATGTGGATGGCGGTAATATCGCCGCCACGCTGGCGAGCTCGTTATCCTTCGAAAAGCAGTACAGCCTGAATGTGGTGGTGACCGATTTTGCCGGCGATTTTGACCTGATCCTCGTCCCGGTGCTGGCGTGGCTGCGCGAGCATCAACCGGATATTCTCAGCACCGACACCGGGCAGAAAAAGGGCTTTACCTTTGAGGCAGATATCAACAACGACAGCAGTTTCGATATCAGCATCAGCCTGTTAATGACCGAGCGCACGCTGGTCAGGGAGGTGGGCGCAGCGCTGCATGTGGAGAACATCCCCGAACCGCCGCCACCGGAGCCGGTGACACGCCCGGTCGAGCTTTATGTGCACGGCGAGCTGGTGAGTAAGTGGGATGAGTGAATTTAAGCCGTTCGAGGAGAAGCTGAAAGGCCTGCTCGATGCGATGTCACCCGCCGCTCGTCGCCGTCTGGCTGTGGATATTGCGAAGAGGCTGCGCCAGAGTCAGCAGCAGCGCATTAAATCGCAGAAAGCACCCGACGGTACGGCGTATGCTCCGCGCAAACCCCAGCGCATCAGAGAAAAAAAAGGACGGGTGAAGCGGCAAATGTTCGCAAAGCTGCGAACCGCCCGCTACATGAAAGCCAGTGGTAATGACAGCGCTGCGGTGGTGGAATTTAACGGGAAGGTACAGCGTATCGCGCGGGTGCATCAGTATGGCTTGAAAGATAAACTTGGCTCTAATAGCACTATGGTGGAGTATCCTGAGCGTGAATTACTAGGATACTCCGATAGTGATATTTCTTTAATAAAAGATATTCTAACTAAACACTTTTATCTACGGGATTGACCTTAAGTTGTTTCTCTTTTATCGATTAGCATCTTCTTTGAATTGGCAGAGAATATTGTTGGTTCTGAAATACTGAGCGTAAGATACACACCCAAGAAAAACAACAAAAAGAATAATCACAAGCAATGAAAATAAAACTATTGCTCCCGTGTTATTGCTTTCGATTGCATTATTCAGTTCGTCATGAGCGTCTGCATCATCTGTAGTAATGAAACGGCAGGATGATTTTATTATTGAGGGTGAGTCTATGGGCAACTGTCTGCACTCTCGTTTGGTGATGTAGCTTTTAAGTTTTGGATTGTATATCTTATTTTTAGATACAAGGACTTGGTTGTCGCCTTCACTGAAAATTGCGTAACCGTATTTGTTTCCTTGAAGGGTTGAGGCAATATTGAACGACACGATGAACATAGCCAAAAGAAACAATGTTAACGGGAGTAATTCAATTTTGCTTCTTTTGTATTTCCCTATTGCAGGGCTGAAAGATAGAAATCGAAAATCTTTCTTTGTGAGTACGTTTTGAGTTATGGCGAGCTGCACTAACTCCGCATCTTGCTTTGTCTCAACATTTATACCATGAAAAAGACGTAGGAGTTGGAGGTCAAACAATTCGGTATCGAGCTTGCTTAGTTTTGCATTTGTTATTTTTATTTTTAATGGTGTTAGGATTATTTTAAACATAACACCTATTCCTCCTGAAAATAAAATATACAGAAATACACTCACGCCAATCATTTTATTTGAGCTTTCGATTATTGTATCCAGTGAGTTAAACATGGTAGCTCCTTTTTGACAGTGTTAGCCCATACCTCATCATTTTTACAAAGAGGTTGGTTAGTGGCTCAGCCAATGCCTTTGCTTTGATCGCCGATTAATAAAATAACATCATCATGTCCATGAACATACCAGCAAACATCAATGAACTTGCCCGCGTACTCCGCAACATGGTACGCACCGGCATTGTGGTCGAAACCGATCTCATTACCGGGCGCTGCCGTGTGCAGACCGGCGGCATCGTTACCGACTGGCTCCAGTGGCTGACGCAGCGCGCCGGTCGCGCCCGCACATGGTGGGCACCGTCCATCGGCGAGCAGGTGCTTATTCTGGCCGTGGGCGGCGAGCTCGATACCGCCTTTGTGCTGCCGGGCATTTTTTCCGACGGCAACCCCGCCCCGTCTGCCTCAGCAGATGCGTGGCATGTTGCATTCCCCGATGGCGCGGTAATTGAGTACGAACCCAAAACCAGCGCCCTGACCGTCAGCGGCATCAAAACCGCCACGGTAACCGCCTCTGAATCCCTTACCGCGACGGTGCCTGTGGTGACCGTTAAAGCGTCCTCGCGCATCACGCTCGATACGCCGGAAGTGGTCTGCACCAACAAGATGATCACCGGCTCGCTGGAAGTGCAGCTGGGCGGCACCCTGCGCGGCAACATCGAGCACACCGGCGGCGCGCTCTCCTCTAACGGTAAGGTACTGCACACCCATAAACACCCCGGCGACAGCGGCGGAACAACCGGAGCGCCACTATGACCGCGCGTTATATCGGTATTAGCCGCAGCACCGGCAGGGCGCTGACGGATGCGGAACACATCAGCCAGAGCCTCAGCGATATCCTGCGCACGCCTGTAGGCTCGCGGGTGATGCGCCGTGATTACGGCTCGCTGTTGTCCTCCCTGATTGACCAGCCCCAGACCCCGGCGCTTGAGCTGCAAATTAAGGTGGCCTGCTATTTTGCCGTGCTGAAGTGGGAGCCGCGTATCACGCTAAGCGCGGTGACGACCGAGCGTCATTTTGATGGCCGTATGGTGGTCAGCCTGACCGGCGAGATTGCCACCACCGGCGAACCCCTTTCGTTAACCATCCCTGTGAGCTAACCCATGCCGATTGTTGATTTAAGCCAGCTCCCCGCGCCTGATGTGGTCGAGCAGCTCGATTACGAAAGCATTCTGACTGAGCGCAAGGCGACGCTTGTCTCGTTGTTTCCGGCAGAGCAACAGGAGGCGGTCGCCCGCACGCTGGCGCTCGAATCGGAGCCGCTGACCAAATTCCTTGAGGAAAATGCCTACCGGGAAGTTATCTGGCGTCAGCGTGTTAACGAGGCCGCGCGCGCAACCATGCTCGCCTTCGCTGCCGGTAACGACCTGGATGTGATCGGGGCGAATTACAACGTCTCGCGTCTGGTGATCACCCCGGCAGATGAAGAGGCATTCCCGCCCGTGGCGGCGGTGCTGGAATCCGACAGCGATTTTCGTCTGCGCATCCAGCAGGCGCTCGAAGGGCTTAGCGTGGCCGGGTCTGTCGGCGCGTATGAGTTTCACGGGCGCAGCGCTGACGGGCGGGTCGCTGATATCTCTGTGACCAGCCCGCAAGCGGCCTGTGTCACGGTCTCGGTGCTATCCCGCGAGGGCAACGGCGCGGCCTCTGAGGAACTCCTGACCGTGGTGCGTAATGCACTCAACGACGAGGACGTCAGGCCGGTGGCTGACCGCGTGACGGTACAGTCGGCCAGCATTGTCGATTACCGGATTAACGCCACCCTTTATCTCTACCCTGGCCCCGAAAGTGAGCCGGTGCGCAGCGCCGCCGAAGCAAAGCTCGGCGCATACATCACCGCGCAGCACCGGCTCGGGCGCGATATCCGCAAATCCGCCATTTATGCCGCCCTGCACGTTGAGGGGGTGCAGCGGGTCGAGCTCGCCGCGCCGGTTTCTGACATTGTGCTCGACAGCACCCAGGCCTCTTACTGCACGGATTATCAGATTGTGATCGGGGGCTCTGATGAGTGAGTCGCGCCTGTTGCCGGTGGGCTCGTCCCCGCTTGAGGTGGCGGCGGCGCGTGCCTGTGCCGATATCGAAAACACCCCGATACCGTTGCGGCGTCTGTGGAATCCCGACACCTGCCCGGTGCAGCTCCTGCCGTGGCTGGCCTGGGCGTTTTCGGTCGACCGGTGGGACGAGCACTGGCCGGAAGAAACGAAACGGGATGTGATCCGCAGCGCGTATTTCATCCACTGCCACAAGGGGACCATCGGCGCTGTGCGTCGTGTCGTTGAGCCGCTCGGCTATGTCATCAATGTTATCGAGTGGTGGGAAAACAACGACCCGCCGGGAACATTCCGGCTTGATATCGGCGTCCTAGAGACCGGGATTACGGAGGAAATGTTTCAGGAGATGGAGCGGCTTATTGCCGATGCGAAACCGGCGAGCCGCCATCTTATCGGGCTCAATATTATTCAGGATATTGCGGGATATCTCTTTGCCGGCGGGACGCAATACAGCGGCGACATTACAACGGTTTATCCGGGTTAAGCGAGAAGAACATGGCAACGAAATACAGAACGGTGGTCACCACCGTAGGCGCGGCAAAATTTGCCGCCGCGCTCACACCGGGCGGTAAAAAAGTCAATATCACCGCGATGGCCGTTGGCGACGGCGGCGGCAAGCTTCCCGAGCCCGCTGCCAGTCAGACGAAACTGATTAATGAGGTCTGGCGCGGAAAATTAAACAGGATCAGCCAGGACAACAAACACAAGAATTACATCATGGCCGAGCTGATTATCCCGCCGGAAACGGGCGGCTTCTGGCTGCGTGAAATGGGGCTTTATGACGATACCGGTACGCTGGTTGCCGTCAGCAATATGGCCGAAAGCTACAAGCCAAAGCTTGAAGAGGGTTCCGGGCGGGCGCAGACCCTGCGCATGGTTATCATCCTGTCAGATCTGACCTCCGTTGAGCTGAGTATCGATGCAACAACCGTGCTTGCCTCGCAGGATTATGTCGACAGTAAGCTCCTGGAGCATGAGCAGTCGCGCCGCCACCCTGACGCGACGCTCAGCGCGAAAGGCTTTACGCAGCTCAGCAGCGCCACCGACAGCACATCGGAGACGTTCGCAGCAACCCCGAAAGCCGTTAAAGCAGTGTTTGACCTCGCCAGCGCCAAATACAGCGCGCAGGACGCCACCACAGGGCGCAAAGGTATTGTGCAGCTCAGCAGCGCCACTGACAGCACCGCTGAGACGACCGCTGCGACACCGAAAGCTGTTAAGGCGGCGTATGATCTCGCCAGCGCCAAATACACCGCACAGGACGCCACCACGGCGCGCAAAGGTATTGTGCAGCTCAGCAGTGCAACCGACAGCGTGTCAGAAGTATTTGCCGCGACACCCAAAGCAGTCAGGGCGGTAAATGATAATGCCAACAGCCGGGTAAGCCGCGCGGGCGATAACATGACAGGCCAGCTTAAAATCGGCGGTGTGCCTGATGCGCTGCGTATTTATGATGCTTCTTACGGCGTCATTTTCAGACGGTCAGAGGATAATTTCTATCTCATCCCGACCGCCGAGAATCAGGGAGAAAAAGGTCCCATAGGACAATTACGCCCTTTCTATCTCAATATGAGAAGTGGTCAGGTCTCATTAGGGAATGGCGCAATCATCACCGGTGGTCTTGGTCTGGGAACGAGCAACGCACTCGGTGGAAACTCCATCTGTTTTGGTGATAACGATACAGGCATTAAACAGAATGGCGATGGCGTGCTCGACGTGTATGCAAACAGCGGGCATGTATTCCGTTTTCAGAAAGAAAAAGTTGAGAGCAAAAGCCCGCTGACGGTTACAGGTGATATCGACACTAACGCAGAAGTCAGGGCGAATGGCTTTTGTCTCAACAGCTACTCAGGCAGCTGGATCAGTATGCGCGACCAGAAAGTCATGTATGGCGGGAGTAAGGTGGCTAACAACAACGCACAGGCTTTGTTGAGACAGGATCACGCTGACCGCCAGTTTTTCCTCGGTGGCCTGGGTAATGCTCAGTTCGGCATGTATATGATTAATAATGCCAGAACCGTAAACAGCACTGACGGGCACGCGTATCTCGACACCAGTGGTAACTGGCAGTGCAGCGCTCAGATGCTTCCAACCAGCTATGCGAACTTTGACGCCCGCTACCAGTTGAGGGGGAGTTACACCCCCGCAGGCCAGGCCTACACAAAAGCGGAATCAAATGCGCTTTTCCAGTCAAAAAACACGGCGGCAAAGGCGGTTAACGGCTGGTTTAAAGATGCATCGACGGGAATGATCACGCAGTGGGGGCGGTACAACAGCAAAGCTGCCGGATATTCAAACCTCTCATTCCCGATCGCTTTCCCGTCTGCCTGCGTGAGTATTTCATGTACCGTAGACCGGACGGGAATGGGTGCCGGGGATGGCAACCTTTCATCAGTGAGAAGCGTATCAAGAACGGGTTTTCAGGCGGGTACTGACCTGAATGGTTGTTACTGGATAGCGATAGGGTATTAATCATGCAGGAAAATATTAATTACTTTTACAGCGCGGGCACCAACTCCTTTTATCCGGTTATGCTCAGGCCGGATTATGAGGCGGCGGATTCATGGCCGTCCGATGCAACGCCTGTTTCCGATCGCTGGTATGAGCATCTGCTCGCCGGACAAGCGGAAGGAAAATGTATAGCCGCTAATGAATACGGTCAGCCTGTTCTTGCCGACCCCGCGCCCCCGACCATAGCGGAGCGGATGAAGCAGGCGGAGGAAGAAAAGCAGACGCGGCTACGCACGGTCAGGGAAAAAACGCAGCTATGGCAGACGCAGCTTTCACTCGGGATTATCAGCGATGCGGATAAGCAGCGCCTGACCGACTGGATGCGGTATGCACAGGCAGTTGATGCTGTCGTGACTGATAGCCTGCCGGATTCATGGCCGGAGCAACCTGAATAGCCAGGCTGGTCATAACCCACACTTTTAACGTCTCCGGAAGGTAAGCGCAAAAAAAGCCCTCCATCGTGAGGGCAATGTTTTTGCGCGTGTCTTATTATAATCGCGATATTGCACGTCATCGGGCTCATCCGTGAGCATTTTACCCTGGGTTGGGCGGGTATCTTCTCGGGTTAATTAAGCATGGCCTGGCGCTCATCAACAACAAGCGCAGCAGTACGATATATTTTTCTTGTCCGTTGTTGTCCAGCACGGCACCCATCCCGGATAAATAGCCCCGCCCCCGCACACCCTGGAAAATAGCACTCACCCCAACACCACGGAGTTAAACGGATGAGTGATTATCATCACGGCGTGCAGGTTGTCGAAATCAACGACGGCACGCGCGTTATTTCCACCGTCTCAACGGCCATTGTCGGCATGGTCTGCACGGCAGACGATGCTGACCCGGCAACATTCCCCCTCAATGAGCCGGTACTGATTACCAGCGTCCAGAGCGCCATCGCTAAGGCCGGAAAAAAAGGCACCCTTGCCGCCTCGCTACAGGCCATCGCCGACCAGTCAAAACCGGTGATTGTCGTCGTGCGCGTAGCCGAGGGCACCGACGACGATGAGGAGGCCGCTTTCGCGCAGACCCTTTCCAACATCATCGGCACCACGGATGAGAACGGGAAGTACACCGGGCTGAAAGCCCTGCTGACCGCCGAAGCGGTGACCGGCGTCAAACCGCGTATTCTTGGCGTGCCGGGTTACGACACGCAGGAGGTGGCGACCGCCCTTGCGCCTGTCTGCCAGAAGCTGCGCGCGTTTGGCTACATCAGCGCGTGGGGCTGTAAAACGGTCTCGGAGGCCATTAAATACCGCGATAACTTCAGCCAGCGCGAGCTGATGATTATCTGGCCGGATTTTCTCGCCTGGGACACCGTGACCAGCACTACCGCCACGGCTTACGCTACCGCCCGCGCGCTCGGCCTGCGCGCCGCTATCGACCAGTCTGTCGGCTGGCATAAAACCCTCTCTAACGTTGGCGTGAACGGCGTCACCGGCATCAGCGCAAGCGTGTTCTGGGATTTGCAGGAGCCCGGCACCGATGCCGACCTGCTCAACGAGGCGGGCATCACGACGCTTGTCCGCAAGGATGGTTTCCGCTTCTGGGGTAACCGCACCTGCTCTGACGATCCGTTATTCCTTTTTGAGAACTATACCCGCACCGCACAGGTTATCGCTGACACGATGGCGGCGGCGCATATGTGGGCGGTCGACAAGCCGATCACCGCGACGCTCATCCGCGACATCGTTGATGGCATCAATGCCAGATTCCGCGAGCTGAAAACCAACGGTTACATCATCGATGCGACCTGCTGGTTTGACGAGGAAGCCAACGACAAGGAGACCCTCAAGGCCGGAAAACTGTATATCGATTATGACTATACGCCGGTTCCCCCTCTCGAAAATCTGACCCTGCGCCAGCGCATCACCGATAAATATCTGGCGACGCTGGTCTCGGCCGTCAACAGCAAATAAGGAGCCTGATTAAATGGCCATGCCGCGCAAGCTCAAATACATGAATGTGTTTCTGAATGGCTTCAGCTATCAGGGGATCGCCAAATCCATCACCCTGCCGAAGCTCACCCGCAAGCTGGAAAACTATCGCGGGGCGGGGATGAACGGCGTCGCGCCGGTTGATATGGGGCTCGATGATGATGCGCTCTCGATGGAGTGGTCGCTCGGTGGCTTCCCCGATTCCGCTATCTGGGAGCTCTACGGCGCAACCGGCGTTGATGCTGTGCCGATCCGTTTTGCGGGCTCCTACCAGCGTGACGACACCGGCGAAACCGTGGCCGTTGAGGTGGTTATGCGGGGGCGTCAGAAGGAAATCGACACCGGCGAGGGCAAGCAGGGCGAAGACACCGAGTCAAAAATCTCGGTTATCTGCACCTATTTCCGCCTGACGATGGACGGTAAAGAACTCATCGAAATCGACACCCTCAATATGGTCGAGAAGGTGAACGGCACCGACCGCCTCGAACAGCACCGCCGCAATATCGGCCTGTAATCCTCACCCGGTCAGCGCCGCTGGCCGGTTAACCCTGAAACCTGATTAGGACGAGAACACCATGACAAACGACAACGTAATCACCCTGGAAAACCCGGTTAAACGCGGCGAGCAGGTTATCGAGCAGGTCACCCTGATGAAGCCCACCGCCGGGACGCTGCGCGGCGTCAGTCTGGCCTCGGTGGCAAACTCTGACGTCGATGCACTGATTAAGGTGCTGCCGCGCGTGACGTCCCCGTCGCTGACCGAGCATGAGGTCGCGTCGCTGGAGCTGCCTGACCTTGTGGCACTGGCCGGTAAGGTGATCGGTTTTTTGTCGCCGAGTTCGGTGCAGTAACCTTCCCGAAAAATCTGTCGGTTGATGACCTGATGGCGGATATCGCGGTGATCTTTCACTGGCCGCCATCAGAGCTTTATCCCATGAGCCTGACCGAGCTCACCACATGGCGCGAAAAAGCGCTCCAGCGAAGCGGAAACACCAATGAGTGATGTAAAACTTCAGGTATTGCTCAAGGCCGTTGACCAGGCGACCCGCCCGTTTAAAGCCGTACAGGACGCCAGCCGCACGCTGGCGGGAAATATCCGCACCTCACAGGGTGAGTTACGGGAGCTGAATGCGCAGGCCGGGCGCATTGAGGGCTTTCGTAAGACCAGCGGTCAGCTGGCTGTCACCGGTCACGCCATGAAAAAAGCGCAGGAGGATGTCGCCAGACTGGCCGCAGAGATGCGCAGCACAGCCAGCCCGACACGCGCACAGGTTAAGGCGTTTGAGGAGGCCAGACGCAGCGCCGCCGCATTAAAAACTAAATATGACAGCCTCAAAGAATCCGCACACCGCCAGCGTACCGCGCTGAGGGATGCCGGTATTGATACGCGTAATTTATCCGGTGCCGAGCGAAGCCTGCGCAACGATATTGCCCGCACCACTGCGACGATGGAGCAACAGCGCGCGGAGCTTATCCGGGTCAGCCGTCAGCAGGAGAAACTCAACGCCGTAAGTAAGCGGTACGAGCGCGGGAAAGCGATCGCGGCGGGCGTGAGAAACACCGGCGCGGCGGCATTCGGTATCGGAACGGCGAGCCTGTACGCGGGCAGTCGCATGATGGCACCGGTCGTGGAAACACAGAAAAGCGGCACGCTGATAGCCGCGCGGCAGGGAGAAAGCGCCGAACAGGGGAAGCAGTACACGCACATTATTCAGGACATTAACGGCTCGGGCGTCAGCGATAACATCGAGCAAATCACCGAGGCGCTGTCAGCGGTGCGCAGCACCCTCGGCACATTCGGTGCAACCGGTGAGGCAGAGCTCAGCCGCATTACCCGTAAGGCACTGGATATGCAGACGACTTTCGGTAATGACGTGCCCGAGAGCATCCAGATAGCGGCGATCATGATGAAAAATGGTCTCGCTCCAAACAGCGATGAGGCGATGGATTTGCTTGTCTCGGGCATGCAGAAAGTCTCTGCGCAAATGCGTGGTGAACTGCCGGAAATCCTTCACGAATATTCGACCCATTTCCGCAGCATGGGCTTTACCGGCGCGGAGGCGATGTCGCTGCTTGTTGATATGTCCCGCCAGGGTAAGTTTGCCCTCGATAAAACCGGTGATGCGATTAAAGAGTTCAGTATTCGCGGCTCGGATATGTCAAAAAACAGCGTCGAGGCTTACAAGAAAATTGGCCTGAATGCGGCAAAAATGTCGACAGCCATCGCCAGCGGCGGAGAAAAAGCACGTCAGGCGATGCAGAAGACGGCGAAGGGGTTGTTAAAAATCAAAGACCCGGCAGAGCGGGCAAACACCGCCATCATGCTTTTTGGCACGCCGATAGAAGATTTGTCCGTTGACCAGATACCGAAGTTTCTTTCGGCACTGGCCGGGACACGCAACGAGCTCGGGGAGGTCAGCGGTGCCGCTGAAAGAATGGGCGGCACCCTGCGCGACAACCTGTCGGGCGATGTGGCGAAACTCCAGGGCGAATTTGCTCACCTGCGTTTTCAGGTGTTCGCGGAAATGGACAAGAGTGTCCGCAAACTGACGCAGGCCGTCACCGGATGGCTGGGAAAATTAAATGCCTGGGTAGGCAAAAACCCCGAACTGGTGACAAAAATCGTCATGCTGACCGGCGCGGTTGCCGGTGTGATAGCGGTGCTCGGTGGTATCGGTCTTGTCGTCTGGCCGGTGATTACCGGCATTAATGCCATCGTTGCCACAGCGGGCGTGCTGGGGACAGTGTTCAGTGTGGTCGGCGGCGCGATCATGACGGTACTCGGCGCGCTCACCTGGCCGATTGTCGCCATTGGTGTTGCCATCGTCGCCGGGGCGCTGCTCATCCGCAAATACTGGGAGCCTATTTCCGCCTTTTTCGGGGGAGTGATGGAGGGGCTTAAGGCTGCATTCGCTCCGGTCGGGGAACTGTTTTCCCCCCTTAAACCGATGTTTGACTGGCTGGGCGAAAAGCTTAAGGCCGCATGGGACTGGTTTAAAAACCTGCTTGAGCCGGTGAAGTCCTCGCAGGAGCAGCTCAACTCCTGCCGGGATGCGGGGGTGCGGTTCGGGCAGGCGCTGGCGGATTCGCTGATGCTGCCACTCAGGGCATTTAACAAGCTGAAAGCGGGCATAGACTGGGTGCTTGAAAAGCTCGGCGTGATTAACAAGGAGTCGGGCACGATTGACCAGACAGCCGGGAAAGTCAGCGCTGCCCGCGCGGGGGAAACTGCCGGTGCAGTAAATACGGGAAGCGCCTATGTACCGGCGACCGCGAACTATGGCGGGTATCAGGCTTATCAGCCGGTGACCGCGCCGGGCGGGAAATCTTACGTCGACAACCGTCAGAGCAATTACACCATCACGATGAATAACGGCGGCGCGCCGGGTGGCGATCTCGGGCGGCAGTTGCAGGACGCCATCGAGAAAGCCGACCGGGACAAGCGCGCCCGTGACCGCTCCAGCATGCGACACGATGGATAAGGAGGACAAATAACATGATGCTCGCACTCGGGTTTTTCGTATTCATGCGCCAGACGCTGCCCTTTCAGAGCATGCAGCGGGACGCGGAATATCGCTGGCCGTCAAACAGCCGCATCGGCAAGCGTGACGCCTTTCAGTTTCTCGGCGTCGGGGAGGAGAAAATCACCCTCAGCGGTGAGCTTTACCCGGAGATCACCGGCGGCAAACTGACCCTGACGGCGGTCAGGCTGATGGCTGAAGAGGGGCGGGCGTGGCCTCTCCTGTCGGGCAACGGGATGATTTACGGGATGTACGTTATCAACAGCGTCAGCGAGACCGGCGCGGAGTTTTTCACGGACGGCTCGCCGCGAAAAATCACGTTTAATCTGGCGCTCACGCGTGTTGATGAGTCGCTCGCGGCCATCTATGGCGACCTGAATAAACAGGCCGGTGAACTGGCCGGCAAGGCCAAAGACGCCGCAACCAAAATCACATCGTCGCTGGGGTTCTGATGACTGATGCCCTTTACAGCTCGCCGGGGAGCACGCTCACCCCGGCCTATATGCTGAAAATCGAGAGCAAGGATATTACCGGCAACATCAGCGATCGCCTGATAAGCCTGACCATGACCGACAACCGGGGCTTTGAGGCTGACCAGCTCGACCTTGAGCTCAACGACGCCGACGGGCGGGTCGTGCTGCCGGTGCGCGGTGCAGTGCTGTCACTCTGGCTCGGGTGGAAAGGGTCGGCGCTTATTGAGAAAGGCCGGTTTACCGTGGATGAGGTAGAGCACCGGGGCGCACCTGATACGGTGACCATCCGCGCCCGCAGCGCGGATTTTCGGGGCTCGCTCAATTCGCGGCGTGAGCAGTCATGGCATGATAAAACCCTCGGCATGATTGTCGGAGCCATCGCGGCGCGTAACAAACTGGAGGCGGCTGTCGCACCCGAGCTTGCCCGGATTGCGATCCCGCATATCGACCAGTCGCAGGAGTCGGATATCAAATTTCTGACGCGGCTCGCTGACCGGAACGGCGGCGAGGTGTCGGTTAAATCCGGGAAACTGTTATTCCTCCAGGCCGGAAAGGCGCTCACCGCGAGCGGGAAACCCATTCCGCAGGTCACCATCGTCCGCAGTGATGGCGACCGGCATCAGTTTTCCATCGCTGACCGGGGCGCTTACACCGGCGTAACGGCTCAGTGGCTGCACACCAAAGAGCCGAAGCCGAAAAAAGTGAAGGTGAAGCGCAAGCCAAAGGAGCAGCAGGCGGGCACCCCGAAGCATCCGAACGCAAAAAAGAAGGAAGAGAAAGAGCCTGAAGCACGCCAGGGCGAATATATGGCCGGGGAGGCAGATAACGTCTTTGCCCTGACGACCGTTTTCTCAACAAAAGCGCAGGCGATGCGCGCGGCGCAGGCGAAATGGGACAAGTTACAGCGCGGCGTGGCGGAGTTTTCCATCACGCTGGCGCTTGGCCGTGCCGATCTTTATCCCGAGACACCGGTTGCGGTATCAGGATTCAAAAGCATCATTGACGATCAGGCGTGGATAATTACTAAAGTGACCCATGCGCTTAATAGCAATGGTTACACCACATCTCTAGAGCTTGAGGTAAGGGTTTCCGATATCGATTATGACGCAAATGATATAGATAGTTAAATCAACGCGCCCAGAATAGTTAATCTTGTTCCTTGGGCGTTTTATCTACATAGCAAACGACGTAAACTATATGCTAGGCATTAGTAAAGTTGTCCGCATTGATAAAAGGGATCTTGTTGATTAATCTAAGAGTTGCAGAACATGGAAATAATAGTAATGTTTGAGCTGATGTGTATTTTAACTATTTTTTAATAAAGCGAGTGAATTATGCCAACTAAAGAAATATTAGACTGGATAACACAGCACGGAATTTTGCAGTCCATTTCAATTTTAGCAATTTTGATGGGCTTCAGGATAGTTTATATCTGGTTTACAAAGGCAGAGCCATTACTAATTATGCAAGCTTTAATGAATTACAAGACTAAGCGGCTAGAAAGCATGCTAAAACTTAGTTACCTTCCGGAAGAGACCTTAGCAAGGGTGCGACTTGAGCTTGTACAACGTCATCATACAAGACTTACTGGTGTAACAGAAACACGCCTCGCTGAAGCGCTTGTTGCAATAACAATAAAACGACGTTTACCAGCCAATTACTTTAAACCATGGCGAGCATGGTTGCGCGAAGTTGACAATAAGATCGAACTGAATATGGCAAGTTATAAAAGAGCTTGGCGGCTCTTTGCTTGGTTTAATGTACCAGTAAGTTGTACGGCCATGATGCTGATGACTGAACTCTTTGCAGCGAGCTTTGGGCAACATGTTTTCGCTCCGGTATTGCTTGGCAATATCATTTTCTGGTGGTTTCCTTGGCTGATGCTAACTTCAGTTCCGTCACCCCGTTATACAGATAAGATGCTTCCACATCTTGTATGAATAAAACCATTTTTGTCGAAGGTTACTATATGTTGGATGTCCTCATGCGCTAAGTTGCTACGAAATAATTAACTAAAAGTTTTCAATTTTATTATTGTTATGTTTGGCTGAGTGCCAAATGCAAGATAATATTCTTCTACTTCTTTTTGAAGCAAATTTATAACAACACATTATAAGCAAGACGGATTATTTGTTTAATTCTTTGTCACTAAAGTTAAGTGTTTTTGGTGCATGGTTTTAATTCCCAAAAAGTGAACTTTTGTATATAATTAATTCACTTTTAGAGGTGAAGGGATGGTTTATGTTTCATTGTCCGAAATGCAAGCACGCTGCTCATGCACGCACGAGCCGTTATCTCAGTGAAAACACTAAAGAGCGTTACCACCAGTGCACAAATATCAATTGCAGTTGCACCTTTGTGACGATGGAGTCGATAGAGCGTTATATCGTGACACCCGGTAAAATTGACCCTGCACCACCACACCCAACACTGACAGGACAGCGCCAGTTATGGATGTGAGATCACACACTTGAGTGGGTCTTTTGTGGCCTTTTTCAATATATGCTAAAAACCCACCGCCATTTTATCGCCACTCGAAAAATGAGAAACAAAAAAGCCACTCTCTCGAGTGGCTTAATTATATGATTTTAAAGCTAAAATTTGGTGGCCCCTGTTGGGTTTGAACCAACGACCAAGCGATTATGAGTCGCCTGCTCTAACCACTGAGCTAAGGGGCCGTGGCGGTGAATTATAGAGTAACTTACCCTCGCAATCCAGCAGGAATCGCCCGGCTGATGTTTTTATAAACAGCGCATTTTCAATCTCTTATACTTAAGTTTATCGTTTCTAATCGGGAGTAAAGCATGATCCACGATATTCTGGCGCCGGGGCTGCGCGTCGTGTTTTGTGGCATTAATCCGGGGAAGTCCTCAGCCCATACGGGGTTTCATTTTGCGCATCCGGGAAATCGCTTCTGGAAAGTGATTCATCAGGCCGGCTTTACCGACCAGCAGTTGCGCCCTGAGGATGAGCATCATCTGCTGGATACGCGCTGCGGCATTACCATGCTGGTGCAGCGTCCGACGGTGCAGGCGACGGAAGTCGGGCTGCATGAGCTGCGTACCGGCGGCAGGGATCTGGTACATAAAATAGAGGAGTATCAGCCCGCCGCGCTGGCGGTGCTTGGCAAACAGGCGTTTGAGCAGGCTTTTAGCGTGCGCGGTGCGAAGTGGGGGAGGCAGGAGATGAGCATTGGCGTGACGCAAATCTGGGTGCTGCCCAATCCCAGCGGCCTGAACCGCGCATCGTTAGAGAAACTGGTTGAAGCCTATCGCGAGCTGGATGAGGCGCTGGCATCGCGCGGCTTGTAAATAACAGGCGAAAAAAAAGCTCCCGTCGGGGAGCTTTTTTGTCTGGCGTGACGATTAATCGTCGAGGAAGCTACGCAGCACTTCAGAGCGGCTCGGGTGGCGCAGTTTGCGCAGTGCCTTCGCTTCGATCTGACGGATACGTTCGCGGGTAACGTCGAACTGTTTACCCACCTCTTCCAGCGTATGGTCGGTATTCATGTCGATACCGAAACGCATGCGCAGCACCTTCGCTTCACGGGCGGTAAGGCCAGCCAGCACATCGTGCGTTGCAGCGCGCAGGCTCTCGGTGGTCGCCGAGTCCAGCGGCAGCTCGAGGGTGGTATCCTCGATAAAATCACCCAGATGCGAATCTTCATCATCGCCAATCGGCGTTTCCATGGAGATTGGCTCTTTGGCGATTTTCAACACTTTGCGGATCTTATCTTCCGGCATCAGCATACGCTCAGCCAGCTCTTCCGGCGTCGGCTCGCGGCCCATCTCCTGCAGCATCTGGCGAGAGATACGGTTGAGCTTGTTGATTGTCTCAATCATATGCACCGGAATACGGATGGTGCGCGCCTGATCCGCGATAGAGCGGGTGATTGCCTGACGGATCCACCAGGTTGCATAAGTCGAGAACTTGTAACCACGGCGATATTCAAACTTATCAACCGCTTTCATCAGGCCGATGTTCCCTTCCTGAATCAGATCGAGGAACTGCAGACCACGGTTGGTATATTTCTTGGCGATAGAGATAACCAGACGCAAGTTCGCTTCAACCATCTCCTTCTTCGCACGACGCGCTTTCGCTTCGCCGATAGACATACGACGGTTGATATCTTTAACCTGCTCAATCGTCAGGCCGGTCTCTTCTTCAATCTGCTGCAGCTTCATCAGGCCGCGTTGCACTTCTTCAGTCACATCTTTCAGCTTCTCAGACCACGGTTTGTTCATGGCCAGCGCGGCGTTGAACCAGGTTTCGCTGGTTTCATTACCGGTGAAGAGGGTGATGAAGTTTTTCTTCGGCATTTTGCACTGTTCAACGCACAGCTTCATGATGATGCGTTCCTGGGTACGTACGCGATCCATCATCACGCGCATGCTGTTTACCAGGTAGTCGAACTGCTTCGGCACCAGACGGAACTGCTTGAAGACTTCAGACAGCTTAAGGATCTCTTCCTGTGCGGCAGCGTGGCTGCGTCCTTTTGCTTTGATTGTGTCGCGAGCCAGCTCGTACTGCGTGCGCAGTTCAGCGAATTTCTCACGCGCCAGCTCAGGGTCGATGCTGTTGTCATCGTCGCTGTCGTCATCGCTGTCGTCTTCTTCTTCATCTTCATCGTCGTCCATCTCTTCGCTGGAGAGCTCAGAGCCGACGTGGGTCGCCGTTGGCGCCATATCTTCTTCGGCGTTCGGATCGACGAAACCGGTGATCAGATCGGAGAGACGAGCCTGCTCTGCTTCAACACGGTCGTACTGTTCCAGCAGGTAGGTGATAGCTTCCGGATACTCGGCAACGGAGCACTGAACCTGGTTAATCCCGTCTTCAATACGTTTGGCGATGTCGATTTCGCCTTCACGGGTCAGCAGTTCAACGGTGCCCATTTCGCGCATGTACATGCGCACCGGGTCGGTAGTTCGTCCGATTTCAGACTCTACGCTGGACAGAACTTGTGCAGCGGCTTCTTCAGCATCTTCGTCTGTGTTGTTGGAGTTTTCAGCCAGCAACAGATCATCAGCATCCGGCGCTTCTTCCATCACCTGGATGCCCATGTCGTTGATCATTTGGATGATGTCTTCGATCTGATCGGAGTCGACGATATCTTCCGGCAGATGGTCATTGACCTCGGCATAGGTCAGATAGCCTTGCTCCTTACCACGGGTAACAAGAAGCTTCAGCTGTGACTGCGGGTTTTGCTCCATAAGACGGTATCCACACTTAAATTCATGAGGTTGGTGTCGGTTAGCGAAATAAACCGCCAACATTTAACGCGAGGGTGTATTTATATTTTTGCCGCTGGCCCTCGTCGCGGCTGTCGGGATCAACCCGAACGATTATCGGCACTTAAGCCGTTGAATTTATTTTTTAGCCAGCTCCTGGTTCAACTGCCAGAGCTCCCGGCGTTCTTCGCTGCTTAGACCGTGCGTGCGATCGCGAGCTATCAACTCTTCTTGTCGCCGTTCAAGCATCGAATCAAACATATGATTGAGCGCGTCGGTAAAGGTTTTTTCAGCGATGTCCTTATCTGCTATATCGTCCCACATTGACAGTTTTTCAAGGGTTGCGGCCTCATTCGTGCCGCGATAATGTTCCAGTAACTGCCCAGTTGTCAGACCAGGTTGAGACAAACAAGTGTTGACCAGTTCTGCAAATAAGCCAAGTCCGGGCAGTCTGGATTGATCAAGACCGGCCAGCGAAGGCACTTTTGGTGCAAGCTCCGGATTTTGGATCAACAACCCTATCAGTATACGCATGGTTGTGCGTTTTAGCTGAGGGGCAGGGCGCGCCGCCGCGCTCTCCACCTGCTTTGGCATTAATCGATCGAGCTGTGCATCGTCGAAAATGCCAATCTTGTTGCCGAGGATCTGGCGTAACTGAATACGCAGCGTCTCGCCCGGCACCTGGTTGATCAACGGCAGTGCCAGCGCGGCAAGCTGCGTTGTCCCATCCGGCGTGGTGAGATCCGCCTTCGGCAACAGGCTGTTAAACAGAAACGTGGAGAGAGGCTGAGCCTGCTCCATCCGCGCTTCGAACGCCTCTTTGCCCTCTTTACGCACCAGCGTATCCGGATCTTCGCCATCCGGCAGAAACATAAAACGCAGCTGACGCCCGTCGCTCATATAGGGCAGCGCGGTTTCCAGCGCCCGCCATGCGGCTTCGCGGCCGGCACGGTCGCCGTCGTAACAGCAGATGACGTTTTTGGTCACCCGGAACAGCAGTTGAATATGATCCGCCGTCGTGGAGGTGCCAAGCGATGCAACGGCATAGTTAATGCCATATTGCGCCAGCGCCACCACGTCCATGTACCCTTCGACAACTAACAGCCGCTGCGGTTCATCCTTATCCTGCTGCGCTTCATAGAGGCCATATAGCTGGCGGCCCTTATGAAAAATATCCGTTTCCGGGGAGTTCAGGTATTTGGGCGTATCGTTGCCCAGCACGCGTCCACCAAAACCAATCACCCGGCCGCGCTTGTCGCGAATCGGAAACATCACCCGCTCGCGGAAGCGATCGTAACTGCGTCCTTGATCGTTTGTGACCAGCATGCCTGCATCGATCAGCGACTTGCGGTTTTCGCTATTGTTGCCGAAACGCTTTAAAACGTTGTCCCAACCGGGCGGCGCGTAACCAATAGCGAATCGCGTAATGACTTCACTGCTCAAACCACGCCTGGAGAGGTACTGACGAGCAGGCTCTGCGGCGGATTGGGTCAGCGACTGCTGATAAAAAGCATTCAGCCCGTCCATCAATTGATAGAGTGTTTGCCGTTGATGGCGCTCTATCAGGCTCGGTCCGCTGCCTGCTTCGAACGGCACTTCGAGGTTGTGCATTGCCGCCAGCTCTTCGACGCTTTCGACGAACTCGAGCTTGTCGTAGTTCATTAAAAAGTCGAGGGCGTTGCCGTGCGCGCCACAACCAAAGCAGTGGTAAAACTGTTTTTCACCGTTCACGGTGAAAGAGGGGGTTTTCTCGTTATGGAATGGACAGCACGCGTGGTAGTTCTTGCCCTGCTTTTTTAGCTTTACGCGCGCGTCGATAAGATCGACGATGTCGGTACGTGCCAGCAGGTCATTGATAAAAACACGTGGGATTCGTCCAGCCATAGGCCCCGTTTTGATCTTATATAGTTTTCGTTATGCTCATCAGCGGTAAGTTGCTGAAAAGGCGAAAATTATATCAGGTTATAAACGAAAATAAGCCGCGCATTCCTTTCGGAAGCACGGCCTTACAACTACAACTCGGTCTAACACAGAGGGCGCTCGCCCTCAGTAATTAGTACAGACGAGTACGGCGTGCGTTTTCGCGAGCCAGTTTCTTCGCGTGACGTTTCACAGCGGATGCTTTAGCGCGTTTACGTTCGGTAGTCGGTTTTTCATAGAACTCACGACGACGAACTTCCGCCAGAACACCTGCTTTCTCGCAGGAACGCTTGAAGCGACGCAGAGCTACGTCGAACGGCTCGTTTTCACGTACTTTAATTACCGGCATGTGCCTCTCACCTTTGATTAAATCGGTTTGCCGCTGGCGTTCACGCCAGCTTATTTCAAAATGGTGCGGAATTTTACTGCAACTGGTGCTGCTTTGTAAAGCACCGCCGCCCTTTTTGAAAGGGGACTTTTGTAAGGGTGAGGAGTATACACGAACTCAGCTGCACAAGTGAGCAAAGTTTTACATCGCCCCCCATTCGCCCTACACTGCGCGCTATTGCAAAGAGGTAAACAGAGCCATGCGCGTACTGGGTATTGAAACATCCTGCGATGAAACCGGCATCGCTATCTATGACGACCAGAAAGGTCTTCTCGCTAACCAACTCTATAGTCAGGTAAAACTGCACGCCGATTACGGCGGCGTGGTGCCGGAGCTTGCCTCCCGCGACCACGTGCGCAAAACCGTGCCGCTGATTCAGGCCGCCATAAAAGAGGCCGGATTAACGGCCAAACAGATTGATGCAGTGGCCTATACCGCGGGGCCAGGCCTTGTCGGCGCGCTGCTGGTTGGTGCAACCATTGGTCGTTCGCTGGCCTTCGCCTGGAATGTTCCGGCGATTGCCGTACACCATATGGAAGGGCACCTGCTGGCACCGATGCTGGAAGAGAACCCGCCTGCGTTTCCGTTTGTCGCGCTGCTGGTTTCCGGCGGTCACACGCAGCTTATTAGCGTGACCGGCATTGGTCATTATGAACTGCTTGGCGAGTCTATAGATGATGCTGCCGGCGAAGCGTTCGACAAAACGGCCAAACTGCTGGGTCTTGATTACCCGGGCGGACCGATGCTGTCGAAAATGGCGGCGCAAGGCACAGAGGGGCGCTTTGTCTTCCCGCGTCCGATGACCGATCGACCGGGGCTTGATTTCAGCTTCTCCGGCCTGAAGACCTTTGCTGCCAACACTATTCGTAATAGTGGCAATGACGATCAGACCCGGGCAGATATCGCGCGCGCCTTTGAGGATGCGGTGGTCGATACGCTGATGATTAAGTGCAAGCGCGCGCTGGATCAAACTGGTTTTACCCGGCTGGTGATGGCGGGCGGCGTCAGCGCTAACCGTACGCTGCGTGCGAAACTGGGGCAGATGATGGAAAAACGTCGCGGTGAAGTGTTCTATGCGCGCCCGGAATTTTGTACCGATAACGGGGCGATGATCGCTTATGCGGGCATGGTGCGCCTGAAAGCGGGTCATGATGTCGGGCTTGGCGTGACGGTGCGTCCGCGCTGGCCGCTGGCGGAACTTCCCGCCGCGTAAGTTGCTGTTGCCCGGTGTTTTCACGCGCCGGGCAAGTTTACGCTTTATCCTGCCGCTTCTTCCTTTTCAGCTTCGTCCAGATTTTGCTCTCCTGATGCCGCCATAAACGCTGAATATTGTCATGATGACGCAGCAGGATCAGGCATGAGAGCATCGCCACTGGAAAGGTGAACTGCGGTTTAAACCACCAGACATAGAATGGCGCAATCAGCGCGCTGACAATTGCGCCCAGCGACGAGTAGCCGCTTAACAGCACCGTCAGCAGCCAGGTACCTGCCATTACGCCCGTTAAATCCCAGCCAATCGGCGCAATCGCGCCAAACGCGGTGGCCACGCCTTTACCGCCTTTAAATTTAAAGAATACCGGCCAGATATGGCCCAGACAGGCGGCGATAGCGATAAGGCCCAGCCAGAAGGGCGTAACGCCAAGCGCATAGGCGCCCCAGACCGGCAGCATCCCTTTTAAAACATCAAAAATCAGTACCGCTGCGGCTGCGCCCTTGCCGCCAATACGTAATACGTTGGTAGCACCGGGATTACCGGAGCCACTCTCCCGCGGGTCAGGGAAACCTGCAAGGCGGCAGACCAGGATGGCGCTGGAGATTGAGCCACAAAGGTACGCAAGGAAGATCATCCCAGGCGCGATTGCACTCATAACGCTGTTCCGTTTTGAAAATGTCGTTTTATTCTCTGCATCCATGGATAATACGCATAAATTTTGCAAAGTGGTATCCGGGTTTAGTGCAAATTCTGAAAGATAACCACTCAATTAGCGGCCTGGCGGCAGTAGTCCAGGCGCAAATAAGCAGGCGGAGAAAAATGGACATTGTATTTATCGAACAGCTTTCTGTGATCACCACCATTGGTGTTTACGACTGGGAACAGACCATTGAACAGCAGTTGATGTTCGATATCGAAATGGCGTGGGATAACCGCCAGGCGGCAAAGAGTGATGATGTTCAAGACTGCCTGAGTTATGCGGATATTGCCGATACCGTCGTCGGGCATGTCGAAGGCGCGCGCTTTGCGCTGGTCGAACGCGTCGCGGAAGAGGTGGCAGATCTGCTGCTTGCGCGCTTTAACTCCCCCTGGGTGCGCATCAAATTGAGCAAACCTGGCGCGGTAGCGCGGGCAAAAAATGTGGGTGTGATCATCGAGCGTGGCCTAAATCCGAAAAAAAGTTTTTAAATTCATCATCGTTAAACCAAACGCTAGTATTCAGGTCATAGATACGGCTTTTCGCGGCTTCTCCATTGGATGAGCCGTTTTTTATATCTTTTTAGGGGTTTATTTGATGAGCGATATGCACTCCCTGCTGGTGGCGGCCATTCTTGGTGTCGTTGAGGGGCTTACCGAGTTTCTTCCCGTCTCAAGTACGGGTCATATGATTATCGTCGGGCATCTGTTGGGCTTTGAAGGCGATACTGCAAAAACCTTCGAAGTGGTGATCCAGCTCGGCTCGATCCTCGCCGTGGTGGTAATGTTCTGGCGACGCCTTTTTGGCCTTATCGGCATCCATTTTGGCAAACCGCCGCGCCATGAAGGCACCGGCAGCGGGCGCTTGTCGCTGATCCATATTCTGCTCGGGATGATCCCGGCGGTGGTAATTGGCCTGGTGTTCCACGATGCGATCAAAACACTCTTCAACCCGAAAAATGTCGCCTATGCCTTAGTGGTTGGCGGCGTGCTGCTGATTGCAGCCGAGCTGCTAAAGCCGAAAGTGCCGCGCGCGCAGGGCGTTGATGATATGACCTACCGCCAGGCGTTTTTAATTGGCTGCTTCCAGTGTCTGGCGCTGTGGCCGGGCTTTTCCCGCTCTGGTGCGACCATCTCCGGCGGTATGCTGGTGGGCGTCAGCCGTTACGCGGCTTCGGAGTTCTCGTTCCTGCTGGCGGTGCCGATGATGATGGGCGCGACGGCGCTGGATCTCTATAAGAGCATCGGTTTTCTCACCACTGGCGATATCCCGATGTTCGCCGTCGGTTTTGTGACGGCGTTTATCGTCGCGCTGATCGCGATCAAAACCTTCCTGGAGCTGATTAAACACATCTCCTTTATTCCGTTCGCGATCTACCGCTTTATCGTCGCCGCAGCGGTCTACGTCGTCTTCTTCTAAGCGTTATCGCCCTCAGGCTTCGGGCTGAGGGCAGTGCTCTGCTTTCCACTGCGCAACCGCCGCAATACGTCGGCGGGTCAACTCTTCACGCACTGCCGCACCGGTAAAACCGGCTTCAATCACCGCTTTTGTCGGCACCGCGCGCGCTACTTCCCAGGCCGCACGCAGTAAGCGCCCCTGCGAGTAATCAATGGCTTCAAAGCCGGTACGCCCGCGCACATCCGCTTCGCTGGTCAGCGCGATTTGCTCGACCCGCTGCGGTTTGCGCCAGGCATCAATGGAGTCGAACAGCTTGACGATGGTTTTCGGCTGCAAAACAGGGAAGGTGTGGATCAGATCGTGGTACTCGGCCACCAGCTTCGCTAAATCGCGTAGCTCATTCGGCACGCGCAGGCGCTGGCACAACCCCTCAACCAGCCGGACACCCGCCGGGCCGTGGCCGTGATGGCGCGGCCAGAGCGCAGGGGGGGTCAGCCCTTTGCCGAGATCGTGGCACAGCGTGGCGAAACGCACATCCACCTCCGGGCTGAGCATCGCTGCCATTGATACCGTCATCAGCGTGTGAATACCGGTATCAATCTCCGGGTGCCATTTCGCCGGGGCCGGTACGCCAAACAGCGCATCGATCTCCGGGAAGAGTACCTTCAGCGCACCGCAGTCACGCAAAACCTGAAAGTAGACCTGCGGATTACGGGTGCGCAGCGCGCTCTCCGTCTCTTTCCATACTCGCTCAGGCGTCAGGTGCGCCAGCTCGCCGGCCTCGGTCATGTCGCGCATCAGCGTCATGGTTTCATCGGCAATACGGAAGCTGAGATGGGCGTAACGGGCGGCGAAACGCGCCACGCGCAGCACACGGAGCGGATCTTCATTAAACGCAGGGGAGACATGGCGCAGAATGCGCTGACGCAGATCCTGCTGACCATTAAACGGGTCGATAATCGTGCCGTTTTCATCCTGCGCCAGCGCGTTAACCGTTAAATCACGGCGCAGCAGATCCTGTTCAAGGGTGACATCGGGGGCGGCATAGCAGGTAAAACCGGTATAGCCGGAGCCGGACTTCCGCTCGGTGCGCGCCAGGGCGTACTCTTCGCGGCTTTGCGGATGGAGGAACACAGGAAAATCGCGGCCTACCTGCTGGTAGCCCGCGTCGAGCATCTCTTGCGGCGTGGCGCCGACCACTACCCAATCTCTGTCTTTGACCGGCAGACCCAACAATGTATCGCGTACTGCACCACCGACCAGATAACTCTTCACCCGCCACTCTCCTCTACACATTTGTCGTCAGATAATACGTAAGTGTAGAGAAGATGGCGAATCTGCTTAGTTCATCCAGCGATCTTTGCGTTTACGTGTCGGGATCATGTGCGGCAGTAACAGGCCGAGCAGCAGACCCGCGCCCAGCACGCCACCGCCATACATAAACCACTGCATAATGATGGTGCGCTGCTTGTCATCAAGCTGCAGGTTAGCGGCGTTGACCTTCTTCTGCGCGACGATCAGCTCATTTTTGAGCTTCTGGTTCTCATCTTTCAGACCGTTAATCACCCCGTCGCTGCGCGCCACTTTCTGCTGCATATCCGCAGTGCGCTGGTTCCAGGTGTTGTCGATATTGGTCAGTTTATCGGTCAACGTTTTCACCTGGTTTTCCAGTTCCGGCACGCGGGTGCGCAGGCTTGGCTGGGTGTTAAGCTGCTTAAGCGGGATCCAGGCAGTACGGCCGCTGCTGTCACGCACCTGGCCATACTCATTATTTTGTTGCAGTAGCGCGACCTCTTCACCGGCGTTTACCGTGCCAACAAGGCGGTAATTATCGCCGGGGCCGCTGCGGACCCAGGTGCTCAATTCGTCCGAAACATACCGCTTCTCTTCAGCGTGGGTGCCGACAGAGACGCTAAGCGCGAAAAGGGTTATTCCAATCAGGCGTAAATTTGGCATCAGGCAATCATTATTTTCTTTGAATGTGAATGGTAAACAGTGGCGACAGTCTGACGACACCCGGCAGGTACCATCAATCGGAATCTTCCAGATCAAACTGCGCACTGATGCGAACATTTGCACCCGCCAGATTGCGCATTCATGGCAATTTGGCAAAAAATACTATCTACTGACAAACCGAGGGCGCGTTAGTTCGCCAAAAATTTTCACTGATGTGACATAACCATAAGTGCAAGGCCATGGCTCAGGAAATTGAATTAAAGTTTATCGTGAAGAGCGACTGCGTGGAAACGCTTCGTCAACATCTTCATACGCTGACCGACGAACATATCGCGTCCAGCCAGTTACTCAACATCTATTACGAAACGCCTGACAACTGGCTACGCAGCCATGATATGGGTCTGCGTATTCGCGGTGTGAACGGCCAATATGAGATGACGATGAAAATCGCCGGTCGCGTGATTGGCGGTTTACATCAGCGCCCGGAATACAATATTCCCCTTGATAAGGCCGAACTTGACCTTTCGCGCTTTCCCGCTGAAGTGTGGCCCGAAGGCGGCCTGCCGGACGACCTGCAATCGCGCGCGCAGCCGCTGTTCAGCACCGATTTTTACCGCGAAAAGTGGCTGGTTAACGTCGGCGACAGCCGCATTGAGATTGGCCTCGATTTAGGCGAAGTGAAAGCGGGTGAGCTCGCCGAGCCGATTTGCGAACTGGAGCTGGAGCTGCTGAGCGGCGATGCGGCGGATATTCTCAAGCTGGCGCGCCAGCTGGCGACGCTCTCCTGCCTGCGTCAGGGCAGCCTGAGCAAAGCCGCGCGCGGGTATCATCTCGCGCAGGGCAACGCGCCGCGCGAACTTCGCCCGACCCCCTTTTTGCAGGCCGCGCCGAAAGCGACCGTCGAGCAGGCGTTTGCCAGCGCGCTGGAGCTGGCCCTCTCCCAGTGGCAGTACCATGAAGAGCTGTGGGTGCGCGGTAATGACGCGGCACGGCCTGAAGTGCTGCGCGCCATTGCGCTTCTACGCCACGCCTTTACGCTGTTTGGCGGTATTGTGCCGCGTAAAGCGAGCGCTCACTTACGTGACCTGCTGACCCAGGCGGAAGCGACGCTGACCTCTGCCGTCTCCGCTGAAACGGCGGTGTGGGATGTGCCGTCGGCAATGGCGAAACTGCTGTTAACGGAGTGGCTGGTGACTCAGGGTTGGCGCGCCTTTCTTGACGGAAAAGCGCAGGCGAAATTTGCCGACTCCTTCAAGCGCTTTGCCGATATCCACCTCTCGCGCACCGCCTCTGAACTGAAAAAGACCTTTGCTCACCATCTTGGCGACAGCTATCGCGATCAGCTGCCGCGCCTGGCGCGTGATATTGACAGCACGCTGCTGCTGGCAGGCTATTACGACCGGGCGCTGGCGAATGCGTGGCTGGAGAACTGGCAGGGGCTCTACCACGCGATTGAAACGCGTCAGAAAATCGAGATTGAGCATTTCCGTAATACCGCCATTAACGAGGAGCCATTCTGGCTACACAGCGGGAAACGCTAACGTAAGGACGTTTTGAATGCAGCACGCATCCCTCTTATCGCAACAGTGGCAAACGGTGCTTTCCCGCTTGCCGGAGGCGCTGACCGCCCGGCCGCTTAGCGCGCAGGCGCAGTCAGTGCTCACGTTCAGTGATTTCGTCCAGCAGAGCCTGGCCGCTTATCCCGAGTGGCTGGCAGAGCTGGAGAGCGCGCCGCCCACGGCTGATGAGTGGCAGCACTATGCGACGTGGCTGGATGCGCTGCTGCAAACCGTCACCGATGAAGCCTCACTAATGCGCGCGCTGCGGCAGTTTCGCCGCCGCATCATGGTGCGTATCGCCTGGGCGCAGGCGCTGCGACTCATCAGCGACGAGGCGGTGCTGCAGCAGTTAAGCGTGCTGGCGGAAACCGTGATCGTTGCCGCGCGGGAGTGGCTCTACAGCGCCTGCTGCCGCGAATGGGGAACGCCGTGCAACGCGCAGGGCGTTCCGCAGCCGATGCTGGTGCTCGGCATGGGCAAGCTCGGCGGCGGCGAGCTTAACTTCTCTTCCGATATCGATCTGATCTTCGCCTGGCCGGAAAATGGCGTGACGCAGGGCGGCAGGCGCGAGCTTGATAACGCCCAGTTTTTCACCCGCCTTGGACAGCGGCTGATCAAAGTGCTCGACCAACCGACGCAGGATGGGTTTGTCTACCGTGTCGACATGCGCCTGCGCCCGTTTGGCGAGAGCGGCCCGCTGGTGCTGAGCTTTGCCGCGCTGGAGGATTATTACCAGGAGCAGGGGCGTGACTGGGAGCGCTACGCAATGGTAAAAGCGCGCATCATGGGCGATGACGAGGGTGCGCATGCCAGCGAACTGCGCGCCATGCTGCGCCCGTTTGTCTTCCGCCGCTATATCGACTTCAGCGTCATCCAGTCCCTGCGCAATATGAAAGGGATGATTGCCCGTGAAGTTCGCCGCCGCGGCTTGAAAGACAACATCAAGCTCGGCGCGGGCGGTATTCGCGAAATCGAATTTATCGTGCAGGTGTTCCAGCTGATTCGCGGCGGGCGTGAACCGGCGCTGCAATCCCGCTCGCTGCTGCCGACCTTAGCAGCTATCGATCGGCTGCATCTGCTGCCGGAGGGCGATGCGGAGAAACTGCGCGCCGCCTATCTCTGGCTGCGGCGGCTGGAAAACCTGCTGCAAAGCATTAATGACGAGCAGACACAGACGCTGCCGGGCGATGAACTAAACCGTGCGCGTCTTGCCTGGGGCATGGGCGTGGAGAGCTGGGATGCGCTCAGCAGCCAGCTTGAGGCGCATATGGCCGCCGTGCGGCGTATCTTTAATGAACTGATTGGCGATGATGACGCGGAGTCCGCCGACGAGGCGCTCTCTGAGCAGTGGCGCGAACTGTGGCAGGACGCGTTGCAGGAGGAGGACAGCACGCCGGGGATTGCGCATTTAAGCGATGAGGATCGCCGTCGCGTGGTGGCGCTGATCGCCGATTTCCGCCAGGAGCTTGATAAGCGCCCCATCGGCCAGCGCGGTCGCCAGGTGCTCGATCACCTGATGCCGCACCTGTTAAGCGATGTCTGCTCGCGCGAGGATGCGCCGGTGCCGTTATCGCGCCTGACGCCGCTGCTTACCGGAATCGTGACCCGCACCACCTATCTTGAGTTATTGAGTGAATTTCCCGGCGCGCTGAAACACCTCATCTCGCTCTGTGCCGCTTCACCGATGGTAGCGAGCCAGCTGGCGCGCTACCCGATTCTGCTCGACGAACTGCTCGATCCCGCCACGCTCTACCAACCGACGGCGATGAATGCCTATCGCGATGAGCTGCGCCAGTATCTGCTGCGCGTGCCGGAAGAGGATGAAGAGCAGCAACTGGAAGCGCTGCGCCAGTTCAAGCAGGCACAGCTGCTACGCGTTGCGGCGGCGGATATCGCCGGCACGCTGCCGGTGATGAAAGTGAGCGATCACTTAACCTGGCTGGCAGAGGCGATTATCGATGCCGTAGTCCAGCAAGCCTGGGGGCAGATGGTGAAGCGTTACGGCCAGCCTGCGCATCTGCACGATCGCGAAGGGCGCGGCTTTGCGGTGGTCGGCTACGGCAAGCTGGGCGGCTGGGAGCTGGGTTACAGCTCCGATCTCGATCTGGTCTTTTTGCATGACTGCCCAATGGATGTGATGACTGACGGCGAGCGTGAGATCGATGGCCGTCAGTTCTACCTGCGGCTGGCGCAACGCATTATGCACCTCTTCAGCACACGCACCTCTTCCGGCATCCTCTATGAAGTGGATGCGCGCCTGCGCCCCTCCGGCGCGGCAGGCATGTTAGTGACGACCGCCGAGGCCTTCGCCGATTACCAGAAGAACGAAGCCTGGACTTGGGAACATCAGGCGCTGGCCCGTGCGCGCGTGGTCTATGGCGACCCGCAATTGACGGTGCAGTTCGACGCTATTCGCCGCGATATTCTGCTGACGCCGCGCGATGGCGCGACGCTGCAAACCGAAGTGCGCGAGATGCGCGAGAAGATGCGCGCCCATCTTGGCAATAAGCAGAAAGATCGCTTTGACCTGAAAACCGATGAGGGCGGTATTACCGACATTGAGTTTATCGCGCAATATCTGGTGCTGCGTTACGCCCACGATAAGCCGAAGCTGACGCGCTGGTCAGACAATGTGCGCATTCTGGAAGGGCTGGCGCAGAACGGCATTATGGAGGAGCAGGAGGCGCTGGCGCTGACCCATGCTTACACCACGCTGCGCGATGAGTTGCACCATCTGGCGCTGCAGGAGCTGCCGGGAAATGTGCCGCTCTCCTGCTTTGTCGCGGAACGAGAGCTGATCAAAACCAGCTGGGTGAAGTGGCTGGTGGAACCGTGCGCCCCGGCGTAAGTGTGATATCATCGCGCGCAAATTTTGTATCTCTCAGGAGACAGGAATGAAAGTTACGCTGCCAGAGTTTAAACAAGCCGGTGTGATGGTGGTGGGCGATGTGATGCTGGATCGTTACTGGTACGGTCCAACCAGCCGCATCTCCCCGGAAGCGCCGGTGCCGGTGGTCAAAGTCGACACCATTGAAGAGCGTCCGGGCGGCGCGGCGAACGTGGCGATGAACATCGCCTCGCTGGGTGCCTCCGCGCGCCTGGTCGGCCTGACCGGCATTGATGATGCGGCGCGCGCGCTGAGCAAAGCGCTGGCGGACGTTAACGTCAATTGCGACTTCGTTTCTGTTCCGACTCACCCAACCATCACCAAGCTGCGTGTGCTGTCACGCAACCAGCAGTTGATCCGCCTCGATTTTGAAGAGGGGTTTGATGGTGTCGATCCGCAGCCAATGCATGAGCGTATCAACCAGGCGCTGGGCTCGATTGGCGCGCTGGTGCTCTCCGATTACGCCAAAGGCGCGCTCAACAGCGTTCAGCAGATGATTGCGCTGGCGCGGAAAGCCGGTGTGCCGGTGCTGATCGATCCGAAAGGGACCGATTTTGAGCGCTACCGTGGTGCGACGCTGCTGACGCCGAATCTCTCCGAATTTGAAGCGGTGGCGGGCAAATGTAAGAGTGAAGAGGAGATCGTTGAGCGCGGCATGAAAGTGATCGCTGATTACGATCTCTCGGCGCTGCTGGTGACCCGCTCCGAGCAGGGGATGACGCTGCTGCAACCGGGCAAAGCGCCGCTGCATATGCCGACCCAGGCGCAGGAAGTGTATGACGTGACGGGCGCAGGTGACACGGTGATTGGCGTGCTGGCGGCAACGCTTGCGGCGGGTAATTCGCTGGAAGAAGCCTGCTTCTTTGCCAATGCTGCCGCCGGTGTGGTGGTTGGTAAACTCGGCACCTCAACCGTTTCGCCCATCGAGCTGGAGAATGCCGTGCGCGGTCGTGCGGAAACCGGCTTCGGCGTGATGAGCGAAGAGGAGCTGAAAGTGGCCGTTGCCGCTGCGCGTAAACGCGGTGAAAAAGTGGTGATGACCAACGGTGTCTTCGACATTCTCCATGCCGGGCATGTCTCTTACCTGGCGAACGCGCGCAAGCTCGGCGACCGCCTGATTGTTGCCGTCAACAGCGATGCTTCTACCAAACGCCTGAAAGGCGAAACGCGCCCGGTCAACCCGCTTGAGCAGCGCATGATTGTGCTGAGCGCGCTGGAAGCCGTGGACTGGGTGGTATCGTTTGAAGAGGATACGCCACAGCGTCTGATTGCCGGCGTTCTGCCGGATAAGCTGGTGAAAGGCGGGGATTATAAACCGGATCAAATCGCTGGCAGCGAAGAGGTGTGGGCGAACGGCGGTGAAGTGCTGGTGCTCAACTTCGAAGATGGTTGCTCGACGACGAATATCATCAAAAAGATCCAGAAAAACAGCCAGTAAGCGGCTGTTAACTCTGTAAAGCAGAACGGGCCTTGCGGCCCGTTTTTTATTACGGCGTATCGTCCACAGGCGGGATCGCCGGTGCCGGTTTTATCTCCGTCACCTCAGAGGCCACAACAGGCGCAGGAGCCGGTTGCGCGCTGGCAGCGGTGGAACCGCGGTTTTCCAGATCGTTCAGACGCTGCTCCAGCAGCGCCAGCTTTTCGCGGGTGCGCAGCAGAACCTGCGTCTGCACATCGAACTCTTCCCGGCTGACCAAATCAAGGCGGGTTAACTGCCCCTGCAAGGCCTGGCGAATCTTCTTCTCAACGTCTTCGCCAAGCTCACGGATCCCTTTCGGCATGGATTCGTGAACCTGTCGTGCAATCTGTTCAATTTTCTTCGGATCAATCATTTTCGGTTCCCTGCTCGGATGGGCTCAGCTAATTATTGTAGTGTGATAACCGCAGGTGATAAACCAGAATTGTTTGAAGCTTATGCATTGCCCGCCGTTATCATTGGCGTTATAGTTATCGCGCTTATTCTCAGGGCGGGGCGAAATTCCCCACCGGCGGTAAATCAGCGTACGCTGAAAGCCCGCGAGCGCTTCAGACTTCGGTTTGAAGGTCAGCAGATCCGGTGTAATTCCGGGGCCGACGGTTAAAGTCCGGATGGGAGAGAGTAACGATTCTGCCGGGCAAAGGTGCCCGCTCGCGTTATTTTTGGTCGTTTAATGACACTCCTAAGACTGCCCTGATTCTGGTAACCATAATCTTATTGAGGTCTTTTACCATGAATCAGACGCTACTTTCCTCTTTTGGCACCGCTTTCGATCGCGTTGAACAGGCGCTTGCCGCCCTGCGCGAAGGGCGTGGTGTGATGGTTCTCGATGATGAGAGCCGTGAGAACGAAGGCGATATGATCTTCGCCGCCGAAACCATGACCGTTGAGCAGATGGCGCTCACTATCCGTCACGGTAGCGGCATTGTTTGCCTCTGCCTGACCGACGAGCGTCGTAAACAGCTCGACCTGCCGATGATGGTGGAGAACAACACCAGCGCCTTCGGCACCGGTTTTACCGTCACCATCGAAGCGGCACACGGCGTTACCACCGGCGTTTCCGCCGCTGACCGCCTGACCACCGTGCGTGCTGCGATTGCTGACGACGCCAAACCGTCCGACCTGCACCGTCCTGGCCACGTCTTCCCGCTGCGCGCGCAGAAGGGCGGCGTACTGACCCGTGGCGGCCACACCGAAGCAACCATCGACTTAGTGTCGCTGGCGGGCTTTAAACCGGCCGGCGTACTGTGCGAGTTAACCAATGATGATGGCTCAATGGCGCGCGCGCCGGAGTGCATCGCCTTTGCGAAGCAGCACAATATGGCCGTCGTAACGATTGAAGATCTGGTGGCTTACCGCCAGGATCTGGAGCGCAAAGCCAGCTAACGGCGAGTGCTCAGCAGAGAAAATCCGATGCCAGCGGCGTCGGATTTTTTTTTGCCTGCGCCAGGTCAAAGTTTGGTGTGCTTACAGGACTTCCGCATTGCTATTAACCCTCTCTACTTATAAAGTGGTAGTCGCTGTGGCACGGAAATGCTGCGGCTAACCTATTATTTTTTCGAAGGTTTATTTGCGGAGGCGCCGTGTTTATTTCCTGGTATTGGTTACTGCTCGTGGTAGTGCTGGTGGTTGGTTATGTTCACGCCCTAAGACGCCGTTACAAGGCCTGCCGCCACGAGCGCGATGCCGTTTACGAGGGCTATCAGCGCGCGCAGGCGGAGCTGAAAAGGTTTCAGCGCGCAGGCCAGACCAAATAGCGCAGCCGTTAACCGCCGAAGCCCATCGCCTGTAGGGCGACCAGGCTTAAGCCCATCACCGACATGCCGCACAGCACGCCATAGCTTGGGTTGTTGTTGGGATCGATCTCCTTTGCCAGCGGCATTAACTCATCCACCGACAGCGCGACCATAATCCCCGCGACCGCCGCCATAATCGCCGCCATCACCACCGGCGAGACCAGGCTGCCGAGAATCAGCCACGCCAGCACGCCGCCCAGAATCTCCGCTAAGCCGGAAATACCGGCCCACATCACCGCGCTGCGCTTTGAACCCGTCGCCGCGTAGACCGGGCCTGCGACCGCCAGTCCTTCAGGAATATTGTGTAAAGCCACGGCAAAAGCGATGCCGAAGCCCAGCTCCAGATCGTTGCTGGCGGTGACATAAGTGGCGATCCCCTCCGGGAAGTTGTGCAAACTGATACCGAGCGTCAGCAGAATAGCGGTACGGCGGATGCCGCGCGGCAACGCCTCCTGCGAGCCCTGCATTAAATCCTGCGCATGGGCATGGGGCAGCAGGCGATCCAGCGCGAAGTAGCCGAGCAACCCCACGACAAACATGCCGTAACCGAGCATCGGCGGCATACTTTCGGTTGCTAGCGCGGCGGGGAGCATCTCCATTAACGAGATAAGCAGCATGATCCCGGCGGCAAAGCCGAGCGAAAACGCCAGTACGCGG
Source organism: Kosakonia sp. CFBP8986 (assembly GCF_034044935.1). Classification (NCBI taxonomy): domain Bacteria; kingdom Pseudomonadati; phylum Pseudomonadota; class Gammaproteobacteria; order Enterobacterales; family Enterobacteriaceae; genus Kosakonia; species Kosakonia sp. CFBP8986. Next base: position 330,748 of record NZ_JAXCXB010000004.1, on the reverse strand, counting down.
TTGGAAGGTTTCTGGCCGATAACGCCCAGAATGGCGCCAATAAACGTGGCGGCGCCCGCCAGGATGGTCAGAATCAACGGGACTGACATACATCGCTCCTTTATGATAATCATTCTCATTAATGTAAGATTTCGTCCGCGGAAAAGCGAGGCAGCCACGGCACTTTTACGTATTCCTTACATTCAAAATTACTGACGATCTTCATCATGCTTATCTGAGTTCATCGCCCTGAGAAAAAGCGTAACCTGCTTTCATCATATTGGCATCTTCTGTAAGGATTTCCTCATGTCTGCACCTCGTATGCCCGCGCTGTTTCTGGGGCACGGCAACCCAATGAATGCGCTGCAGGATAACGTTTATACCCGCGCCTGGGGGAAACTGGGCGATACCTTGCCGCGTCCGAAAGCGATTGTGGCGATCTCCGCGCACTGGTTTACGCGCGGCACTGGCGTAACGGCGATGGAGACACCGCAAACGATCCATGATTTCGGCGGTTTCCCGCAGGCGCTGCACGACGTGCATTACCCCGCGCCCGGTTCGCCCGCGCTGGCACAGCGGCTGGTGGATCTGCTCTCACCGCTGCCGGTGACGCTCGATCATGAAGCCTGGGGATTCGATCATGGCTCCTGGGGTGTGCTGATCAAGATGTACCCCAATGCGGATATTCCCATGGTGCAGCTCAGTATCGACAGCACCAAACCGGCGGCGTGGCATATGGAGATGGGGCGCAAACTCGCCGCGCTGCGCGATGAAGGGGTGATGATTGTCGCCAGCGGCAACGTGGTGCACAACCTGCGCACGGCGCGCTGGCACGGTGACACCACGCCTTTTCCGTGGGCAGTCGGCTTCAACGATTTTGTGAAGCAGAATCTGACGTGGCAGGGGCCGGTTGAGCAGCATCCGCTGGTCAACTACCTCGAACATGATAGCGGTTCGCTCGCCAATCCAACGCCGGAACACTTCCTGCCGCTGCTCTATGTGCTTGGCGCATGGGATGGCAACGAGCCGCTGTCGATTCCCGTTGAGGGGATGGAGATGGCTTCCATCAGCATGTTGTCGGTGCAGGTGGGGTAAAAACGATGGCGCGCAATGCGCCATTTTTTTTGCGCCAGGATCGCGGAAACCGGAGAAAGATCGCAAAAAAACGCCGCTGAACCGGGGTTTTTATGAAAATAAAAAGATCTGTTCTGCAAAAATGAAACGCTGTGCTGAATTTGGTGTTTTTTTGTGAACCCCATCGTCGCGCAAATTCTCACCAGTAACTACTCTTCTGATTGTCCTGTTCTCATACCCATAACCACTCTCGACTCCCAGCCACGTGCTTTCTGCTCGCGGCAGTTTTGACTGTGCCAAAAATTAAACCTCTGGAGATCCGGCAATATGAACGCTGCACAACGTTTTCTGACTCTTTCGATCGGTTCCGCTCTGCTCTTTATGTCGCATACCGCGCTCGCACAAACGTTTCGCGCCGCCGATGTCCACCCGGCGGATTACCCCAATGTCGTGGCGGTAAAACATATGGGTGAGAAATTAAGTAAAGCTACCGATGGCCGGCTGGAAATTAAAACCTTTCCCGGCGGCGTATTAGGCGATGAGAAACAGGTGATTGAGCAGGCGCAAATCGGCGCTATCGATATCATTCGCGTTTCGATGACGCCGGTGGCGGCGATATTGCCGGAGATTAACGTTTTCACGCTGCCCTATATCTTTCGCGATGAAGATCATATGCACAAAGTGCTCGACGGCATGATTGGCCAGGAGATTGGCAACCGGCTCTCTGCGAGCAGCAAATCGCGGCTAATTTTCCTCGGCTGGATGGATGCCGGCACGCGCAACCTGATTACCAAAGCGCCAGTCACTAAAGCGGAAGATTTGAAGGGGATGAAAATCCGCGTTCAGGGCAGCCCGATTGCCCTTGATACTCTGAAAGCGATGGGGGCGAACTCAGTGGCGATGGGGGTGAGTGAAGTCTTCAGCGGCATGCAAACCGGGGTGATTGACGGCACGGAGAACAACCCGCCGACCTTTGTGGCGCACAACTATTTGCCGGTGGTGAAGAACTATACCTGGAGCAAACACTTCATTATTCCCGAGCTGTTTCTCTTCTCAAAAGCCAAGTGGGACAAGCTGAAAAAAGAGGATCAGGAGTTGATCCTTAAACTGGCGAAAGAGGCGCAGGCGGAGCAGCGTAAGCTGTGGAAAGCCTATAACGAGAAGTCGCTGCAGGCGATGAAAGCGGGCGGTGTGCAGTTCCACGATATCGACACCAAAGCCTTCTATGATGCCACGCAGTCGGTACGCGATAAGTACGGTAATGCGCACCAGGATCTGATTAAGCGTATTCAGGACGTGCAGTAAGCTGGCCGGGCAGGTTCGCCTGCCCGTTTGCGACTTCTACCGGGAAAACCGTTATGGCAGAACGCTATTCGTTGTTAATGGATATTCTCTATCGCCTCTCTATGTGGGTGGCCGGTCTGGCGCTGTTGGTGATGGTGGCGATTATCCCCGTAGGGATTTTCGCCCGCTATGTGTTGAACAGCGCGCTCTCCTGGCCGGAGCCGATGGCGATCATCTGTATGGTGACCTTTACCTTTATCGGCGCTGCCGTGAGCTACCGTGCCGGATCGCATATCGCCGTCAGCATGATGACCGACCGCTTAAGCGAACCGTTGCGTAAGCTCTGTTTCCTGCTGGCGGATCTGATGCTGATGGCGATCAGCCTCTTTATCCTCTGGTACAGCGCGACGCTGTGCGCCGAATTGTGGGAGCAGCCGGTGGCAGAGTTCCCGCTCTTTACCGCCGGAGAGAGCTATTTACCGCTGCCGATAGGCTCTGCGATCACCCTTCTGTTTATTGTTGAGAAGATGCTTTTTGGCGCGCAGTACCACCGTCCGGTGGTGATGCTCGGCTCGTCGAGCTGACTCCGGTAAGGAACCTTTATGGATGCATTTATTCTGGTCTTTACGCTCGCCATTATGTTGGCGATTGGCGTGCCGGTCGCCTATGCGGTCGGCATCAGCGCGGTACTCGGCGCGTGGTATATCGATATTCCGCTGGAAGCGGTGATGATCCAGCTGACCAACGGCGTGAATAAATTCTCACTGCTGGCGATCCCGTTCTTTATTCTGGCCGGGGCGATTATGGCGGAGGGCGGCATTGCCCGCAGGCTGGTCAACTTTGCCTATATCTTTGTCGGCTTTATCCGCGGCGGCCTGTCGCTGGTTAATATCGTCGCTTCGACCTTTTTCGGTGCCATTTCGGGATCGTCGGTGGCAGATACCGCCTCGATTGGCTCGGTGATGATCCCGGAGATGGATAAAAAGGGTTACCCGCGCGATTTCGCTGCCGCCGTCACCGCCAGCGGATCGGTGCAGGCGATCCTCACACCGCCCAGCCACAACTCGGTGATCTACTCACTGGCAACGGGCGGTACCGTCTCCATCGCGGCGCTGTTTATCGCCGGGATTTTGCCGGGCCTGCTGCTCAGTTTTACCCTGATGGTGATGTGCGTGGTCTTTGCCCATAAGCGCGGCTATCCGAAAGGGGAGCGGGTGCCGTTTCGCCAGGCGTTGAAGATCTTTGCCGATACGCTGTGGGGGCTGATGACGGTGGTGATCATCATGGGCGGCATTCTCTCCGGCATCTTCACCGCCACCGAATCAGCGGCGATCGCCTGTCTGTGGGCCTTCTTCGTCACCATGTTTATCTATCGTGACTACAAATGGTCCGAACTGCCGAAGCTGATGTACCGCACGGTGAAAACCGTCACTATCGTGATGATCCTGATTGGCTTTGCCTCGGCTTTTGGCGCGGTGATGACCTATATGCAGTTGCCGGGCCGCATCACCGAGGCGTTTACCCAGCTTTCTGACAACAAGTATGTGATTCTGATGTGCATTAACATCATGTTGCTGCTGCTCGGCACGCTGATGGATATGGCACCGTTAATCCTGATCCTGACGCCGGTACTGCTGCCGGTGACCAATGCGCTGGGCATTGATCCGGTACACTTCGGTATGATCATGCTGGTCAACCTGGGGATTGGGTTGATTACGCCGCCGGTGGGATCGGTGCTGTTTGTCGCCAGCGCGGTGAGTAAACAGAAGATCGAGCAGGTGGTAAAGGCGATGCTGCCTTTCTACGCCATCCTGTTCGTGGTGCTGATGCTGGTGACCTATATTCCGGCCATCTCGCTCTTCCTGCCGAAGCTGTTTGGCGTAATGTAAGCTGGGCCTGAGAGAATAAAAAACCCGGCGCTGATGGCCGGGTTTTTACTTATTCGACAAAGACATGTGGATAGAAGCGGGAGAGATCCTGGGTGATCAGCGCCCGATCTTCGCGGATGCCGATACCGGCAGGCTGATCGTTAATAAGCCAGCTGCCAATCAGCGTATAGCTGTCGCCAAATTTCGGCAGCGGGTAGAACTCCTGCACGATCATCCCTTCTTCGCCGTACGGGCCTTCCACCGACTCGACGGTTTTGCCGTTCTCAACGATCGAGACATTGGCACCTTCGCGGGAGAAGATCGGTTTCACCACATACTTCTCCATCGGCGGATGATCTTCATCGGCAAACCAGGCTGGCAGCAGATTGGGATGATTCGGGAACATCTGCCACAGCATCGGCAGCAGCGCCTTGTTGGAGATGATGCTCTTCCAGGCCGGCTCCAGCCAGCGCACGCCGGCATCTTCCAGCTTGGTGGAGAACATTTCCCGCAGCATGTATTCCCACGGATAGAGCTTAAAGAGGTTGCCGATCACCTGATCCTGCAGATCGGAAAACTGCCCCTTTTCACCAAGGCCAATATCTTCGATATAGAGAAACTCGGAGGCCAGCTCCGCTTCGGCCGCGCAATCCTGGAGATACTGCACCGTACCGCGATCTTCTACCGTATCGCGGCAGCAAGTGAAGTGCAGCAGCTGGAAGCCGTGCTGCTCGCGCAGCTCTGCAAAGCGTGCGATGAGCTTCTCCTGCAGGCTGTTGAACTGATCGCTGCCCTGCGGCAGGTTGCCGGCGTTGAGCTGATCTTCGAGCCAGATCCACTGAAAGAAGGCCGCTTCATACAGCGAGGTCGGCGTGTCGGCGTTATTTTCCAGCAGCTTAGGTTCACCGACGCCATCCCAGGCGAGATCGAGACGTGAATAGAGCGAAGGCTGACGCGTGGCCCACGACTGGCGCACAAAGCCCCAGGTGTGTTTTGGAATGCGGAATTTGGTCATCAGCTCATCGCTGGCAACGACCTTCTCTACCACCTGCAGGCACATCTGGTGCAGCTCGGCGGTGACATCCTCCAGCTTCTCAACCTGCGCAAGCGTCAGTTTGTAGTAGGCATCTTCACACCAGTAAGGCTCGCCATACATGGTGTGAAAATTAAAACCGTACTCCGCCGCTTTTTCGCGCCAGTCCGGGCGCTCGCTAATGCTGATTCTTTCCATCGACGTCAGCCACCCATTGAACGGCTGGAGGTGCCGGAGGCGCTGCTGCGCTGCATGGTGTTCTGTTTGGCGACCGATTCACCAAAGCCGCCGCGGGTTACGGTGGTAGTGGTGGCCGGTTTCGGTGCCATCGCGGTTTTAGGAACCGTTGCGGTACGGCCCGGCTGCGCTGTGCCATAACCTTTACCCGAGGCGTCGGTGTACTGACCGTAAGCCGGGCTTGCCGGGTTACGCGAGCTAAAGAGCGGCTGCTGAGCAAAGCCCGCGCCGCCGCCCATTAAGCGGCCCATCATGTAACCGGCCATCAACGGCATCCAGAAGCTGCCGCTGGACTGGTTCTGCGCCTGGTTTTCTGTGCCCGCCGCACCTACGCCTGCCTGTGCTGGCGCCTGCTGGCACTGGCCTTCACCAAACTCCGCCACACAATCTTCGCGCGAGGCGTATTTCGGCGCGGTACGTTCAGCTTCTTTTAAGGCATTGTTGTACGCGGCTTTACACTCCGCGCTTTTACCCGGATTCGCCGAGGAGCAGTCGTCGGCGTTCTGGTACATGGAAACCGTTTCGTCATTTTGTTCACAGGCTGCCAGCATAAACACGGCGGAGACCGCCAGCGCGACAGGCGTTAAATGACGTGCGCTCCAGCTTTTGCGGAACGTCGCATGATTAATATTTTTTGTCCGTTTCATTGTTATCTTCCTGTGGACCCAAAGGCATGAATAAAACAATCAGGATAGAGGATGGGGGGGCGAAGTTAAAGCGAGGCGAGAAGGCCTTTACGTTGCCTTACGTAAAAACGGGGGCTGTGTGCCCCCGTGATGTATTGCGGGTGTTTAACGGGTCAGGCCGGTGCGTGCGGCGGCAGGTTGTGCACCCGCGCCGAAGTTCTCAACCTTAGCCTGCTGCTCCGGGTTCTCCGGTGCCACGCTCTCTGGCGCAGTAGAGATGGATTTGCCCAGCGCACCGTTAAGCGCAACCAGATCCTGCTCATTCAGCGTACCGAGCGCCTGCTTAATATTAAGCTGGTTAATCAGGTAGTTATAACGAGCGCTTGAGAGCTGCTGCTTCGCGTTGTAGAGCGTCGTGGTGGCATCCAGCACGTCAACAATGGTGCGTGTACCGACCGAGTAGCCCGCTTCCATCGCATCAAGGGAGCTCTGCGCAGAGACCACCGCCTGTTTGTAGGCGTTGATGCTGCTGATCGAGGCGTTGACGTTATTAAAGGAGGAGCGAACGTTCTGCACTACGCTGCGGTGCGCGCTCTCCAGTTGCTCGCTGGCACCCACGAAGTTAAATTGCGCCTGTTTGACCTGCGAGTTTACCTGACCACCCTGGTAGAGTGGCAGTGAGAAGCTCAGGCCAACTTTGTTCTGACCGACGTCGGAGTCGCTGAACTGCGAGTTGTTACGCGTTCTGGAACCGCTGTAAGAGGAGTTCGACACGCCGGTAGAGGCAGTCAAATCCAGGGTCGGTAAGTGACCATCCTGCGCCTGGCGAATCTGCTCACGCGCCAGATCCTGGCTCAAACGCGCCTGCAACAGCGTCAGGTTGCGGTTTTCCGCTTCTTTCAGCAGGTTGTTCACCGGCTGCGGTTTGTCGGTCTTAAAGCTCTGGACGTTCAGCGACGCCAGTTCCGGGTAGTAGTTACCGGTCACCTGGCGCAGCGTCTCTACGGCGTTATCCAGTGCGTTACGCGCCGAAACTTCGTTCGCCAGCACGGTGTCATACTGTGAGCGGGCGTTCTGCACATCGGTGATGGCCACCAGGCCAACGTTAAAACGCTGGGTGGTTTGATCTAACTGGCGATAGATAGACTGCTTCTGCGCTTCGGTGTAGGAGAGCGTATCGATGGCGCTCAGCACGTTGAAGTAGGCGGTTGCGGTGTTCAGCATCAGCGTCTGCTGGTCGGTCTGCCAGGTGACATCCTGAATCCCGGCTGTTTTTTCTTGTAAAGTCAGCGCGCGCCATTTCGACATATCAAAAATGGTCTGCGTTAATTGCAGTGAACCGCTGGTCACGTTGGAATCGACGCCCTGGCTATCGCGGAAGCCGTTGGTATAGGTGTAGTCTGCCCCCAAACCAAGCTGAGGCAGTAACGGGCTACGCGCTTCATTGATCTTTTCGAAGGCGGCATCGCGGTCGGCGGCGGATTTACGCAGATCCGGGTTGCTTAAACGCGCCTGCTGATAAACCTGTAACAGGTTTTCTGCCTGGCTCATCGCACTGAAACCGGTCAGGCTCAGGCCGATAAAGAGGGGGAGCAATTTCTTCATTTGCATTCCTTGTTGTGAAGCAGTACTAGCGCTGATCTAAATTGGAAAAATAATCGCAGATTCTACCAGAAGTACGCACCGCGAAAGCTTGGCGTAACGTGCCATCGGCATAAATTTGCATCAATCTAACACATAGCGCTTGAAACACGCGTAAAACAGGCTTGAAAATCCACCGATTTATCATCACTTCATATGAGATGCCGCCAATGAATAAGCCAGACTCATCCATCGTCACTTTCACAAAAAATGATGTAGAAATTATTGCACGGGAAACGCTCTACACCGGTTTTTTTTCGCTTGTTCGCTATCGTTTTCGCCATCGTCTTTTTAATGGCGGAATGAGTGGCGAAGTGCAGCGTGAAATTTTTGAACGCGGTCACGCCGCAGTCTTGCTACCCTATGACCCTGTGCGCGACGAAGTCGTGCTGATCGAACAGATTCGCATTGCAGCTTTTGATACCAGCGACACGCCGTGGCTGCTGGAGATGGTTGCCGGCATGATCGAAGTAGGCGAGTCTGACGAAGAGGTCGCACGGCGTGAAGCGGATGAAGAGGCCGGTTTAGCGGTCGGACGCGTAAAAAGGATGCTGAGCTACCTGGCAAGCCCGGGCGGTACCAGCGAGCGCACTGCCGTACTGGTTGGTGAAGTGGATGCCACACAGGCCTCAGGTATTCATGGCCTTGTGGATGAAAACGAAGATATTCGTGTTCATGTGGTGAGCCGGGAACAGGCTTACCAGTGGGTAGAAGAGGGGACAATTGACAACGCAGCGTCTGTCATCGCCTTGCAATGGCTGCAGCTGCATTATGAGAGCTTACAAAACGAGTGGAAAAAATGAAGCGTTACACACCTGACTTCCCAGAAATGATGCGCCTGTGCGAAACCAATTTCGCCCAGCTGCGCCGCCTGCTACCGCGAAATGATGAGGCGGGCGAAGCGGTAAGTTATCAGGTGACCAATGCGCAGTACCGATTAACGATTGTTGAATCCACCCGCTACACTACGCTTGTGGAGATTGAACAGACCGCGCCTGCCGTCAGCTACTGGAGCCTGCCCTCAATGACAGTGCGCCTGTATCACGATGCGATGGTGGCCGAAGTGTGTTCGAGCCAGCAGATCTTTCGATTTAAAGCGCGGTATGATTACCCCAATAAAAAGTTGCATCAACGCGACGAAAAGCATCAAATTAATCAGTTTCTGGCCGACTGGCTGCGTTACTGTTTAGCACATGGAGCAATGGCGATTCCGGTTTGTTAGCGTCGTGAAACCTAAGGACACCATTTGGAAAGCCTGTTAAACCTCTCTCTGGGGAGTGAGTCCAGAGTCAGGGTATTACAAATAACCGATTCTCACCTGTTCGCCAAAAAGCATGAAACGCTGTTAGGAGTAAACACCTGGGAGAGCTATCAGGCGGTACTGAATGCGATCCGGGCTCAGCAGCGTTCGTGCGATCTGATCGTCGCCACCGGCGATTTGGCGCAGGATCATACCGCTGCGGCTTATCAGCACTTTGCTGAAGGTATCGCAAGCTTCGACGCACCCTGCGTCTGGCTGCCGGGCAATCACGATTTTCAACCTGCCATGTACAGCGCGCTGCAGGATGCGGGGATCTCCTCCGCGAAACGTGTTTTTGTCGGTGAGCAGTGGCAAATCCTGCTGCTCGACAGCCAGGTGTTTGGCGTTCCGCACGGTGAGCTAAGCGAATTTCAGCTCGACTGGCTGGAGAAAAAACTCGCCGACAGTCCGCAGCGTCATACGTTACTGCTTCTGCATCACCACCCGCTGCCGTCCGGCTGCAGCTGGCTCGATCAGCACAGCCTGCGCAACGCCGCGGAGCTGGATAACGTGCTGCAACGCTTTCCTCAGGTGCGCACGCTGCTCTGCGGGCATATCCACCAGGAACTCGATCTCGACTGGAATGGCCGCCGCCTGCTGGCGACGCCGTCGACCTGCGTGCAGTTTAAGCCGCACTGCGCCAGCTTCACGCTGGATACCATCGCGCCAGGCTGGCGCTGGCTGGATCTCTACCCCGACGGAACGCTGCACACTGAAGTGTGCCGCCTGGCGGGGAGTGAATTCAGGCCTGATACCGCTTCAGAAGGCTATTGATGTCAACGCTTCTTTATCTCCATGGTTTCAACAGTTCGCCCAGCTCCGGCAAAGCGACGCAGCTGGCGCAATGGGTCGCACAGCATCATCCACATATTGAAATGGTGGTGCCGCAGCTGCCGCCCTATCCGGCCGAAGCCGCAGAAATGCTGGAGTCGCTGGTGCTTGCACGGGGCGGAAAAACGCTCGGTATTGTCGGCTCTTCGCTCGGCGGTTATCTGGCGACCTGGCTCTCGCAATGCTTTATGCTGCCGGCGGTGGTGGTCAATCCTGCGGTACGGCCGTTTGAATTGCTGGCGGATTATCTTGGCCCTAACGAGAACCCCTACACAGGGCAGCAATATGTGCTAGAGTCTCGCCATATTTACGAGCTCAAAGTGATGCAAGTTGACCCGCTTGAGGCGCCGGATCTGATCTGGCTGCTGCAACAAACCGGGGACGAAGTGCTCGATTACCGCCAGGCGGTGGCCTATTACGATGCCTGCCGCCAGACAGTTGAAGAGGGCGGAAATCACGCCTTCACGGGCTTTGAGAAACATTTCACACAGATTATCGATTTCCTTGGGCTTGAATAAGCCGCCGGAAACGATGCGATCACTATCTACGAATACACCATGACGCAATCCTATAACGCTGATGCCATAGAGGTACTCACCGGGCTTGAGCCGGTTCGCCGCCGTCCGGGGATGTATACCGATACCACGCGCCCTAACCATCTGGGGCAGGAAGTTATTGATAACAGCGTGGATGAAGCGCTGGCGGGCCACGCGAAGCGCGTAGAGGTCATTCTTCACGCCGATCAGTCGCTGGAAGTTATCGACGACGGGCGCGGCATGCCGGTGGATATCCACCCGGAAGAGGGCGTTCCTGCCGTCGAACTGATCCTCTGCCGCCTGCACGCGGGCGGGAAGTTCTCCAACAAAAACTACCAGTTCTCAGGCGGCCTGCACGGCGTCGGCATTTCGGTGGTTAACGCCCTGTCACGCCGCGTAGAAGTGACCGTCAAACGCGACGGCCAGGTCTACAGCATCGCCTTCGAGAATGGCGACAAGGTGCAGGATCTGAAAGTGATCGGCACCTGCGGTAAGCGCAATACCGGCACCAGCGTGCACTTCTGGCCCGATGAATCCTTCTTCGACAGCCCGCGCTTCTCCGTCTCCCGCCTGATGCATCTGCTGAAAGCGAAAGCGGTGCTCTGCCCGGGCGTTGAGATTGTCTTTAAAGACAATGTGAATAATGCCGAGCAGCGCTGGTGCTATCAGGATGGTCTGAACGACTACCTGAGCGAAGCGGTAAATGGCCTGCCGACGCTGCCGGAAAAGCCGTTTATCGGCAACTTCTCCGCCGAAACGGAAGCGGTGGACTGGGCGCTGCTCTGGCTGCCGGAAGGCGGCGAGCTGCTGACCGAAAGCTACGTCAACCTGATCCCGACTATGCAGGGCGGCACCCACGTTAACGGACTGCGCCAGGGCCTGCTTGATGCGATGCGCGAATTCTGCGAATACCGCAATATCCTGCCGCGCGGCGTGAAGCTCTCGGCGGAAGATATCTGGGATCGCTGTGCTTACGTGCTGTCGGTCAAAATGCAGGATCCGCAGTTTGCCGGGCAGACCAAAGAGCGTCTCTCCTCCCGTCAGTGCGCGGCGTTCGTCTCCGGCGTGGTGAAAGATGCCTTCAGCCTGTGGCTGAACCAGAATATTCAGACTGCGGAAATGCTGGCGGAGATGGCGATCTCCAGCGCTCAGCGCCGCATGCGCGCCGCCAAAAAAGTGGTGCGTAAAAAGCTCACCAGCGGCCCGGCGTTGCCCGGTAAGCTGGCGGATTGCACCGCGCAGGATCTCTCGCGCACCGAACTCTTCCTGGTGGAAGGGGACTCCGCGGGCGGATCGGCGAAACAGGCGCGCGATCGCGAGTTTCAGGCGATCATGCCGCTGAAGGGGAAGATCCTTAACACTTGGGAAGTCTCCTCCGATGAAGTGCTGGCCTCGCAGGAGGTGCATGATATTTCGGTGGCGATCGGTATCGATCCGGACAGCGAAGATCTCAGCCAGCTGCGCTACGGCAAGATCTGTATCCTGGCGGATGCGGACTCCGACGGGCTGCACATCGCCACGCTGCTCTGCGCGCTGTTTGTGAAACATTTCCGTACGCTTGTGAAAAACGGTCACGTCTACGTTGCGCTGCCCCCGCTCTACCGTATCGATCTCGGCAAAGAGGTCTATTACGCGTTAACGGAAGAGGAAAAAACCGGCGTGCTGGAGCAGTTGAAACGCAAAAAGGGCAAACCGAACGTACAGCGCTTTAAAGGGCTGGGCGAGATGAACCCGATGCAGCTGCGTGAAACCACGCTCGATCCGAATACGCGCCGCCTGGTGCAGCTCATCATCAGCGATGAAGATGACAAGCAGACCGACGCCATGATGGATATGTTGCTGGCTAAGAAGCGCTCAGAAGATCGACGCAACTGGCTGCAAGAGAAGGGCGATACGGCGGAGATCGAAGCCTGATCCCTGTGCCCGGTGGCGCTCCGCTTGCCGGGCTGGTCAACGCTTTCAGGTTTTATGTAGGCCGGATAAGGCGCAAGCCGCCATCCGGCATGTTGTGCATCTTATCTGAAGCGTGTGGCTGTGTAGATCTCATCGTTCTCGCGTTTGCCCACACCGATCACCGTCACGGTGATGATCTCCTCTTCGACTTTATAGACCAGCCGGTATCCCGCACCGCGTAGCTTAATTTTGTACTGATCTTTGCGCCCACGGAGCTGTGCTGCCGGGACGCGCGGGTTTTCGAGCCGCTCCTGAAGCTTCTTTTTGAACTGTTCGCGAACGGTGCTTCCCAGCTTCTTCCACTCCTTTAATGCCGATACGTTGAACGCCAACTTATAGGTCATCAAGCTTGACCTCGATGGTGGGCTCATCAGCACGCTCGTCCGCAATGCGCCCCAGCTCTTCGTCTTCAAGCATCTCCATCAGGCGTGCATAGAGCGCGGGCGGGACGCAGTAGAACGCGGGTTCATTGCGATTAAGAATGGCAACCGGCGCGCCTTCACCGGCATTAAATGTCCCCATCGGGTCACGTTTCAGTTCGGTGATGCTGGCTGCGGTGGTCGTCAGAATCTGGAATGGCATGATCGTTCTCCTGTCAAAGAGAGGCCATTATGGTGCATTAAAAAGTGCTTTTAAAGGTGCTTTTTAAGGGCGTGTTCGTTGCGATGGTTCTTCCTGTACTGCAGCGGCGTTTCGCCGATGCCGCGTTTAAACGCGCTAATAAAATAGGTCACATCGGAAAACCCGACATCAAGGGCGATCTCGCGGATGCTGAGCGGTGTGTGAAGCAGCGAGTCGCACGCTTTGCGCAGACGCAGGGTGTTTAAATATTGATGGATCGGCTCGCCGGTCTCGAAATGAAAGCGGCGCGAGACATAGCTGCGCGACTTACCAAGATCCCCGGCGAGCCGTTGCAGGCTAAACTTCTGCCGGTAATTCTCTTGTAGCCAGAACATTACTGGCGTGGCGATCCCGCTCTGCTCTTCCGGTAATTTCTCAATATCCTCCGGCAACATACTTAACAGATTCAGCAGCAGGCAGGCGACCTGCTCGACATTCAGGCTGCGGTTCTCCGCCAGCTTCCCATAACAGCTAAACAGATGATCGATATGGGGATGGATATCGGCCGCGTCCATCACCACCGCCGCGCCGCCGCGTAAGGAGAGGCGCTGTAAACGCTGGTGATTATGTGGAAAATCGCGCAGGTGTTTCAGCACCACATGGTGATCGACATGGATAATGGTGCGGCGATAACAATCTTGCGCCTGCTCATCCACCATCACCCGGTGCAGCGTAAAAGGCGGAAAGAAAAAGAGCCTGCCGGGCCGCATGGTGTAGTGGCGATTATCAACAATCACCACGCCAAAACCCTCTTCGACATAAAGCACTTCCAGGCATTGATGCCAGTGGTGGTACCGCACGGTATTGGCGTAAAGGCGACTAAACGACACGATCGCGTCGTTGAGGGTAATCAGTTCCAGCCGCTCTGCCTGCAAGCCTGAAGTCATGGTGCAATCAATCTCAATTTTTACTTCCCTGTAGCCATTTATAAACCACGGTTTTAAATTTTCTCAATAACGGGTTCAGAGAAGTTACGGCGGTGTGACAGAGGTAACATTTCACCGCGCTGTTCATTAACTATTCTTCTGCCACACATCAGGGGAGGAAAGGTTATGCAGGCGGCGCACGAGAAAAAATCAAATCCATTGTCATCCCGCGACGAGGTGGTCAGCGCGCTGACTACCATGCTCGACGCGCTGGATAAACAATTTCCGGCCGGTGCGGCGCAATTCTCCCTCGGTGCTACCAGCGCCCACTACAGCGATGAGATTGCTGAAATGGAGGGGCTCTCCCGTGCGCTGTGGGGGCTGTTCCCGCTGATGGCGGGCGGCGATGCACAACCCTTCAGCGAGAAATATCTGGCGGCGATCAAGCGCGGCACCGATCCGCAGGATAGCGGCTACTGGGGCGACACCGTGGCATACGATCAGCGGCTGGTGGAGATGGCGGCCTACGGTCTCGGGCTGGCACTGCTGGGTGATAAATTCACGCTGAACTTCAGTGCGCAGGAAACCGAAAACCTCTACCGCTGGCTTAACCAGATCACCGAAGCGGAAATGCCCGACAGCAACTGGAACTTCTTCGCCATCATGGTGCAACTGGGCTTCAAACGCGCCGGTTTGCCGTGGGATGCGCAGGCGATTAAACGCCGCTTTGCGATGATGGATGCCTACTATCTTGGCGAGGGTTGGTACTCCGACGGCCCCGGCCGACCAAAAGATTACTACATCTCGATGGCGTTTCATTTTTACGGCCTGATCTACGCCACGCTGAATGGCGAAGAGGACGCACCGCGCGCGGCAACCATTCGCGAGCGCGCCAGCCTGTTTGCCGAGGACTTTATCTATATGTCAGCGGCAGAAGGGGAGTCAGTGCCGTTTGGCCGCAGCCTCACCTATCGCTTTGCGATGATCGCCTTCTGGAGCGCCGTCGCCTTTGCTGACCTGCCGGTCTTGACGCCGAGCGTGGTAAAAGGCGTGATCCTGCGCCACCTGCGCTGGTGGCTTAAACAACCCATCTTCGATCGCGACGGCATTCTGACGCTCGGTTTTGCCTACCCGAACCTGGCGATGTGCGAGGATTACAACTCACCCGGCTCGCCCTACTGGGCGCTGAAGGTTTTCTTGATCCTCGCGCTGCCCGCCTCTCACCCCTTCTGGCACGCCGAAGAGCAGCCGTTACCGCGGCTCGACGCGCAGCGCGTAATTGCCCCTGCCGGGCAGCTTATCGTGCACAGCGAAGAGTCAAAGCATGTCTGGATGCTGACCGCAGGACAGCTGGAGTTGAACAACTACGTCAATACCGAAGCGAAATACACCAAATTTGCCTACTCCAGCCGCTTTGGTTTCACCATTGAGCGCGGGCGCTACGGCATCAAGCATGCCGCCTGCGACTCAATGCTGCTGCTGAGTGAAGGGGATAACTACTTTCGTGGCCGCCGCGAGTGCGACGAAGTGGTGATAAGCGAGCAGGCGATCTTCTCCCGCTGGTCGCCGTGGCATGACGTACAGATCGCCACCTGGCTCATCCCCTGCGGCGAGTGGCACCTTCGCGTTCACCGCATCGACACCGCCCGCGCGCTGACCAGCGTGGAAGGGGGCTTTGCGGTGCTGAAAGCGCCCCATCGCTCTGAGCAGCACGGCAGCCTGGTGGTTGCTGAAAACGGCGTCAGCGGCATTTTCAACCTGCTTGCCGATGTCCCGCGCGAGGCGGATAGCGTCATCACGCCGCCTAACAGCAGCATCATGTTTTCGCCCTGCGCCTCCATTCCGGTGCTGCGCACCGAGATTGCTGCAGGCCAGCAGTGGCTGGCGTGTGCCGTGCAGGCGGCAACCTGCGAACTGGCATTTAACCCGCTCTTACCGGAACTGCTTATCAACAATAACGCGCTGGTGATCCATCAACCGGGGCAGAAAAACCGTATCGAGATTGCACTTTGATGCCCGGCGCTGGCCGGGAAATAACGCTGAACCCTACATGCTTTCGTCGAGGATAGTATGGAAAAAATCACCATAAATAATAAAACTGAATATTACAAAATCAGCACCTTTATCTTTCTCTACTTTTTTACCTGGTCGGCGAGCATTGGTTTGCTGGCGATCTGGCTGGGACAAAAAGCCAATTTAAGCGGGACGGTGATCGGCACGGTCTTTGCCGTTAACGGTATCTTCTCCGTTATTCTGAAACCGATTTATGGCTATATCCTGGATAAAATCGGCATGAGCAAATACCTGCTCTATTTTGTCGTGCTGATGTCCGCCTTAATGGCACCGTTCTTTATCTATGTCTATCAGCCGCTATTAATGTCCAACACCCTGGTCGGGATTATTGTTGGCGCTATCTATTTAAGCTTCGCGTGGTATGCGGGCGTGGCGGCGTGCGAATCCTATACCGACCGTTACAGCCGCTTAAACGGCATGGAGTTTGGGCAGATCCGCATGTGGGGATCGCTGGGCTGGGCGGTGGCTTCCTCTTTCTCCGGCCTGCTGTTTAACCTCTCTCCGGCCTATAACTTCATCATGGGTTCTGTGGCGTCGCTGATCATGCTGGCAGTGCTGCTGAGCCTGAAAGTGAATGTCCACTCCGCCCATGCGGGCGAAGTGCTAACCAAAGAGAAGATCGCGCCTGCCGACGTCTATGCGCTGCTGCGTAACCGCAAATTCTGGGCCTTCTGCCTCTATGTCGCCGGTGTCGCGTGGATGATGTTTATCGCCGAACAGCAGTTCTCACGCTACTTCGTCACCTTCTTTGACGATGTGCATGAAGGCAATGCGGTGTTTGGTTATCTGGGCACGGTGCAGTCGGGCATGAAATTTGTCATGTATATGGTCATCCCGCTGTTTGTGAACTTTATTGGTGCCAAGCGCGGATTATTAATTGTCGGCCTGATTGTCGGCGCGCGGTTAATTATCTCCGGGCTGTGCGAATCGCATCTGCTTATTTCGATCCTCAAACCGCTCTACGGTCTCGAAATCTGTTTGCTGCTGGTGTCGGTATTTAAATATATCGCCGAGCATTTCGATAAACGCGTTAATGCCACCATGTATCTGCTGGGCTACCAGGCGATGCTCTACGTCGGCAATGTGGTGGTCTCGTCGCCCGCCGGGATTTTGTATGACCGCATCGGCTTTGAACACACCTACATCATCATGGGCGCGATTGCGCTGACCTTTACCTTTATCTCCCTGTTTACCCTGTCTGCCTGCCAGAGCAAATGGCGGCAAGCCCGCACGCTGGATGCGAAAACTGCAGGGTAATGGCTATCCGATTATCGAACAGAGAAGGAACCGAACAATGTTAAGTAAAATCAACGAGGAAACGTTACGCCCATGCCCGGCTGCGCCCGATGCGCAGACCTTTAAAGATGAGCTGGACTCTGCGCGTAGCCACACCCTTGAACTGATTCGCCGTCATTTAACCGAGTTCGGTGAGCAGTTCCCGGCGGAGACCTGCGTCGACGGCTTTTACCCGCTGACCGGCAACGTCGAGTGGACCACCAGCTTCTGGACCGGGCAGCTGTGGCTGGCATGGGAGATGAGCGGCGACGAAGCGTTTCGCGCGCTGGCTGAGCGCCACGTGCGCTCCTTTGGCCTGCGCATCGCCGGACGCGAAGACACCAACACCCACGATCTCGGCTTTTTATACACGCTCTCCTGCGTGGCGGCCTGGCGCTTAACCGGCAACCGCGACGCGCGCGGCTTTGGGCTACTGGCGGCCGAGGCACTGCTGGAGCGCTTTCATGAAAAAGCGCAGATCATCCAGGCGTGGGGCGATCTTAACGATCCTGCCCAGGCCGGGCGGATGATCATCGACTGCAATATGAACCTGCCGCTGCTCTACTGGGCGACGGAGCAAACCGGCGACCGGCGCTTTGCCGATGCCGCCGAAGCCCACGTGCGCCAGGCGGCGAAATACCTTATCCGCGAAGATGCCTCGACCTTTCACACCTACTATATGGATGTGCAGACCGGCGCGCCGCGTTATGGCAATACCCAGCAGGGCTACGCCGATGATTCCTGCTGGTCGCGAGGCCAGGCGTGGGGCATTTACGGCTTCCTGCTGAGCTATATCTATACCGGCGATAAAGAGATGGTGGCGCTGTCAAAACGGCTGGCGAACTACTTCCTCAACCGCCTGCCGGAAGATGCGGTCTGCCACTGGGATCTGGCGCTGGTGGGCACCGATGCGCTGCGCGACTCCTCGTCGGCGGCGATTGCGGTCTGCGGCTTGCTGGAGCTGGTTAAGCAGTTACCGGTGACCGACCCGGATCGCGCCCATTACCAGCAGTGGGCAATGCGTATTATGTCATCGCTGAGTAAGCACTATCTGGCGGGCAAGCAGGAGGCGACCAACGGCCTGCTTAAGCACTCGGTCTACCATCTGTCGAGCAATAAAGGGGTGGATGAGTGTGCAAGCTGGGGGGATTACTTCTATGTCGAAGCGCTGGCGCGTTTCTCGCTGAGCTGGAAGTTGTACTGGTAAACAAAGGGCCGGCAAGCGCCGGCCTGAGTATTCTCCCCCCGCCTGGCGGTGAGGGGAAGGCTGTTACAGACCCGATTCGAGAATACGGATATGGGTCTCGAGGACATCGCCTTTTACTGCTTCGCTCCACGCTTTCATGTGGGGCGTTTGCAGGTGCGCTTCAAGATGCGCCACGCTTTCCCAACGCTCAACCATTGTGATGGAATCCGGCGCGGTCGTCTGGAAGCTGACGCCAGCGGCGTGGTCGATCAGCGGCTCATAGCCGTGGCAGCCTGCTTCTTGCAGCACAACCGGTACAATTTTCGCGAACTCATCAAGCACGGCCTGGCGATGGTGCTGCCCCGGGCGAGTGCGGATCTCTGCTACTACTGTCAACATGGTTTACTCCTTTTAAGTCCAGCTACAGTTAAGCAAAAATCTCCGCCAGATGCTTGCGATATTCTGCAATATAACGCGGGACGTCCGGCATTTTGATCACGTCATTAGCGATAAATGTCGGCAATGCGTCCATGCCGAGGAACTGGTTCGCTTTATGGAACGGCAGGTAAACACCGTCAACACCGACGCCGTGGAAGAACTGCTCTTTATCGGTAAAGGCGTCGATTGGCGCGTTCCAGGTGAGCGACAGCATGTAGGTTTTGCCCTGGATTAATCCGCCGGAGCCATACTTCTTCGCCGCGTCGGAGCGGGTACGACCATCGCTGGCATACAGTGAACCGTGGCCTTCGGTAAAGACATCATCCATATACTTTTTCACCGTCCACGGTGCGCCCATCCACCAGCCCGGCATCTGCCAGATCACCGTGTCGGCCCACAGGAAGTTCTCCACTTCCGCTTTAACGTCGTACTCGCCGTCGGTACGCACGGTTTTCACTTCGTGCCCGGCATCGCGCAGGAAGCTGGCCGCAACGTCGGTCAGGGTATCGTTCAGTTCGCCATTGGAGTGCGCGAATTTCTTCGCGCCGTTGATAATCAGAATGTTGCTCATTTTTTGTTCCCGCATAAATACGTTTGTCGGCGATTCTATCCGTATCAACGGGGCGATTAAATTGGCAATAATGGCAAAGACTTTTGCGCAATAAGCAATAATCCCTCTACCAGCGCAGAGTAACGATAAAACCGCCCTCCGGATGATTAGCAAAGGTGGCCTGCATCTGATGCAGAGCGGCAATACGCTGGACAATCGATAACCCCAGCCCGCTGCCGGTTTCACTCTGCCCCGGCGGGCGATAGAAGCGCTCGCCAATCCGCGCCAGCGCCTCGTCGCTGACGCCTGGGCCATTATCCCGCACGCTCAGGCCGTTGGCTTCAAGGGTGACATCCACCACGCTGCCCGGCGGGCTGTAGCGGATGGCGTTATCAAGCAGGTTGCGCACCAGCAGGCTGAGCAGCAGCGGCTGGCCCTGGCGGCGCACGCCGTGGGCATTCAGATGCAGGCGGATATCCATTCCCGCCTGCTGCGCGCTGTGGTAGGTCTCCATCACTGCCGATTGCAGCAGCGCATCCAGCTCCAGCGTCTCGACATCCTCCATATGCTCCAGCGAATCGAGGCGCGAAAGGGTTAACAGCTGATCGACCAGCCGGGTCGCGCGGTCGATCCCAAGATGTAACTGGCTTAGCGCTCTGGCGCGCGCGGTGGGATCGTCATCGAAGAGCTGTGCGACTTCCGTTTGCACTTTCAGCGCCGCCAGCGGGCTGCGCAGCTCATGGGCGGCGTCGGAGGTAAAGCGCCGCTCGCGCAGCATCATGGTATGCGTACGGGCAAAGAGTTGGTTGAGGGCATCCAGCAGCGGGCGCACTTCGCCGGGCACGCCGCGGGTTTCCAGCGCATCGGCGCGATCCGGGGCGCGCGTACGCAGCGCCAGCGCTACCTTTTTCAATGGTCGCAGTTCACGGGTCAGCAGGGCGATTAACAGTAACAACATTAACGGCAGCGCCACCAGCCACGGCGTCAGCTGTGAGGTGATGATCTCCAGCGCCATCTCCTGGCGATACTCCCACTCCTGACCAACCACAATGCGGTACTCGCCGCCGGGGGCGGTCAGCCACAAAAAGCGCCACTTATCGTCATCATCGCGCAGTTGCCCATCATCAAAGCCATCGCGACGCCAGGCGTAGGGGATATCACGCCCGTTGTCGCCATCGTGCAGCAGCAGTTTGCCGTCGGTGGAGTAGATGGCGAAGGCCAGCACGTCATCATCAAGATGGCCATGCTTAATCTTCTTTTTAGTGACCTGCGGCGCGGCGCTTTGCAACTGGTCCAGCTTCATCACGCTCAGGCGTTTGGCAAACAGCATCTGCTGGGTATCAAACAGCTTGTCGAGTTTGTCGCGCGTCTGCTGCCAGGCAACGACGCTGGCGCAGAGCCAGGCCGCCAGCGAAAGCAGCAAAAAGAGCAGCGTCAGACGCAGCCGCAGGCTATGGGGAAACGTAAATTTCATGCCTCTCCTAAGGTGTAGCCGATGCCGTGCACAGTGCGGATAAAGTCGCTGCCGAGCTTGCGGCGCAGATGGTGCACATGCACCTCCACCGCGTTGCTGGAGACATCCCCATCCCAGCTGTAGAGCTTCTCTTCAATCGCTTTGCGCGGCAGCACGCGCCCGACGTTGCGCAGCAGGAGCTCCAGCAGGGCGAACTCTTTCGGTTTCAGCACCAGCGTCTCGTTATGAAAGGTGGCGACCAGGCTTACCGGGTCGAGGGTGACCTGGCCGTGGCGCAGCAGGCTTTGCGCCTGGCCGTGGGTGCGGCGAATCAGCGCCTCCAGCCGGGCGGCCACTTCCACCAGCGCAAAGGGTTTGCAGAGATAGTCATCAGCGCCGAGCCGCAGCCCTTCGACCCGCTGCTCAATGGCGTCACGGGCGGTAAGGATCAGCACCGGCTCGCTGCGCTTCTGCTCACGCCAGTCGCGCAGGATGGTTAACCCATCAAGTCCCGGCAGCGTTAAGTCGAGGATCACCGCGTCATAAGGTGCGGCAAACAGCGCCGCTTTGCCTAGCTTGCCGTCGGTAAACCAGTCGACGGTGAAGCCTTTTTTGCCAAGGCCAGCCTTCAGACCGTCGCCAATCAGCGCATCATCTTCTATCAGCAGAATTCGCATACTCTCTCCGTGTACTCAGGCCTGGAGGCAGTTAACCCGCTCGCAGCGGGCGTTGTACAGCGAAAAATAATCTTTTTACGCCTTAAGAAGTTGTTAAGAAGTGGCTGGCTTAATGGAGCCTTACCAACAAAAAGGGAGAGATAAGATGAAAAAGTTTGCTGCTATCACCGCTGTTCTCGCACTCTGCGCCGCGCCGGCATTTGCTGCTAATCAGGGCGGTTTTACCGGCCCGGGGGCGGCACAACAACAAACCACCTCTCAGCAGGGCGGCGGCTTTACCGGGCCAAACGGCAGTAAAGCGACCGTTGAGAGCGCAAAATCCCTGCGCGATGATGCCTGGGTTACGCTTAGCGGGAACATCGTTGAGCGCATCTCGGATGATACCTACTCCTTCAAAGATGCCACCGGCACCATCAATGTCGATATTGACCAGAAACGCTGGAAAGGGCTGAGCGTCGGACCGCAGGATAAGGTCGAAATCCAGGGTGAAGTGGACAAAGACTGGAACTCCGTTGAGATCGACGTAAAAGAGATCCGCAAAGTCGGTCAGTAAGCGCTGACCGCGCGTGAAAAAATCGCTCATCGCTATGACTCCTCGCCGCAGATAGGGTAGTATCTGCGGCAATATTGCCGCCGAAAAGGTGGGCGCATACGTTGAGGAATCACGATTAATGAGCGATATGGCAGAGCGCCTTGCGCTGCATGAATTTACGGAAAACGCATACCTGAACTACTCCATGTACGTCATCATGGATCGTGCGTTGCCGTTTATCGGTGATGGCCTGAAACCCGTTCAGCGTCGCATCGTCTACGCAATGTCTGAACTGGGGCTGAGCGCCAGCGCGAAGTTCAAGAAATCCGCCCGTACCGTGGGCGACGTTCTGGGTAAATACCACCCGCACGGCGACAGCGCCTGCTATGAAGCGATGGTGCTGATGGCGCAGCCCTTCTCCTATCGCTACCCGCTGGTCGACGGCCAGGGGAACTGGGGGGCACCGGACGATCCGAAGTCCTTTGCCGCCATGCGTTATACCGAATCCCGCCTGTCGAAATATGCCGAGCTGCTGCTGAGCGAGCTGGGGCAGGGCACCGTTGAGTGGGTGCCGAACTTCGACGGTACGCTGCAGGAGCCGAAAATGCTGCCTGCCCGCCTGCCGAATATTTTGCTGAACGGCACCACCGGGATTGCAGTCGGTATGGCGACGGACATTCCGCCGCACAACCTGCGCGAAGTCGCCAACGCGGCGATGGCGCTGATTGACCAGCCAAAAACCACCCTCGATGAGCTGCTGGATATTGTCCAGGGGCCGGACTACCCGACCGAAGCAGAGATCATCACTTCACGTGCTGAAATCCGCAAAATCTACCAGAACGGTCGCGGCTCCGTGCGTATGCGCGCGGTGTGGAAAAAAGAGGATGGCGCCGTGGTGATCACCGCGCTGCCGCACCAGGTCTCCGGTGCGCGTGTGCTGGAGCAGATCGCAAGCCAGATGCGCAATAAAAAATTGCCGATGGTCGACGACCTGCGCGATGAGTCGGACCACGAAAACCCGACCCGCCTGGTGGTAGTGCCGCGCTCCAACCGCGTCGATATGGATCAGGTGATGAACCACCTCTTCGCCACCACCGATCTGGAGAAGAGCTACCGCATCAACCTCAATATGATTGGCCTCGATGGTCGTCCGGCGGTGAAAAACCTGCTGGAGATCCTCACCGAATGGCTGACCTTCCGCCGCGATACGGTGCGCCGCCGCCTGAATCACCGCCTGGAGAAAGTGCTCAAGCGCCTGCATATCCTTGAAGGTTTGCTGGTGGCGTTCCTCAATATCGACGAAGTGATTGAGATTATCCGCGGCGAAGATGAGCCGAAGCCGGTGCTGATGTCGCGTTTCGGCATCAGCGAGACCCAGGCAGAAGCCATTCTTGAGTTAAAACTGCGCCATCTCGCCAAACTGGAAGAGATGAAGATCCGCGGCGAGCAGAGCGAGCTGGAAAAAGAGCGCGATCAGCTGCAAGCCATCCTCGCTTCCGAGCGCAAAATGAACACCCTGCTGAAAAAAGAGCTGCAGGCCGATGCCACCGCTTTCGGCGACGATCGCCGCTCACCGCTGCACGAGCGCGAAGAGGCCAAAGCGATGAGCGAGCACGATATGCTGCCGTCAGAGCCGGTGACGATTGTGCTGTCGCAGATGGGCTGGGTGCGCAGCGCCAAAGGGCATGACATTGACGCGCAGGGGCTGAGCTACAAAGCGGGCGACAGCTGGAAAGCGTCGGCGAAGGGCAAGAGCAACCAGCCGGTGGTATTTATCGATACCACCGGGCGCAGCTATGCCGTCGACCCGATTTCGCTGCCGTCGGCGCGCGGGCAGGGCGAGCCGATCACTGGCAAGCTGACGCTGCCGCCGGGCGCGACGGTTGAGCATATGATGATGAGCAATGAAGATCAGAAACTGCTGATGGCCTCCGATGCCGGTTACGGTTTCGTCTGTACCTTCAATGACTTAATTGCCCGTAACCGTGCCGGTAAAGCGCTGATCAACCTGCCGGAGAACGCGCGTGTGATGGCACCGATTGCCATCGAGCACGACGACGATATGCTGCTGGCGATCACCGCCGCCGGCCGCATGCTGATGTTCCCGGTCAGCGATCTGCCGCAGCTCTCGAAAGGCAAAGGCAACAAAATCATCGGCATTCCTTCCGCTGAAGCGGCGAAAGGCAGCGACGCGCTGGCGCACCTCTACCTGCTGCCTCCGCAGAGCACGCTGACGCTCCACGTCGGCAAACGCAAGATCAAACTGCGTCCGGAAGAGCTGCAAAAAGTGCATGGCGAGCGCGGACGTCGCGGTACGCTGATGCGCGGTTTGCAGAAGATTGACCGCATAGAGATCGACTCGCCGACCCGTCCGGGCGCGGGCGATAGCGAAGAGTAATCTTCATCATCCTCTCCCCGCCGCGTGCGGGGAGATATTTCTTAGAAATTTCCCGTAAAGACGTTGTTTATTCGCAGATTGCGATTAACAATACGTTCTTTTTAAAGGCCGCATAACACAAGCCCGGACCGCATGGCGGTCAGCGAGGCGCAGCCAGCATCAGCGGATTTACGCTGGCGTGTATATAATGCTCAGGGTATGGGCTTCAGAGGTCGCTATGTTATTTATTTTTCGTGTCATCATCATCGTTATCTACTCCATTCTTGTCTCGATATTCGGCTCGATTTACTGCCTGTTCAGTCCAAGAAACCCAAAACATGTTGCCACCTTCGGCCATCTTTTTGGTCGCCTTGCGCCGGTGTGTGGGCTGAAAGTGGAAAGACGCCTGCCGCCGGGCGCGGATAAGTTCGGCAACGCCATCTATATTGCTAACCACCAGAACAACTACGATATGGTCACCGCCTCCAGCATTGTGCTGCCGCCGACGGTTACCGTGGGTAAAAAGAGCCTGCTGTGGATCCCGTTTTTTGGTCAACTCTACTGGCTGACCGGCAACCTGCTGATTGACCGCGATAACCGCGCCAAAGCGCACGGCACCATCGCGCAGGTGGTGAAGCAGATCCAGAAACGTAACATCTCGGTCTGGATGTTCCCGGAAGGGACGCGCAGCCGTGGTCGCGGCCTGCTGCCATTTAAAACCGGTGCGTTCCACGCCGCGATTGCAGCCGGTGTGCCGATTATTCCGGTCTGCGTCTCCACCACCTCGAATAAAGTGAATCTCAACCGCCTGAAGAATGGGCTGGTGATTGTTGAAATGCTGCCGCCGGTGGATGTTACGCAGTTCGGTAAAGATCAGGTTCGCCAGTTAGCGACCCACTGCCGCGAACTGATGGCGGCAAAAATCGAAGAGCTCGATAAAGAAGTGGCAGAACGCGAAGCCGCCGGTCGGGTATAAACGTCAGTTGTGAGCAAACCCGGAGGCACCCAGCCTCTGGCGTATTAAGTCAGTGTTACTCGGAGCAAATATGTCACTCAGTCGGCGTCAGTTTCTTCAGGCTTCCGGCCTTGCGCTATGTACCAGCGCAGTGCCGCTGAGGGCGAATGCTGCCGGGCAGCAACCGCCGCTGCCCGTTCCGCCGCTGCTGGAATCGCGGCGCGGACAGCCGCTTTTTATGACGCTCCAGCGCGCGCACTGGTCCTTTGTTAAAGGCACCCGCGCGCCAGTTTCCGGCATCAACGGTCGCTATCTCGGGCCGACCATCCGCGTGTGGAATGGCGATGACGTAAAGCTGATTTACAGCAACCGGCTGACGGAAAGCGTGGCGATGACCGTGAGCGGCCTGCAGGTGCCAGGCCCGCTGATGGGCGGCGCCGCGCGCATGATGAGCGCCAGCAATGACTGGGCACCAGTGCTGCCAATTCGCCAGAGCGCCGCGACATTGTGGTATCACGCCAACACGCCGAACCGCACCGCTGAGCAGGTCTATAGCGGCCTGGCGGGGATGTGGCTGGTGGAAGATGAGATCAGCAAAGCGCTGCCGATCCCCAATCACTACGGCGTGGATGACTTTCCGATCATCATTCAGGATAAGCGGCTGGATAACTTCGGTACGCCGGAGTACAGCGAGCCGGGCAGCGGTGGGTTTGTCGGCGATACGCTGATGGTCAACGGCGCGCAAAGCCCCTTTGTCGAAGTCTCCCGCGGCTGGGTGCGCCTGCGTCTGCTCAATGCCTCCAACTCCCGACGCTATCTGTTGCAGATGAGCGACGGCCGCGCCCTGCATGTAATCGCCGGTGATCAGGGCTTTCTGCCTGCGCCGGTGTCGGTCAAACAGCTCTCGCTGGCACCCGGTGAGCGGCGCGAAGTGCTGGTCGATATGACCAACGGGGATGAAGTTTCGATTACCTGCGGCGAAGCGGCGGGGATCATGGATCGGCTGCGCGGCCTGTTTGAGCCGTCTAGCATCCTTATCTCCACGCTGGTACTGACGTTGCGTCCTACCGGTCTGCTGCCGCTGGTGACGGATACCCTGCCGATGCGTCTGCTGCCGGCAGATCTGATGGCCGGTTCGCCGTCGCGCAGCCGGGACATGACCCTCGGTAGCGATCCGGGTATCAATGGCCAGCTGTGGGATCCACAGCGCATCGATGTGACCGCCCAGCAGGGCACCTGGGAGCGCTGGACGGTGCGCGCAGAGATGCCGCAGTCGTTCCATATTGAAGGCGCAATGTTTATGCTGCGCAGCGTCAACGGCGCACTGCCGTTCCCGGAAGATCGCGGCTGGAAAGATACCGTCTGGATCGACGGCCAGGTGGAACTGCTGGTGTGGTTTGGTCAACCTTCGTGGCCGCACTTCCCGTTCCAGTTCCAGAGCCAGACGCTGGAGATGGCCGATCGCGGCTCAGTCGGCCAGCTGCTGGTCAACCCCGCGCCGTAATTTCCTCCAACCCGGCGGCGCTCTGCCTGCCGGGTGCTGAAAAAACCTCCTTCTATTCCCCTACAAAGAGGGCGTATAATCGCCGCCCTTTGACTCCCTTTTTACCTTTTCTGGAAGCACGATGAGCGCACTCTCCCTGATCCAGCCGGATCGCGATCTTTTCTCTTGGCCGCAGTACTGGGCGGCCTGCTTCGGCCCCGCGCCTTTTCTGCCGATGTCGCGCGAAGAGATGGATGAACTCGGCTGGGACAGCTGCGACATCATCCTCGTGACCGGCGACGCCTATGTCGATCACCCGAGCTTCGGCATGGCGATCTGCGGAAGAATGCTGGAAGCGCAGGGCTTTCGCGTCGGTATCATCGCCCAGCCGGACTGGAGCAGCAAAACGGACTTTATGCGCCTCGGCAAACCGAACCTCTTTTTCGGCGTCACCGCCGGCAATATGGATTCGATGATCAACCGCTACACCGCCGATCGTAAGCTGCGCCACGACGATGCTTATACGCCGGATAACGTGGCCGGCAAGCGCCCGGATCGCGCGACGCTGGTTTATACCCAGCGCTGCAAAGAGGCGTGGAGAGAGGTGCCGGTGATCCTCGGCGGGATTGAGGCCAGCCTGCGCCGCACCGCCCATTATGACTACTGGTCTGATACCGTGCGCCGCTCGGTGTTGGTCGATTCGAAGGCGGATATGCTGATGTTCGGCAACGGCGAGCGCCCGCTGGTGGAAGTCGCGCACCGCCTTGCCGCCGGTGAGCCGATTGGCCAGATCCGCGATGTGCGCAATACGGCGATCATGGTGAAAGAAGCGCTGCCAGGCTGGAGCGGGGTGGATTCCACCCGCCTCGACACGCCGGGGAAGATCGATCCGATCCCCCATCCGTATGGCGAGGATCTGCCCTGTGCTGATAATAAACCCGTTGAGCCGCAGGCCGCGAAACGCGTGACCGTGCAGCCGCCGCGCCCGAAGCCGTGGGAAAAAACCTATGTGCTGCTCCCCTCTTACGAGAAGGTGAAAGCGGACAAAGTGCTCTATGCCCATGCGTCGCGCATTCTGCATCACGAAACTAACCCCGGCTGTGCCCGCGCGCTGCTGCAAAAGCATGGCGATCGCTATATCTGGATCAACCCGCCGGCCATTCCGCTCTCCACCGAAGAGATGGACAGCGTCTTTGCGCTGCCTTACCAGCGCGTGCCGCACCCGGCCTATGGCGAGAGCCGCATTCCGGCCTACGACATGATCCGCTTCTCGATTAACATTATGCGCGGCTGTTTCGGCGGTTGCTCCTTCTGCTCCATCACCGAGCATGAAGGGCGCATTATTCAGAGCCGCTCCGAGGATTCGATCATCAATGAGATCGAAGCGATTCGCGACACGGTGCCCGGTTTTACCGGGGTGATCTCCGATCTGGGCGGGCCAACGGCCAATATGTATATGCTGCGCTGCACCTCGCCGCGCGCCGAGCAGACCTGTCGACGCCTCTCCTGTGTCTATCCGGAGATCTGCCCGCATATGGACACCAACCATCAGCCGACCATCGATCTCTACCGGCGCGCCCGCGATCTGCGCGGCATCAAGAAGATCCTGATCGCCTCCGGCGTGCGGTACGACCTGGCGGTGGAAGATCCGCGCTATGTCAAAGAGCTGGCGACGCACCACGTTGGCGGCTATCTGAAGATAGCGCCGGAACATACTGAAGCGGGGCCGCTGTCGAAGATGATGAAGCCGGGTATGGGCAGCTATGACCGCTTTAAGCAGCTTTTCGACACCTACTCGAAGCAAGCGGGCAAAGAGCAGTATCTGATCCCCTACTTTATCTCTGCGCACCCCGGCACGCGTGATGAGGATATGGTGAACCTGGCGCTGTGGCTGAAGCGCCACCGTTTCCGTCTCGACCAGGTGCAGAACTTCTACCCGTCGCCGCTGGCCAACTCGACAACCATGTATTACACCGGCAAAAACCCGCTGTCGAAGATCGATTACAAAAGTGAAGAGGTGGTGGTGCCGAGAGGGGAGAAGCAGCGCCGCCTGCATAAAGCGCTGCTGCGCTACCACGATCCGGCCAACTGGCCGCTGCTGCGCCAGGCGCTTGAGGCGATGGGGAAAAAGCACCTGATTGGTTCCCGCCGCGAGTGCCTGGTGCCTGCGCCAACGATGGAGGAGATGCGCGAAGCGCGTCGCCAGAGCCGCAGCGCGCGACCGGCATTAACCAAACATACGCCGATTGCGCACCAGAGAAAAAAAGCGACGCGTTAAGATGGCCGGATGACCTCGTAGGCCGGATAAGGCGGAGCCGCCATCCGGCATCGGCGGTGAGAGTGCCGGATGGCGCTGGCGCTTATCCGGCCTACGCGTACTACTTAATTACCGGTCAACACTCTTTTAACCGCCGAACTGATCCGGGTCTGGCCCGAGGCGTTTGCCCTCGTCCAGTTTGGCGATTTCGCTCAGTTCATCTTTATCGAGGCGGAAATCCCAGACGTCGAAGTTCTCAACGATGCGCGCAGGGGTGACCGATTTCGGGATCACCACCAGACCGCTGTCGAGATGCCAGCGAATAACGATCTGCGCCGGGGTTTTGCCATATTTATCCGCCAGATCGCGAATGATTTTCTGATCGAAAACGCCTTCACCACCCTGTGCCAGCGGGCTCCAGGACTCAGTCTGGATCTTGTGCGTCGCGTTCCAGGCATGTAGCTGGCGCTGTTGCAGCAGCGGATGGAGTTCAATCTGGTTAATCACCGGAATGACGCTGGTTTCATCAATGAGCTTTTGCAGATGGTGGGTCTGGAAATTACAGACGCCGATACTCTTAATCAGTCCCTGCTGTTGCAGCTCAATCATCCCTTTCCAGGCCCCGACATAGTGATCGATTGCCGGAACCGGCCAGTGCATCAGATAGAGATCGACATAGTCGAGCTGAAGCTTCTCCAGGCTCTCTTTAAAGGCCTCGGCCGGACGTTTCTGATCGTCATTCCACAGCTTGGTGGTGATGAACAGCTCTTCACGCGGCACGCCCGCGCTGGCTAAGGCTTTACCAACACCCTCTTCGTTCTTGTAAGCCGCGGCGGTATCGATAGAGCGATAACCCACTTCCAGAGCTTTATGGATGGCGGTAACCACTTCCTCGTTGCTCGCTTTCCACACGCCAAGACCCAGTTGCGGCATCAGATTGCCGTCAGCGAGTTTAATCACCGTTGGATGTGTCA
The DNA here is from genome assembly GCF_034044935.1 of Kosakonia sp. CFBP8986. NCBI lineage: Bacteria > Pseudomonadati > Pseudomonadota > Gammaproteobacteria > Enterobacterales > Enterobacteriaceae > Kosakonia > Kosakonia sp. CFBP8986. Next base: position 300,669 of record NZ_JAXCXB010000004.1, on the reverse strand, counting down.
TGCATTTCTCCTTTCGCTAGGCTTACTGGGACAGGCCCGGTAAGCTGGTTTGCATTAAGTGTGGTCGAAAAACCCAAAAACGAAAGCCGGGGTGGAGAAGCGCTTAGCGCGCGGCTTCGTAGATGCGGCGGCTCACATCCAGCGTAATATCCTGATGCTCGCCCAGCGCCGTCATGCCGTGCTCTTCCAGTTTAGCCAACAGCGCCGGAATGGAGCTGCCATCAAGGCCGTAGCCGGAAAGACGCGTCGGCACGCCCATACGCTCGAAGAAGTCGCGCGTGGCGGTAATTGCCGCGTCAATGCGCTCATCGTCGCTGCCTTCGGTGATATTCCATACGCGTGCGGCGTATTGCAGCAGTTTTTCGCGTTTGGTGTCGCGCTTCTCATTCCACAGCGCAGGCAGTACCACCGCCAGCGTTTGTGCGTGGTCCAGCCCGTGCATCGCCGTCAACTCATGGCCCAGCATATGGGTAGCCCAATCCTGCGGCACGCCCGCGCCAATCAGGCCGTTCAGCGCCTGGGTCGCCGCCCACATAACGTTGGCGCGCACGTTGTAATTCTCCGGCTCCTGCAACGCTTTCGGGCCATCTTCAACCAGCGTCAGCAGAATGCCTTCGGCGAAGCGATCCTGAATTTTGCCATCTACCGGATAAGTGACGTACTGCTCTACAGTATGGACAAAGGCGTCAACTACGCCATTCGCCACCTGACGCGGGGGCAGGGTGTAGGTGTAAACCGGATCGAGCACCGCGAAGACCGGCTGCACGAACGGAGAGTGGAACGCCTGCTTATCGCCGGTCGCTTTACGGGAAACCACCGCACCGGCGTTGGATTCAGAGCCGGTGGCCGGCAGCGTCAGCACGGAGCCCATCGGAATGGCGCTTTTGATCTCGCTACCGCGGGTTTGCAGGATATGCCAAGGATCGACGCCCTCGGCGTAGTGGGCAGCGGCTGCGATAAATTTGGTGCCATCCAGCACTGAACCGCCACCGACCGCCAGCAGGAAGGTGATCTGCTCATCGCGCACCAGCTGCACCGCTTTCATCAGCGTTTCGTAGGTCGGGTTCGGTTCAATACCGCTGAACTCGCGCACGTCCATTCCGTCCAGCGCGCTGTAAACCTGGTCAAGCACGCCGTTTTTCTTCACGCTGCCGCCGCCATAAGTGATCAGCACGCGGGCGTTGTCAGGGAGTTGCGCGCGCAGTTCGGCAATTGCGCCTTTGCCAAAAAGAATGCGGGTTGGGGTATGCAGATTAAAGTTATTCATTGCTCGTTCCCTTCTGATGAGGTGAAAAATCTGAGGCGGCAGGCCGCCCGATGCCGATCATTGTGGGCGCGGGGCTGCGCAGGCTCAATGCACATTCCTGCCGATGTCTTGCCTGTTTCTCTATCCGGCTGGAGAAATGTCACAAAAGTTTGCACACTAGAGCCGTTGAAACTGGCCGCCGGAGTGGCAAACCATGAACCGTGAAGCGATCTGCCTGCATCTGACTGAAAAAGTTAAGAGACTGAAAAATAATGAAAATAGATTGAGCGCGCTGCTGCCGGATATCCGCCTGCTCTATGGCACGCAGCCCGGCACCCGGACGCCGGTGATGTACCAGCCGGGGATCGTGTTTCTCTTTTCTGGCCATAAAATCGGGTATATCAACGAGCGCGTCTTTCGCTATGACACCAACGAATATCTGCTATTAACGGTGCCGCTGCCCTTCGAGTGTGAAACCTTTGCCACGCCGGAGGTGCCGCTGGCGGGCATTCGTCTTAATGTCGACATTTTGCAGTTGCAGGAGCTGCTGATGGATATTGGCGAAGATGAGCATTTTCGCCCGGAGAACGCCGCCAGCGGTATTAACTCGGCGGTGTTATCAGAGGAGATCCTCTGCGCGGCGGAGCGCCTGCTGGATGTGATGGAGCGCCCGCTGGATGCGCGCATTCTGGGCAAACAGATTATCCGCGAGATGCTTTACCACGTGCTGACCGGCCCGCGCGGCGGTGCGCTGCTGGCGCTGGTGAGCCGTCAGACCCACTTCAGCCTGATTAGCCGCGTCTTAAAGCGCATTGAGAGCCAGTACACCGAAAACCTCAGCGTCGACCAGTTAGCGGCAGAAGCGAACATGAGCGTCTCGGCGTTTCACCATAACTTCAAATCGGTGACCAGCACTTCGCCGCTGCAATACCTGAAAACCTACCGCTTGCATAAAGCGCGGATGCTGATGGTGCACGATGGCATGAAAGCGAGCGCGGCGGCGATGCGTGTCGGCTATGAGAGCCCATCGCAGTTTAGCCGCGAATTTAAGCGTTACTTCGGCGTGACGCCGGGAGAGGATTTGGCGCGCATTCGCACCATGCAGGGGGCATAACGGAGGCCCTCTTCGCGCGAAGAGGGCGGTAACTCAGGCGTTGCTGAACTTCTTCTTTAGCACGACAGTAACGGCGCCAATCAGGCCCACCACCAGCAGGAACAGCGGCAGCACCATTAAAAAGGTCATCACCTGGTCTTCGTGGCGTTTCACAAATGGGATCATGCTAATCGCGTAGCCGAGCGAGATCACCACGCCGACCCACAGCAGCGCGCTCAGCCAGTTGAAGAGCTGAAAGCGGCGGTTCGACAGGCCGGAGATACCGGCCATCGTTGGCAACAGGGTGCGGATAAAGGCCAGAAAACGCCCGGCCAGCAGCGCCAGCAGGCCGTGACGGTCAAACATGCAGGTGGCGCGCTCGTGATACTTCACCGGCAGCTGCGCCAGCCAGCTTTTCACAATACGCGTATTGCCCAGCCAGCGCCCCTGAACATAGCTCAGCCAGCAGCCGAGACTGGCGGCGGAGGTGAGGATCAGCAGCGTTGAGACAAAGTCCATGCAGCCGCGCGCAATCAGCGCCCCGGCGAGCAGCAGTAAGCTGTCGCCCGGTAAAAACGAGGCAGGAAGCAGGCCGTTCTCTAAAAAGAGCGTGGCAAACATCACGAGATAGACAACGCCGACAACGTGCGGATCGGCCAGCGCAGCAAAGTCGTGATGCCAGAGCGCAGCAATAATATCTTGAATAACAGCCATGGGCTTTCCTGTGGAACCGCGTAGAGGAGGCTATTGTACTCCACTTCGCCAAAAAGACCTCGATCCGGGGCGCAACAAAGGGAGAATAATCTTACTTTTTGCCCCGTTAATCATGGTTTACACGATGCGCTGAAAGCCTGCCACTAAATCACCGATAAGATCATCAACGTTTTCTAAACCAATGTGCAATCGGATCAGCGTGCCGTCGAAGTCGACACGGCCTTCCGGGCGAATAGCGGCGATGTGCTCAGGCTGGTTGGCGAGGATCAGTGATTCAAACCCGCCCCACGAATAGGCCATGCTGAAGAGCGAGAAATTATCGAGATAGTTGGCCAACTCTTCATTGTTTAAACGCTTGTTGAGCACAAAGGAGAAGAGGCCGCTGCTGCCGCTGAAATCCCGCTTCCAGTACTCATGCCCCTTACTGCCTGGCAGCGCCGGATGATTGACCTGCGCCACCTGCGGATGCGCCGCCAGCCATTCGGCGATCTTCAAGCTGCTTTCGTGATGCTGGCGTAAACGCACCCCCAGTGTGCGCAGGCCGCGGCTGGTCATATAGGCGGTATCCGCATCCAGCATCTGCCCCATCAGATAGGCGTTTTCCCGCAGTTGCTCCCAACAGCGGGCGTTTGCTACGGCGGTGCCGACCATCGCATCGGAGTGACCAATCAGATATTTGGTGCCCGCCTGAATGGAGATATCGATATCAAAATCCAGCGCCTTAAACAGCACGCCCGCCGCCCAGGTGTTGTCGATCATAATGATGGCCTCCGGCGCGACGCTACGCACCGCCTGCACGATGGCGGGAACATCATGCACTTCCATGGTGATGGAGCCGGGCGATTCGAGGAACACCACTTTGGTATTGGGTTGCACCAATTGCACGATGCTTGAGCCAATTAGCGGATCAAACCAGCTGGTGGTAACGCCCAGTTTAGCGAGGATTTTGGTGCTGAAATCTTGCGTCGGTTCGTAGGCGGTATTGGTCATCAATACATGATCGCCCTGTTCGACAAAGGCCAGGATGGTGTTTGCCACCGCTGCCGCGCCGCAGGGGAAGAGCGCACAACCGGCACCACCTTCCAGTTCACACATCGCCTCTTGCAGCGAGAAGTGGGTTAGCGTCCCGCGCCGTCCATAGAAAAGCTCGCCGTTGGCGCGGTTGCGCGTGGCGTGCTTTTTCGCTTCCACCGTTTCGAACACCAGGGAGGAGGCGCGCTGAATCACCGTATTCACCGAACCCTGAGTATACTTTTTGCTCCGCCCGGCGTTTACCAGCGCGGTATCAAGATGTTTCGCCGTCATGTCTGCTCAACCTGTTTTTATACGTCTGGATGTCCAGACTACCATGATTGCGAAATGATGCATCAGAGGCGGTGAATTTTTCTATAAAACCAGCAGACGCGCCGGTTTACTGCGTCAACGCAAGGAAATAGCCGGTTGTGTTGTGCACTATGTAAATACTAATGAGAACTACTATCAATTCGACGACTTTTTGCTATTATGGCGCAGTGTTTTTTGTGATTTGCGTCCCGGAGAAACAGAGTGGGTAATAATTTGATGCAGACGGATCTTTCCGTATGGGGTATGTATCAGCACGCCGATATCGTGGTGAAAATCGTGATGATCGGTCTGATTCTGGCGTCAGTCGTCACCTGGGCGCTTTTCTTCAGTAAAAGCGTTGAGATCCTCGGGCAAAAGCGCCGTCTCAAGCGTGAACAGCAGCAGCTGGCCGATGCCGGCTCGCTGGATCAGGCGACTGAGATTGCCTCGACATTCCACGCCCGCAGCCTGAGCGCGATGTTGATCAACGAAGCGCAGAACGAGCTGGAACTCTCCGCAGGCAGCGAAGATAACGAAGGCATTAAAGAGCGCACCGGTTTCCGCCTTGAGCGTCGCGTAGCGGCAACGGGCCGTCATATGGGGCGCGGCAATGGTTTCCTCGCCACCATCGGCGCGATTTCGCCCTTTATTGGTCTGTTTGGTACCGTCTGGGGCATCATGAACAGCTTTATCGGCATTGCGCAGACGCAAACCACTAACCTCGCGGTTGTCGCGCCGGGCATCGCTGAAGCGCTGCTGGCAACGGCTATCGGCCTGGTCGCCGCTATCCCGGCGGTCGTTATCTACAACATCTTTGCACGCATGATCGGTAACTATAAAGCCAACCTCGGCGATGTTGCTGCTCAGGTGCTGCTGCTGCAAAGCCGCGATCTGGATCTGGCTGCCAGCAACGCGCAGCCGGTTCGTACCACCCAGAAATTACGCGTAGGTTGATTGGCTATGGCAATGCGTCTTAATGAAAACCTCGACGATAATGGCGAAATGCACGAAATCAACGTCACGCCGTTTATCGACGTGATGCTGGTGCTGCTGATTATCTTTATGGTGGCCGCGCCGCTTGCTACCGTTGACGTTAAGGTCAATCTGCCTGCCTCTTCCAGCCAGCCGCAGCCGCGCCCGGAAAAACCGATTTATCTCTCCGTGAAGGCAGATAACAGCATGTTTATCGGCAACGATCCGGTGACGGAAGAGACGATGATCAACCAGCTGAACGCGGTGACCGAAGGGAAAAAGGATACCACCATCTTCTTCCGCGCTGATAAGACCGTTGATTACGAGACGATGATGAAAGTGATGGACAGCCTGCATCAGGCGGGCTATCTGAAGATCGGTCTGGTAGGGGAAGAGGTCGCGAAAGCGAAGTAACCCGCGAACGAGATAAAAAAAAGCTGGCCGGAGCCAGCTTTTTTTATGCCTGCTTAACTCAGGTGCTCACCACCCGTCACGCCATGCACTTCAGCGGTGACATAGCTCGACTCCTGGCTTGCCAGATAGACATAAACAGGTGCCAGCTCGGCTGGCTGACCGGCGCGTTTAAGCGGCGTCTGCTGGCCGAACTCCGGCAGTTTCTCCTGCGGCTGACCGCCGGAAATCTGCAGCGCGGTCCAGATTGGCCCTGGCGCAACACTGTTCACGCGAATGCCTTTCTCAGCGACCTGTTTCGCCAGCCCGCGGGTGTAGTTGAGAATAGCCGCTTTGGTCGAGGCGTAATCAAGCAGATGGGTGCTTGGTTGATAAGCCTGAATCGAAGAGGTAGTAATAATGCTACCCCCGCGCGGCATCAGCGGAATCGCCTCCTGGGTGATCCAGAAGAGCGCGAAAACGTTGACCTTATAGGTATAGATAAACTGCTCGCTGCTGAGGTCTGCAATATCCTCAATCGCGGTTTGCGTACCCGCTACCAGCGTCAGCACATCCAGGCCGCCAAGCTGCTCTTTCGCTGTATGCGGCAGAGAACGGGCAAATTCTTCATCGCTCAAATCGCCCGGGATCAGCACGGCTTTACGCCCGGCTGCTTCAATCTGCTCTTTCACCTGCTGCGCATCTTCCTCTTCGGCAGGAAGATAGTTGATAGCGACATCTGCGCCTTCGCGGGCATAGGCAATCGCCGCCGCGCGACCAATACCGGAGTCGCCGCCGGTCACTAACGCTTTACGACCTTTCAGCCGCCCGCTGCCGACATAGCTCTTTTCACCGCAATCGGGAACCGGTTCCATTTTCGCCTGCACGCCGGGGAAGGGCTGCTTCTGCTTAGGATATTCACCGGTGTAGTACTGGGTGGTCGGATCCTGGATTTTTGTCTGGTCAGTTGCCATTAAGTATCCTCCATATCGGTTGCTTAGACCTTAAGGATAGAAGTTCACGCTGACTTCGCAGGCAAATTCAGGATTTTCTTTATCGCGGAGGGTTACTTCCCTTTGCTGCTCGCTTTGGCTGGCTTTTCTTTCACCGCAACTGCCACCGCCTGCACCGTCGAGGTGCGGTATATGCCTTCGCTCAGTTTGCGGCTCCAGCGCAGTGTCGCGCTCTCACGGCTCACCAGGTGCTGATAGTTCGCCTCAAGCCGGCCCATGATCTTTTCGCGCAGCTCAGGGTGCTGTTCGATAATGGCGGCAATGGCAGCGCCGTAAATCTCCTCTTTCACCTGCAGGGGGTAGATTTCACGGCGGTTTTGCCACTTCAACCGCACCAGTGCCGCCGGAATAGAAACTAAATCCTGGGCAATGCGTTGAATCGTCTCGTTTTTACTCTGCACCAGCGCATCGATATTTTGCTTTAAGATAAATTCGTCGCTTTTGCTTTCGCTGTAATTGATATAGACGTTATTATTTTCAATTTCAGCCACGTTATTCATCCCCAAGTTTATAAAAGATTGGCTCATCTTTTTCGCGGGTAATCAGATTAAGCCAAATCTCATTACCAGCGTCGTTAATAGTTTGCGTCTTATCGGAAATTATTTTGCTCAGAGTCTGAGCATCAATCTCACCTTCGGCTTGCAAATCATTAAGTAAACGCGCAAAGGTTTCAATTTTCACGACCCGGAATAGGCGCTCTTTAATATGACGATCGTGCTCTTCAAGCAGCATATTACGCGATTGGCCGCTGCGGCTGGCGTTGGCTAATATATTTTGCGCATGCTCAGAAAGTGGGCCGATATCCTGAGGAAAATCAGGCTCTTTTCCCTCTGGTGCTGCCCCGGTTTCAACGGCAGAAAGATGAAAGCGTGCCGGGACAAGGTTCTCGGGAAGCATTTCTATTATCCTTTACTATTTAACAGGGGAGAGAATATTAAGGGGCGAGGTTCGTTGACAATATCATGAGGCAATTTTAAAATCAAAAAAAAGGAGTCTGCCGATGGACAGTATTTTGTATTCTGTTATTACTTTATTGCTGCTAACGGGCGGCGTTTTATTATTGATGCATGAGTACAATAAAAAGACTCCCCTTAGTGAAATTAATGAGCAAGCACCACAGTTAACGCCGCTGTCAAAAGAAGAGGGCGAAGATCATTTTTCGACGTTAATGAACGCGATTACCCCAGAGTGGTACTGGCGCGTTAACCATGAATATATCGATTTTTTGCAAGCGACGATTAAGCGCATGAAGATGGCGGAGATAAATAACACGCCCGGTTTATTTGAAGCGCAGCGTCGTTGCAGCGATCTCAATTCCGCCGTGTATAAGTATTACGACAACATTAAAAAACGCTGCGTCAATGGCGAAAAAGTCTCGCCGAGCGATCTGGATGTGCTCAACCTGCGCCAGTGTTTCCATGAGTTCAGCACCGAAGCTTACCCTGCGCTGGTTGTGCTGATTTGGCCGGAGAACCAGCGTCCGTGGGTTAACCCCGCCGAGGTGTAGTTAAGTCAGCCGGAGTGTTGCAAAAGGCTGACGGTGTCAGGCTATACTGAGCGCCGGTTTAGCTATCTGACGAGACACTACGGAACATGGAACGCTTTCTGGAAAACGCAATGTACGCTTCGCGCTGGTTGCTCGCCCCGGTCTACTTTGGCCTCTCTCTTGCTCTCCTGGCGCTGGCCATCAAATTCTTCCAGGAGATTATTCACGTTATTCCTAACATCTTCTCGCTGGCAGAAGCGGATCTGATCCTCACGCTGCTGTCGCTGGTGGATATGACGCTGGTCGGCGGTCTGTTGGTGATGGTGATGTTTTCCGGCTATGAAAACTTTGTTTCGCAGCTGGATATTGGCCCGCACAAAGAGAAGCTGAGCTGGCTGGGGAAAATGGATGCCACCTCGTTGAAAAACAAAGTGGCGGCGTCGATTGTCGCCATCTCGTCGATTCACCTGCTGCGCGTCTTTATGGATGCGAGGAACGTGCCGGATAACAAACTGATGTGGTACGTGATTATCCACCTGACGTTTGTGCTCTCCGCGTTTGTGATGGGCTATCTGGATCGTTTAACCCGCGGCAAGCATTGATTTTTGGTGGAGCCTGGGCCGGATAAGCGCAGCGCCCTCCGGCAAACTGCGCCTCCCGCACGTCACTTCTATTTATCCGATGATGCCTGCCACAGGTTCAGCTCCCCGTCGGCCACATGCTTATCAATTTGCGCCAGCTCATCGGCGCTAAAGCTCAGGTTATTTAACGCCTGCACATTCTCCTCCAGCTGCTCCGGGCGGCTGGCACCAATCAATACCGATGTCACTCGGCTATCTTTCAACAGCCAGCTTAACGCCATCTGCGCCATTGACTGCCCACGGCGTTCGGCCATCTCATTAAGCAGACGCAGGCTGGCGAGATTACTCTCGGTCAGCATCTTCTCCGTCAGGCCGCGCACTTTTTTGCCTTCGCGCTGCATGCGCGACCCTTCAGGAATACCGTTGAGATATTTGCCCGTCAGCAAACCCTGTGCCAGCGGCGTAAAGGCGATACAGCCGACGCCGTTCTCCTCAAGCGCGTCTAAAAGCCCGGTGTTATCGACCCAGCGATTGAGGATGTTGTAAGAGGGTTGATGGATAAGCAGCGGCACTTTCCACTCGCGCAGTAGCGCGGCCATCTGCTGCGTACGCTCTGTCGAATAGGAGGATATGCCAACGTAGAGCGCTTTGCCACTCTGCACCGCCTGCGCGAGCGCGGCAGCGGTCTCCTCCATCGGTGTTTTCTCATCCACGCGGTGGGAATAGAAGATATCGACATAGTCGACGCCCAGACGCTTAAGGCTCTGATCGAGGCTGGCGAGCAGATACTTGCGCGAGCCGCCGGAGCCATACGGGCCAGGCCACATATCGTAGCCCGCTTTGGTGGAGATAATCAGTTCATCGCGGTAGGGGGCAAAATCGTCGCGCAGCAGGCGACCAAAATTCTCCTCCGCGCTGCCGGCAGGCGGCCCATAGTTATTGGCTAAATCGAAGTGGGTGATTCCCAGGTCGAACGCTTTACGCAGCAGCGCGCGCTGCGCATCCAGTGCGTTGACGTGACCAAAGCTGTGCCACAAACCGAGCGACAGGGCGGGCAGTTGCAGACCGCTCTTGCCGCAGTAACGATACTGCATCTGTTCATAACGCTGAGGGTTGGCGAAGCCGGGCATGATCTCTCCTCTCGTATCTGGCGGTGCCTGATGGTTTTGAAACGACGTTTCTATCTTACGTGCGATAGCCTGTCAGCAAAAGCTTCGCTGAGCGGAAGGTAAACAGAGGCCACAAATAATGTTCTGTGTGAGCCTTACACTGCTGCTTAATTCTCTTCATGCGTGGCTTAAATCTGCGAAAATTCCTGGAGAGCGAGGGTAAAAAGCCGCAACCCTTTTTCCTGCCAGCATCGCCAAAAGGCGGTGAAATATAAGAAGAAGCGATGGCATTACGCGTAATAAAAATGAGCTTAGTATCACGACGGTCAGCCCGCGTGACGGCAGGGCGCATGGTTATTAGGTTTTTGCGTTGATAACGGCGCGTAAAGTCTTGCGGGCAGGGTTCTCAAATAAGCACCTCAAAACGCACTGTTATTAATTGTTGAGTGCTTTTATGAGGCGAGTTAAATAAATTAAATTCGTCGAGAGTTGTTGGTTTTTCGTTATTAATAATTTTATAAAATTATGGGTTTTAATATTTTAAGCAAACAAATTTTTATTTTTATACCAATAAATTCAAACTGTGTCAGCTATCCCCTTTATTCTTATTTTTCATATTATCTCTTTTTGATCAAGGACTTAGATTTGTTGTGTAAACGCGTTTGCGCAACAAAAAGTTAGCAGAATAACCATTTAATAGGTGACAAAATTTGTGATGGCCATAAAAAAAAGAGGCCTCTTTTTTACATAAATATTTTAAACCGACCATACAACTTCCCAAACGCGTGCCGATAAAAGTGATAACTCTCGCCCGCAGGCGAGGGTCTACCTTCACCGCAAGGATTAAAATTATGAATATGCTTCGTAACTTCACTATACGCGCCGTGTTGCTGGTGATCCTCGGGATCTTCAGCGTGCTGTGGTCTGGCGTCGGTCTGTATAGCGTTTCTTCTTTGTCAAAAGTTGCCGACGGTAATGAAGTCGACCGCCAGTTGGTGACGCAAATGACGCTTCTGAGCCAGGGCAATGATCAATACTTTCGCTTTGTGACACGGCTCAGCCGCGTGATGGAGGCCAAAGCGGCGGGGGGAACGCCGGACATGGCACCCGCGCAGCAGGCGCTGGATAACATGGCAAAACGCCTTGCTGACTTCAAAGCCGTTTCGCCTGGGCCGATGGATCCGAAAGTCTCCGAACAGGTGATCGCTGGCTGGCAGGCGCTGCTGGAGCAGGGCATCAACCCGCAGATGCAGCTGGCGCAGCAGGGCTCACCGGAAGCCTACCGTGCGCAGGCCAATAACGTTACGCCTGGTCTGAGCCGCAACTTTGGCGTCGCGACCGAGAGCTTCAATAAAGCCGCTGGCGTAATGCTGGATGAGACCCGCGTAATGGTCGATCACCAGACCAGCACCACCCGCGCAGCAATCATCGTTGCGATGGTACTGGGCCTGCTGATCCTGCTGTTTACGGATCGCTACCTGGTGACCATGCTGGTCAAACCGCTGAACCGTATTCGCGCGCACTTCAAACTGATGGCGCAGGGCGATCTCAGCCAGCCGCTGGAAGATATGGGGCGCAACTGCGTAGGCCAGGTGATCCCACTGCTGTTAGCGATGCAGGATAGCCTGCGCGAAGCGGTAAGCAGTATCCGCCACGGCAGTGAAAACATCTGGCGTGGCGCGACCGAGATCTCCACCGGCAATAACGACCTCTCCTCGCGTACCGAAGAGCAGGCCGCCGCGCTGGAAGAGACCGCCGCCAGTATGGAAGAGTTGACCGCCACGGTGAAACTGAACGCCGATAACGCCAGTCAGGCGAGCGAGCTGGCGGAAGTCGCCTCGGTCACCGCCAGCAAAGGCGGCGCGCTGGTGAAAGAGGTGATCAGCACGATGGATGGTATCTCCGGCAGTTCGAAGAAGATTGCCGAAATCACCACCGTGATTAACAGCATCGCTTTCCAGACCAATATTCTCGCCCTTAACGCGGCGGTAGAAGCGGCACGTGCCGGTGAACAGGGCCGTGGTTTTGCGGTGGTGGCTGGCGAAGTGCGTAACCTCGCCAGCCGCAGTGCCGGCGCGGCAAAAGAGATTGAAACCCTGATTGCCGACTCCGTCTCGCGCGTTGAGAAAGGGGCGAGGCTGGTTAACGACACCGGTACCACGATGGAAGGCATTCTGCGCGCCGTGCGTGAAGTGACCACCATTATGAAAGAGATTGCCGCCGCCTCTGCCGAGCAGAGCAAAGGGATCTCGCAGGTGGGCGTGGCCATCACGCAGATGGATAACGTTACCCAGCAGAACGCCTCGCTGGTTGAGCAGGTATCGGCTGCCGCCGCTGCGCTGGAGCGTCAGACCGAAGAGTTGCAGCGTTCGGTACAGCAGTTCCGTTTGACCCGTGAAGAGGAGCATAAACCCACCGCTGCCAAACTGGTGAAACCCGATATGAGCCGTGGCACTGCCCGCAAACCCGGCGCATCGTCCGATGAGTGGGTCGCGTTCTAATCCTGTAACAGCGCGCCTCAGGGATGGGGCGCGTCAGTGATCATCTGCGTCACCAGGGAAAGGTTACCGATGCTGGCTTCGCTGGCACGGTAAAACTTACTCTTATCAATCAGTAACAGCGACTGCTGCGCCCGGCGCAGCAGTGCCGATTTAAACGCCGCGTTATGGCGTGTGGAATCCCACATCTCACCGTTGCCATCAATCCCCTCGCAGGAAAAGATAAACAGATCGATCTCCAGCGGTTTAAGCAGGCTGGCGAGTGCCGGATTAACGTAGCAGCGCTCACCGCGCGCCAGCCGACCGCCGGAGCAGATAAGCTCGCTGTGCTGGCGACGGGCCATCACTTCGCATACCGGCAAACTGTTGGTAAACACCGTCAGCGGAATATCCGGAAGTTGTCGCGCCAGGTGAAAGCAGGTTGAACTGGCATCCAGTGCCAGGGTCATGCCAGCCTCCACCCAGTTCAGCGCATGACGGGCGATATCGGCTTTATCCGCATAGTGGCTTTTTAAGCGAGCACGAAAGGGTTCGCTGCCGTCTGCCAGCGTGCGTGCGCGACCGTGTCGGCGAATGATTTTGCCCTGCATCTGCAGGGCATTGAGATCGCGGCGAATGGTCTCCACGCTGACGGCAAGCTCAGCGGCGAGCGCGGCGGTAGTGACCGACTGCTGGCTCTTCAGAAGCTGCACAATCACCTGCTGGCGTGCCGTCTTTATCATTCCCTTACGCGCCGCGTTTATCTTCGGTTTGCGTATCAAAGTCGCTGGCGTCGTGGCGCTCATGCAGCTGCTCATTCGCCGGGCCGAAGGTGCGGTTAACCATGCGGCCGCGCTTCACTGCCGGGCGTTCAGCGATCGCTTTCGCCCAGCGCTGGACGTTTTTGTAGCTGCCCGCGTCAAGGAACTCCGCCGCATCATAGACATTGCCCAGCACCACGTTGCCGTACCATGGCCAGATCGCCATATCGGCAATGGTGTACTCATCGCCCGCGACAAATTGATGTTCCGCCAGCTGCTTATCCAGCACGTCGAGCTGGCGCTTGGCCTCCATGGTGAAGCGGTTGATAGCGTATTCGATCTTCACCGGCGCATAGCTATAGAAGTGACCAAAGCCGCCGCCGAGGAACGGCGCGGAGCCCTGCAACCAAAAGAGCCAGTTCAGCGTTTCGGTACGTGCGGCGAGATCGCGCGGCAGAAAATGACCAAACTTCTCTGCCAGATAGAGCAGGATATTGCCCGATTCAAACACGCGGGTCGGCGGGGTGGTGCTGTGGTCGAGCAGCGCCGGGATTTTCGAGTTCGGGTTCACCTCGACGAAACCGCTGGAGAATTGATCCCCTTCACCGATGCGGATCAGCCACGCGTCATACTCCGCTTCAGAGACGCCTTTCGCCAGCAGCTCTTCAAGCATAATCGTCACTTTCTGGCCGTTTGGCGTACCGAGGGAGTAGAGCTGCAACGGATGTTTGCCCGTCGGCAGCGCCTTTTCATGGGTGGCACCGGAAACCGGGCGGTTGATATTGGCAAACGCGCCGCCGCCGGATTGATCCCACGTCCACACCTTCGGGGGTTGATAGTTGTCTGACATAGCGTTTCCCTCTCTGTGATGTTTGATGTTGTCGGGCTACATGCCTTGCAGTGTAGCAGTCGCCTTTCGCGAGGATACACCACAATCCGGGCGGAAAAGAGTGGCCATTATTGTGGTTATCGGCCGCGCTATCTTTCACTGGTTGTCTGCAAAAGTTTTATTTAAATGCACTGACTTAAAATCGATTCATTATTATTTCGTCTCTTTAAGTAAAATTCTTATTGTATTAAATAAGTCTTTTCTTATTTTTAAAATGTCTATAATTAAGCTACTGTTACCATTATTTCTTATTAATTTGTTTTCTCAGGCTGACGATAAACGTTATAGGGATATTTTTTTCGACTCATCCTGGAAGAGTCATCAGCTAATTATCTGTTAACTACACGCGGAGAGAATTATGCAGGAAATTCAGGCTATTCAGGCAAGCCCTCCGCTTGCCAACACACATGAGCACGCCACCCATAAAGCGGCGATGACCACCTCTACAGAGGATGTCAAAGAGGCTCACACCTATCAGGATGAGAGCATAAAAGTGACCCTTTCCAGCAAAGCGGAGAGCCATAAAGAGAGTAAAGAGGTAAAAGCCGAAGAGCCGGTGCGTCAAAAGAAACGAGTGGAAAATCAAGAGATTGATTATGCCCTTGAGATGTCCGGTATTCCCCAATTTGGCGGGCGACTGGTAACCGTAGTGAAATATCCCGATGGGCGAACCGAAATGGTTGATGCCTTTACCGGGAGAAAAGTGACGCAGGAGCAGCTAGCGCGTGCCCAGGAGCTTGAGGCACTTAACAAAACGGCCCAGCAGAGCAAAATAAAACAGGCGCAGCAGATTGCACCCGGCGAATCTACCCCGACGGATATGCAATAACGCTTCGCCGTTTTAGTTAATATATTTTATATTCTCAGTGAGTTAATTAAGAAATAACTCAAAAAAAATTATTCTATTTGGCTTAAGGTAAGGCAAGCAAGATTGATTATAAGCAGGCATTCGGCTGAGAATTACTGCCGCCTGTTTTCCAGGCGGCAGTAGATATCAGAAGAGAACCGAATAATTTACGCCGAATGTCCGACCACGTCCTTTGTAGGTATATAACCCCGGCGCGCCATAGGTTGGGCTATATAATCCCGGCGCACGCTGGCCCCAGGTGGTGGTGTACTCCTCATCCAGCAGGTTTTCCACACTAAAGCTCACTTTGCCCACCGGCAGGGCATAACTGCCAAGTATATCAATCGTGTTATAGCCATCGATGCGCTTACCGTCGGCATCTGAGAGATCAAAGGTCTGCGTGCTCTGCAGGCGCAGCGTCCAGTCGCCCGGCGCCCAGTTGATCCACGCGCTCACTTTCGACGGGCTGGCGCTGTCGATGCTTAGTTTCTCCCACTTACCGTTCGCCTGCGTCTCGGATTTGATGGCGTTGAAGTTGGCACCGGTGCTCCACTCGCTGTCGGTAAAGAAGTAATCCACCTGACCCTCGACGCCATAAATGCGGCGCTTACCCTCATCAACAACGATAGACATGTCGCTCTTGTTGATCTTGATAGTCTTATCAGAGAGTGAATAGTAGCCTGCAATCTGCGTGCGCAGGTTGTCGCCGGTGTAGCGCCAGCCCAGTTCGTAGGCGTTAACTTTTACGCCATCCAGCTTCAACTCGTTCATGTTGACGCTGTTCAGCAAACGGTAGTGACCATCAACTAACTGATAGGTGCCCGCGCCGTAATACTTAGCAGGGTCAGGGATCTCAAAACCTTGCGAGAAGTTGAACCACAGCTGCTGGCGGTCGCTCAGATGACCGAGGATTCCGGCGTTAAACAGCAGATTGTTGTAATCCGTTTTCCCGCCTGGTACGGCATCAGCTGAAGTGGCTCTGCCGCTGGCAATGGCCTGCTGCTGGGAATAACCGACAAAATCGTCGATGCGGTTTTCCATGTACTGGTAACGCACGCCGCCGCTCAGGGTGATGGCGTCAATGTCGTAACTGCTTTGCAGGAACGGCGCGATATTGGTGATGCTGTAGCCCGGATAGCGCTCAACCTTAAAGGTTTTATCGAGCTGCATGCCTCCGCTGGCTGCGGCGCTGTTCAGATTGAAGAACTGCTGGTTGGCGTCGAAGGTTTCATGTTCAGCATCGATCCCCCAGGTCAGCGTCAGGGCATCAACCGGTTTGCTGTTGATGGTCAACTTGCCGCCATAAAAGTCGGTCTTCTGCTGCGACGCACCAATGCTGGTGACCCGGCCGCTTGAGAGGGTTGGGAATGGGTAAAACGCCAGGCTCTCATCGCGGTAGTAGATCTGCGCTACCACATCCTGGCCCCAGAAATCGGTGTTCGAGTATTGCAGATTGATCAGGTGGCGCTCGGTGCCCGGGATACGGTCGGCATCAAGGTTGCCTTTGTTGTAGGCCGTAGCGGAGCCGGTGACTGCCGAGAAGTTTTCGCCCAGAAAGAGGCCATGTTTCTCGTCAGACTCGCTCTTAAAATACTGAGTGGTAAGTTGCAGTTGCTGGTGCTCGTCGATATTGAGCGTGCCGGTGCCCATCACGTCCAGCCGGTCAGAATATTGCAGGCCGGTCTGGGTGTTATCAATGAGTACCTCATCGCCTTTGCCATCATACCAGCCGCCGTAGCGCTGATAAGCAACCGACAGTCGCCCGGAGGCCTTATCATTACCGCCACTCACCGAGGCCGCAACGTTGTCATCATGATCGTTATGGCTGTTAAAACCGCTTTTGGTACCGGTCTGGAACTCGACTTCCGTCTCCGGCTGCCCCTTTTTAGTGACGATATTGAGCAGGCCGCCGGTGCTGCCGCCGCCATAGAGCGAGGTCGCGCCGGAGATAATCTCAATACGCGCGATATTAAAGGGATCGATCGAATCGAGCTGGCGGCTGTCAGTGCGCGATGAGTTGAGGCGCACGCCGTCGACCATCACCATCATTGAGCGCCCGCGCATATTCATGCCGTAGTTGGTGCGTCCCTGGCTGCTGACATCCATTCCCGGAATAAGCTGCGCCAGCACCTCTTTTAACTCTTTACCACCCTGAACCTGCTGCTCAATTTCAGCCTGCTCAATGACCCAGGTGGTTTGCGCCATATCGGCGACGCTGTGATTGGCACGGCTTGCGGCCACCACCAGCGTCTCCTCTTTTGCGTCTTGTGCCGCGGCCTGCGCGGATAACATCATCAACAAACAGGGGTTAATAGCCCAAAGGTAACGATTTTTCATTCTTATAACGTTCCTGATTATGCAGGTGAAGACGACCTTAACCGGTCGGGGTAAACACCGCTCTCAAGTTGAGAGTAATTATCAAGATGATATGAATTATCGTTACCAAGTAAACAACTTGTGTAAAAAAATTATGCCTAAGCTTGTGATTTAACTACTAATTTTAAGAGGTTGTTTCTTGGGGAATTAATGACGTGCGCGAAGAGACCGGCGCGAACGGTAATGTCGCCCGGTATTATGTGTGCTCTAAGATTTAATTACAGGAGTAAACGCGGGGCATAAAAGCGTATTTGCAGGTTTATCAGCGCCTGTTTTTGTTATTTTTTTCTTTAAAATCCGCAATCGCCTGGTTGATGTTTTCCGTAGCGAAGGTGTCAACTTTTTCACCGTCCAAAAAGACTTCGTAATGTCCGGAAACATATTTAAAGGTAAACATCTTATCCTGGTAGCGTAGACGTTTTTCCTTTACTGATAAGCCCCTGATGCGCATAGCGACGCGGGCCATCGTGTCTATCTTTTTATTTTTCATGATTATTTTACTTACCGTTGCAGGTTGAGTCCGCGTTCAAATATTAAAACCACGTCGGGCAATGTTAATTTTTTACCCACTCAAAGGGAAGCAAAGGTTGCCAGAAAAGCACTCCTGAGGCCAGGTAAAATAGCTTCTTATGATTTAAGGCGTTTTTAGTCAATTAATCAACCTGCTGCCATATATAGCTGCGTTCAGAAACAACCTATGCCAGCGGGAATAATTTCTCTTTTTTATCGTGATAATAGTTTTGATTCTCGTTTGAGTAATGGACGTCATAAGTTTGAGTTTGATCTCAAAACAGCGTTTTAAAATGCGCAAAGGCTTTTTACTGGCCTATGCTCTCGTAAAAAAATAAAAGCATTACAGCCCGTTAAGCCGACTCTCCTTACTGACTTTGGACAGAGGCCGCTATTTGCCAGTAGCAGATCCCGATGGAACCGGCGCGCAGCGCTGGCAACGCGTCATATTTGGCAGATCTGCGCCCTGCTGCATGAACTGCCTTTGCCCAAAAAACGACCAAGGAGAGAACAATGAAAACCCTGCACTGCTCCGCACTGCTGCTGATCTGCCTGAGCGCCAGCGCGCAGGCAGCCGAGTGGAACGCCGTGGTATCGCCGACGCCGCAGGCTGGTGAATTTTCCACTATCGGCCAGGCGCTCGACGCCGCGCCTCAGAGCGGCACGCCGTGGCGCATTCTGATTAAAGAGGGGCGCTGGCATGAGCGGCTGGTCATTGAAAAGCCCGTCACACTGATTGGGGAATCGACGGCAGGCACGGTGATTGAGGCCAATACCCCCGCAGGTGCGCTGGATGAGCAGGGAGAGAAGCTCGGCACCGGGCGCACCAGCACGGTAGAGATCCGCGCCAGCGGCGTGACGCTGGAGAATCTCACCATTCGTAATACTTTTGATTTCCCCGCCAACGCCGCGCTGCCGGAAGGCGATGCGAAGAAGCTGAAAGATACCCAGGCGGTGGCGCTGATGGTGGCGGAAGGGGCAGACAGAGCGCGCTTTCGTCACGTTCGCCTTGAGGGTTATCAGGACACTTTTTACAGCAAGCAGGGCAGCCGCAGCTACTTCACCGACTGCGCCATCAGCGGCCATGTCGATTTTATCTTCGGCCCCGGTATCGCGGTGTTCGATCGCTGCGAAATCATTGCCCGCAACCGTGATGACACCGCTCCGCCATACGGTTATCTCACCGCGCCTGCCACCCAGGCCGGGGAGCGGTTTGGCCTGTTTATTATCAACAGTACGTTGAGCAAAGAGCCGGGCGTGCCGGCGAAAAGCTTTGCGCTGGGCCGCCCGTGGCACCCGACCACCCAGTTTAGCGACGGTCGCTATGCCGACCCGAACGCCATTGGACTGGCGGCGATTATCAATAGCGAGATTGATGACCATATCTACGGCTGGGACAAGATGTCCGGCAAAGATAAGCACGGCGACAAAATTTGGTTCTACCCGCAGGACAGCCGCTTTTATGAAGCCAATAACCGTGGGCCAGGCGCCGGGCAGGGCGGTGAGCGCTATCAGCTCAGCGAGGCGGACGCCGCGCAGTATAACGTGGCAGCCATTTTCGACGGCTGGGAGAGCACCCTTCTGCAATAAGTGATGTTGCCCCCGCGCCGGGGGCTTTTATTTAGCCTGGCCAAATAAATAATTTCATCTGCTAACGAAGAACTTTCATTTTTATCGCGCTTTTGACTTTTATTAATATGATCCTTTTGGAGTATAAAAAGTAGCACGAAATAGGTTTGTGAAGATTTATCTTATCAACTTTAAATAACATTTATAAAAAATAGTCGATATTTTTTAAAACAGGTATATGCTATGCAACATATGCTTTTCCCCCTCCCGGCGACAACAGTGGCTGAGATAAAAAGAGGATGAAATATGCAACGCATTACCATACCCGCGAATTATGTCCACACCCGCACCACGCCGTTCTGGACAAAAGAGACCGCGCCGGCCTCCATCTGGAAACGCCATCTTGATGCCGGTACGCGGCAGGGTGTTTACCCGCGTTTAAGCGTGCAGCGCGGCGCGATCCGCTATTACGGCTATGCCGATGAGACCAGCCCGCAGCCGGTGGAAACCCTGACCATCCACGCCGGTGAGTTCGGCGTCTTCCCGCCTGAAAAATGGCACAACATTGAGGCGCTCAGTGACGACACAGTATTCAGCGTCGATTTCTATGTTGATCCCCAAATTCTGATTGAAGGTTGAGGTAGCAATTATGGATACAGAAAACAGAGGTTACTCACTCTCAGTTTCCCATCGGGAAAGCGGTAAAGCAGAGCAGAAAGTTTATTTAAAGCCGATGTCGCTCTACCTTCCTGATATTGCGAACCAGGCCGTTTCTGAACTGGTTGCGACATTAAATTTGCCTCTCGATAATGATGGGGAATATGCGCTGACTGTCACCAATAATAATAATGGCGTCTCGGTCGATAAAGATTTTACCCGCCTCAGTGAGCTGACCGATCCCCTTATTGCCGCCGACGCGGTAAAAGATCTGATTAATATCGTCCGCGGCTACGAATCGGATGAAGAGACCAACGTATGCGGCTGGTAACCGGAGGCTAACAATGACGCAGCTTGTTCCACTCCATTTTCGCCACACCCGCTCGACGCCCTTCTGGACCAAAGAGACGGTGCCGCAGGCACTTTTGACGCACCACAACACCAAAAAGGGGGTCTATGGCCGCCTGTCGGTGATGCAGGGCGCGGTGAAATATCTCGGTTTTGCCAGCGAGCATGACACCACTCCTGAGCGAGAAGTGGTGATCGAAGCAGGGCAGTTTGGCATCAGCCCGCCTGAGTACTGGCACCGGGTTGAACTGCTGACCGATGACACTTACTTCAACCTCGATTTCTTCGCCGATCCTGATGCCGCCCTTGATGGCAAAGGCATCGGACAAGTGGTCAATACCCACCGCCGTTAAACGCTTAGCGCCCGATCCTCCGGGCGCTTAAAAGTGATCGATAAACCGCCTGACCGCCGGTGAGCGCTCGAACTTGCGCCACGCCAGCGCCACATCGGTTTTCAAGGTGTTTCCCGCCACCGAATGAAACGTCACCATCGGATGCCCAAAGCAGGCCATCGACTGCGGAATGATGGCAAAGCCGAAACCGGCCGCCACCATGCTCAGGGATGAAGAGAACTGCGAGGCCTGATGGGCGTTATCCATCTCCACACCGGCACGCAGGCAGGCGTTGTAGATCAGCTCATACAGCCCTGGCGACACCGCTTGCGGAAAGATAATCAGCGGCGTGTTCTGCAATTCGCTGAGGGCGATATCCGCCTTCGCCGACAGCGGATGGGTGCGGTGCAGGGCAATCAGCATCGGCTCCTCGTCCACCAGTTTCAGGCTAAAGGTTTTGCTGCTTTCGCACGGCAGGCGCACGAACGCCACGTCAATCAGCCCCTCATCCAGGCCGTGGATCAGCGTCGCCATATTGTCCTCTTTCTGATAGAGCGCCACCTTCGGGTAGTCACGCTGAAACTGGCGCAGCACCGAGAAGAAGTGGGTATGGAAAGCGTTGGAGCTGGTCACGCCAAGGTTGAGCTTGCCGTTAATCCCCCGGGCGATGCCCTTCGCTTTTTCCAGCGCCGCATCGCTCATGGCGAGGATATGGCAGGCATCTTCATAGAAGGCCTCGCCGGCCTCGGTGAGCGTGACGCCACGCGTCAGGCGATGGAACAGCGGGGTGCCCACTTCCTGCTCAAGTCGGCGGATCTGTTGGCTTAATGGCGGCTGCGACATACCGAGCATTTCGGCTGCCCGCGTGAAGTGTTGCGTCTGGGCAACGGCGACAAAATAACGTAAATAACGAAGTTCCATATCTAAAACATCTTAAACCCTCATGTTTTCTATATTGGAATCCCCCGCTGAAACGAGTCAATATTTAATCAGCTTTTCTAATCGTCTCTACAGTGGGGGAAAAGATGATGGGTAACGCAACTGATTGTTCTTGCGAAGAAAATCTACGAAACACAATTCGTGCTTTTTCTGAAAGCAAGCCAAACGGCGTGATATATCAAACATCGCTAATGAGTGCGCTACTTAGCGGAGTTTATGAAGGAAATACCACGATTAAGGATCTACTTAATCATGGTGATTTTGGTCTGGGTACATTTAATGAGCTTGATGGCGAATTAATTGCCTTTAATAGCGAAGTGTACCAATTACGTTCCGATGGTAGTGCCCGCGCCGCGCAGCCGGAGCAGAAAACCCCCTTTGCGGTGATGACCTGGTTTAAACCGCAATACCGGCACGTGTTTGAGGAGCCGATCAGCCGCCAGGCGCTGCATGAGGTGATTGACCGGCAGATCCCGTCCGACAACCTGTTTTGCGCCCTGCGCATCGACGGCCATTTCCGCCATGCGCACACCCGCACCGTGCCGCGCCAGACGCCGCCCTATCGCGCCATGACCGATGTGCTCGACGATCAGCCCGTCTTCCGCTTTAACGGCCGCGACGGCGTGCTGGTCGGTTTCCGCACCCCGCAATATATGCAGGGGATCAATGTGGCGGGTTACCACGAGCATTTTATTACCGACGATCGCCACGGTGGCGGTCATCTCCTCGACTACCAGCTGGATCACGGCACGCTGACCTTTGGTGAAATCCATCAACTGATGATCGATCTCCCTGCCGATGAAGCCTTCCTGAAAGCGGATCTGCACCCGGATAATCTGGACGCCGCCATCCGTTCGGTTGAGAACTAAGTGATGTAAAGGAGTAGTGTATGAGCAACGAACGCCATACCCAGATGTGGGCCCACGGTGCCGACATGGTGGTGGGGCAACTGGAAGCGCAGGGTGTCAAACATGTCTTCGGCATCCCCGGCGCGAAAATCGATAAAGTGTTTGATTCTCTTCTCGATTCCTCAATTGAACTTATTCCGGTACGCCACGAAGCGAACGCCGCGTTTATGGCGGCGGCGGTCGGGCGTATCACCGGCAAAGCAGGCGTAGCGCTGGTGACCTCGGGTCCTGGCTGCTCCAACCTGATTACCGGCATGGCGACCGCCAACAGCGAAGGCGACCCGGTGGTCGCACTCGGTGGGGCAGTGAAACGCGCCGATAAAGCCAAGCTGGTGCACCAGAGCATGGACACGGTCGCCATGTTCCAGCCGGTGACCAAATATTCCGTTGAGATCTCCTCCCCGGATGCCATCTCCGAAGTGGTTTCGAACGCCTTCCGCGCCGCCGAACAGGGCCGCCCGGGGAGCGCGTTTGTCAGCATTCCGCAGGATATCTCCGACCAGCCGGCCAGCGGCAATATTCTGCCCTCTAACGCCGTGCCGCAGCTCGGTTCAGCGCCTGACAAGATGATTGATGAGGTGGCGAAGCTGATTGCCGGGGCGAAAAACCCCATCTTCCTGCTCGGCCTGATGGCCAGCCGGGAAGAGAATATCGCCGCGCTGCATCACCTGCTGGAGAAAACCCATATTCCGGTGACCAGCACCTACCAGGCGGCGGGCGCGGTTAATCAGGAGCACTTCACCCGCTTTGCCGGGCGTGTGGGCCTCTTCAATAACCAGGCAGGCGACCGGCTGCTGCACCTGGCGGACCTGGTGATCTGTATCGGCTACAGCCCGGTGGAGTACGAACCGGCCATGTGGAACACCGGTGATGCGAAGCTGGTACATATTGATGTGCTGCCCGCGTATGAAGAGCGCAACTACTCGCCGAGCGTTGAGCTGATTGGCGATATCGGCAGCACGCTCGATAAGCTGGCACATAAGATTGCCGAACCGCTGGTGCTCTCGCCGCGCGCGTCGGAAATCCTTATCGATCGTCGCAACCAGCGCGAACTGCTCAGCCGTAAAGGCGCGCAGCTTAATCAGTTTGCTATTCACCCGCTGCGCATTGTCCGCGCGATGCAGGATATCGTGAATAATGACGTCACCCTGACGGTGGATATGGGCAGCTTCCATATCTGGATTGCCCGCTACCTCTATAGCTTCCGCGCGCGCCAGGTGATGATCTCCAATGGCCAGCAGACGATGGGCGTTGCCCTGCCGTGGGCGATTGGCGCATGGCTGGTCAATCCGGGGCGCAAAGTGGTCTCGGTCTCCGGCGACGGCGGATTTTTACAATCCAGCATGGAGCTGGAAACCGCCGTGCGTCTCGGTGCCAATATCCTGCACATCATCTGGGTGGATAACGCCTACAACATGGTGGCGATTCAGGAAGAGAAGAAATATCAGCGCCTCTCCGGAGTCAACTTCGGCCCCGTCGATTTTAAAGCCTATGCCGAATCCTTCGGCGCGAAAGGGTTTGCCGTTGAAAGCACCGCCGCGCTCGAACCGACGCTGCGCGCAGCGATGGACACGCAAGGCCCGGCGGTGGTCGCCATTCCGGTGGACTACAGCGATAACCCGCTGTTGATGGGCCAGCTGCACCTCAGCCAGATTCTGTAAAAACTAAGGAGTCGTTATGAAAAAAGTCGCATTTGTTACCGGTGCCGGCCAGGGTATTGGTCGCGCCATCGCCCTGCGTCTGGCAAAAGATGGTTTTGCCATCGCCGTTGCCGACTACAACAGTGAGACCGCAAAAGCGGTGGCCGAGGAGATCAACGCCAGCAACGGCAGCGCGATTGCCGTCACCGTTGACGTTTCCAACCGCGAGCAGGTGTTTGCTGCCGTCGAAGAGACGCGCAAAAAACTGAACGGCTTTGACGTGATCGTCAACAACGCCGGGGTTGCGCCTTCAACACCGATTGAGTCCATCACCGAGGAGGTGATCGACAAGGTCTATAACATCAACGTGAAAGGCGTGATTTGGGGCATGCAGGCGGCGATTCAGGCCTTCAAAGCGGAAAAACACGGCGGCAAAATTATCAATGCCTGTTCACAGGCCGGTCACGTCGGTAACCCGGAACTGGCGGTTTACAGTTCAAGCAAATTCGCGGTACGCGGCTTAACCCAGACCGCCGCACGCGATCTGGCCCCGCTGGGCATTACCGTTAACGGCTTCTGCCCGGGGATCGTTAAAACCCCAATGTGGGCCGAGATTGACCGCCAGGTCTCTGAAGCGGCGGGTAAACCGATCGGTTACGGCACCGAAGAGTTCGCGAAACGCATTACGCTTGGCCGCCTGTCAGAGCCGGAAGATGTCGCGGCGTGCGTCTCCTACCTCGCTGGCCCGGATTCGGACTACATGACCGGGCAATCTCTGCTGATTGATGGCGGTATGGTATTTAACTAGTTTTACGGCTCGGACATGGCCTTGCCTCTGCCTTCGCGCAGGGGCTTTTTTTATCTACACCTTTTGCGTTTTTCGGTAAACGAGCGAAGAAATTGTCGTTTTGGTTGCGCAGCAAAGTGCGTTTTACTGACAGCATCAACCCTCTGCTGGAGTACGTGCTGATGAAACAACGGTTGCAACAATGGCTTTCACGCCTCACCCCACCGCTGAGTGTGCCGGTAGAGGAGGGGGAGTTTGATTCCGGGCGCCATGTCGCGCTGCTTATCCCTTTTGGCCTGCTCTACGGTCTCGACTACCACCCCTCAATGTGGATTTACGATGAAAAGTGAGCGCTTCCACCTCGTCATGCGCTACAGCTACTGGAATGAACTGTGCGCGCTAACGCACGGCCCGTCAGCGGCGGGCTCTCTTCTCTTATTGATTGATGAACAGGTACACCCCCTCTTTTTCCGCACCGCTTGAGGTCATCAGTGCTGATGCACGTCAGGCGCAATAAACTCAGCGCTGCCTCGCATTTTTTGACTTTTTAAGCCCCTCTACGCGTTATTTTTCCCGGCTTATAACGAAGCTCACAATTTCATCACTTCATCTTGTATGGTAGTAGACTTGAAATCATCAGCAGAGATAACGTGGGTGCCGTGAAGCATGCGTCCTCAATCTGGCTGCGCAAAACAGCGGCCAGCGGTTAACGCGATAATCCTTATATGGGGTTTTTATGTCTCTGATAACTAAAATGATTAATCAAAATGCGGGAGGGGATGATGAGTCGTAAACAGCGTAAAGTCACCATCCCTGTCAGCATTGGCTACGGCATGACGGATATTATGGGCGGCGGTGCCTTTACGGTGATCGGTGCCTGGCTGCTCTTCTACTACACCACCTTTGTCGGCCTGTCACCGCTGCAAGCCGCCTCTATTGTGGCCATTGCCCGCATCGTTGACGCCATCGTCAGCCTGTTTATGGGCAGCTTTACCGACCACTTCTATAAAAATGCCTTAGGCAAAAAGTTTGGCCGCCGCCGCTTCTTTCTGCTGATTGGCGCGCCGCTAATGCTGGTCTATATCCTGCTCTGGCTCAACGGCATGAACTTCTGGTTCTATCTCGCCGTCTATCTCGCTTTTGAGATCATCGCCGCGATGGTGCTGATCCCGTGGGAGACGCTGCCATCAGAGATGACGAAAGATTTTAACGATCGCACCAAGCTCTCAACCTGCCGCATGTTTCTTTCCGCGTCCGGCACCTTTCTCGCCACCTTTATCCCGGGCTTGCTGATTGGCTGGCTGGGCGAGAAGAATGCTGATGCGTATCTCATCAACGGCATTGTCTTCGCGGTGCTGTTTATGGTCTGCGTCTTTATCTCCTGGCGCGTCACCTGGGAGCGCGAGTTAACGCCGGAGATGCTGGCCGAGATGGAGAAAGCGGCGCAGAAGCGCAGCATGGCGCAGACGCTCTCCGGCATTGGCGCGCTGTTTAAAGATTATGCCTCTACGCTTAAAATCCGTGCCTTTCGTAAACATCTGGCGATCTACCTCTTCTCCTTTACCGCAAAAGATGTCTACAACACGGTGTTCGTTTTCTTCTGCGTCTACTGCCTGAATGTCTCGTCATCACTGGCGGGCACGCTGCTGTCGATGAGCATTGTCGGCCTGCCGGTGACGCTGGCGGCAGGGGTGGCGATCATCAAATTTGGCCCTTCGCGCCTCTATGTTTTCGCCTATAGCCTGATGATGATCTGCCTGGCGGGCTTCTTCCTGGTCTATCAATTCCCGACTGAGCACAAAGTGCTGATGCTGGTGATCCTCGCCGGAGTCTATCAGGTGGGGCGCTGCGTGCTGGAGTTCACGCCGTGGAACGTCTTCCCGTTTATTCCTGATATTGACGAAATGGTGACGCGCCAGCGCCGCGAAGGGCTGTTCGCCGCGGTGATGACCTTCTCACGCAAAACCACGGTGGCCATCGCAACCTTTGCGGTGGGGCTGCTGCTGCAAAGCGGTGGTTTCGTAAAAGGCAGCCAGGTGCAGCCGCAGGAAGCGATCAACACCATTGTGATGCTGCTGTTTGTCGGCACCGTTGGTCTGCTGCTGGTGGCGCTATGGCAGGCACTGACCTTCCATCTCAATAAGCGCACGCACCGCATCTTCGTCGAAGAGCTCGATCGCCTGAAGGCGGGCGGCCTGAAGCAAAACGTGACGCCACAAGCGCGCCATATTGTTGAGGATCTCACCGGCCACGCTTACGACACCCTGTGGAGCGACGTACCGCAACCCGCATTAAAATCAGCCACACCCACCTCCTCGCTGAGCTAACGTTACCGCTCATCAAGGCCATGCTTGTCAGCGTGGCCTTTTTTATTTCCTGCTCCCAACGTAATCAAATAATTTAATCCTAAAAGCACTAAGGGAAGAATATTATTCTTTCGTCTTTTATAACGAATAAGTAATAACTTCTTAATATTATTAGAGAGCGATCACATCAGTCGATTTTTTTAAATGAAACTGCAGTGGTGGAGAATTATATTGGCTCTGCACGCACTGCTATTTTATTTATTTGCAGAGTTTTCTCGTTATTAATGTAATTAACGGCGTCGATCTTTCTGTTTTCGGATAATTATTTACAGGGAGTTGCTATGACCACTATAGAAAATAGATCGCTGTTTTCACGAATGATGTTATGGGTAAATGAACGTTTTCCATTAACCAATACCCCGCTCTTTTTTATTCTCTGGTTTTTATCTTTTTCAGTCGCAATACCCGCACAAGAGAGTATTAGCCCGGTAAAAATTGCTCTCGGTTGCCTGCTGTCACTCTCCTTTTTTCTGCTGCTCCGCGTGCTGGATGAACATAAAGATTATGCCGATGACTGCCTTCACCACCCGCAGAGAGTATTGCAGCAGGGCATTATCAGCCTCACTCACCTGAAGTGCCTCGGCGCGCTCTGCGTGCTGATCCAGCTGGGCGGCATCGCGCTGCTCAGCGAGGGCGAGCCGCAGATATGGCTAAGTTGGGGGCTGCTGCTCTGCTGGACCCTCCTGATGACAAAAGAGTTTTTCGTCGCCGAGTGGCTTAAACAGCACTTCTCCCTCTATGCGCTCTCCCACACGCTGGTGATGCCGTTTGTTATCGGCTGGCTGGCGACCCTCGCCTCGCCTGCGGCAACGCTTAATCTGCCGCTTATTTTGCTGATGCTGCTCGCCTTCTTATGCGGATTAAGTTTTGAAATTACCCGGAAATGTAAAGGGCCGGACGAGGATCGCGAAGAGGTCACTAGCTGGTCGCAATTATATGGTCGCCCCCTGTCGGTATTGATGATTATCGGCCTGCTGATATTGATGGTCATCGTGCAGTATTTTCTTATTTTGTGCAAAACCGGTGCGGTATCAATCTGGTTTTATGCGGCAAGTGCTTTTATTAATTTCTTCACCATAAGCCAGGTGCTGATTTTTCTGATTAATGCCAATCAACAGAACAGAAAAAGAAATGAAACGATGGTCGGAATGGCAATGCTGACAGGATATTTGCTGTGTATTGTTGAAATATATTTGTAGCGCAAGGGAAGGGAATAATGATGATGGAATCGTTAATTACGGCGACAATTGTCGATATACGCCCGGCTGAGTTTACACTCTTATTTGAAAGCGAAGATCGCTGTAATGCCTTTATCACGGACCCGCAGCGCGCGTTATCTCTCTACGATCGGGCGGTGCAGCTCCCGGCGCTAAAAATCCTGCATAAAGAGCGTCAGCAGAGCGGGCAGTGGCTGGCGACATTAACCTGCCGCTCGCCGCAGGAGAATAAACAGTGCTACTGGCAGCTCAAGCTGTGCCGCCCGCACGAAGAAACCCCTGAAAGTGCCGCCACCTTACCCCGCCGCCATCTCTACGACTGGAGCGAGAAGGCGCGGCAAACGAGGCTGGCCTGGCTGCGTCAGCACACCGGCCACGCTTTAAACCAGATCGCTACCACCCGCCTGCAGGCGGAAAAGCTGCAAAGCCATCTTGAGGGGTTTATCGGCTCGGTTGAAGTTCCCGTCGGCATTGCCGGTCCGCTGCTGATCAACGGCTGGCGCGCGAAAGGGATCTTTTACGCGCCGCTGGCGACCAGCGAAGGGGCGCTGGTGGCCTCCGTTTCGCGCGGTGCCAGCGCCATCACCCACAGCGGCGGGGCGACAGCGCGCGTCACCGGTCAACGGATGATGCGTTCGCCGCGCTTCGAATTTCCCTCAGTGCGCGACGCGCTCGCGTTCTGTGCCTGGGCCGAAGACTATTTCACCGACATCAGCGACATTGTGCGCCAGCACTCGCGTTTTGCGCGCCTCACCAGCCTGACGCCGCGCATCATCGGTAATGCCGTGCATCTGACCTTTACCTATCACACCGCCGATGCCGCCGGGCAGAATATGACCACCACCTGCACCTGGCAGGCGTGCCGCTGGATCCTCGCGCACCTTCCGCTGGCGTTAACTCCCCAGCGCTACATTCTGGAAAGCAACCTCTCCAGCGATAAGAAAAGCTCGTGGAGCAGCTTTGCGCAGGGCAGGGGAACCCAGGTTATCGCCGAGGCAACGCTCACCGCTGCCGCCTGCCGCAGCCGTCTGCGCATTGAGCCAGCGCAACTGGTCGGGGCGTTTCAGGGCTTTTGTGAAGGCTCCGTCGCTGCCGGCATGACCGGGGTAAATATTAATACCGCCAACGTCATCGCGGCGATGTTTACCGCGCTCGGCCAGGATATCGCCTGTAGCCATGAATCCTCCCTCTCGCAGCTGCAAATGCGCCTCACGCCCGAGGGCAACGTCTATTGCAGCATGACGCTTCCGGCGCTGGTGATTGGCACCGTCGGCGGCGGGACCACGCTTCCCGACCAGGCTGAGTGCCTGCAAATGCTGGGCTGCCAGGGTGCCAACGGCAGCGAAAGGCTGGCGGAGATCATCGCCTCATTTTGCCTGGCGCTCGATATCTCAACCCTCAGCGCGTTGGCGAGCGACGAATTTGCCAATTCCCATGAGCGGCTTGGGCGGCAGCGGCGTACCGCGCCGCCGGGCAGGAGGGGAGGCGATCCGCTGCACCGCTGCTTTCAGTACGCCCGCTATACCGCTGCGTGGGGCGAACAACCACCTGCACACATCGCTCCGATGCGCTGGCAGGGAAACCAGGACAGTATTTTGACGGCGCTCAGTTCGCATAGCGCGACGCTGCCCGTCGGCCTGTTTGCCTATCGACTTCAGCGTGAAGATGGCACACAGGTGGCGGCGCTACTGAAGCACAAACCGCCAACCGATGCGATAACCCAACTGCTGCACTCGCTGGCGGCAGGCTGCACGCCCGAGCTTGCCGAACTGCTTGCACGTCTGCTCCCTGCCAGCGAGTTCAGCCACGCGCGGGAAAGGGAGATGGCGCTTATCACGCAAAGCGATCCCGCCTTTACCCGCCATGTGCCGACGCTCTACGGCACCTACGAAGAGGGACAACAGAGCGTCATCATTGAGGAGTTGCTCGGGGAAGAAGTGCTGCTTAACAGCCTCTCCAGCGGCGTGCGCTGGCAGCAGCCGCAGATCGATGCCGCGCTGCGGGGCATCGCCGATATCCATGCGCTCTGGTATCGCCGCCATGATGACCTGCAAACCACCTTTTGCCATATCGATTTCCCCTCGGTCGACACCATCAACAGCATGGTGCCGCTCTGGCAGGCCATCGCCGCCTTCAGCCATCGCACTGCGCCACAGCTTTTCACCACATCGCTGCTGCATCACTGGCTGGACTGCGCCGAAAACAGCGCGGCGCAGTGGCGCGAACTGGCGACGCTGCCGAGAACGCTGGTGCATAACGACTTCAGCCCGCGCAACATCGCGCTGCGCCGGGAGGATTCGCGGCTGTGCTGCTGGGACTGGGAGCTGGCGACGCTGCATGTCCCGCAACGCGATCTGGCTGAGCTATTAACGTGGACGCTCGATGAGCGCACCACGCTGCAAACGCTGTTACATCACGTGGCGTTTCACCGCAGCCAGCTGGCGAGGCGGCTGGGCATCGCTATCGATGCCGGGGAGTGGTATCGCGGTTTCTGCCTCGCCCTGCGCGACTTCGGCCTGCGCCGGTTGTCGTTTTACCTGATGCTTCATCACGTCAAGCCACGGCCCTGGTTCCCCGCCCTTTTGCGCACATGGGGGCATCTGGTCGAGCTTAGCCAACAACGGATCTAAAAGGAGTTACCGTGAACTATCTCTACTCTGCCGCAGAGGCGGCTACCCACGATGAGCAGCAACTGGGCGGCAAGGCAGCCAACCTGTTGTGGCTCACTGCCCACGGCTATCCGGTACCGAACTGGTGGGTGATCCCCGCCAGCGCGATGGATGAGATGCTGCGTTGTGATGCAAAAGCTGCGCAGTTGATAGCGCAACTCTCACCACTGATGCCCGCCGATCAGGTTGAAACCCTTGCCGGGAAAATCAGCGCGCGCCTTGCCCGGCTGCCGCTGCCGGAACCGCTGATGCAGGCGCTCGACGCCCTTGATGGCGAGATGCTCTGGGCGGTGCGATCTTCCTGCAGCGACGAAGATGCCCGCCAGGCCTCGTTTGCCGGGCAGATGGACAGCTTTCTGTTTCAGCGCGGCAAGCAGCAGCTGGTCGATGCGGTAAAAGGGGTGATGATGTCGACATGGAGCGCGCGCGCCATGGCCTACCGCCTGCGCAAAGGGCTGGCGCTAAGCGCGATCCACTGTTCGGTCATTATTCAGGAGATGGTCGAAGGCGAGGTGTCAGGCGTGCTGTTTACCGCGCACCCGGTCAGCGGGTCGCGCCGGACGATGCTTATCTCCGCCGCCTGGGGCAGCGGGGAGGGGATCGTCTCCGGGCAGTGCAGCACCGACGAATTTAGCGTGCCGCTAGAGGGCAATAGCTTCACGCAATCCCTCAGCGAGAAAACCACCGCGGTGGTCTTTGACCGCAAGCGCGGCAACGGCACCCGCGAGGTGGAGCTTGCTGCCGACCAGGCGGCGGCATCCTCACTGACGGCGGCGCAGATCCTCGCTCTGCGCGATATGGGCGCCGCCATCGCCCGGGCGCTGCGCGCGCCGCAGGACATTGAGTGGACGCTCAAAGATAACCATCTCTATCTGCTGCAAACCCGCCCCATCACCCATCTGCCGAAAGATAGCAGCTGCGTGAGCGAGATGCTGATCTGTGACAATGCCAATATTCAGGAGTCTTACTGCGGGTTGACGACGCCGCTCACCTTCTCCTTTGCCCGCGCCGCTTACGCCACCGTATATGAGCAGACCCTGCAACTGGTGGGTTGCTCTGCCAGGGAGCGCGACCAGCGCCGGGCCATCACCGACAATATGCTCAGCCTGGTGCGCGGGCGGGTCTACTACAACATCCAGAACTGGTATCGCGCCCTGCTGCTGCTGCCGTCGTTCAGGATGAATAAGCGTGATATGGAAGCGATGATGGGGCTGGAGGAGCCGGTCGACACCATCAGGGATAAGCAGCTCTCCACCCGTGAAAAGGTCGCCGCACTGCCAGCAATGCTAAAGATGGGCGCACGGGTTGGCTGGGCGCTCTTCACCCTTGAACCGCGCATCCGTGACTTTTTGCATAACTACACCCTTGCGCAGAGTTATATCGATCGCGACGCTCTCCACACCCTCTCCCCGGCGGAGCTTATCGCCCGGCTTAAATACCTTGATCAACACCTGCTGGCGCGCTGGACCGCGCCGATTGTGAATGACTTTTACGTGGCCCGTTACAACGGCAACGTACAGGCGCTGCTGCGCGAACTCTGGCCCGATGAGCATCAGCAAATGAGTGGCGATCTGCTGGCGGACGAGGGGCAACTTATCAGCACGGAGCCGACCCGGCACCTGCTGGCGCTGAGCCAGTATGCTCGCCAACGCCCGCAGCTGGCGGCGCTTATTCAGAGCGATGCCAGCGCCCATCTGCTTATTCGCCTGAAAGCGCTGGACGAGCACTTTTACCAGCAGTGTCTCGACTACATCGAACGCTACGGCGATCGCACCATTGGCGAACTCAAGCTGGAAACTATCACGCTACGCCAGGATCCCCGTTTTCTGTTTGACGTACTGCGTAACTACCTGAACAGCGAAACCGTGCACGCAAAGCCGACGGGC
This sequence comes from Kosakonia sp. CFBP8986, assembly GCF_034044935.1. NCBI lineage: Bacteria > Pseudomonadati > Pseudomonadota > Gammaproteobacteria > Enterobacterales > Enterobacteriaceae > Kosakonia > Kosakonia sp. CFBP8986. The sequence continues at coordinate 267,564 of NZ_JAXCXB010000004.1, read as the reverse complement.
ACGCTGCGGGCCGCAGCGGAAGAGAGAGTCTTCTGCCGTTTGCAGCAGACGCGCGGCAAACGCGCGCTGGCGCGCTTCAAGCGCGATCTCAGCAGGCTGAGGCGTGCGATCCACCACCGCGAAACGATGCGCTTCACCCGCACAAAAATGTTTGCCCTCTACCGCGATATCTATCTTCAACTGGGGCACCAGCTGGCACTTGAAGGTGTGCTGGAGAGCGATCGGGATATCTTCTGGCTGACACGGGAGGAGATCTACCAGGGGCTAGAGGGAACGGCGGTGCAAACGGGCTTAACCACACTTATCGCCCAGCGCCGCGCCGAATATGCGGGCTATCAGCAGGAGGAGGAGCCGGCTAACCGCCTCTCTCTTACCCAGACGCTGTACCAGCAGCAAACCTTACACGCCGCGCAGCAGCCGACGGCAGAGATTACGCAACTGCAAGGCACCGGCTGCTACCCCGGCACGGTGGAAGCGCCGGTGAGCCTGGTGCTCTCGCCGGAGGAGGCAGCCAGGCTGGACGGCACCATCCTCTGCACCGTGCGCACCGATCCGGGCTGGGCACCGCTCTTTCCGGGTCTTAGCGGATTGATTGTCGAGCGCGGATCGACGCTATCGCACTCCGCCATCGTCGCCCGCGAGATGGGCATTCCGGCGATTGTTGGCGTACCCGGCGTGACCCGCCAGCTTCAGCAGGGCGAGGTGATCCGCATGGATGGCGCGAGCGGGCAGATTACGCGCGGCACAGAGAGAGGGAGAGGGGAAAATGAACCGACCGTTGATTGAACAGGAGTGGCAGGCAGGCGATACGCTGGATAAGGGCTTTCTGGCGATTGCACCCCACATCTATGCCCATGATCCTTACTGGCCGGGCGAAGATGAGGCTGAGATGGCGCGTCAGTTCAGCGCCGCCAATCCCTTTATGCAGCAGGGCCGCGTCTGGACCGGCTACATTCGCGACTGCGCGCGCTTAGCGGGCTTCGCCACCCTCAACGCCGCCGGGGAAACGGTGGTCAACTTTGGTTTCTGGGAGACCATCAATAACCGCATTCCCAACCATCGCCTGTTTCGCGCCCTGATGCGCTGGGCAAAAGCGCAGGGGGCCTCACGGCTTATCGGCCCGATTAATTTCAGCACTTTAGGGAAATTTCGCCTGCGGCTGGATACGCCGACCTGCGCGCCGTTTGCCGGTGAGCCCTATAACCCACCCTGGTATCAACACCTGCTGGGGCAGATGGGGTTTCAGCCGCTGGCGCGCTACTTCTCGCTGTTTGAAGATGCGGACGTGGTGCGCCAGCTATCCCTTCCCGCAGAGGATATCGGGCGCTGGCGCACCGCTGACTTTTCCCTCCAGCCGCTGACGCCCGCGCTGTGGCAGGCGCACCGGCAGGCGCTGTATGCGCTCATCACCCGGCACTTTGCTAACAATATCGGCTGGAGCATCAGCAGCGAGGCGCTCTTCGACTGGCACTTTAACGCCGATACGCTGCAACCCTACTGCCAGGCACCCGGCTCCTGTCTCGCCTTTGGCCCGCAGGGCGATGTCGCCGGGCTGCTGTTTACGCTGGCGGATAAGCGCCAGCGGGCGGGGATCTTCAAAACCATCATGATTGTGCCGCGCTACCGCCGCTCTCTGCTCTACGCCACGCTGGTGCGCCGCTTTCTCTTCAGCTTCGATGCCCAGTGGCCGCGCCTCGGTGCGGCACTGCTTAACTGGAAAGGGCCGACAACCGCCACCGCGCTGCGCGCCTGTTGCAGCCCGAACAAGGTTTTTCACCACTATGGACTCTACTACAGGGATGTGCGCCATGAACTTCTGTGACTTTTTGCTGCAACAGCCCCCTTCGCTGCCCGCGCTCTGTGCCGGGCCTGAAACTGTCACCTATGCCGAGCTTCTCTCCCGTGCGGCGGTGTATCAACGCAGGCTGGAGAGCAGCGGGCTGCATACGGGCCAACGCGTGCTGCTGCTGATGACGCCGGGCATCGAGTTTTACCTGCTGCTCTACGCGATGCTGGGAGCCGGGCTGATTCCGGTGCTGGTGCAAAAAGAGATGGCGCGCCAACAGCTGCGCAGCTGTCTGAAGCAGGCGCGTCTGAGCGCCATGATCGTGGCGCAGAGCGCCGGAAAAGGGTGGTGTCTGCTGCCGGAGCTGTGGATGATTCGCCGCTTTACGATCGATACGCCGCGGATCTTTACCGCCCCTTTAGCGCAGGCAGAGCCGGAGGGCGTTAACACCGCTTTTCGCGTTGAGGCCCTTGATGACGAGGCGACCGCGCTGCTGACCTTTACCAGCGGATCGACGGGCACGCCAAAAGGCGTGGTGCGCTCCCACCACTCGCTGCGGGCGCAGTGTCAGGCGATGAGCCACTTCTTTCCACACCGCCAGCAGCGGGATGTGACCTCTTTTCCGATCCTGACACTGTTCAGCCATTTTCACGCGGGCTGCTGCTCCCTGCTGCCCGGTTTTGATGAGCAGGGCCGCCTGCCGGTGCAGATGATTGCCGACGCGATTAACGCCCAACAGATCACGCGCCTGAGCGTCTCGCCCGCCTGGCTAAGAGAGCTTGTCGCCTATGCCGAAGTTCAGCAGTGCACCTTTGCGTCGGTAAGAGAGGTGATTATTGGCGGCGCGCCGGTAACGCGGGCGTTGTTACTGGCTGCCCGCAGCTATTTCCCCAAAGCCGCCTGCGCGGTTAATTATGGCGCGTCGGAAGCCGATCCCATCAGCAATGTTAGTGTCGACGAGCTTCTTGACGCCTGGGATCGGCAGCCAGGCTACCTTGTCGGGCGACCGGGGCCGCAAACCGCGATCCTGATTGCGCGCGAGCGGGTTCCTCAGCCTGTGGGGGAGGAGGGGGAGATTCTGGTCTGCGGGCCGCAGGTGCTGACCCGCTATCTCGATAACCCGCAGGCGGAGCAGCGCACGAAAATCCGCGATCCCGAGGGGCGCATCTGGCACCGCACCGGAGACAGCGGCTTTCTCGACGCGCAGCAGCGCCTCTGGTTGACGGGCAGGATCGCCGACCAACTGCGTACGCCGTCGGGCTTAACGCTCTCGCCCTATGCGGTGGAAAAGCAGCTTAATGGGCTGCCGGGGATCGCCGACAGCGCGGTGGTGCAGGGGCCGCAGGGGGAGATTTGCGTGGTGCTGCAACAGGCGGCGCAGTGCCGCACCGCCGCGCCATTGCTGGCAACTCTCTTTCCCGACGAGACGGTCCGCTTCTGGCTCTGCGCGAAGCTACCCGTTGATGCACGCCATCACAGCCGTATCGACCGCGCGCGGCTGCGTTGCCTGATAGCACGGCGAAAGCTGAAAGCGTTTTTTCCGGAGGTGCAAGGATGAACTATCCCTTTATCTGCCGTCTGTCGCTGCCGGATTGCCTGACGCTGACGGGCATGGTTATCGCCCTTGGCGGGATCGGTGCCGCCTTGTCCGGTGCTCTCTGGCTCAGTATCAGCCTGCTTTACCTTGCGATGCTGGCCGATGCGCTGGATGGCAAACTGGCGCGCTGGCTCGGCTGTGAGCGCCCCTTTGGCCGCTACCTTGATGGCTTTTGCGATCTGCTGCTCTACCTGGTGGCACCCGCGCTGATTTTTTACCTCAGCGGCTATCGCGGCGGTAGCGCCTTTTTTCTCGCCCTGATGGTAGTGTGCGGCGCGCTTCGCCTCTCCCGGTTCAATGAAAGCGGCAATATCACCCACCATGCCGCACTGGCGTATCTGGGCATGCCGGTCTTCTGGAGCCTCTTTATCCTTAGCGGCTGGGCGCTGCTGGCCCTCGTTTTGCCGCCGCTGATCTGCGCCCGGCTGCTGAGCGTGGCATTAACGCTCTTCAGCCTGGCGATGCTTCTCAACCGCCCCTTCCCGAAGTTCTCCTCACTGATGACGTTGATAACGCTCTGCCTTAGCGGCGCGGCGCTGTTTGGCTTGCTGCATCTCGGAGGCGTGCATGGATAATCCCACCCTGTGGGCGCTCTGGCAGCTGCTGCTGCCGGTGTTTATTGCTGGCTGCGTGCATATGGCGGTGGTGACCTGCAACGCGCTGCCCTGGCTTGCGGTGCCGCTCAATGCACGTCTGTTTGGCGGCAACAAAACCTGGCGAGGGATGGTGATTGTGCCGTTTATCAGCATGCTGGTGGCCCCCTTCTGCCTGGCAAATGAGATGGAGAACCCGTGGCTGCTGGGTGCGGCAACGGGGCTGGGCTATATGCTTGGCGAGCTGCCGAACTCGGCGCTGAAACGGGCGCTGGGGATTGCGCCGGGCACGCTGCCCGCGCGCCGCCGATGGCTGTTTCACTTTCTTGATCAGGCGGACTCCGGCCTCGGTGTGGCGCTGGCATGCGGCTGGCTGCTGGCGCTGGATGCGTGCCAGTTTCTGCTTCTGCTGGCGCTCTTTATCCTCAGCGTGCCGGCCATCAAGTTAACGCTCTTTTCGCTCGGCCTTAAAAAGAGCCGCTTCTGACGCAGAGATAAAAAAAACCGCCCTGCAGGCGGTTTTTTTACTCCACGGAAATTACTTCTCTTTGGCTATCCAGTCGCGGATCAGCGGCCCGGCCTGCTGCAACGCCTGCGGGCTGAACATACCGTCATGAGTGCAGGGCAGGGTGTGGATAGCGATTCTCCCCTCGACAAAGGGTGCCCACAGCTGCGCATCGAAACCCTCTTCGCCGTCGCGCCGCGTTGCCGCGCGCAGGAAGAGGATATCCCCCTGAAAGCGCGACGGCGTGAAGGCTGCCAGCAGGCGCGGCGCCTCGCGAAACTCCGCAAGGATACGCTCAAATACCACTGGCTCCATCACCGCCAGCGGATGCTCCTGCGTCACTAAACGGCGGCGCAGCGCCTCGACGGTAAGCGCACTCTCTGCGGGCACGCTGCCGGTTAAGGCTTCAAACAGCGCCGAGAGGCTCTCGCTGTCTTGCCGCTCCCTGTCGCGGTAGCGCTCGCCCAGCGGGTAGCCATCAAGCAGGATCAGCGTGCTGACAACCTGCCCGGCCTGCTGCAACAGGGTGGCGATTTCTTGGGCCAGATGGCAGCCAAATGACCAGCCGAGCAGGGCATAGGGGCCGTGTGGCTGCACCTTCACTATCTCCGCGAGGTAACTTTTTGCCAGCGCGTTAACCGAGGGTAACGACACCCCGCTGCTCAGCCGGTGCGATTGCAGGCCAAACAGCGGTTGCGTGTCGCCAAGCCAGGGAATAAGCCCGGCGTAGGACCAGCTCAACCCGCCGCCGGGCGGCAGGCAGAAGAGGGGCGTTTTCTCCCCGTGCGGTTGCAGAGGCAGCATCACATCCAGCACGTTGCTGCGGTGGTTGCTCTGAAGCCGCTGCGCCAGCAGCGCCACCGTCGGGTACTCAAACAGATCGCGCAGCGTCAGTTTCACCTGCCACGTTTTGTCGATAGCGTTAATCAGCCGCGCCGCCAGTAATGAGTGGCCGCCAAGGGCAAAAAAGCTGCTGTCGACGGTGACGGTTTCCACATTGAGCAGTTCGCAAAACCGCGCAGCCAGCCAGCTTTCCCGCTCGTTTTGCGGTGCGCGCCCTGGCTCAATATGGAAATCGGGCTTCGGTAAATCCGCAAGTGCCAGCTTACCGTTGGCGTTAAGCGGCAGCGCCGCCAGCAGCACAATCGCCGCGGGCACCATAAAGTCCGGCAGGCGCTCGCGCGCAAACTGTTGTAGCGCTGCGCTGAGATCGGTCTCCGGCACAGAGGGCACCACATAGGCGACAAGCTGCTTATTGCCGCTGCGATCCTCAAGGGCTACTACTGCCGCCTGCTGAACCGCAGCGTGCTGTTTCAGCACCATCTCCACTTCACCGGGTTCAATGCGGAAACCGCGAATTTTCACCTGCTGATCGCGGCGGCTGACAAAACAGAGCGCGCCATCGCGCCGCCATTTGACGATATCGCCGGTGCGGTACATCCGGCTTCCTGTGGGGCCAAAGGGATCGGCGACAAAGTGTGCCGCGCTCAGCGTCGGGTGGTTGATATAGCCGCGTGCCACCCCGCGTCCGGCGATATAGAGCTCTGCCGCCACGCCCGGTGGCACCGGCTGCAGATGGCTATCAAGCACGTAGAGTCGGGTGTTATCGAACGCTCTGCCAATCGGCACGTCAAGGTAGGGCGCATCGGCCTGAGTGATGGGGTAGTCCGTCGCATAGGTGGTGATCTCCGTCGGGCCATAAATATTCAGCAGTTCGAGATGCGGCCAGCGCTCACGCACCGCCTGAACCGCGCTGGCGGAGATCGTCTCCCCGCCGGTATAAACCCGGCGTAAGCCTGCAAGGCAGTCGCTCGCCTCCTCGGCGATCAGGCGGAACAGCCCGGAGGTTAAAAAGGCGGTCGTAACCTCACCCGCCACAAGCGTGTCGGCAAGCAGGGGCAGATCCAGCGTTTCACCGGGGACGATCACAGCATGGTGGCCATTAAGCAGCGTTCCCCACAGCTCCCAGGTGGAGGCGTCAAACGCATAGGCCGAGTGCAGCAGAATGCGCTGGCAGGCCTCCGCTCGCCAGCGGCGGTCGCGTGCCAACGCCAGCACGTTATCCTGAGTGGTGGCAATGCCCTTCGGTTTGCCTGTCGAGCCGGAGGTGAACATCACATAAGCCAGATGGTGCGGCGTGACCGTTGTTGCAACGCCCTCTGCCGTGGCGCGGGTTGCCGCCTCATCGACGATAAGCCGCGCAATGCCCGGTGGCAGCGCCGCCTGGCGGTGGATCTCATCCAGCAGCACGATGCGCAGATCCAGCTCATCAATACAATGTTGCCAGCGCTCTGCGGGATCGCTCGCCCGCAGCGGCACATAGAAACCGCCCGCTTTCACCACCGCGAGAAGGGCAATCACCAGCGAAAGTGAGCGTGTCATCAGCACCGCCACGCCCTGCTCGCTGTTTACGCCCTGCTGTTGCAGGTGCTGCGCGAGGGCACTGGCGCAGGCATCCAGTTGCTGGTAGCTCAGCTGCTCCTGCCCGCAGCTGACGGCGATACGCTGCGGCGTGGCGGCGACCTGGCGGGCAAACTGCGCGGCCAGGGTGGCGGGCGGCACGTCGCAACGGGTCTCATTCCATACTTCGAGCATCTCGTTACGCTGCCGGTCAGTGAGCAGCGGCAGCGTCATCACCGCACTCTCCGGCTCCTCCACCATGGCCTGCAACAGGTGTATGAAGTAGTCCGCCAGCGCAGCGATGGTCTGCCCATCAAAGCGATCGACCGGGTAGTCAATTTGCACCTCCAGCGCGCTGACGTCGCCGCGCTCGCCGTAAACCTGCTCAACGTTGAAGGTCAAATCAAATTTGGTGGTCACCAGTCCGACAGGCTGCGGCAAAAGCGTCAGATCCGCGAACTCCGGGGGCGTGGCGTCGTTATTTTGCAGCACCATCATCACCTGGAAGAGCGGATGCCTGCCAGAGACGCGCTCGGGGTTAAGGCTTTTCACCACCCAGTCGAAGGGAACCTCCTGGTTAACCCAGGCGGAGAGCATAAACTCGCGCACCTGGGCCAGCGCCTCAGTCACCGTGGGTTTCGCCGCCAGATAAACGCGAAGTACCAGGGTATTGACGAAGAAGCCGACGAGATCGCGCATCGCCTCATCTGATCGCCCGGCGACGGCGGTGCCGAGCGTAATATCCTCCCCGGCGCCCATGCGGCCAAAGAGGATCGCGGCGGCGGTTTGCAGCACCATAAAGGGCGTTGCCCCCTCATGGCGCGCCAGCTGTGTAATTTGCTGATAAAGCTTCTCATCAATGCGCAGCCTGACCTGCTCGCCAACGTAACTCGTCTCGGTCGTCGGGTGACGATCGACGGGCAACGTCATCGCTTCCGGCACGCCGGAAAGGGCTTCACGCCAGAAGGCGACCTGCTCTGCGGCAGTCTCGCTCTGGTTCTCAATGTCGCCCAGCCTCTCGCGCTGCCAGAGGGCGTAATCGGCGTACTGCACTGGCAGCGGCGTCCACTGCGGGGCTTGCATGGCGCAGCGCGCGGTATAGGCGCAGGCGAGATCGCGAAACAGCGGTGCCAGCGAGCCACCATCGCAGGCGATATGGTGGATAACCAGCAGCAGCACATGCTGCCGGGTTTGCGAAAGATGGAACAGGCTGGCGCGCAGCGGGATCTCTTCTGCCAGCTCAAACGGGTAGGCTGCGGCGTGATTAAGGGCATCGGTAAGCGACGAAGCCGCGATATCGCTCACCTCAAACGTCACTTCAAACGCATCGGGAGCGAGGATCTCCTGCCAGGGCTGCCCCTGGTGGAGCGGGTAGCGCGTGCGCAGGATCTCATGACGTTCAACCACATCCCGCACGGCTTCACGCAGTGCGGCGTCGTTCAGCTCCCCCTGTAAGCGGATGGCGAGCGGCATATTGTAAGCCGCATGGTTGTTATCGAGGTTTTTCAAAAGCCACATCCGCTGCTGGGCAAAAGAGAGCGGCAGCCTGGCGCTGCGTGGCCGTGGGCAGAGGGGCTCAGCAGGCTGGCTTCCCTGTTTCGTCAGTTGCCCGGCAAGCTGCGCGACCGTTGGATAATCAAACAGCGTGCGGATCGGCACCTCGACCTCCAGCACGCGGGTGATACGGCTCACCAGACGCATCGCCAGCAGCGAATGGCCGCCGAGGGCAAAGAAGTCGTCATCAATACCGGGGGCGTCTGACTGCAACACCTCGGTAAACAGCCCCAGCAGAATCTCCTCCTGCACGCTGCGCGGTGCGCGTCGTGCGCTTCCGGCACTCAGATCGGGGCGCGGCAGGGCGCGTTTATCCAGCTTGCCGTTGAGGGTCAGCGGGAACTGTTCAATCTGCATAATCGCGCTCGGCACCATGTAGCCCGGCAGTTTCGCTGCCGCCAGGCTGCGCAGCGCGGCAATATCGAGCGGCGCATGCGTGTCGGCGGTGACGTAGGCCACTAGCTGCGGCTGAGTGTCGGCATCAAGCAGCACCACTTCTGCATGGGTAACCTGCGGGGCGCTTCGCAGGACGGCGGCAATTTCGCCCAGCTCAATACGAAACCCGCGCAGTTTCACCTGCTGATCCGCGCGCCCCAGGTAGTGCAGGTCTCCCTCTGTGCTCCTGACGGCGATATCGCCGGAGCGATACATGCGCGAGCCCGGCGCACCCCAGGGATCGGCAACAAAGCGTTGGCTGGAGAGTTCGACCCGGTTTAGATAGCCGCGCGCCAGCCCGGCACCGCTGATATACATTTCGCCCTCAACGCCTGGTGGCACCGGACGCAGCGCATCATCCAGCAGATGGATATGCAGATCGGGGATCGCCACGCCGATAAGGCTGCCTGTCGCCTCGCGCGCCCGCGCCGCGGTTAACGGCTGATAGCTCACATGCACGGTGGTTTCCGTGATGCCGTACATATTGATAAGTTCGGGAGCCGTATCCGGGTGGCGTTGATACCAGCGCTCGAGTTGGCTGAGATCCAGCGCTTCGCCACCAAATATCACCTTGCGCAGCGCCAGCGGCAGTTCGTCGTGCTCAAGATCGCGCTCGGCTTCAATCAACTGATAAAAAGCGGACGGCGTCTGGTTAAGGATGGTCACTTTTTTCTCGCTTAACAGCCGCAAAAAGGCCTGCGCATCGCGGCTGACCATAAAGGGCACCACCACCAGCTCGCCGCCATAGAGCAATGCGCCCCATATTTCCCAGACCGAGAAATCAAACGAGCAGGAGTGAAACAGCGTCCAGATATCGTGGCGCGAGAAGTTGAACCACGCCTCTGTCGCGGCGAAAAGACGCAGCACATTGCTGTGCGGGATCATCACCCCCTTTGGATTGCCGGTGGAGCCAGAGGTGTAAATGATATAGGCGAGGTTGTGCGCATGCACCGGGCGCAGCCGCTCGCTTTGCTGGAGATCCGCGCCGCTCTGCTGCGCCAGCCGTTGCTGGCTTTCAGCGCTATCAAGGAGCAGCAGCTGCGATTCATCAAACATCTCCGCGTGCGCCTGGAGTGACACGATTAGCGCCGGTCTGGCGTCGGAGAGAATGTAGGCCAGCCGCTCCGGCGGGTTATGCACATCCAGCGGCAGCCAGGCCGCGCCCGCTTTCAGCACCGCAAGAATAGCCACCAGCGCCTCAAGCGTGCGCGGCAGCGCCAGCGCCACAATCTCTTCGCTGCCGATGCCGCAGCTCACCAGATGACGGGCAAGTTGGTTCGCCCGCTGGTTAAGCTCGGCGTAGCAAAGCGTCTTTTCGCCAAGCGAGAGGGCAGTGGCATCCGGGTAGTGCGCGGCGCACTGTTCAAACACCTCGTGCAGCGTGGTTTGCGTCCTCTTATCGAACGATGACGGTGTGGGAAGCAGCGCCTGCGCCTCCTGCGGCAGTAACAGCGAAGCGTGGCCGATAAGGCTGTCAGGGCGGTCAATCATGGTGTAAAGCAGATGCAGGAAGCGATCCGCCAGCCGCTCAACCTCCTCATCGGGGAAGATATCGGCCAGCGCGCTAAAGCGCAGCGCGAGCGATTCGCCGGGAACAGCGATAAGCCCCAGCGGGTAGTGGGAGGCATCGCCGCCGCGGTGTGAGGCGAGCGAAACCGTTAATTTTTCGCTCATTTCGGCGCTTGCGCTCTGCGGGTAGTTCTCAAACACCATCAGCGTATCAAACAGCGCCTCGCCGCCAGCGTCAGCCTGGATGGTGGTGAGATCGAGATACTGGCTGTCGAGCAGGCGCGTCTGCTCCGCCTGTAGCCGTTGCAGCAGCGTGGCAAAACTCTCCTCCATGCGCCAGCTGAGGCGAAGCGGCAGCGTGTTGATCAGTAACCCGACCATCCTTTCGATACCGCTAAGCTCCGCCGGTCTGCCGGAAACAGTAATGCCGAAAACCACGTCGCAGCGCCCGGTAAGCGCGCCAAGCAGCATGCCCCAGGCGCACTGCAACAGCGTATTGACCGTTACGCCAAGCTCGCGGGCGCAGCGGTTAAGCTGCCGGGTACGGTCGGCATCCACCGTTCTGTGGAGCAGGTGCGGCTGCAAATTGTCGGTGGTGCGCCCTTTGGCGAGATGGGTAGGGCCTTGCAGGCCGCGTAACGCCTCGCGCCAGGCCTCGCGCATCTTCTCGGTGTCACGCTCGGCAAGCCAATACAAATAGTCGCGATAGGATACGGCGGGCGGCAACGGCTCCGCGAGGTATAAGCGAAACAGCTCATCGAGCAGAACCGGAATCGACCAGCCATCCAGCAGCAGGTGGTGATTGGTAAAGATCAGCTTATGCTGCGTCGGCGAGCACTTCACGAGGGTAAAGCGCAGCAGAGGCGGCGTGTCGGCGGCGAAGCGGGTGTTGTAGTCCGTTTCCAGCAACGCACCATAAGCGGACGCCTGCTGCGACGTTGACAGGATACTTAGATCGATCTCCTGCCAGGGGAGCGGCAGGCCAGAGAGGATCAACTGAACCGGCGTGTCGACCTCTTCATACTCAAACCCGGCGCAGAGGTGGGGATGACGTGCCAGCAGCTGCCCGACGGCCTGCCTGAGCCTGGCGACATCCAGCTCCCCCTCAAGTTGATAAACCTGTTGCACCTGATAGGCATCGCTGCCGCGCGTATCAAGCAGCATATGGAACAGCAGACCTTTCTGTAACGGGGATAACGGCAGTATCTCTTTAATATCCATACTCATTTTTTCTTCGTCCATTTTGCCTGAAGTTTTGACAGCCCCGCCTGTTGCAGCGCCACCAGGGGCACATCTGAAGGGGTGAAACCGCCGATATCGTCGACCTGCGTAAGCTGCGACAGCGCTTTCAGCCAGCTAAACCACCCCGTAGCCAGGCGGCTGACGCGATCTTCAGCATAAAGCTCAGTCGCCCAACTCCAGTTCGCCACCAGCACCGGGCCGCTTGCACGCGCTTCCACCACGGCATTGAGCGAGAGGGCATGCGGCAGCGCGAAGCTGTCGTGTGCGCGGGTATCAAGCAGGCGGGCCTCAGCCGCAAGCTGCCAGTCCCGCGCCTCTTCAACGCTGAGGCGGCCCAGATAGTTAAAGCCGATTTGCGGCTGTGGCAGCGCGGCAAGTTGCGGGCGCGTTTGCGGATTGAGATAGCGCAGCAGGCCGTAACCCAGCCCGTTGCCCGGCACCTGGCGCAACTGCTCTTTGACGCTCTTCAGCGCGCTACTCAGCGAGTGGGGATGGGTTAACTGTGCGCGACCCGGAGCAAGACGCACCGGGTAGAGCGTGGTAAACCAGCCAACGGTGTTCGACAGCGCGGTTCCCGCCAGCTCTTCGCGCCCGTGCCCTTCGACATCCAGCAGCACATCCGTTTGCCCATCCTCGCGCCATGCCGTGATGGCCAGCGCCAGGGCGCAGAGCAGCACATCGTTGATACCGGCGTGAAAGCGCGCGGGCAGGGTGGCCAGCAGAGGCTGGGTAAATTCGCTGCCAAGCTCCATCTGCAAAGAGGCGCTGGTGGCGAGGGTGTCCCGCGTGCCTGCAAGAGGTCGTGTGGTTAACAGCCCATCCGGCTGGCTGAGCACGCTCTGCCAGTGCGCCAGCTCATCACCCCGGCGTTGCGCTTCCTGCTCAAGGCGCAGCGCCCAGGCGCGAAAGCAGGTGCCTGCGTCGGTCAGCTGCGCGTTTCTCCCCGCAGCACGGGCGCGCCAGAGGGCAAGCAGGTCGGCAGCGAGTATCCGCCAGGAGACGCCGTCCACCACCAGGTGGTGCAACACCAGCATCAGCTGGCCCGGTTCGCCGCAGGCGGCGCGGAACCAGACGGCCTGCACCATCTTGCCGCGCGCCGGGTCGAGCCGCTGTTTCGCCCGGCGACACGCCTCTTCTATCTGCTGCTGCCGCTGCTCAGGCGAGAGCGGCAGGCAGTCAACAATCTCCAGCATCTCACTCTCATCCATGGCAGTCGGCACAGCGAGATGGATCTCGCCGTTGGCCTCGCGGCGGGCAGTTAAGCGCAGCGCATCATGGTGCCTGAGCAGCTCGGCGAGCAGCTCGCGCAGGGTTTGCGCATCCAGTTCTGCGGGCGTGTGCAGCAGCGTTGCCTGGCAAAAGGCGTTGATATCGCCGGGGTTCTCCATCAACCAGTGGATGATCGGGGTCGCGGGCAGGTCGCCGACGGCAGCAACCTGCGGGGCGGTATCCTGCTCTGCAACGGCGGTCATGATGCCAGCCAGCCCGGCGACCGATTTATGCTCAAACACATCGCGCGGGGTGAATAGCCAGCCCGCCTGACGGGCGCGCGCGACCAGCTGTATCGCCGTGATGCTGTCGCCGCCCAGCTCGAAGAAGCTTGTCGTGCGGTCGACCTCCGCCAGGTTGAGCAACTCGGCGAACAGGGTGCTGAGCAGCTGCTCCTGCGCGTTACGCGGTGGGGTGTGCTGGGTGCGGGTAAACTGCGGCGCAGGCAGCGCGCGGCGGTCGACTTTGCCGTTTGGCGTGACCGGTATCGCCGGTAGCAGAACCACGGCAACCGGCACCATATAGTCCGGCAGAAAGTCGCGTAAAAAGTCGCGGATCTCCCCGCCCTGCGCCTGCTCATCGCGGGCAACGGCGTAAGCCACCAGCTGGCGCAGTCCGGGCTTATCCTCGCGGACAATCACCGTCGCCTGCGTGATCTGCGGATGTTTTCGCAGCTGGGATTCAATCTCGCCCAGCTCAATACGAAAACCGCGGATTTTGACCTGGTGATCGACGCGCCCGGCGAACATCAGCTCGCCCTCACGGCTCCAGCTTGCCATATCGCCGGTGCGGTACATCCGGCTGCCTGGTGCGCCAAAGGGGTTGGCGACGAAGCGTTCTGCCGTTAAATCAGGCCGTTTCAGGTAGCCGCGCGCCAGGCTTTCACCGGCAATATAGAGTTCGCCTTTTACCCCCGGCGGAACGGGTTGCAGATGCGCGTCCAGCACATAAGCCTGCATGTTGAAAATTGGGCTGCCAATCGGCGGCAGGCGGTCGGCCTGCAACGGCTGGCTGATGGTGGCGCAAACGGTCGATTCGCTCGGTCCATAGGCATTAATCATTCGCCGCCCGGTGCCCCAGAAGGCGATCAGTTCCGGCGGGCAGGCCTCGCCAGCGACAATAAGCGTTGCCAGGGCGGGCAGCGGTTCGCGTGGCATAACCGCCAGCCCAACCGGTGGCAGCGTGGCATGGGTAACCGCGCGATCGTGCATCAGGGTATAAAGCGGTTTGCCAGGGGTTAGCGCCTCTTTTGCCGCCACGACCAGCGCCGCGCCGCTCAGCAGTGCCATGCTGATATCCCAGAATGAGGCGTCGAAGCTTGGCGAGGCGAACTGCAATACGCGGCTTTGCGGCGTCACGTGCAGGCGCTCAACCATGCTGGCGACCAGATGACCAATCCCCCGATGGGTGACGACGACCCCTTTTGGCGCGCCGGTCGAGCCAGAGGTGTAGATAAGGTAGGCGGCGTTATCGCACTGCAACCTGCGCGGCAGCGTAATCGCTTCGGCACTGTGGTCGGCAAGCAGCCCGCGCAGGGCCGGGTGGTCAAGGCGCAGCGCGGCATACTCCGATGCCAGCCGGTCGGCGAATGCCGCCTGGCTTATCACCAGCCCTGGCTGCGCGTGGCTTAACATATACGCCACCCGCTCGGGTGGGTAATCAGGATCGAGAGGCAGATAGGCGGCGCCCGTTTTCATCGTGGCAATGATGGACACGATAAGGGCAACGGATCGCGGCAGCGCGATGGCGACAATCTGCTCGGCGCCAATTCCCCGCGCCAGCATCAGGTTTGCCAGGCGGTTTGCCCGCTGATCCAGCTGCGCGTAGGTCAATGTCTCCTCGTCGCCAATCAGGGCTATTGCCTGCGGCGTTGCGCGCACGATGGCTTCAAACTGTTCGGCAAAGGTCGCGGCGGGAACCTCGCGCGCGCTGTTGTTCCACGTCTGCATTATTTCGTGCCGCTCAGCGTCGCTGAAGATCGGCAGTTCGCTCACGCGACGCGAGGCATCGGTGGCGATGCCCGCCAGCAGGTGGGTGAAGTAGCCCGCCATGCGCCCGACGGTCGCCTCGTCAAACAGATCCACGGCGTACTCCACCATGCCGCACAGCCCCTCCGGCGTCTCTTCGAGGTTAAAGGTGAGATCAAATTTCGCCACCGGCAACGACGGCATCTCGACCACGGTTTCCAACTCATCGAAGAGGGCATCACTGCGCGCGACGTTTTGCAGCACCAGCATCACCTGGAAGAGCGGATGGCGCGCCAGCGAGCGGGCGGGATTTAACGCCTCGACCAGGCTCTCGAACGGGATATCCTGGTGCTCCCAGGCCGCCAGCGCGCCCTCGCGAACGCGCTCAAGCAGTGCCACAAATGAGGGATTGCCGCTGAGATCGGTCCGCATCACCAGGGTGTTGATAAAAAAGCCGACCAGCGGTTCGAGTGCCTCGTCGCTACGCCCCTCGACCGCCGTGCCGATCGGGATATCCTCGCCCGCGCCGCAGCGGCAAAGCAGCACCGCCAGCGCCGCCTGTAACAGCATAAACAGGCTGGCGTTATGCTGCCGTGCCAGCGCCCCTAATGCTGCGGTTGTGCGGGCATCAATGGCGAAGTGGCACTGTTTACCCACATAGCTGGCGCGCAGCGGGCGCGGCCGGTCAGTGGGCAACTGAAGTTCGTCGGGCAGGTCATGCAGCGTATTGCGCCACCAGGCCAGCTGGCGGTTGAAGAGGCTGTCGTTCTCGTCCGACGCACCGAGCAGCGCCTGCTGCCACAGCGTGTAGTCGGCATACTGCACCGCAAGCGGTCTCCAGGCGGGCACTCGGTTCTGCGCGCGGGCGTTGTAGGCCTCTGCCAGATCGTGCAGCAGCGGGGCAATCGATCCGCCATCGCTGGCGATATGGTGCATCAGAATGAGTAACAGATGGTGGTCATCATCCACCTTAAACAACCAGGCGCGACAGGGATCTTCCTGCGCCAGATCGAAGGTGTATTGTGCGGCGGTCTGCACGGCGTGGGGCAGGTCGTCGGCGGAAACCGTGAGCAGGGTCAGCGGGCAACAGGCTATCGAGGCCGGGGTGATCCTCTGGCAAACCGTCCCATCGTTAAGCTCATGAAAGCGCGTGCGTAAGCTTTCATGGCGCAGCACGATATCGTCGAGTGCCGTCATCAGCGCGGAGACGACGATATCCCCCCGTAAGGTGAGCGTGACGGGCATATTGTAGGTGTATTTACCCTGCTCAATGCGGTCGATCATCCAGAGACGGCGCTGCGGTGAAGAGAGCGGCAGAAGCGGTGGCCGCTCGCCCTGGCACAGGCGCGGGCGCGTCGGTTGGTGGCCCTGCAACCGCCCGGCAAACTGCGCCACCGTCGGGGCTTCAAACAGGTCGCGGATCGCCGGATTGAGATTGAGCACCCGGCGAATTTTGCTCACCAGGCGGGAGGCCATCAGCGAGTGGCCGCCGAGGGCAAAGAAGTCATCATCAATTCCAACCTCCGGCACGCCCAATACCGCGGCGAAGAGCGTACAGAGGGTGCGCTCAAGGTCATTGCGCGGCGTACGGTGCGCGACGCTGGCAACCTGCGGTGCGGGCAGGGCGCGCTGATCGACTTTGCCGTTCGCGGTCAGAGGGAAGTGCTCAAGGGGAACAATCATTGCCGGCACCATAAAGTCCGGCAACTGGGCGCCCAGCGCCCGGCGCAGCGCGTCGGCATCGCAGGTTGCGCCAGGTTTTGCCGTCACCCACGCAATCAGTTGCCTGTTCCCTTGGTTGTTCTCGCGAGCGCTCACCAGCGCCTGAGCCACCGCTGCTTGCTTTCGCAGGGCCGCTTCCACTTCTGCCAGCTCAATGCGGAAGCCGCGAATTTTGACCTGCTGATCGCCACGGTTCAGGTACTCCAGCACGCCATCCTCGCGCCAGCGCACCTGGTCGCCGGAGCGATACATGCGCTCGCCGTGCACTGAAAATGGGTTCGCAACAAAATGCGCCGCGGTCAGGCAGGGGTTGCGGTGATATCCGCGCGCCAGCCCGATCCCGGCAATATAGAGTTCACCGGGCATGCCGACCGGCAGCGGGTTGAGGTAAGCATCAAGGACATAAAGCTGCGTATTGTCGAGCGGCGTGCCGACAGGCACCGTCACGCCCTCCGGGATCTGCACCATGGGCCATGTGGTGGCGAAGGTGGTGGTTTCCGTCGGCCCGTAGCCGTTCATCATCACAAGCGCGGGGTTATGCGTCATCACCTCGCGAATGGCGTGTATGGAGAGCACATCCCCGCCCGCAATCAGTAAACGCACGCCCTTCAGCGCCTCAGGATGCACCTCTGCCATCAGGTGAAATAGCCCGGCGGTGAGCCACAGCGCGGTGACCTTTTCATCGACGATACTCTGCGCCAGCGTATCGATATCCAGCTCGCCCGACGGCGCGACGATAACGGTGCCGCCGCCCAGCAACGGCACCCACAGCTCATAAGTTGAGGCATCAAAGGCCGACGGAGAGTGCAGCAGCACCCGCTGATGATCCTCTGCCCGCCAGCGGCGATCCAGCGCCAGCGCCGCCACACTCTGCTGCTCGACCGCAATCCCTTTCGGCTTACCGGTCGAACCGGAGGTGAACATGATATAGGCCAGGCTGCCGGGCGCAGAGATAAGTGGCGGATTGCTTAGCGGCCAGTCGCCCGCAGGTTCCTCACTGATAAACACGACATTGTCGACCGTAGGCAGCGGTAAGGTGGCATCGGCCAGCAGTAGCGTGGCGCCGGCCTCGTTCACCATTAACTGCTGGCGCTCCAGCGGATCGGTGATGCGCAGCGGCAGGTAAGCACCGCCAGCCTTGATAACGGCGAGCACGGCGATAACTTCGTTCATCGAGTGCTGCATCAGTAACCCGGCGCAGAACGGTGCGCCCCCGGTCTGCGTCATCAGGCGGTGCGCAAGCCGGTTTGCTGCCTCATTGAGGTGGCGATAGCTCAGCCTTTTCTCGCCCTCTTTCACCGCAATGGCATCGGGCGAGCGCTGCACCTGCGTTTCAAACAGCCCGGCCAGCGACAGCGGCGGCAACGTCACATCCGTTGCGTTCCAGCGCTTTAGCACGGTTTCACGCTGCGCGGCGCTTAACAGCGGGATCTGCGCAAGGCGGGCTTCGGGACGCTGCGCGATAGTTTCGATAACCCGGATTAACTGTTCGGCAAAGCCCGCAACCGTGCGGCCATCATAGAGGGCGGTGGCATATTCAATATGCCCGCTCAGGCGTTGCTGCGCGTCATCAACATCAAAATGAAACAGCAGATCGAATTTGGCGGTGGTGGTCGGGAGCTGGCGTTGTGCCACCGTCACTTGCGGGAAGGTGACCGCCTGCGGCCACGGTGTATCGACCACCATCATCACCTGAAAGAGCGGATGACGGGCTAAGGTGCGACCGGGTGCCAGCGCCTCGACGACCTGCTCAAAGGGGAGATCCTGATGCTGGTTGGCTTCCAGCACCGCCGATTTCGCCTGGGCGACAATGTCGCTTAGCGTCGGGTTGCCTCCCATATCCGTTCGCAGCACCGCCGTATTGGCGAAATAGCCGATCAGCGGCAGCAGGGCGGCGTCGCTGCGGGCGTAAAGCGGCGTACCGATTACGATGTCATCACCCGCGCCGAGGCGATGCAGCAGCGTTGCCAGCGCCGCATGCAGCAGCATAAACAGGCTCACGCCCATCTCATCGCCCCGTTTTTTCAGGCGCGATAACAGCTCATCGGAGAGCGCGAAGTCGACGCGGTCGCCACGGTAATCCGCCTGCGCGGGGCGAGGCCGGTCGGCGGGCAGCGTCACCTCTTCCGGCACGTCCGCCAGCTGTTGACACCAGTAGTCCAGCTGCTGGCTATGGCGCGGCGCTTCGCTCAGCAACGCGCGCTGCCAGAGCGCGTAATCGGCGTACTGGACGGTCAGCGGCTGCAACTGCGGGTGTTGGCCTGCGGCACGCGCCTGCCAGCAGAGACGCAAATCCTCCAGTAGCGGCAGCAGGGAGCCACCATCCCCGGCGGTATGGTGAATGAGCAGCAGCAGAACATGTTGCTCTGCTGCCAGTTGATAGAGCCAGGCTTTAACCGGCAGTTCACTATCCAACGCAAAGAGATGCTGGCACTCCATTACCAACTGCGCTTCAAGGTGCTCGGGCGCGATGGCGAGGGTCGGCAGCGCAAACTTCACGTCGTGAGCCGCAAGGATCTGCTGGCAGGGCATCTCTTCCTGCTGAGTTAACAGCGTGCGCAGGCTCTCGTGGCGGGCGATAACGTCAGAGAGCGCCTGCGCCAGCACTGCCGTATCCAGCGGGCCGCTCAGCGTCAGCGCCAGCGGCATATTGTAGGCGCTGCTGGGGGCGATTTGCTGCTGCAACCATAAGCGCTGCTGGGCAAACGACATCGGCAGCTGCGGCGGGCGCGGTTGTGCGACCAGCGCAGGGCGTGCGGTCTGGCCGTGCGCCGCCGCTATCTGCATACTCAGTTCGGCAACGGTCGGGGCATCAAACAGGGTTTTCAGCGACAGCTCCACGCCGAAACTCTGGCGCAGGCGGCTGAGTAATTGCAGGGCTAACAGCGAGTGCCCGCCGAGGCTAAAAAAGTTGTCATCAATACCGGGCGGGTCGATGGCCAGGCACTCGGCAAACAGCTGGCACAGCTCCCGCTGCTGCGCAGTAGCGGGCGGCACCGGGGCGAGGGAGGTAAAAGTCGGTTGCGGCAGCGCCCGGCGGTCGATTTTGCCATTCGCCGTCAGGGGGAAGTGTGCCAGCACCATCACCCGCGCGGGCACCATATAGTCCGGTAGTTTTTGCGCCGATGCCGCGCGCAGCGCGTCCGGGCTACAGGCTGCATCATCGTGCGCCACGACGTACGCCACCAGCCGTTTCTGCCCGCTCTTTTTCTCCTCATGGGCGACGACCAGCGCCTGTTTAACGTCGGGAAGGGCGTTGAGCGCGTTTTCAATCTCCCCGAGTTCAATGCGATAGCCGCGGATCTTGACCTGATTGTCCACCCGGCCAAGGAAAACGATCGTCTGCTCTTCACTCCAGCAAGCCATATCGCCGGTGCGATACATCCGCTTACCCTCCTCATCAAAGGGGCTGGCAACAAAGCGCTCGCTGGTTAAATCTGCGCGGTTGAGATAGCCGAGCGCCAGCCCGTCACCAGCGATATAGAGTTCGCCAGGCTGCCCAACCGGCACCGGTTTCAGTGCGTCATCAAGGATATGGATGCGGGTATTAAAGAGCGGTTTACCGATAACCGACGGCGAGGGGTGCGCGGCGCTCAGCTCGCTTAAGGTCGACCAGATAGTGGTTTCGGTGGGGCCATAGAGCTGAATGACGCGCTCAGAGAGGGCGATCATACGCTCCGCAAGCGTTTGGGATAGCGCATCGCCGCCGACCAGCGCCGTCAGGCCAGACAGCGAATCGGGCTGATAGGCCACTAACCCATGCCACAGCGCGGGCGTACCCTGCATATGGGTGATCTGATGTTCAGCGATCGCCTGCGCCAGCAGACGCGGGTCGCGCGCGCACTCACGTGAGGCGATAGTGACCGACGCGCCGGTCATCAGCGGCAATAAGAGCTCCAGCGCGGCGATATCAAAACTAAGGGTGGTCACGGCTAACAGCCGATGCTGCGCCGTCAGCTGCACGGTGTGCTGCATGGCGGTGAGGAAATTCGTTAACGCGCCGTGAGAGACCAGTACCCCTTTCGGCGCGCCGGTGGAGCCGGAGGTAAAGAGCACATACGCTGGCTGCTGCGGTTGTGGCAGCGTGGTCAGGTTATCGTCGTGCTGTGCCGCAATAGCCGCCACCGCCGCGTCACTGTCGATCTGCTGCTGGCGATAACCGGTAACGACCCCCGCCGTTTGCGACGAGGAGAGGATCAGCGTCGGTTGGGCGGTGGCGAGAATATGCTGCAGGCGCTCCGCCGGATGATCGGCATCAAGGGGCAGGTAAATGGCCTGCGCCTTGGCGACTGCCAGCATGGCGATGACCATCTCCACCGTGCGCGGCAGGAGCAGCGCGACGCTGTCGCCTGGGCGCACACCCTGCGCCTGTAGATAGCGGCTAAGCCGGTTCGCCTGGCGGTTAAGCTGGCTGTAGCTCAGCTGGGTGTGCCGATCGTTAAGCGCAGGCGCGTGCGGCGTGCTTCTGGCCTGGCGTTCAAACAGCGCCGCAAAGGAGAGGGGCGGCACGGGCGCGCAGGTATCATTGGCGCGGGCAAAAAGCTGCTCCTCTTCTGCGCTCAGCAGCGAGGGGGCACCAATCGCGGCGTGCGGTTGGTCGATTAACGCGCTAAACAGCGCCAGCATGCGCTGGTGATGGGCGGCTAAACTCTCTGGGCTGTAGAGCGCGCTATTAGCATCAAAGCCGACGACCAGCGTGTGTTCGTCGCCGTAACCAAAGAAGAAGATCGCCAGATCGTCAACCGGCCCGTTGCTGGTATTCACCGGGAAAGTTTTCGCGCCGTTGAAGGCCAGATCGTCGCCAAATAACTCGACGTTGATGGTGGTGTGGTAGAGCGGGCGGTCGAGTTTAAGATCGCGGGTTAACGCTTCATGGGGATACTGCTGGTGACGTAACGCGGACATCATCTCTTTTGCGACCAGCACCAGCACATCATCAAGGGTCAGCGCGGGCGAAAGCGGCAGGCGTATTGGCATGATGTTGGACATCATCGCAGGCGTGGTGCGCTGCACTCGCCCGACGCGTGCCGCCATCGGTAGCCCAATCACCACCTCTTGCTGACCGGTCATGCGGTAGAGGTAAACGGCGGTTAACGCCGTAAGCAGCTGCGGGAGCGTGCAGCCTGCGGCTTCGGCATGGCGATGCAGGGCCTGATGCAGGGCTAAATCGATATTGTTGCGCTGGCGGACGATCGGCGCATCCGGCGCGCTGCGGCCCGCCAGGCTTGCGGGCGCTGGCGTATCCTGAAAGCGCGCCATCCAGTATTCGCGATCGCGAAGAAAGCGGTGTGAGTTTCTGTAGGCGGTATCTTCTGCAATCAAGACGCGAAAGTTGCCGAACGGCGTCGGCGCGATAGGTTTATCCATCACCAGCGCATTGTAGATATCGACCGTGCGGCGAAGGATCAGCGAAGCGCCAAAACCGTCCAGCAGGATATGGTGGCAGCAGTGGTAATAGAGGAATCTCTTCGGGCTGAGCTTAATGAGACAAAAGATAAATGCGTTCCCTCGTGTAAGGGAGAAGCGTTGATTTGTCTGCTCGCTCATAAAGGCCAGTGCGGCTTCCCAGGCATCCGGGCGCGCACTGAAATCGTAAAAGGCAGCATCATAATTATCGATGGCGGGCAACTGCTGCTTTACCGTGTTGTCTGTTTGAAAAAAACGGCCGTGCATTGTTTCGGCTTCAGCAATCATTTTTTTGACTGCCGCTTTAAATAATATTGGGCTTACTTCGCCATCAATAATTAAATATTCGCTGATTGTATTATTTCCCGGATTCAGGGCGACTTCATTCGCTAACCACATTCCCATTTGTGCGGATGTTAAAGCGACGTACTCCATGTCAATTAGCGCGGACATAAGCAAAACCTCAATATTAGAAAGCGGCAGAGGAAAAGAGTGATGGATACAACTAAATGTTTTGCAGGCTTTTCGGCTTGATATCCTGCCAGTTCTCCTCAATGTAGTGCAGGCATTCAGCCCGGCTTGCTGGCCCATATACCGGCTCCCAGCCATCCGGAGCCGGAATAAACTCTGGCCATAACGAGTGTTGGTTCTCCTGATTCACTAATACGATGAATATAAGGTTCTCATTGTCGAAGGGGTTGCTCATCTCTTTATCCTGTTCATAGGGGTGAGGCTTTTTTTTCTATAGAAGATTCTCTGTTAAAGCAATGAAGATGATTTCGCTTTTGCGTTTTTAAGAATTTGAATGCTGAGCTCAGGCTGTTTGTAAATATTATTATTTATTGGGGGTTATAAAAGGCTGAGTATTTAAAGGTGTGGGTGAATATTATTGTGGTAATTGATATTTAATTGCGGGGAATTAACGGCAGTTAAAAATAGAGGAGATAAGAGAGGCAAGGCGGCGTGTGATAAGCGGTGTTTGCCCGCCTCTGCTGAGCAATGAAGCAGAGGCAAAGCAGTGCTTATCCCTCAGGCAATAAGCGTGATGAGGTGATCCTCTGCAAGGGTGTAGTAACCCGTCAGTTGGCTTCCCGGCGTTCTCTCTGCCGTCAGAGGTTGCGTCAGTTCAAGGGTGATGCGCTGCGTTGCGGTATCAAGCTGACAAACCCGCGCGGCATCGAAGTCAAAAAAGCGCCGCACTTCGGGGTAGAGGGCTTTGAACAGGCTCTCTTTGGCGGAGAAAGCGATCAGTAGCGCACTCTCATAAGGCAGCGCGCAGCCCGCAAGTAGCGCCTGCTCCTGCGCTGAGGTGAACATATCAGCGGTTTCGCGCATGGTCTCTGGTGCCAGCATCTCAATATCTACGCCCGGCGTCAGGCCTGCGCCGCTGGGCGCGATAACGGCTATCGCCCGGTCATGGGTATGGGAAAGGCTGCCGCACCAGCCCGCAGGCCAGATGGGGGAGCGATCCACCGCCGAGCCAACGCTGGCGTCGCAGCCGTGGTGCGCAAGCAGCAGCTTTGCGCCGTAGCGCGCCGCCAGGTACTCTGCCCGACGCTTCACGCCCGCCGCGTGCAGGCGCGCGGGAAACGGGATCGCGTAGTGGTCAAACAGCTCGTCCTGCCAGGCGTGGCGATCAAAACAGAGCTGGCAGTAGGCGAGCCCCGGAATGGCCGCTATCGTGCCCATCTCAAGATGGGAGATAAAAGGCGGCCGTGCGTGATGGGTCAATGGAGTTAACATGTTGCTCACTCTCAACTGGTAAAAAAAACCGCCATTACGGCGGTTTTATCAACATAACGTTCAATCCGCTCAGTGGCTCTCAAGCCAGCGCTCAATCACCGGGCCGATGCTTTTCAACGCCTCCGGGCTGAACATACCGTTATGGGTGCCCGGCACAGGGTGGACGATGATATTGCCATCAACATAGTTTGCCCAGAGCTGAGGATCGAAATCCTCTTCCCCGGCATCACGCTGCGTCGCTTTGAAGAAGAGCATATCACCGCGATAGCATCCCGGTGTGGTGGCGGCCAGCAGCAGCGGCGCATCGCGAAGCTCAGCAAAGATACGCTCGAAAATCACCGGCTCCACGTCCGCGAGAGGGTGTTCCATCGCCTGCAACTCTCGCCGCAGCCCCTCAACAGAGAAGAGCGCCTGGTCATCAGGAACGGCACCCACCAGTGCTTCGAACAGCACCTTCAGCCCCTCTTCATCGCTCATTATCGTCTCAAGATAACGCTCCCCGAGCGGATAGCCATCCACCAGCACCAGCGTGCTGACCTGATGCCCCTCTTTTTGTAGCAGCGTGGCGACTTCATGGGCCAGATGGCAGCCAAAAGACCAGCCGAGGAGAGCATAAGGGCCTTCTGGCTGGACGTTATAGATCTCCGCCAGATAGGTTTTCGCCAGCGCCTCTACCGAGGCCGCTGCCTCACCGGTGCTGATCCTGCTCGCTTGCAGACCGTAGATCGGCTGCTGCTCGCCGAGGTAGCCAATAAGCCCGGAGTATGACCAGCTCAGGCCGCCGCCTGGAGGCAGGCAGAACAGCGCGGCTTTATTGCCCAGCGGTTGCAGTGGCAGCATCACATCCAGCATGCTGCTGCGCCGGTTGCTCTCCAGCCGCTGCGCCAGCATCGCAACCGTTGGCGATTCAAACAGATCGCGGATAGTCAGCTTCACCTGCAATTCGCGGTCAATCTGCGTAATCAGGCGCGCCGCCAGCAGAGAGTGGCCGCCCATGGCGAAGAAGCTGCTGTCTATGCTGACGTTCTCAACCTTGAGCAGCGTGCTGAATTTCTCTGCCAGCCAGATCTCCCGCTCGCTTTGCGGTTGACGCCCGGCCTGGGTGCTGAAATCAGGCTTCGGCAGCGACCTAATCGCCAGTTTACCGTTGGCGTTGAGCGGCAACGCCTCCAGCAGCACCACCGCAGCAGGCACCATAAAGTCCGGGAGACGTTCACGGGCAAACTGTTGCAGCGCTTCAGGCAATGCCGGGGGCGCATCGCTTGCCACCACATAGGCAACCAGCTGTTTATGGCCCGCCGCATCTTCAAGCGGAATAACCGCCACCTGCTGCACGGCCTCATGCTGCTTGAGCACGATCTCGATTTCACCTGGCTCGATTCGGAAGCCGCGAATTTTCACCTGCTGATCGCCACGGCTGACAAAGCTGATGGCGCCGTCGCGGCGGCGTTTAACTCTATCGCCGGTGCGGTACATACGGCTTCCCGCAGGCCCGTAAGGATCGGCGACAAAGTGCGCCGCGCTAAGCCCCGGATGGTTCACGTAGCCGCGCGCCAGCCCGCGCCCGGCGATGTAAAGCTCGCCTGCAACGCCCTCCGGCTGCGGTTGTAAGTACTCATCCAGCACATACAAGCAGGTGTTATCCATCGCGTAGCCGATCGGCACATCCAGATAGGGCGCATCCGCCTGCGTAATCGGGTAATCCGTGGCGTAAGTCGTCGTCTCTGTCGGGCCGTAGATGTTCATCAGCTCGAGATCCGGCAAGTGCTCGCGCACGGACTGTACCGCGCTTGGGGAGATCTTCTCGCCGCCGGTATAGACTTTGCTGAGCCCCGCCAGGCACTGCCACGCCTCTTCGGCAATCAGGCGGAACAGCCCGGAGGTTAAAAACACCGCGGTGACGTTGCGATCGGTAATGGTCGAGGTGATCACCGCCAGATCCAGCGCTTCCCCCGGCACAATCACCGCCTGGTGACCGTTGAGCAGCGCCGCCCAGATCTCATAGGTTGAGGCATCAAAGGCATACGGCGAGTGCAGCAGAATGCGCTGATGATGTTCTCCCTGCCAGCGGCGATCCCGCGCCAGCGCAACGACGTTATCCTGGGTAATGGCAATCCCTTTCGGTTGACCGGTGGAGCCGGAGGTAAACATCACGTAAGCGATATGGTCAGGCTTGAGCGGCGTGGCGATAGTCGGCGCCTCTTCTTGCGTATGGGCATTATTGACCGTCAGCACGGCAATACCCTCCGGTAGAGGCGTCGCGCTGTGCTGCTCATCCACCACCGCGATGCGCACATCCAGCGTATGGGTAATATGCTGCCAGCGCTCAAACGGATCGCTGGTGCGCAGCGGCACATAGAAGCCGCCCGCTTTCACCACGGCGAGCACGCCAATCACCAGCGAGAGTGAACGCTCCAGCAGTAACGCCACGCCCTGTTCCGCTTTCACGCCCTGCTGTTGCAGGCTGTGCGCTAAGGCATTGGCGCGCGCATCCAGCTCCTGGTAGGTCAACTGCTCGTCGCCACAGCTGATGGCGATGTGGTGCGGGGTTTTTACCACCTGGCGGGCAAACTCCTGCGCTAATGTGGCCGGCGGCAGATCCACAAAGGTGTCATTGCCGATATGAATAAGCGCGTCGCGCTGTTCGCCGCTCAGTAACGGCAGGTTTTTCACCGGCCGATCCGGAGAGGCGACCGCCGTCTGCAACAGCTGCACAAAGTAACCGGCCAGCGCAGTCACCGTTGAGCGATCAAACAGCTCGACCGGGAAGTCGATTTGCGCATCAAGCGCGCAGGCTTCGCCGTTTTCGCCGCTAATCTCGTCAAAGTTAAACAGCAGATCAAACTTGGTCGTCACCAGACCGACCGGCTGGTGGGCTGCCTGCACATCCACCAACTGCGGCGGCGTATTGGCGTTGTTTTGCAACACCATCATCACCTGGAAGAGGGGATGTCTGGCGGAGGAGCGCCCCGGATTCAACGCTTTTACCACCCAGTCGAATGGCACATCCTGATTGACGTAGGCGGAGAGCATATATTCGCGAACGCTGGCAAGCGCTGCGCGGAAGCTGGGGTTAGCCGCCAGATCGACGCGCAGTACCAGCGTATTGACGAAAAAGCCCACCAGATCGCCGATGGCTTCATCCGAGCGTCCCGCTGCGGCGGTACCAAGCGTAATATCATCGCCCGCGCCCATGCGGCTAAAGAGGATAGCGGCGGTCGCCTGTAGGAGCATAAAGGGCGTTACCCCTTCCTGTTGCGTCAGGGCTTTGATCCGCTGATAGAGCGCCTCGTCGATCCGGAAATGGACCCGCTCGCCCACGTAGCTCGGTGATGCCGGATGCGGACGGTCGACGGGCAGCAGCATCTCTTCAGGTGCGTCCGCCAGCGCGCTGCGCCAGAAGGCGATCTGCTGGGCGCAGAGCGGCGTGTTCTCCTCGATTTCGCCGAGCAGGCTGCGCTGCCAGAGCGCATAGTCGGCGTACTGCACCGCAAGCGGCGTCCACGTCGGCACCTGCTGCTGGCAGCGCGCGTTGTAAGCGCAGGAGATATCGTGGAACAGCGGCGCCAGCGAGCCGCCATCGCAGGCGATATGGTGAATGACAATCAGCAACACCTGCTCATGGGTCTGCGGCAAACGGAACAGCGTACAGCGCAGCGGAATTTCCCGCGCCAGGTCAAAGGCGTAGCCTGACGCCTCATCCAGCGCGCCGGCGAGCGCATCTTCAGTGACTGACTTCACCGCCAGCGTCATCTCGACCGAATCAGCGGCAAGAATATGCTGGTAAGGCTGCTCCTGATGGAGGGGGTAGAGGGTGCGCAATACTTCATGGCGCGCCACCACATCACGCAGTGCCTGGCCCAGCGCCGCTTCATTCAGCGGCCCGCTGAAGCGCACGGCGAGCGGCATGTTATAGGCCGCGTGGTTATCGTCGAGGTTCTTCAGTAACCACATGCGCTGCTGGGCAAAGGAGAGCGGCAGATACTCGCCACGCGGCTGTGGGGTCAGCGCCACTTTCGGGGCGATATCCGCCTGCGCCAGCTGGCTGGCGAGCTGTGCCACGGTGGGGTAGTCAAACAGCGTACGGATGGGCACATTTTTGCCCAGCTCGCTGCTGATGCGGCTTATCAGACGCATCGCTAACAGCGAATGGCCGCCGAGCATAAAGAAGTTGTCATCACTGCCCGGCGCGTCCAGCTGCAACACCTCGGCGAAGAGGCCCGCTAACATCTCCTCCTGGGCGTTGCGCGGCTGGCGACGGGTCGCGCTCTGCATCATGCTCGGTTTCGGCAAGGCGCGTTTATCCAGCTTGCCGTTAATGGTCAGCGGGAATTTCTCCATCTGCACAATCGCCGCTGGCACCATATATTCCGGCAGTTTATCTGCCGCATGATGGCGCAGCGCCGCCATGTCGACAGGGCTGGAACCGTCACTGATGATATAACCCACCAGCTGCGGGTTGCCGGGGTTATCGTTTTGCAGGATCACCTCGGCCTGGGTCACCTGCGGATAGCTCGCCAGCGCGGCGGCAATCTCGCCCAGCTCAATGCGGAACCCGCGCAGTTTTACCTGCTGATCGGCGCGGCCTAAGTAGTTCAGCTCGCCTTTACGGGTGCGGATCGCCACATCGCCAGAGCGGTACATGCGCGCACCGGGTTCGCCATAGGGGTCGGCAACAAAGCGTTCACTGCTTAGCGCCACACGGTTCAGGTAGCCGCGCGCGAGGCCTGCGCCGCTGATATACATCTCCCCCTCTACGCCTGGCGGAACAGGTTGCAGCGCATCGTCTAACAGATGGATATGCAGATCGGGGATCGCCACGCCAATCAGGCTACCGGAGGCGTTGCGCGCGCCCTCTGCCGTCAGCGGCTGATAGCTCACATGGACGGTGGTTTCGGTGATGCCGTACATGTTGATCAGCTCCGGCGCAGCGTCGTCATGGCGCTGATACCAGCGCTCAAGCTGGCTCAGATCGAGCGCTTCTCCGCCAAACACCACTTTGCGCAGCGCTAATGGGTAGCTTGCTGGCGCAACGGCGTTTTCCGCTTCAATCAGCTGATAGAAGGCGGAAGGGGTCTGGTTGAGGATAGTGACGCGCTTGTCGCTTAGCAGCTGCAAAAAGGCCTGCGGATCGCGGCTGACGATAAACGGCACCACCACCAGTTCGCCGCCGTAGAGCAGCGGGCCCCAGATCTCCCAGACGGAGAAGTCGAAGGAGCAGGAGTGGAACAGCGTCCAGATGTCGGTGCGAGCAAAGTCAAACCAGCCCTCGGTGGCCGCAAAGAGGCGCAGCACATTGCTGTGGTGGATCATCACCCCTTTCGGTTTACCGGTGGAGCCGGAGGTGTAGATGATGTACGCCAGGCTCTCCGGGGTGACGGGGCGCAGGCGCTCGTCGTCCCTGAGATCGTCGGCGCTCAGCCCTGCAAGCAGCTGCTGGCACTGCGGCGTATCGAGCAGCAGTTCGGGTAGCGTGCTGCTTAGCGTACCGGCATACTCCGCGAGGGTGATAATCAGCGCCGGTCTGGCGTCGTCAACAATGTAGGCCAGACGATCTGCCGGGTTATGCACATCCAGCGGCAGGTAGGCCGCGCCCGCTTTGACGATGGCGAGTAACGCCACCAGCGTCTCCATGGTGCGCGGCAGCGCCAGCGCGACGCTATCTTCCGTGCCGATACCGCGGCTTACCAGATAGCGTGCCAGCTGGTTAGCGCGCTGGTTCAGCTCGCCATAGCTCAACGTCTCATCGCCGAGGCTCAGCGCCGTTGCCTGCGGTGTTTCACGCACCCGCTGTTCGAAAACCTCATGCAGCGTGGCGTCAGCCCACTGGTTAAAAGCGGTGCAGACCGGCACGGCGGCCTGGTACTCCTCCGCCAGCAGCAGCGGAACGCTGCCAACGCGCCGTTGCGGCTCTGCCATCACGGCATGCAGAACCAGCACGAAACGCTCGGCCAGCGCTTCGGCGGTGGCATCATCAAACAGATCGGTGGCGTATTCGAGAATGCCGTTAAGCGTCGTGGGCGTCTCTTCGATATTAAAGGTCAGATCGAACTTCGCCACTGGCAGCAGCGGTGTGGCAACGTTGGTTTGCAGATGGTCAAAGCGCGCCTCGCTGTAGGCCATATTTTGCAGTACCAGCATCACCTGGAAGAGGGGATGGCGCGCCAGTGAACGCTCAGGGTTTAACGCTTCGACCAGGTTATCAAAGGGGAGATCCTGGTGTTCGTAGGCTTGCAGCGCATAGTCGCGAACCTTCTCCAGCAGGGCGCTGAAGGTGAGGTTGTCATCAATCGTCGTGCGCATCACCAGCGTGTTGATAAAGAAGCCGACCAGCGGTTCAAGCGCCTCATCGCTGCGCCCGGCAATGGCGGTACCGACGGGAATGTCGTCACCTGCGCCCATGCGGTGCAGCAGCACGGCCAGCGCCGCCTGCAACACCATAAACAGGCTGGCGTTGTGCCCTTTCGCCACCTCCAGCAGGCGCGCGTGCAGCGCTTCATCGATGATAAAGCGACACTGCTTGCCTCTGTAACTTGCGCGCGCCGGTCGCGGACGGTCGAGGGGCAGCTTCAGCTCGTCAGGGAGAGCGGCGAGGGTGTTGCGCCACCAGGCAAGCTGGCGGCCCGCCAGAGTGTCAGCGGCGTTGAGTTCGCCCAGCCAGTCGTTCTGCCAGAGCGCATAATCGCCATAGTTCACCGCAAGCGGCGCAAAGGCCGGAGCCTGACCCTGCGCGCGGGCATTATAGGCCGCAGCCAGATCATGGAGGAGCGGAGAGAGCGAACTGCCATCGCTGGCGATATGGTGCATTAAAAACAGCAGCAGATGGCGCTCTTCATTGACGGTAAAGAGCCACGCACGGCAGGGATCTTCCCCGGCTAAATCGAAGGTGTATTGCGCGGCGCTCAGCATCCGGCTTTGCAGATCGTCAGACGCAACGTGTTCGGTAATCAGGGTGCAGGCTGCCTCCTCAATCCCGGTAACGTGCTGATAAACGCTGCCGTCGGGCTGCTGTAAAAAGCGCGTGCGCAGCGTTTCGTGGCGCAGCTTCACATCGTTGAGTGCCGCCGCCAGCGCCGCCACGTTTACTTCGCCCGTAAGCTCCAGCGTCAGCGGCATATTGTAGGTAGCGGTTTGTCCCTCGATACGATCGATCATCCACAGCCGACGCTGCGCAGCGGAAAGCGGCAGATGGGCCGGTTTTTCACGCGCCTGTAGCAGCAAACGCGAAGGCGCGGCGGCGTGCAAACGCTCGGCAAACTGTGCCACCGTTGGCGCTTCAAAGAGATCGCGGATCGCAGGATCAACTCGCATTTCACGGCGCACCTTACTGACCAGACGCGATGCCAGCAGTGAGTGGCCGCCGAGGGCAAAGAAGTTGTCGTCAATGCCAATATCGTCCAGGCCGAGCACTTCGGCGAAGAGTGCGCAGAGCGTGCTCTCCCGCTCATTGCGTGCGCCACGATGCTGCGCGGCGGTAAAGTGCGGCGCGGGCAGGGCGCGCATATCCACTTTGCCGTTGGCGTTTAGCGGGAAGGTCTCCAGCGGGATAATCATTGCCGGCACCATAAAGTCCGGTAACTGCGCGCTCAGCGCCGCGCGCAGTTGTTCCGCATCGAACTCCACCTCTTTGCGCGGGATAACATAGGCGACAATCTGCTTATTGCCTGCGTTTGGTTCGACGATGCAGGCCAGCGCCTGCGCCACGGCAGGCTGCTGTTGCAGCGCGGTTTCCACTTCCGCCAGCTCAATACGGAAGCCGCGAATTTTCACCTGCTGATCGCCGCGGCTGAGGTATTCGAGCACGCCATCTTCACGCCAGCGCGCCCAGTCCCCGGAGCGGTACATGCGCTCGCCGGGCTGCGCAAAGGGGTTGGCGACAAAGTGCGTTGCCGTCAGCACCGGCTGGTTCTGGTAGCCGCGCGCCAGACCGAGACCGGCGATATATAACTCGCCAGGAACGCCGACCGGCACCGGATTAAGATAGCCATCCAGCACGTAGGTCTGCATGTTATCGATCGGCGCGCCGATGGGCACCGTCATCTCCGTCGGGATACCCGGCATCAGGTGCGTGGTGGTAAAGGTAGTGGTTTCCGTCGGGCCGTAGCCGTTCATCATTTTTAGCGCAGGGCACTGCGTCATGACCTTTCTGATCGCCGCCACCGGCAGCACATCACCCCCGGCAATCAGCAGCCGCACCGCATTCAGGGCGCTGGCATGCTCCTCGGCCATCAGGCGGAACAGACCGGCGGTGAGCCACAGCGCGGTCACGTTTTCCGTCATGACGATCTGTGCCAGCGCATCGATATCCAGCTCACCGGCTGGAGCGACAATCAGCTGACCGCCGCACAGCAGCGGCACCCACAGTTCATAGGTGGAGGCATCAAAAGCTGACGGGGAGTGCAGCAAGACGCGCTGATGATCCTCCGCCGACCAGCGGCGGTCGAGGGCAAGGGCCGCCACGCTCTGTTGATTGACGGCAATCCCCTTCGGTTTCCCGGTCGAACCGGAGGTGTACATGATGTAGGCCAGACTCTGCGCCGCACTTGCTACTGCCGGGTTGGTCTCTGTTCCGGCCTGCTGCACGTCGTCTGCCGGGTGAATGATATGCGCGGCATCCGGTAACGGCAGACCCGCGTCGGCGATCAGCAGCGTGGCACCTGCGTCATCCAGCATCATCTGCTGGCGCTCAAGGGGGTCGCGCGGGCGCAGCGGCAGGTAAGCGCCGCCTGCTTTGATCACCGCAAGCGTGGCAATCACTTCATCAATGGAGTGCTGCATCAGCAGCCCGGCGCAGAAGGTTTTCCCGCCGTTCAGCGCCATCAGCCGGTGCGCCAGACGGTTGGCCGCCTGGTTTAGCTGGCTGTAGGTCACCGTTTTGCTGCCTTGCTTGACGGCAATAGCGTCCGGCGTGCGCAGCACCTGCTGTTCAAACAGCGCGGCTATACGCACTTCAGGCAGCGCGACACGGGTGGCATTCCAGCCGCTAAGCAGCGTTTCGCGCTGGGCAGAGGTCAATAGCGCCAGCTCGCCAACGCGGGTAGTTGGCGCGCTCACCAGCGTCTCAATCACATTAACTACGCGTTCGGCAACGCCCTCGATGGTGCGCGCGTTATAGAGATCGGTAGCGTATTCGATATACCCGCTTACGCGTCCGTGCTGCTCATCAATGTTGAAATTAAACAGCAGATCAAATTTCGCGCTGCTGGTGGGCAGCTCCAGCTGTTCAAGCTGTAACCCTTCGAAGCTGACAGCCTGCGGCCACGGCGTATCGACTGCCAGCATTACCTGGAACAGCGGATGTTTCGCCAGCGAGCGGTCCGGTGCCAGGGCTTCGACAAGGCGCTCGAAGGGGAGATCCTGGTGTTCATTGGCCTCCAGCACTGCGCTACGCGCCAGCTCAATGAGCGTGCGTAATTCCGGGTTGCCGGAGGCTTGGGTGCGCAGCACCGCGGTGTTGGCGAAGTAGCCAATCATCGGGATCTGCGCGATATCGGTACGGCCATAGATCGGCGTGCCGATGGCAATGTCGTCGCCCGCGCCCATGCGGTGCAGCAGCGCCACCAGGCCTGCGTGCAGCAGCATAAAGAGGCTGGCACCCGTTTGCGCGCTCAGCGCTGCAAGCTTTGCAAACACCCCATCCGGCAGCGTAAAGGCGACGCGATCGCCCGCCGAGGTGGCGCGTGCCGGACGGGGGCGATCGCCTGCCAGTGTAATCTCTTCCGGCAGCCCCTGTAGCTGATTGCGCCAGTAGGTCATCTGCCGGGCGAAGAGGGCGTTTTCATCCTGCTCTTCACTGAGCAGCGCGCGTTGCCAGAGGGCGTAATCCGCATACTGCACCGCAAGCGGCGTAAGATCGGGGGCGTGGCCTGCCTGGCGTGCCTGCCAGCAGAGGCTCATATCCTGCAATAGCGGGAAGAGGGAGCCGCCGTCGCCTGCGGTGTGGTGGATCACCAGCAGCAGAACATGCTGCTCTGGCGCAAGTTGATAGAGCCAGCCTTTGATCGGCAGCTCGCGATCGAGGGCAAATACATGCGCGCTGTGCTGCATCAGCTGGGCGTTCAGATCGTCTGGCGCAATGACCTGTTGTTGCAGGGTAAATGCCGCCTCTTGCGGCGTCAGCACCTGCTGGCAAGGCGTATCCTCCTGCTGGGTTAAGCGCGTACGCAGGCTTTCATGACGGGCGATAACATCCGCCAGCGCCTGCATCAGCATTGCGGCATCCAGTTTACCGGTAAGCCTGATGGCGAGCGGCATATTGTAAGCGCTGCCCGGCGCGATCTGCTCCTGTAGCCACAGGCGCTGCTGGGCAAACGACATCGGCAGCAGGGCGGGGCGCGGTTGCGCCACCAGCGCAGGGCGCACGGGCGCGCCGCTTCCGGCCTCAATCAGCGCGCTCAGCTCCGCGACGGTTGGCGCGTCGAAGATCGCTTTCAGCGAGATCTCGCTGTTGAACGCTTCGCGGATGCGGCTCAGCAGTTTCAGCGCCAGCAGCGAATGGCCGCCAAGGCTGAAGAAGTTGTCATTGATTCCCGGTAACGCACTGTCCAGGCACTCGGCAAAGAGCTGACACAGTTTTTCCTGCTGCGGCGTGGAAGGCAGCACGCGGGCGGGCGCGGTGAAAGCCGGTACGGGCAGCGCGCGGCGGTCAATTTTGCCATTCGCCGTGAGGGGGAACTGCTCCAGCACCATCATCACTGACGGCACCATATAATCCGGCAGTTGTTTGCCTAAGTCGGCGCGCAGCGTTTCCGGTGAGCAGTGCGCGCCATCGTGCGGCACCACGTAAGCCACCAGCCGCTTTTGCCCGGAGGCTTTTTCATCATGCGCGAGCACCAGCGCCTGCTTAATCGCCTTTGATCCCAGCAGCGCATTTTCGATATCGCCGAGCTCAATGCGGTAACCGCGGATCTTCACCTGGTTATCCGCACGCCCGAGGAAGCCGATCTGCATATCCTGCTCCCAGAAGGCGATATCCCCGGTGCGGTACATGCGCGACCCCTCAGGGCCAAAGGGGTTAGCGATAAAGCGCTCGCTGGTGAGATCGGCGCGTTTCAGGTAGCCAAACGCCAGGCCGTCGCCAGCGATATAGAGCTCGCCTGCCTGGCCGACCGGCACCGGTTGCAGCGCGCTGTCGAGGATATAAACCTGGGTGTTGTTGATCGGCAGACCGATGATGGAAGGGGCCACGCGATCGGCGGTCAGCTCGCGGAGGGTTGACCAGATCGTCGTTTCCGTTGGCCCGTAAACCTGAATCACTCGCGATGCCAGCGTCACCATCTGTTCGGCCAGATTGGCTGCCAGCGCGTCACCGCCCACCAGCGCGGTGAGACCTGTCAGCGCCTGCGGTTGATAGCTGACCAAGCCCTGCCACAACGCGGGTGTGCCCTGCAGATGGGTGATGTTCCAGCGATGGATCTCATTTGCCAGCAGGTGCGGGTCGCGCGCCGCATCGCGTGAAGCAAGCACCACCGCCGCGCCGTTGAGCAGCGGCAGGAAAAGCTCCAGCGCGGCAATATCAAACCCGACCGTGGTGACGGCCATTAAACGGTGCTCTGCCGAGAGCTGAACGTGCTGCTGCATCGCCACCATAAAATTGGTCAATGCATGATGGGGGATCAGCACCCCTTTCGGCGCACCGGTCGAGCCGGAGGTGAAGAGCACATACGCCGCCTGCTGCCGCTGGGCGGGGGTTGTCACAGGGTCGGTTTCTGGCTGCGAGATAATGTCAGCAATAATGGCGTTATCATCTATTTGATATTGCGGGAATTGTGCAACCAGGTGCGACGTTCCGGAGGTGGTTAACAGGCAGGTCGGCGCGGCGGTGGCGAGGATATGTTTTATCCGCTCGCCGGGGTGATCGGGATCTAAGGGCATATAGACCGCACCGGCTTTCATAATCGCCAGCATGGCGATCACCAGATTATCCGTGCGCGGCAGCAGCAGCCCGACAATGTCGCCCGGCCGTACCCCCTGCTGGCGTAAATAGTGGCTCATTTGGTTGACCAGGCTATTTAGCTGCCCATAGCTCAGCACGCTCTCCTCGTAAAAGATGGCCGGAGCATCGGGTGTAAGCTGAACCTGTTTTTCAAAGCACTCCGCAAGCGTAAGGGAAGGTGTCGACGCGGCGGTTTTCTCATTCAGCAGGGCAATCTGCTGGTGCTCACTGGCGCTCAGTAACGCGGGGATGCCAATGGCCATCTCAGGGTTAGCTATCAGTTCACTGAATAGCGCCGTCATTCTTTCATAATGGGCAAGCAGCTGTTGCTCGCTATAGAGCGCACTGTTGGCATCGAAGCCCAGCACGATGGTGCGCTCACCGCCATAGCCAAAGAAGAAGATGCTCAAATCTTCCACCGGGCCGTTGGAGAGATTCACGGAAAAGGTTTCCGCCCCGGTCAGCGCGAGGCTTTCGCCGAAGAGTTCAACGTTAATCGCCGTGTTAAACAGCGGGCGCGTGACGTTAAGCTCGCGAAGCAGATCTTCATGACGGTATTGCTGATGGCGTAAAGAGGAGATCATCTCTTTCATCGCCTGCGCCATCACGTCGTTGAGGGTAAGTGCCGGCGATAAGTTTAAGCGCAGCGGCATGATATTGGACATTAAGCCGGGAATGCTGCGCTGCGCTCGCCCAACGCGTGCCGCCATTGGAAAACCAATCACCAAATCTTCATTACCGGTAATGCGGTAGAGATAGATCGCGCTCAGGGCGGTGAGCAGCTGCGGCAGCGTAAAGCCGGAGTCGCTTGCCCGCTGCATGATGGCGTCATGAAACGGTTTCTCCAGCGGGATGCGCTGGCGGATTAGCTGGTCGCAGGGGGCGGCGCGCCCGGCGAGACTCACCGGCTCCGGCAGATCGCTAAAGCGCGACACCCAGTAGTCTCTGTCGCGTGCGAAACGCTTTGAGTGGCGATACTCGGCATCGTCGGCCATCAATGTTTTAAAGCTGCCGAAAGGTGAGGGGGAGACCGGCTTGTCGGCGATTAAGTCGTTGTAGATTTCAATGGCGCGGCTGAGGAGGAGCGCGGCGCCAAAACCGTCGGTAAGAATGTGATGGCTGCACTGGTAATAGAGATGTTTGTTTTCGGCAATCTTAATCAGGAAAAAGGTAAACAGATGCTTTTCAGAGAGCGAATATGCTCTGTTTGTCTGCGCCGTCATATATTCAATGGCGGTTGCCCACGGGTCGTCCATCATACTGAAATCATAAAAGCCTGCTTCATAATCATTAACCGGCGTCAATGATTGCCTGACGACGTTATTTTCATGAAAAAAACGGCCATGCATGGCATCCGTTTCAGCAATCATTGTTTTTATAGCGTCTTTAAATAGTGATGGATTAATTGCGCCATCAATAATTAAATACTCACTAATATTATTATTTGCTTGATTCAGTGCGACTTCATTCGCTAACCACATGCCCATCTGAGCCGACGTTAAAGCGAAATAATCCATGTCTTCTGGTGCGGACATATAAAACCTCAATATTAAAGCGAAATAGGATAACGAGTGGGCAACACGGGGTTATAGATTTTGTAAACTTTTCGGTTTGATATCCTTCCAGTTTTCCTCGATGTACTCAATGCACGCCTTGCGGCTGGCGGGCCCGCAGACCACGTCCCAACCCTCGGGGACAACCATAAATTCCGGCCATAAAGAGTGCTGATTTTCTGCGTTTACTAATACTAAAAAAGGAATGTTTTCATTTTCGAATGGATTGCTCATTTACTTGCCCCTGTAATAATAAAAACGAGGGTAATATTTATAGAATAAAAATCTGGAAGGCAATCTGTAATAGGAAGCTGTAAAAGAGATAACTTCTTGTTGTGATCTATCTCACGCTTTATTACTAATTAATAATAGCGTGAATAAATGAGAGTTTTATTCTCAGGCTAAGCTTTAAATAGTATAGATAAAAGAAATGGCAATTTTATTATTTGAATAATATTACTTTTTAACATGTGCTCTTAGGTATTAATTAATATAAGGCGCGGTGTGTGGTTAATAATCGAACGGAATTCGATGGAGAATCCATACTCCAGAAAGCAAAAAACCAGCCCGTAGGCTGGTTTCTTTAAATTAGTGGTGCCCGGACCCGGACTAACGCCGCAGGCGTTGAACAGCGCGCTTGTCGCGCTGGCCCCGAAGGGGTGAGCCGCTTGCGGCGAATAATCGAACGGAGTTCGATGGAGAGTCCGGTCGTAGAAAAGCAAAAACCCAGCCATAGGCTGGGTTCTCTGAATTAGTGGTGCCCGGACCCGGACTAACGCCGCAGGCGTTGAACAGCGCGCTTGCCGCGCTGGCCCCGAAGGGGTGAGCCGTTTACGGCGAATAATCGAACGGAGTTCGATGGAGAGTCCATACTCCAGAAACGAAAAACCCCCGCCGAAGGCGAGGGTTAAGAATAAGTGGTGCCCGGACTCGGACTAACGCCGCAGGCGTTGAACAGCGCGCCTGTCGCGCTGGCCCCGAAGGGGTGAGCCGTTTACGGCGAATAATCGAACGGAGTTCGATGGAGAGTCCGGTCGTAGAAAAGCAAAAACCCAGCCATAGGCTGGGTTCTCTGAATAAGTGGTGCCCGGACTCGGAATCGAACCAAGGACACGGGGATTTTCAATCCCCTGCTCTACCGACTGAGCTATCCGGGCAACGGGGCGCATTAAACCTGATTCACTGCGCTCCGTCAACGAAATTTCTTCATTTCGTCACAGAGTGCACAATCTATCACCACTTTCTGCCCATTGCACGCGCACTCAGGCAAAAAAGGCCGTCCAGAGGGCGGATAGCGGCATTGCCAGCACCAGCGCCGGCAGCATATTCGCCACGGCAAACATCTTTATCCCGCAGATGCGCAGCCCGGTCGCCAGCAGCAGAATGCCACCGACGGCGGTAAAATCGCCCATCATCGGCGGGGTGGTCAGCGGCAAAATCAGCGTCGCGCAGGTGGCGAGCGTCAGCTGAATAATCAGCATTGGAACCGAGATGATCGCCACGGCGAAACCGAGCGAAGTGGCGAAGATCAGCGCGGTAAAGAAATCGAGAAACGCTTTAGCAATCAGAATGCTGGGGTCGCCGGTCATCCCTTCGCGCATGGCGCCAAAAATCCCGGTCCCGCTGGCGCAAAAGAGAATAATGATCGCCACCAGGCTCTGAATAAACGACTCATGGGCGCTGGAGGCTGACTCAACCGCGTTGCGCTTCTGCGCCAGCTTGCGCAGGGCGTTAACGCCGCCGCCGATGCCGCGTTCAACATAACAGAGCTCGCCAATCAGTGTGCCGAGCAGCGTCGCCAGCACCATCACCGGCAGGTTGACGCATTTGACCACCAGTAAAATGCCGATGCCAAGCGAAGCAAGGCCAAAAATGGAGGGCATTGATGAGCGCACGCGCTCCGGTAAACGGTGGCTCATCAGCGCACCGAGCGTGCCGCCGATCAGCACGGCAGCCGCGTTAATAAAAGGACCTGTCAGCACGTTCACACTCCTGAAGTGCCATAAAAATGAATAAGAAGGCGCATACCATAGCATTTTTATGCGCGGCGAAGTGCCACCCAGGTTGCGCCTGCGGGTTAAAAATGACATGATTGCGCGAATTTTCATCCATCTGACGGGGCCGCCTGATGCTGTACATTTCAGCCGCTGACACTGCGTTTCACGCCCGTGCCAAGGCCACTCGCCCCCGCTTATCGTCACTCTTTCTCACCATGCGGTGAGGGTAGCGCACGCTCACCGCAGGACAACAGTAAGATCAGCGATTTTCTGCTTTTACTGATGTCTGGCGTCCGGAGCTGATCCCAGCCAGACTTTTTCGTTGGGCGAAGCCACTGCTTCGTCCGGGGCTTTTTACTCCCCTGAAACGGGTATTCGTGCTTATGAACTCACTGAAAATTGCCGTCAGCCGCGAGCTGCTCTCCACCCTCTCAACCCACCGCGAGGTGATCTCCCTTGAGAGTACCGATTTTACGGATGTGGCGGCAGTCGTCATGACGGTAGCGGAGAGCCGCAGCGGCATTCTCGCGCTGCTCAAACGCACTGGTTTTAATCTGCCGGTCTTTCTCTTCTCCGGCGAACCGGTTACCGCGCCTGAAGGCGTGACGGCGGTGATTAGCGGACGCGATCAGGAGTGGCTGGAGCTGGAAGCCGCCGCCTGTGATTATGAAGCGACGCTGCTGCCGCCGTTCTTCGATACGCTGCGTCAATATGTCGAGATGAAGAACAGCACCTTCGCCTGTCCCGGCCACCAGCACGGTGCCTTCTTTAAAAAGCACCCGGCAGGCCGCCAGTTCTACGACTTTTTCGGTGAGAACGTCTTTCGCGCCGATATGTGCAACGCCGACGTCAAGCTCGGTGATTTGCTGATCCACGAAGGCTCCGCCAAGCACGCGCAGAAGTTTGCCGCCAAAGTATTTAACGCCGACAAAACCTACTTTGTGCTTAACGGCACCTCCGCCGCCAATAAAGTGGTGACCAATGCGCTGCTGACGCGCGGCGATCTGGTGCTCTTCGATCGTAATAACCATAAATCCAACCACCACGGCGCGCTGATTCAGGCCGGGGCGACGCCGGTCTATCTGGAAGCGGCGCGCAACCCGTTTGGCTTTATTGGCGGCATTGACGATCACTGTTTTGATGAAGCCTACCTGCGCACCTTAATCAGCGATGTCGCGCCTGATAAGGCCAAACAGCCGCGCCCGTTCCGCCTGGCGGTGATCCAGCTTGGCACCTACGATGGCACGATCTACAACGCCCGCCAGGTGATCGATAAGATCGGCCACCTGTGCGACTACATCCTGTTTGATTCGGCGTGGGTCGGTTACGAGCAGTTTATCCCGATGATGGCCGACTGCTCGCCGCTGCTGCTCGATCTGAATGAGAACGATCCGGGGATCTTCGTCACCCAGTCGGTGCATAAACAGCAGGCGGGCTTCTCGCAAACCTCGCAGATCCACAAAAAAGATAACCACCTGCGCGGCCAGGCGCGCTTCTGCCCGCACAAGCGTTTGAATAACGCCTTTATGCTGCACGCCTCCACCAGCCCGTTTTATCCGCTGTTTGCCGCGCTGGATATCAACGCCAAAATTCACCAGGGCGAGAGCGGGCGCAGGCTGTGGGCGGAGTGCGTCGAGCTGGGCATTGAGGCGCGCAAAGCGATCATCGCCAACTGCAAAATGATCCAGCCGTTTGTGCCGCCGGTGATCGGCGGTCGCCCATGGCAGGATCATCCCACCGAGCTTATCGCCCGCAAGCGCCGCTTCTTCAGCTTTGAGCCGGGCGACAAGTGGCACGGTTTTGCCGGCTACGCCCAGGATCAATATTTTGTCGATCCCTGCAAACTGCTGCTCACCACGCCGGGCATCGATGCGGAGACGGGTGAATACACCGATTTCGGCATTCCGGCGACCATTCTGGCGCACTACCTGCGTGAAAACGGCATTGTGCCGGAGAAGTGCGATCTCAACTCGATCCTCTTCCTGCTGACGCCTGCCGAAAGCGCGGAGAAGATGGCGCAGCTGGTGGCGATGATCGCCCAGTTTGAGCAGCATATTGAAGATGACACGCCGCTGGCCGACGTGCTGCCGACCATCTTTAACAAATACCCGGTGCGCTACCGCGATTACACCCTGCGCGAACTGTGCCAGGAGATGCACGATCTCTACGTCAGCTTTGACGTTAAAGATCTGCAAAAAGCGATGTTCCGCAAAGAGAGCTTCCCGGCGGTGGCGATGAATCCGCAGGATGCCAACAGCGAGTTTATTCGCGGCAACGTCGAGCTGGTGCGCATCAGCGAGGCGGAAGGGCGCATTGCGGCAGAGGGCGCGCTGCCCTATCCGCCGGGCGTGCTCTGCGTGGTGCCGGGTGAAGTGTGGGGTGGAGCGGTGCAGCGCTACTTCCTCGCGCTGGAGGAGGGGGTTAACCTGCTGCCCGGCTTCTCGCCGGAGCTACAGGGCGTCTACTCGGAAACCGATGCCGATGGCATCAAGCGCCTCTATGGTTACGTGCTGAAGTAATCACCGCGCCGCCTGGGATGCGTCTCAGGCGGCCGCGCGGCGGTAAATGCGTCGCGGGTGACCAATCTTGCCATACTGCATCTCCACTGCCAGAAAGCCCGCTTCGACACAGTGTTCAAGGTAGCGGCGGGTGGTGGTTTTGCTCAGCCCCGTTTCGCTTACCACCTCATCAACGGAAAAACAGCGCGCCTCATCGTCGGCGAATAGCTTCTGCACCAGCGCCAGCGTGCTCTCTTCAATCCCTTTGCTGCCGTTATCCTGGCGGTAATTTTTCGACTGTAGCTGATAGAGGGTGTCGACGTTCTGCTGGTCAACAATCTTCCACACCCGCTGCTGCTCGGTGAACTGCACAAAGCGCTCCAGCGACTGGCTTAAGCGCTTCCACGACACCGGTTTGAGAATGTAGTCGAAGGCACCGTTGCGGATCGCCTGGCTACAGGTGTCCATATCGCTGGCGGCGGTAATAAAGATCACCGAACAGTTGGCGTTGATAATCTCGGGGTCGCTAATCAGCGTGATGCCTTTGCCATCCGGCAGGTAGTTATCCAGCAGGATAAGCTGCGGCTGCCGCTGGCTAAGGAGTGTTTTCGCTTCCGCCAGCGATGACGCCATCCCCACCAGCCGCAGGCGCGGATGTTTACTCACCAGTTCAGCGTTGAGCTGCGCCAGCGTCTCTTCATCTTCGACGATCAGCACGTCTATCGGTTCATGTTGCATACATCTCATCCACGGTGGCAACGGGGCGCGGAGCGCTGCCCGTTTCAGGAATAAACAGAGAAAAAATGGTGCCGCGGGGCGCATTAGCCGACACCTCGATCGCGCCGCCCGCCTGGGTGACATAGCTGGCGATCAGATAGAGGCCAATGCCGTGATCGCCGCGGCGTTTGGTGGTTACCCCGCGCTCAAAGATGCGATCGGCAATCGCCGGATCGATCCCAATCCCGCGATCCGCCACTTCAATGATCAGCTCCCGCTCGTTAAGCAGGATCAGCACATCAACCGGATCGTGCGGCAGGGGGGCGCGCTGGGTCGCTTCAATGGCGTTATCCAGCAGGTTGCCGATGATGGAGATCAGCTCCGCTTCTGCCAGCCCACGACAGGGGCGATCCATGCGGCTTAATGGGTCGAAGTTTAGCTCCACGCCCTTCTCCCGCGCGCGCGCCGCTTTGCCCAGCAGCAGACCGCAAATGGTCGGCGAGGTAAAGCGCGAGGAGATAAAGTCCAGTAGCTCCTGAGCATGTTCCGACTGGGCCTGAATATAGTTCACCGCCTCGTCGTAACGCTCCATATGCAGCAGGCCGGAAAGGGTGGTCATGCGGTTAAGCTGCTCATGGCGCATAATGCGCAGGTTGTCAGCATAGCGCTTTACCTGGCTTAACTGCGCGCTCAGGCTGTCGATCTCATTACGATCGCGAAAGGTGATCACCCACCCTTGTAAGCTATCTTCGAGCATAATGCGCACCCGGCTGGCGATCACCGTCAGGTGGTTGAAGCGGCAAATCTCATCATGGGTGTCGCTCTCCAGCATCGTCCCGGCGGCAAAAAAGGGCACCGGCGCAATGACATCGCTAATCGCATGGCCCCGCAGGGCGCGGGTCGGCTGGCTCAGCCCCAGCAGCTTACGCGCCGCCTGGTTGATCACCTCAATGCGCGACTCGCGATCAATCGCAATCACCCCTTCGTAGATCGACTCCATCATCGCCTTCTGCTGGCGCACCAGCAGGCCAATCTCGCGCGGCTCAAGGGAGAAGATCTGCTTTTTAATGCTGCGGGTAAAAAACCAGGAGAAGACAAACAGCGCGACGAGCAGCAGCACGGCGGCGATAAAGATATTAATCACTTTGCCGAGGGTGATGGCATCCAGATAGCTGGTCAGATACCCAACCGAGGCAATGCCAACCACCCGGCCAGCGTCATCAAAAATAGGCGCTTTACTGCGTAGCGAAATCCCCAACCCGCCTTTGCGAATAGTGGTGGTGCTTTTGCCCTGTAATACTTCCGCGTTATCGCCGCCGACCAGCGTTTTTCCCACCACATCCGCATGTACGGAGTGAAATAGGTGCAGGCCTTTATTATCACCAATCACAATAAAGCTGGCATCACTGTGGGAAACCACCTTTTGCATAAACTGATTAATAGCGGGAATATTCTTCTCGGCGACGGAGCGCCGTAGATTCGGAATAATCGCAATCTCTTCCGCCTGTATTTTCGCGCGGGCGCTCATCTCCTGATAGAGCTGGCGTCCGACGTCCTTGTAATAATAAACGCCCAACAGGACGAACAGGCCGGAGAAGAAAAGCACCAGCGAGATAAACAGCTTGATTTGAAAGGAGACTTTCATAACGACACGCGCAGCAATAAGGAAAGCCTCAATGTAACACTTTTCCCTGCGCGGGCGAGCAGTTTGCGGGAAACTTGTGATCCCTTACACAGCGCGTGTTACTGTGGAAAAACAAGCTGTTACAACCTCCTGTTACGGTTTGTTATGAACATGTATTTCCTTTTAAAAAAACCATAAAAACCACGGCAATAAATAAGAGCCAGCTCACGCAAAATAGAAGAAACCATAAAAACCATAGGTGCCTTAAAAACTCTGGTTTTATTATGCCTGCCCTCACATAAAGTGTGTATTTAGCCCACTACGCTGTAAGCACAAAATAACGAAGGGGCTTAATTATGAGCACAACTGACGATTCATTCTCTGTACCCGGAAAGTCGCGAACGCTTGATAAAACATCACTGAAAGATAAGTGGTGGCACATTATGGATAGCTGGAAAGTCGGGATTATTCCCCTGCCGCTGTTTCTTTTGGCGGGGGCATTAATTGCCGTCGACTGTCTCGGCGGTAAGCTGCCGAGCGATATCGTGGTGATGGTCGCCACGCTGGCCTTTTTTGGCTTCGCCTGCGGCGAGTTTGGCAAGCGGCTGCCGATTGTTGGCAAGCTGGGCGCGGCGGCGATTTGCGCCACCTTTATCCCCTCGGCGATGGTCTATTACGGCCTGCTGCCGGATGTGGTGGTTGAGTCCACCACCAAGTTCTACAAATCGACCAACATTCTCTATCTCTACATCTGCTGCATTATTGTTGGCAGCATTATGAGCATGAATCGCACCACGCTGATTCAGGGCTTCTTGCGTA
Source organism: Kosakonia sp. CFBP8986 (assembly GCF_034044935.1). NCBI lineage: Bacteria > Pseudomonadati > Pseudomonadota > Gammaproteobacteria > Enterobacterales > Enterobacteriaceae > Kosakonia > Kosakonia sp. CFBP8986. The sequence goes on along the minus strand of NZ_JAXCXB010000004.1, from coordinate 222,693 downwards.
TCTTCTTCCCGATGCTGTGCGGTGAAATCGTCGGCATGCTGGTCGGCATGGGCGTTGGCATGGCGCTCGGCATGGAGCCGTTCCAGATCTTCTTCTTTATCATTCTGCCGATCATGGCGGGCGGCGTGGGCGAAGGCGCGATCCCGCTGTCAATTGGTTACGCCACGCTGCTGCATATGGATCAGGGCGTTGCGCTCGGTCGCGTGCTGCCGATGGTGATGCTCGGCGGGCTGACGGCGATCATTATCTCCGGCTGCCTGAACCAGCTTGGTAAACGCTTCCCGCACCTTACTGGCGAAGGCCAACTGATGCCGAACCGCAGTAACGGCGACGAACCGGCCTCTGCGACCCCGGCCTTCTCCGGTAAAACCGATGTCACGACCATTGCCGCAGGAGCACTGTTGGCGGTGCTGCTCTATATGATCGGTATGCTCGGCCACAAACTGATTGGCCTGCCTGCGCCGGTCGGCATGCTGTTTATCGCGGTGCTGATTAAGCTTGCCCACGGCGTCTCTCCGCGTCTGCTGGAAGGCTCGCAGGTGGTCTACAAATTCTTCCAGACCTCGGTCACCTACCCGATCCTCTTCGCCGTTGGCGTGGCCATTACGCCGTGGGAAGAGCTGGTTCACGCTTTCACCATCAATAACCTGCTGGTGATTGTCAGCACCGTCTCCGCGCTGGTCGCGACCGGCTTCTTCGTCGGTAAAAAGATCGGTATGCACCCGATTGATGTCGCCATCGTCTCCTGCTGCCAGAGCGGGCAGGGCGGCACCGGCGACGTCGCCATTCTTACCGCAGGTAACCGTATGAGCCTGATGCCGTTCGCACAGATCGCTACCCGTATCGGTGGAGCAATTAACGTCTCCATCTCGCTGCTGGTGCTCGGCAACTTCCTCGTCTGATTCAGGAATTACAGGAACTGATATGAAACTCGCAAGCTTTGTTCACCAGGGTATCCGCAGCTACGGCATCGTCAGCGCGGAAGGCGTCGTCAACCTCGGCCAGCGCCTGGGCGACCGCTACGCCGATTTAAAAGCGCTGCTCGCCGCCGACGATGGGCTGGCGCAGGCCGCGCGCTACAGCGAAGAAGCCGCCGATCTGCGTTTTGATGAGATCGCCTTTCTGCCGGTGATTGATAACCCAGGCAAAATCCTCTGTGTTGGGATGAACTACGCCGAAAAACGCAAAGAGTTCGACCAGCACAACCCGGCGCCGACGCTGTTTGTCCGCTTTGCCGATTCGCAAACCGGCCATAACGCGCCGGTGGTGAAACCGCGCCACTCCAGCGAGTTCGACTATGAAGGCGAACTGGCGGTGATTATCGGTAAAGGCGGGGAGAATATCGCCCGCGAAACAGCCTTAAGCCATGTGGCGGGTTACAGCTGCTATATGGATGGCTCGGCGCGAGACTGGCAGCACAGCTGGTTTACCGCCGGGAAAAACTGGCGGCAGACCGGGGCATTTGGCCCGTGGATGACCACCGCCGATGAGATCCCCGACCCGCATACACTCGCCATCCGCACCTGGCTCAATGGCCGCATGGTGCAGGATGACACCACCGCCAGCATGATCCACAAAGTTGCCGAGCTTATTGAATACATCAGTACCTTCACCAGCCTGACGCCGGGCGATGTGATCATCACCGGTTCACCGGGGGGCGTCGGGAAAAAGCGCACCCCGCCGCTGTTTATGAAGGCGGGCGATCGCATCGAAGTGGAGATCGAGAAGATCGGACATCTCAGCAATGTGATCGTGGAAGCGCCGGAGCAGGCGCTGGCAGCAGCGCACTAAGGACGAAGGCCAACAGATGCACACACGACCCTCCATCGACTTCCGCATTGCGGAAGTCAACGGTAACACGCCCCGGCTCGAGCGCATCCGCTCGCTATTAGCCGACAGCGGATTAGGCATGGACAGCGACATCACGACCTTCGTTGAAGCCTGGTCGGGAGAGCAACTGGTGGGGTGTGCAGGCCTTGCCGCGAACGTCATCAAATGCGTGGCGGTTGATGCGCAGCTTCGCGGCGAAAACCTCAGCGCCCGGCTGCTGGCGGAAGTGGAGAACCTGGCGCTGGCGCGCGGCCACTTCCACCTCTTTCTCTGCACGCGCCCCTGCAACCGGGAGCGCTTTCAGCACAGCGGCTTCTGGCCCATCGTCCAGAGCGGCAATAACGCGGTGCTGATGGAGAACACGCCGTCGGGCATTGAGCGCTACTGCCGCTCGCTGCGGGCAAAGCGGCTGGCGGGTAAGCGCATTGGCGCCATCGTCATGAACGCCAACCCCTTTACCCTCGGCCACCGCCATCTGGTGGAGCAGGCGGCAAAAGCCTGCGATGCCCTGCATCTATTTGTGGTGCGCGAAGATGCCTCGTTTTTCCCCTTCGCCGCGCGGCTAAAGATGGTGAAAGCGGGCGTAGCGCACCTGGCGAATGTCACGGTGCATGAGGGCTCGCAGTACATCATCTCCCGCGCTACCTTTCCGGCCTACTTCCTGAAAGAGACCGGCAAAGTGCAGCAGGCGTGGAGCGAAATCGACCTGCTGATCTTTCGCAACCATATCGCCCCGGCGCTCGGCATTACCCACCGCTTTATTGGCAGCGAACCCTTTTGCGCGGTGACCCGCCAGTACAACAACACCATGCACCAGATGCTGGCGGGCGCGGTTGAGGTGGTGGAGATCCCACGCATTAAAGCCGCAGGCACGGCAATTTCGGCGTCCGAAGTACGCCGTTTATTAAAAACACACCAGTTTTCCCGCATTCGGGAAATCGTACCAGATACCACTTTCGCGCACCTTGAAGCTCATTACAGCGTGGAAGTCGCTTAAAAATCAGGACTAATAACTATGAAAATTGTACGGGAGGCGCTGGCGGGAACCCTCGAATCCAGCGACCTGATGGTGAAAATCGCCCCTACCGACGGTGAACTGGAGGTGGTGGTGCGCAGCGAAGTGATTAAGCAGTTTGGCGATCAGATCCGCCGCGTGGTGAATGAGACGCTGCGCGCGATGGAGATCCGCCAGGGCTTAATCATTATTGAAGATAAAGGCGCGCTGGATTGCGTAATCCGCGCCCGTCTGCAAAGCGCCGTGCTGCGCGCGGCGGAAGAGAAGGAGATCGCGTGGGGGACATTGTTGTGAAAAAACTTCGTCGTAGCATGCTGTTTCTGCCGGGCGCTAACGCCGCCATGCTCTCCACCGCCTTTATCTACCGTCCCGATTCAATCATGTTTGACCTCGAAGATGCGGTGGCGCTGCGCGAGAAAGATACCGCGCGCCTGCTGGTCTTTCATGCTCTGCAACATCCGATGTATCAGGATATTGAAACCGTGGTACGCATCAACCCGCTGAATACGCCGTTTGGCCTGCCGGATCTCGAGGCGGTGGTGCGCGCCGGTGTTGATGTGGTACGCCTGCCGAAAACCGACAGCCCGGAGGATATCTACGAACTGGAGCGCCACCTGGAGCGCATTGAGCTTGCCTGCGGGCGGGAAGTGGGATCAACCCGCGTGATGGCGGCGATTGAGTCGGCGATTGGCGTGATTAACGCCGTGGCAATTGCCCGCAGCTCGCAGCGGCTGATCGGCATTGCGCTGGCGGCCTTCGATTACGTGATGGATATGCAGACCGAGCGCGGCGACGGCACCGAACTCTTCTATGCCCGCTGCGCGGTGCTGCACGCCGCCCGCGCTGCCGGTATCGACGCTTTCGACGTGGTGTGGTCAGACGTCAATGATGAAGCCGGGTTCCTGCGCGAAGTGGAGCTGGTGCGCAAGATGGGCTTTAACGGCAAATCGCTGATTAACCCACGCCAGATTGACCTGCTGCATAACGCTTATGCGCCGACGCAGCAGGAGGTTGATCACGCCAAAGTCGTGATTGAAGCGGCAGAGGAGGGGGAGCGCAACGGCCTTGGCGTCGTCTCCCTGAACGGCAAAATGATCGACGCCCCCATTATTAACCATGCGCAGATGGTGCTGGAACGCGCGGCGGCGTCCGGCGTGCGTCGTTAAGGAGAAAACCATGAACCAAACCGAGCTGCTTCACGTCAACTTTCCCCATCTGCGTGAATTAAAACCCTTTGATACCGCCCATAGCGCCACACCGTGGCTGGCGGATGAGGACGCCAGGCTAAACCGTAAACTCTGCGCCTCGCTGGAAGAGGCGATTACGCGCAGCGGCCTGCGCGATGGTATGACCATCTCTTTCCACCACGCCTTTCGCGAAGGCGACCGGGTGATTAACACCGTGGTGGCAACCCTTGCGCGCCTCGGCTTCAAAAACCTGACGCTCGCCTCCAGTTCGCTGATGACCTGTAACGATGAGCTGATTGAGCATATTCAGAGCGGCGTGATCCGCAAAATTTACACCTCCGGCATGCGCGGCAAGCTGGCGGATGCCATCTCCCACGGGCTGATGGCGGAGCCGGTGCAGATCCATTCCCACGGCGGGCGGGTAAAACTGTTGCAGGATGGTGAGCTGAAGATCGATGTCGCCTTTCTCGGCGTGCCGTGCAGCGATGCCTTCGGTAACGCCAACGGTACGCAGGGGAGATCCTGCTGTGGCTCGCTCGGCTACGCGATGGTTGACGCCGAATTTGCCGATAAAGTGGTGCTGCTGACCGAAGAAGTGGTGCCGTTTCCCAATATGCCCGCCAGTCTGAGCCAGGATCGGGTGGATCTGATTGTCCAGGTGGAGAGCGTGGGCGATCCGGCCAAAATAAGCGTCGGTGCCGCGCGTGTTACCAGCAATCCACGAGAGTTGATGATCGCCCGCTATGCGGCGGATGTGATTGAGCACTCCGGCTACTTCCGCGATGGCTTCTCGATGCAGACCGGCTCCGGCGCGGCATCGACTGCGGCGACCCGCTTTATGGCCGAGAAGATGGCGCGCCACGGCGTAAAAGCCCGTTTCGCCCTCGGCGGCATTACCGGCAGCCTGGTCGAACTGCATGAGAAGGGGCTGATTGAGAAGCTGCTCGATACCCAGTGCTTTGATGGCGAAGCGGCGGCTTCGCTGCGCCGTAATCCCAACCATGTGGAGATCTCGACCAACGTTTACGCCAACCCCGGCGGTAAAGCGGCAAGCTGCGACCAGCTGGACGTGGTGATCCTCAGCGCGCTGGAGATCGATATCGACTTCAACGTCAACGTTATTACCGGTTCGGACGGCGTGATGCGCGGCGCATCCGGCGGCCACTGCGATGTGGCCGCGGCGGCGAATCTGACCATTGTGGTTGCCCCATTGCTGCGCAGCCGCATTCCGACAGTGGTGAAGCGCGTGACCACCCGCCTGACGCCGGGGGAGAGCATTGATGTGCTGGTCACCGATCACGGCATTGCGGTCAATCCGGCGCGCCCGGAAGTCCGCGAACGTTTAGTGGCGGCCGGGCTGAACGTTGTCGATATCGAGGCGCTCTATCAGCGGGCGATTTCGCTTACCGGCGAGCCAAAACCGATCGCCTTTACCGACCGGATTGTCGGGGTGATCCGCTATCGCGACGGCAGCGTGATTGACGTTGTGCGCCAGGTAAAAGAGGAGGCGTTATGACTACGATGACTCCCGAGCGTACGGGTGTCAGCCTCGAGGCGCTGCTGGCGGCGAAAGAGAACCGCGCCGCGCGCCAGGCTGACTGGCTTCGCCACTATCATCAACCGATTATCTCCCTGACGCTGGTTACCCCGGGCGCGGTGAAAGATACGATGCGCTATCGCAACACCATGGGCGTGGCGTTACAGGCCTGCGACCAGATGCTGTGGCAGCGCGGCTGGCAGACGCTTGACCGGCAAGTGCTGTGGCTGCCGACCGGTGCGGAAGCGATGTGGTGCGTGGCCCATCCGGCGGTGGAAATCAAAGCGCAGTGCATTGAGCTGGAGCAGACCCATCCGCTCGGCAGGCTGTGGGATTTTGATATCTTCTGCCCGCAAAACGGCCAGGTTGGCCGCCATTCACTGGATCGCAGCACCCGCCGCTGTCTGGTGTGCGATGAACCGGCGCACAACTGCGCCCGCTCGCGCCGTCATCCGCTGGATGAGGTGGTGAACCGCGTTGAGGGGCTGATTAATGGCTGGTTTACCCGCGACTAAACCTGCCGTGGCGTTTGTGCCTGCGCTGGCGGCGCGGGCGCTGCGGCAGGAGCTGGATCTCACCCCGAAGCCGGGGCTGGTGGACAGGGCAAACAGCGGTGCGCACCGCGATATGGATTACGCGCTGTTTCTTGCCAGTATCGATGCCATTACGCCCTGGTTTGCACGCTTCGAGCAGGCGGGTTTTGATAACGCCCATAAACCGGCGGCGCAGTTACGGCTGATTCGACCGATGGGGATTGCCTGCGAGCAGGCGATGTTTGCCGCCACTGATGGGGTGAATACTCATAAAGGTGGCATCTTTTCACTCGGGTTGCTGTCGTTTGCCGCCGGGCGGCTGCGGGGGCTGGGCTGGCAACTGAGCGCGGATGCGCTTTGTAACGAGGTGAGCGCGATTTGCCGCGGGCTGGTGGCACGCGAGCTGGCCGGGCGGGCGCAGGCAATCACGGCTGGTGAAAAGCAGTTTCGCGACTATGGCCTGACCGGCGCGCGCGGCGAGGCGGAGCAAGGGTTTATCACCGTGCGCCGTGCGGTATTGCCCTTCTGGCAGCAGGAGCAGGGGGAGCGCCGTTTGCATAACGCGCTGCTCAGGCTGATGGCGGTTAACCGCGACAGCAATCTGGTGTCACGCGGTGGCCTCGCGGGGCTGCGTTATGTGCAGGATTATGCACAGCAGCTATTAGCCACCGGATGGAAGAAAGATGATTTACGCCAGATGGACCAGGCGTTGATTGCGCGACATTTAAGCCCCGGCGGCAGCGCCGATCTGCTGGCAGTGGCGTATGTGCTGGCGATGATCCCGTAACCGAAGCTGTTACGTAGGCCGGATAAGGCATCGCCGCCATCCGGCGATTGGGGAAATGCCTGATGGCGGTGTTATGTAGGCCGGATAAGGCAACGCCGCCATCCGGCGATGGGGAAATGCCTGATGGCGGTGTTATGTAGGCCGGATAAGGCAACGCCGCCATCCGGCAATGGGTGCAAATGCCTGATGGCGCTGCGCTTATCAGGCCTACGAACGTGCACCGATTATGTGTCAGCGCCGACATGCCTGAAGAGGCTGTTTCGTAGGCCGGATAAGGCAACGCCGCCATCCGGCGATGGGTGCAAATGCCAGATGGCGCTGCGCTTATCAGTTATGTAGGCCGGATAAGGCAACGCCGCCATCCGGCAATGGGGGAAATGCCTGATGGCGCTGCGCTTATCAGGCCTACAAAAGCTTCGCTTATCAGGCCCACAAAATGAGACCCATAAAAAACCCGGCGCTCAGGCCGGGTTTTCTGTTTACGCTTTCTGCGTCACGCCAGATGGCTCGCGCACATGCTTGTACTTAAACAGCATCACGAAGGCGACGGCCAGCACCAGCGAGTAACCGGCGAAGATCAGCCACACGGTTTTCCAGTCGGTAAGACCGGCGGTGGTGTACATCTCTACCACTTTGCCGCTCACCATACCGCCGAGGATACAGCCGAAGCCGTTGGTCATCATCAGCAGCATACCCTGCGCACTGGCGCGGATTTCCGGGCTAACCTCTTTCTCAACAAACACCGAGCCGGAGATGTTGAAGAAGTCGAAGGCGCAACCGTACACGATCATCGACAGCACCAGCAGCACGGTGCCGAACGGCGTCGGGTCGCCGTAAGCGAACAGACCAAAGCGCAGCACCCAGGCGAGGATACTGATCATCATCACGTTCTTAATGCCGTAACGGCTCAGGAAGAACGGAATGGCGAGGATAAAGACGGTTTCCGAAATCTGCGAAATCGACATCATTACCGACGCATGGGTAACGATAAAGCTGTTAGCGAACAGCGGATTCGAGTCGAAGCTGTGCAGGAAGGTGTTGCCAAACATATTGGTGATCTGCAACTCCGCACCCAGCAGCATAGAGAAGATAAAGAAGATCGCCATACGTTTGTTTTTATACAGCGCAAAGGCGTTCAGGCCGAGCATCTCCACCCAGGTCTGCTTCTGCTTGCTGTTAGCCACCGGAATGTGCGGCAGCGTCAGCGCAATCACGCTCAGCAGCAGCGACAGCGCCGCGCCAATGTAGAGCTGCATATGGCTTAACTCAAAGCCGGAGAAGCTCACCGCCCACATGGCGAGGATAAAGCCGATGGTGCCCCAGATACGAATCGGCGGGAAATCGGTGACGATATCGTGCCCGGCAGATTTAAGACGGAAATAGGAGATGGAGTTCACCAGGCTCAGCGTCGGCATATAGGCCAGCGAGTTGAGCAGAATAATGGCGAACATCGCGCCCGGCGTGGTGACGCCTGCGGCGATAAACAGCGTGATGGCACCGACCAGATGGCAGAGGGCATATACCCATTTCGCGCTAAGCCACTTATCGGCGACGATGCCTAAAAGGGTTGGCATAAACAGCGAGGCGATACCAAGGGAGCTGTAGACCGCGCCGACTTCCGCGCCCTGAAATTTCAGGGTCACGATCATATAAGAGCCAAGTGTCGTCAGCCAACTGCCCCACAGGCAGAACTGCAGAAAGATGATCACTTTCAGCTGCAGCTTAAGATTCATGCTTTTTTCCTCGCAAAGGAGACGGTTGTCGTTGTAATGGGCAGATATACTGCGATTTGTGGCGGCACTTTATCACTTTGCGGCGGCGTTGTTTGTTACGTACGACAGAAAAATGCAATCTTCGTCTGATTGCATTCTTATTAAGTGATCTTGATCACGCTTTTACGCAACCGATTGCGAGGGCCAGAAGGCGGGCTTATGCCCTTTTACCTGCAAAGGTAAAAAGGCATAAACCACAAGGGACGTTAATTACGACGGTAGGTTTTCTGCGCGGCGTTCACTTTGTAGAGATAGCGGCGTGACTCAGCAGAAGGGTGGCGCGTGGTAAGCGTTTCATACACATCGCCCGGCGACATGGTATTGATGATATTCGCCGCCTGCACTTTATCCGCCGAGAAGACGCGCAGCACGCTGCCCGCGCCGCCGTTATAGGCAGTGATCACCGCATAGCGCCGTGAGGTCGGGTTGCTGATACCGCCAAGATAGATATTGTTAAGCATCGCCAGGTAAGCGGTGCCGGTATCAATATTGCTCTGCGGATCGAAGAGATAACTGCGGTCCGGCGTACCGGATTTCCCCTGCGCGCGGAAGACATCTTTCCCGGCGCTGTGCTGCACCACCTGCATCAAACCGAGCGCGTCGGAGCGGCTCACCGCATAGGGGTTGAAGGAGGATTCTGTCTGCATAATCGCCAGAATGAGCGACTCCTCGACGCCATATTTATGCGACGCTTTGCGCACCATGCCCATATATTTATGCGCACGTTTATCGAGGTGGTTCGGCACCAAGTTAATGGTGATGCTGGAGATCACACGGATGCCGCTGGTGCGGGTTTTCAGCCGCGTTTGCAGCAGATAGTCGGCATATTTTTCCGCGCGCCACTGCCAGCGAATCGCTTCGCCGTTGTTATCCAGCACCTGACCATAGAGGAAAGGCTGTTTGGAGATCGTAATGTCGTCGGTATCGGAGTAGAGGTCGATAGAGCCGGGATCGTCGCCCATCAGCAGCGTTTTAACGATCGCCGCGCGCAGGTGCGCCGCCGGATCGGTCGCCGAGATGGTCTCGACGGTAATCGTCCCTTCATCAAAGTTGATGTGGCTTCGCGTCTGGTACTGATCGGTATACTTAACGTAATCCTTTGGTCCTGCGATCAGTACTTCGTTAAAGCCCCATAAATTCTCAATATTGTGGGCGAACTGGCCCATCAAAATGTCAAAACCGTTGGTGTCTTTGATCCAGGCTTCGTTGTAGTCTTCGCCGGATTTATTAGAGCTGGAACAAGAGATCAGCAACGGCGCGATCATCGCTAGCGCTAAAAATTTTTTCATCATTCCGGATGCAGTTGTGTTTGATTACAGCGCCTGAGACGCTCGCGAACCGGCAGTGCCTTCCCTGGATTTATGGCACTGCCGGCGGGTTTAAACCACGACGCCTATTTTTTTTCTTGTGGCGTGTAGCCTTCAATGTGCACATCTTTGCCTTCAAACAGGAAATTGACCATCTCCTCTTCCAGCAATTTGCGGTGCTCGACGTTCATCATGTTGAGTTTCTTCTCATTGATCAGCATCGTCTGCTTCTGCTGCCACTGCTTCCAGGCCTCTTTCGAGATCTCGTTATAAATGCGTTTACCCAGGTCGCCCGGATAGAGCTGGAAGTCTTGCCCTTCCGCTTCGCGTTGCAGGAAGGTACAAAAAATGGTTCTGCTCATAATCATTCCTCTTTTTGCGCGCCGCGCGAGACCGCTTCGGCGCGTAATTGCTGTATCAGGCGTTCCACCGGAGCCGCCAGACCGACGGATGGCGGTTGCGCTAAGTTATACCAAAGACCTGCACCTTCATCCATGCACGCGGCAACGGAAGACACAGGAAGCCACATCGGCACAATATCGAGGTGGAAATGGCTAAAAGTGTGGCGGAACGCGACAAGTTGGCTGAGAGTATCTGCGTTAATCCCTTTTTGCGCCAGCCAGTCGCGCAGCGCCGCTTCATCGCTAAACTGCGGGAAGCAGAAGAGGCCACCCCACAGGCCGCTCGGCGGGCGCTGTTCAAGATAAACCGTGCCTTCGTGCTCCATCAGCAGCAGATAACCGGTGCGCTCGGGCAGGATCTGCTTCGGCTTTTTACCCGGGTAGCTGCTCCAGCTGTGCGTGGCGTAAGCGATACAGCCGCTTTGCAGCGGGCAGAGTTCGCACTTCGGTTTTGAGCGGGTGCAGACCATGGCACCAAGATCCATCATTGCCTGGTTAAAGCGCTCGACGCCTTTCGCCGGCGTCACCTGCTCGCTTATCTCCCATAGCCGTTTCTCCACCTCTTTTTTTCCCGGCCAGCCGGCCACCGCATAACAACGGGCCAGCACGCGTTTCACGTTGCCATCGAGAATCGGAAAGTGTTTACCGAGGGATAAAGAGAGGATCGCGCCCGCCGTTGAACGGCCAACGCCTGGCAGCGCAGCGACTTCGTCAAAGGTTTCTGGAAAACGGCCATTGTGCAGCGTGGCGACCTGCTGCGCGGCTTTATGCAGATTGCGCGCGCGGGCGTAGTAACCGAGCCCGGTCCACAGATGCAGCACTTCATCCAGCGGCGCGTTGGCTAAATCAGTCACCGTCGGGAAGCGCGCCATAAAGCGCTCGAAATAGGGGATCACCGTTGTGACCTGGGTTTGTTGCAACATCACTTCTGACAGCCATACTTTGTAGGGCGTCTTTTCAATTTGCCAGGGCAGGGTTTTCCGCCCAAATTTGTCGTACCAGTCCAGAACCTGGGCTGAGAATTGAGACGCTTGCATGGTCACCAGAATCGCTTTATCAGGGGCGAAGATTGCAGCACAGCGGCGTTGCACTGTAAACCGGAACTTTCCGGTGCTTGCATCATGCCATGAACTTTGGATAATGCCCGTTTCCTGAACACTCTCACGAGCAGAAAACTTTATGAATAACGACGTCATTTCACCGGAATTTGATGAAAATGGCCGCCCGCTGCGCCGCATTCGTAGCTTTGTCCGTCGCCAGGGGCGTCTGACGAAGGGTCAGCAGCATGCGCTGGACAATTACTGGCCGGTGATGGGCGTTGAGTTTACCGAACAGCCGCTCGATTTTACCGCGCTGTTTGGTCGCACCGCACCGGTGACGCTGGAGATCGGTTTTGGCATGGGCGCTTCGCTGGTCGAAATGGCAAAAACCCGCCCGGAGCAGGATTTCCTCGGTATTGAAGTACACTCGCCGGGCGTCGGTGCCTGCCTCTCTTCCGCGCACGAAGAGGGCGTCGAGAACCTGCGCGTGATGTGCCATGACGCGGTAGAAGTGCTGCACACTATGATCCCGGATAACGCCTTAAACATGGTGCAACTCTTTTTCCCGGACCCGTGGCACAAAGCGCGTCATAATAAGCGCCGTATTGTGCAGGTACCCTTTGCCGAGCTGGTGAAGAGCAAGCTCAAGCTGGGCGGCGTATTCCATATGGCGACCGACTGGGAAGCCTATGCAGAACATATGCTGGAGGTGATGAACTCCATCGACGGGTATAAGAACCTGTCGGCCAGCAACGACTATGTGCCGCGCCCGGAATCGCGCCCGGTAACGAAATTTGAACAGCGTGGCCATCGTCTTGGTCACGGTGTATGGGACTTAATGTTCGAGAGGGTGAAATAATGGCAAAGAACCGCAGCCGTCGCTTGCGTAAAAAGATGCATATCGACGAATTCCAGGAAGTGGGTTTCTCCGTCGCGTGGCGTTTCCCGGAAGGTACCACCGAAGAGCAGATTGACAGCACCGTTGATAACTTCATTAAGCAGGTGATTGCGCCGAATAAACTGGCGTTTGATGGCAGCGGCTATCTGGCGTGGGAAGGGTTAATCTGCCTGCAAGAGATTGGCAAATGCACCGAAGAGCATCAGGCCCTTGTGCGTAAGTGGCTGGAGGAGCAGAAGCTTGAAGCGGTACGCACCAGCGAACTTTTCGACGTCTGGTGGGACTAAACAAACATAAGGGCCAGCATCTGCTGGCCCATTTTGTCTCTACAGGAGTTAATAGAATGCGTAAAACGCTGCTGGCGGCAACGCTCACCCTTACAGCTTTCGCGGCGCAGGCAGATTATCAGTGCAGCGTCACGCCGCGCGACGATGTGATTATCAGCCCGCAAACCGTGCAGGTGAAGGGCGAAAACGGCAATCTGGTGATCACGCCAGAGGGCAATGTGATGTTTAACGGCAAACAGCCGTCGCTTAGCGCCGCACAGCGCGAGCAGGCGAAAGATTACCAGGCTGAGTTACGCAGCGCCCTGCCGTGGATCGACAACGGCGCGCTGACTCGCGTGGAGAAAAACCGCATTGCGCTGGATAAGATCATCGTCAAAGAGGTGGGGGAGAGCAGCAGCATGCGTAACCGCCTCACCAAACTCGACGCGCAGCTCAAAGAGCAGATGAATCGTATTATCGAGCATCGCAGCGACGGCCTGACGTTCCATTACAAGGCGATTGAACAGGTTCGCGCCGATGGTCAGCAGTTGGTCAACCAGGCGATGGGCGGCATTCTGCAGGACAGCATTAACGAAATGGGCGCGAAAGCGGTGATGAAAAGCGGCGGCAACCCGTTGCAGAATGTGCTCGGCAATCTCGGCGGCTTACAAACGTCTATCCAGAACGAATGGAAAAATCAGGAAGCTGACTTCCAGCAGTTTGGCAAAGATGTCTGCCAGCGCGTGGTTTCTCTCGAAGAGAGCCGCAAAGCGTTAACCTCCTCCCTGAAGTAACTCTGTACCATGGCCTTTTGTCATCGACGAAAGGCCTTATTCGTATTGAATATGTTGTTACTCTCTTTCCCTTATTTCTGACGATTAAATAACAAACTCGTATCTTTTATTTAATTGGTTTGTCAGGCTCTGCTGATTATTCTCATCTATAAATTATTGCCCACAAAAGCAAGTGGCAATTCGCAGTTAACCCCTACCAGAATTTGGGGTTTTACTTAAGTAATTAATCGATTATTTGAATTGACTATAACTTGTATACTTTCAGAATGTTCTTGTTGATGTTAATATCGCCGCCTCAAATCACGGATATGATTTCTTCATAAATACTCCTATGTCATCAATAAACATACAGCCGAAAGGCGACGCTTCATTTTATGAAGAGCCCGCCCTTTCGTTTAAAAATAATGAGATCGATCTGCTCTATCTGCTGAGCCTGTTATGGCGAGGCAAGAAACTTATTGCCGGAACAGTGGTGTTGTTTGCCGTTTGCGCATTCTTTATCACCGCCTTACTACCGCAAAAGTGGACCAGCCAGGCGGAGATTACGCCGGCAGAGCGAATCCAGTGGGCTGAGCTGCAACGAGCACTCATGACGCTGGAGGTTCTTAATGTGAAAACCTCTATTTCACAGGATGATGTTTACCACCTCTTCCTGAAAAAATTCTCTTCTCAATCATTAAAAGAGGAGTTTCTTGCCAACTCGCCGCTGGTGCTGGGCAAGCTGGAAGAGAACAATATCGATCAGGATGAACTGCGCCGTGCGCTGACGCTGTTGACGCAGAAGATCAAAGCGACCAATAACGCCAAACTGGCGACTGCTGATAATACGCCGTACGCTTCCTGGACGCTCAGCTTCACCGCGCCGACGGCAACAGAAGCCCAGCAGGTGCTGAAAGGCTACATCGATTTCATTTCTGCCAAAGTAGTCAACGAGACGCTGGCAACGCTGCGTAATGATGTTGAGTTGAAGAAGAACTTTGAAAAGAACGTGCTGGAGATGGATCGTGCCCGAATTGCTACAAAGCATGATGCGAATGTGAAGCGCCTGAACTACTCCCTTGAAGTAGCGAATGCTGCCGGCATCAAACGCCCGGTCTACAGCAATGGTCAGGCGGTACAGGATGACCCGGACTTCTCAATCGCGCTCGGCGCCGATGGTATCTCGGAAAAACTGCGCATTGAGCAGTCGATGAAAGATTTTACCGAGCTGAATGCCGATTTTCGCAACCGTGAATACACTCTGGCACAGCTGCAAAAAGTTGATATTAAAGATGTGGAGTTTTCCCCCTTCAAATATCAACTCTCGCCGTCGCTGCCGATGAAAAAAGATGGCCCGGGGAAAGCGATTATCATGGCGTTGGCCGTTATTCTTGGTGGCATTATCTCCTCTGGCATCGTCTTATTGCGCCACGGAATGCACCAACGGAAGTTGCTGTAATACTATTATTTAAATAATCACGCCGCTAAAATAATTAAGGGGAAATAATATTTCCCCTTTCTTTTATCTCTCACTTCACGTTATTCGCTAAGAAACAACTCAAGCAATGAATTGAGAAACAGCTTACCGTGCTCGGTTATCTGCCAGTGCGTTGCGTTCTCGGTCAGATAATTGAGCGCCAGCGCCTGCTCAATTTGCGGGCGGATGATCGCTTCATCCAGACCGGTATACGCGGAAAACTCTGCCCGCGGCGCCGGTTCCAGCAGGCGGAAACGGTTCATAAAGAACTCAAACGGCTTATCCTGATCTTCTACATCATGCTGCTTATCAAGGTAATTTCCCTGCATATAGCCGCGTGGATGGCGCGTTTTCGCCGTACGCAAAATGCGCCCATCCGCGAAGGTCACTTTGCCGTGCGCACCGCAGCCGATTCCGAGATAGTCGCCAAAGCGCCAGTAGTTCAGGTTGTGCTGGCACTGATAGCCCGGTTTGGCATAGGCCGAGGTTTCATACTGCTGATAACCGGCAGCCGTCAGGATCTGATGCCCCTGCTCGAAGATATCCCACAGCGCGTCGTCATCCGGCAGCACCGGCGGGCGCGAGCTGAAGAGCGTATTGGGTTCGATGGTGAGCTGATACCACGACAGATGCGGCGGGTTTAAGGCGATGGCCTGGCGCAGATCGTCGAGCGCTTCCTCAACGGATTGATCCGGCAAGCCGTGCATTAAATCGAGGTTGAAACTGCGCAGCCCCAGCCCGCTCGCAAGGCGTGCCGCACGTTTAGCTTCTTCCGGGCCGTGAATACGCCCGAGACGCTGCAACTTGGTTTCGCTGAAACTCTGCACGCCTATTGAGATACGGTTAACGCCAGCGCGCTGGTAGTCGGCGAAGCGGTCAGCCTCAACGGTGCCCGGGTTCGCCTCCATGGTAATTTCCGCCTCACTTGCCAGCGGCAGACGCGCGCGAACGCCATCAAGCAGAGTCTGCATCGCCGGGCCGGAGAGCAGGCTTGGCGTACCGCCGCCGATAAAGATGGTCTTTATTTCCCGTCCCTGGGCGTAAGCGGCATCACCATCCAGATCCGCAAGCAGATGCTGGACATAGTCGTCGTGCGGCACTTCACCTTTCAGCGCGTGGGAGTTGAAGTCGCAGTAGGGGCACTTCTGCACGCACCAGGGAATGTGGATATAGAGACTCAGAGGCGGCAAATCAGCCATTACGCATTGCTTCCAGTAACAGGGTTAACGCCTGACCGCGATGGGAGAGGGCGCGCTTCTCGTCGCGTGTCAGCTCCGCGGCGGTTTTGCCTTCGGAGGGGACGAAAAAGATAGGATCGTAACCAAAGCCGCCGCTGCCCGCAGGCGCGCGGGCAATGACGCCAGGCCAGCTTCCGTGGCACACCAGCGGTGTCGGATCGTCGGCGTGGCGCATATAGACCAGCACACAGTGGAACTGCGCCTGGCGCTCGCCGTCCGGCACGCTCTGCAGCGCGTCGAGCAGTTTTTCCAGGTTCTGTTGATCGCTGGCTTCAAGGCCTGCGTAGCGTGCGGAGTAGATCCCCGGCGCGCCGCCCAGCGCATCGACTGCCAGCCCCGAATCATCGGCAATGGCGGGTAAGCCGGTCACTCTTGCCGCATGGCGGGCTTTCAGAATGGCATTTTCAATAAAGGTCAGCCCGGTCTCTTCAACGGATTCGACGCCCAGCTCGGTTTGTGCGACCACATCGAGGCCGAAATCATTGAGCAGCGAGGCAAGCTCGCGCACTTTACCGGCGTTACCGGTGGCGAGGACAACTTTTTGCATAGCGGATCCTAATTTATCAGCGCCGCGACTTCTGTCGGGATCTGTTGCGGATGAACGATTTTAATCTGTTTATGGCGGCCCAGTTCGCCCTTTTCGATCAGCACCTGGCTTTTCGCAACGCGGAACTGTTTAGCGAGAAATTTCACCAGGTGCGCATTGGCCTGGCCATCCACTGGCGGGGCGGTGATGGCGACTTTTACTTCGTCGCCATGCAAACCGATAATTGCGTCGCGGCTGGCTTTCGGCTGAATATAAAGCCGTAAAACCAGCCCGTCCTGAGAGGATACAACGGCACTCATAGTGCCATCCACAGCCCCGGCAGCAGCATATCACCGGTGGATTGCAGCAGTTCGGCAATCCCCATGTTGAGTACATAGAGCAGCAGCACGAGGATCATCGGCGAGAAGTCGATGCCGCCCATTGCCGGTAGCAAGTTGCGGATCGGGCGCAGCAGCGGCTCGGTCAGCTGAACCAGTGCGTACTCAACCGGGCTGCGGCCCTGGCTGACCCAGCTCATGATTGCCATTACCAGCAGCACCCAGAAAATCATCAGGCCAATGGTTTTGACCAGAATTAGCAGGGCGGATATCCAGATAATCGGCTGCAAGGTGACCACCATAAACAGCACGATCGCCTTGATAAAACTCAGCACAAAAGCGACCAGCAGCGAGGCGCTGTCCAGCGGCCCCATCGCCGGGATAATGCGGCGCAGCGGCCCGACAATCGGCTGGGTGGCTTTAACGACAAATTGCGAAAAAGGGTTATAAAAATCACAGCGTGCCCACTGCATCCAGACGCGCAACAGCAGAACCATGGTGTAGAGTTCAATTACTGTTGAGAGCAGGAAAGTCAACGTCTTCATGGCGTTCCTCAGTTTCTCTTACTTTTTTGTGTAATCGCGCGCACCAAAAATGGCGGTACCAATGCGCACCATCGTACTGCCCGCCGCGATGGCGGCGGACATATCATCCGTCATGCCCAACGACAGGGTATCGACCGTTGAATAGCGCGTTTTAAGCGCCTCAAATGCTACAGCCATTTGCCGTGCCACGGCAAACTGCCGTTCGTACTCTGCTTCCGGTGCCGGGATCGCCATCAACCCGCGCAGGCAGATGCCCGGCAGTTCAGCGAGTTGTGCGGCAAGCTCATCCAGTTCACTCAAGGGGATACCGGACTTGCTCTGCTCATCGCTGATGTTGATTTGGATAAGAACATTAAGCGGCGCGCGCGTGGCCGGACGCTGCTCGCTAAGGCGGCTGGCGATGCGCAGACGGTCGACAGTGTGGCACCAGTCGAAGTGCTCCGCTACCAGACGGCTTTTGTTGGACTGCAACGGGCCGATAAAGTGCCACTCCAGCCCGCTGACACCCGCCTGCTGGAAGTGCTGGATCTTCTCCACCCCCTCCTGCACATAGTTTTCACCAAACGCACGCTGTCCGGCGTCGATCGCTTCTGCGACGGCGCTCGCAGGCTTAGTTTTACTCACTGCAAGTAACGTAACTTCTTCTGAAGCCCGGCCGCAGCGTGCCGCGGCGGCGGAGATTTTGTCCCGGACCTGTGCCAGGTTATGCGCGATATCGTTCATGATTCCAGGATGGCGTAATGGATATAGAAGAAATAGTGGCGCTTAGTGTAAAGCATAATGTCTCGGATCTACACCTGTGCAGTGGTTGTCCACCGCGCTGGCGACAGCACGGGAAGCTTACCGCTGCGCCTTTTGAGCAGCCTGACATCAGCGCCCTGCTCAGCGGGCAGCTTACCTCCCTGCAACAGCAGCAGTGGCGCGAGTCGAGGCAGGTGGATTTCGCGCTGACTACCGCGAGCGGCAGGCGGCTGCGCGCAGGCGCGTTTGCCCGCCACGGCGGCATCTCGTTAGCGCTGCGCCTGCTGCCACAGCGCTGCCCGCAGCTTAGCGATATCTCTGCTCCGGCAGCGCTGGCCGAACTGCTGGCGCGTGAGAACGGCCTGATCCTCGTCACCGGCGCGACCGGTAGCGGTAAATCGACAACCCTTGCGGCGATGGTGCAACACCTCAATCAACAGGCCGGGGCGCATATTGTGACGCTGGAAGATCCCATCGAGTTCGTGCACCAGAGCGGCAACAGCCTGATTCAGCAGCGCGAGATTGGGCAACACTGCGCCTCGTTTGCCGACGGGCTGCGCGCGTCGCTGCGCCAGGATCCGGATGTGATCCTGCTTGGCGAGTTGCGCGACAGCGAGACGATCCGCCTGGCGCTGACCGCCGCCGAAACCGGGCATCTGGTACTGGCGACCCTGCACACGCGCGGCGCGGCGCAGGCCGTCGAGCGGCTGGTGGACAGCTTCCCGGCGCAGGAGAAGGAGCCGGTGCGCAGCCAGTTGGCGGGCAGTTTACAGGCAGTGCTGGCACAGAGGCTGGAGGCGGATAAGCAGGGCGGGCGCGTGGCGTTGTTTGAGTTGCTGGTTAATACTCCGGCGGTGGCGAACCTTATCCGCGAAGGCAAAACGCACCAGCTGCCCGGCGTGATGCAAACCGGGCAGCAGCAGGGGATGCAGACCTTCGCGCAGAGCCACCAGCAGCGGGTGCGCGAAGGGCGACTTTAGTGAAGATGCAGCGCGTAAACGGCGGGCAGCGCGCCTGCGGTAGCGACGATCTCCAGCCTGATGCTGCTCGCCGTAATGGGGCGGGTGAAACGGTGCTGGCAGACGGAGTGGTGATTATCATGCACCTCTGCCAGCAGCCACTCGTCGGCCCACAGGCGATAGTGCGTAATGCAGTGCGGCGTAACGGCGAGCGGGTGCCCCATCTGCACGGACTCCATGGCGTTATCGAAATCGTTGTCCTGCACCAGCGTCAACTGGCTAATCGTCTGCGGGCTCTCCCAGCGCCAGACGATCTCCGGCGCGGCGTCATCCAGCGCCGGGGACCAGGCGTTGATCTGCTGTTCAGGGCGCAGGCGGCCATTGAGCACATTCTGCACGCTCCAGGCGGCAATCGGCGGATCGCAGCGCAGGGCGGGCAGGATCTGCGAAGGGTGGCGGCGAGGTAGCCAGAAGTCGAATTCATCGACGCCGTAATCGCCATCGGCGACCTGGCGCGTATGTTTGGCAACGCGCGCATTAAGGCTGTTAAACACCGTCATGATGCCCGGCAGGCGCGCATCGGTAAGCGCAATCTCAACCTCTTCATTGGCGGCGAAGGCGAGAAAAACGTACTGGTTGCGTTCGCTCTGCCACTGGAAGGTGACGGTCTGCTCGCCTTCGTCAGCCACGCTCAGCACCTGCTCTTCAAAGTGGCAATCCGGAGTGAAGTTGCCGGCCCGGACGCTGCCGAGCAGGGAGACCGTCAGCTCTGTTGGCCGCTTTGCCCGCAGCCGCAGGGTGATGGAGGGCACGGTATGGCCCGCCGGAACGGGCAGCAGCAGGGCCATCCTCTCTGCCAGCGGATGCCAGTTGCCGTTGGGCGCAAGCGACGTCAGGCAGTACTCGCTGCTGGCGCTGACGCTGGCACCTGCCGCCGGGTCGTTCAGCCACTGGCGCGGAATGTAGCAGCCGTTAAGCTGCAGCTGCTGTTGCAGCGCACCGATATGCTCGCGCTGGGCCAGGGTCTGCGGCGTGAGACCGCGCGCATGGCAAAGCGCGGCAGCGCGGCCCACCACTTCGCCGAGCAGGCCGCAGGTGCACATCACGCGGGCGCTGCCGAAGGCGACGTGGGAAGCGGAGATAATCCGCCCGGTCAGCAGCAGGTTATCCAGCGAGCGGCTGTAGAGGCTGCGAAACGGGATGGTGTAGGTGCCTTTGCTGTGAAACTGACGGCAGCCGTCATGGGTACTATAAACGCCGTCCGCCGGATGCAGATCGATCGACCAGCCGCCGTAGCCCACGGCGTCATAGTGGTCGCGCTGCTCAATGATATCCTGCTGGCTCAGCAGATGGTCGCCAACGAAGCGGCGGCTTTCCCGCTTGCCGGGGATCGCGCCGACCCACTCGATGGTCATCTTGTCCGCTTCCGGGAAGTTGCCGGAGTTTTTGATGTGATCCCACACCCCCCAAACGATCTTCCACAGCTCCCACTTGATCTCTTCGCTCTCATGAACGGTATCAAGACGTCCGCCCCACTCAAGCCACCAGAGATCGCAGCCGTTAAGCGTAGAGGTGAGGCGTTTATAGCGGGGGATGGCGGTAATATCTTTCAGCGCGAAGGAGGGGGGAACAAAGTTAACCGGCCCGTCAGTCTGCTTGGTGTAGAAGTAGATGGAGTGGCCGAGCTTGTGGCCGAAGTTATCGCCGGGCGCCATTTTCTCCCCGAGTTCCTCCGCTTCTTCTGCGCCCTCACGATATTCGGCACCCGCCAGATAGCCGAGCACGCCGTCGCCAGTGGCATCACAAAACTGTGCGCCGCTGACGGTATAAAACGTCTCGTTGATCGGGTTAAAAGCCTTCACCTGAGTGATGGTCTGCGCCTCTTTTTCCACCTCAAACACGGCGGTATTAAGCAGCAGTGTCAGCCCCGGCTGGCTTCTGGCAAGGTCGAGCAGCACCAGGTCAAACATCACCGGGTTGCCCTCTTTGTTGCGCCAGAGGTTCTCCTCCATGATCTCGCCCATAATGCCGCCTTCTCGCGCCCAGCGGTTGTTGTTGCCCATATGCGATGTCGCGCCGTTTGCCCACAGGCGCACTTCGCTGGAGGCGTTGCCGCCGAGCACCGGCCTGTCCTGGATTAGCACGACCTCTAAACCGTCGCGCGCTGCCGCCAGCGCGGCGCAAAGCCCTGCCAGCCCGCCGCCCGCGACGACCAGATCGGCGTGCAGCTGCCGGGTCGGAAAAGCTCTGGCATCGGTGTGAGGAAAGATTTTCATTATCTTGTTTCCTTTTTGACTGACGGTAGAATCGTTTTTTCCAGCCAACTGAAAAGCGAACCCTGCAATGTCTTCTCAACCGAACCAAAGTCTGATTGATGGCATTCGCTGCCTGCAGTACCTCGTCTCCAGCGATCGCGCCATTGGCTGTCGTGAGCTGTCGCGTCTGATGGGCATTAACACCACCCGCGTAAACCGGTTATTGATGACCATGGCCTCTATCGGCCTGACTATGCAGGACGCGCAGCGTCGCTACCTTCCCGGCCCTGGCATTCATGCGCTGGCGGCGCAGGCCATTCGCGGCTCGGCGCTCTTCTCCCACGCGCTGCCGCTGCTTGAACGCTACGCCCCGAAAGATATCGTCGTGGCGATGGGCGTGCTGTGGGAGGATCAGGTGATCTACATCTACCACTCTGAACCCGGTAGCCAGGTGAGCCAGGCGCTGGCCGGTTTCCATATGCTGCCTGCCTGGCAGTCGGTCATCGGAATGTCGCTGCTGGCAGCGGAGAGCGATGAGGCGCTGCAACAGCGCTTTACGCCGGAGCAGTGGCAGCAGCTTGGCCCGCATGTCGCCCAGCAGCGCGCGCAGGGGCACGTGGTGTGGCATCACGACGACGGCGAAGTGTCGATGGCGAAACCCCTTGGCGCCCACTCTGCCGCGCTCGCGTTTGCCGGTCTGTGGCAGGTTGACGATGCGGTGGTTGAGACGCGCTTAGACGCTCTGCATGAACTGGCTCAGCGCTTAACTGAGAAATCCTGATAGCCTTTAATGTTTCTTTTATAGAAACATTAGTGGGAATGCAAAAAGCAGGGCTGGAAAGTGTGAGAAGGATCGGCAGAAAGCCGCGACGCGATCGCGGCTAACAGAAAAGAGAGGGGAAAACGGGCAGGCTTACGGGTGCAGTTCGAAGTAGCTTTCGAGAATAATCACCGCCGACGCTGAGTCGACGCTGCCTTTATCAAGGGCGCGAAATCCGCCGCGTTCAAACAGCCCGGAGCGCGCTTCAACGGTGCTTAACCGTTCATCATGCAGGATCACTTTTGCGCCAAAACGGCCGTGGATTTTATTGGCGAAGTTGCGGGCGCGGGCGGTAAGCAGCTGCTCGGTGCCATCCATATTAAGCGGCAAACCAACCACCACCGCCTCGGGCTGCCACTCTTTGAGCAGGTTTTCGATCCGCTTCCACTCCGGCGTGCCGTCCTGCGCTTTCAGCGCCGTCAGCGCGCGCGCCGTCCCGGTAATGCGCTGCCCGATGGCAACGCCAATGCTTTTGGTACCGAAATCAAACGCCAGCAGTGTGCCGCTCATCAGGCGTGCCCCGCGACGCCCGGCATGGTCGAAATATCGATGCCGATAAGCTTTGCCGCTTCGCGCCAGCGATCGGCGATGGGCGTTTTAAACAGGATGTTGAGATCCGCCGGCGCGGTAAGCCAGGCGTTATCAAGGATCTCCTCTTCGAGTTGCCCCTTATCCCACGACGAGTAACCGAGCGCGACCATCACCTCAGCGGGTTGTTCGCCTGTGCCGAGCGTCTCCAGCACGTCACGCGAGGTGGTGACCACGGTGTTGTCCGAGACGCGAATGCTGGAGGCAAAACCGCCGGGTGGGGTGTGCAGGATAAAGCCGCGATCTTCCGCCAGCGGGCCGCCGAGCAGCACCGGTTTATCAAGACGGATCGCCGGGTCGCGTTCAACGGCCTCGATTTTCAGTTTTTCAAGCACGCCCTCTACCGTCAGGTTTTCCAGCGGCTTATTGATGATAAGCCCCATCGCCCCTTCCTCGCTGTGCTCGCAGATATAGACAACGGAGCGCCGGAAGAGGGGATCCTGGAGAGCAGGCATGGCAATAAGAAAGTGATGCTGTAAATTCATTGTCAGAGGTTCTGTTCCTGGTTCAAAAAAGCGACAACGTAGTATGGGGGGAAAGCAGGGTGCTGTCACGAGATAAAGCGGGAAGGGCGCGGGCTCTCGCTCGCACCCTGTGTGGCGCTTATTTAGCCAGACGTTTTTCGATAGCGTCCATCAGCATACCGGTGATGGAGACCGGGAATTCGGCTTCGATTTCACGGATGCAGGTCGGGCTGGTGACGTTAATTTCAGTCAGGCGATCGCCGATGATATCGAGACCGACGAAGATAAGCCCTTTGGCTTTCAGCACCGGCGCGACTTTACGCGCAATCGCCCAGTCGCTCTCGGTCAGCGGGCGCGGTTCGCCGCGACCACCGGCCGCCAGGTTGCCACGGGTTTCACCGCCCTGCGGCACGCGCGCCAGGCAGTACGGCACCGGTTCGCCATCGACTACCAGCACACGTTTGTCGCCCTCTTTAATAGCAGGCAGGTAGTTCTGCGCCATGCAGTAGCGCGTGCCCAGTTCGGTCAGGGTTTCGGTAATAACCGAGAGGTTAGGGTCGCCCTCTTTGACGCGGAAAATCGAGGTGCCGCCCATGCCGTCCAGCGGCTTGAGAATAATGTCGGTGTGCTTCTGCCAGAAGGCTTTCAGACGTGCTTTATCACGGGTGACCAACGTTTCCGGCGTCAGATCCGGGAACCAGGCGGTGAAGAGCTTTTCGTTACAGTCGCGCAGGCTCTGCGGTTTGTTAACGATCAGCGTGCCTTTCTCTTCCGCACGCTCAAGGATATAGGTCGCGTAGATATACTCGGTGTCGAACGGCGGATCTTTACGCATCAGCACGGTGTCGAGATCGGCCAGCGAGATATCCTGCTCGCTGCCAAATTCATACCATTTGTCGTAGTTCTGCTCGACGGAGAGGGTACGCGTGCGGGCGCGGGCTTCACCGTTAATCAGATAGAGATCGGCCATCTCCATGTAGTGCAGCTCATAGCCGCGGCGCTGTGCTTCCAGCAGCATGGCAAAGCTGGAGTCTTTCTTGATGTTAATGTCCGCGATGGGATCCATCACGATGCCGAGCTTAATCATTCTGCTTCTCCTTTCAACCCAGGTCGCCGAAGCGAACCTGAAGCGCGGTGATGGCGGTAAGCGCCGTTGTCTCGGTGCGTAGCACGCGG
Organism: Kosakonia sp. CFBP8986; assembly: GCF_034044935.1. Lineage (NCBI taxonomy): Bacteria > Pseudomonadati > Pseudomonadota > Gammaproteobacteria > Enterobacterales > Enterobacteriaceae > Kosakonia > Kosakonia sp. CFBP8986. Next base: position 198,220 of record NZ_JAXCXB010000004.1, on the reverse strand, counting down.
GGACCTAACAAAATATCCGTAAACTGGTAGCGCGCGGTCATGGCGATCTCATCGGCGGATAACCCGCCTTCGGGGCCAATCAGCAGACGTACGCGCTCGACGGGCAGGGGCAAGGTGTTAATGCTCTGGCTGGCGCGCGGATGAAGGTTGAGCTTCAGACCGCTCTCCTCTTCGGCGCACCAGGCTTCGAGATCCATGGCCGGGCGAATCTCCGGAACACGGTTGCGCCCGCACTGTTCACAGGCGGCAATGGCGATCTTTTGCCACTGCTGCAGCTTCTTGTTCAGGCGTTCGGCGTCCAGTTTAACGCCGCAGCGCTCAGAAAAAAGTGGCGTAATGAGGCTTACGCCCAGCTCGATCGATTTCTGGATGGTGAACTCCATCTTTTCGCCGCGCGACATCACCTGGCCCAGGTGAATATGCAGCGGCGATTCACGATCGTCCACGCCGCCGCGCAGCACGCTAACGCGCACGCTTTTTTTATCAGCGTGGGTGATTTCTGCGTCGAAAACCTGGTTAGAGCCATCGAAAAGCTGCACCGCCTGGCCCGGGCCCATACGCAGCACGCGGCCGACGTGGTTGGCGGCATCCTCGCTGAGGGCAATTTCACTGCCCGGCTGAATACATTCTGGGTGATGGATGCGGGGAATGCGCATGTTTTAGATCCGTTCAGATTACCGCCCCGCACGGCAGGGCGGATGTTAACAATGGCGCTAGTGTAGGTTAGCTCTTTCGCGCCATGCAAGCGCGCTGCACATACGGGTTATGGTTGCCCTGAATGGCCGCGATACGCTCATCGCGCGTGCACTCCCATGCAGTAACCGGATAGAGCTTATCCCAGGCGGTGAAAAGCTGGGTCTGCTGGCGTGAGAGCGGTAGCTGGTATTGATCGCGCATATAGAAGTAGGTACGGGCAATTGAACCGCGGGCGCGCGCCGGTGGTTCAGCCAGTTTCGCTTTGAAATCAACCTTCATTTCGCACTGGCCATACTGCCCTTCACCGCCGTTCCACTGGCTGTACATGAAGTTACCGCGATCGCCATTCACTTCGCCCACGGCGGGTTGCAAGTTATGCATATCGCTCTCGATCTTGCGGTAGACCGGATCTTTGGCGCACTGTTTGCGCCCGCCATCCTGCCAGCACTGACGCAGGTGGCCGAACTGCCAGGCGGGCATCACATGCTCCCACTCTATGCGGCTGGCGCGGTTCTCATTTTTTCGCACTTTATAGCCGCAGGAGGCGAGATCGACGACTCCTTTTTTGCCCTGCCAGGTGATTTTACAGCCGCAGTAAAAATCACCCGGCGCGTCAGCATTCACTTTCACACCGGCCGCTTTGGCCTGGGAAAAGTTGTTGATACCGTTGGCGGCCAGGGCAGGCACTGCCAGCAACGTGAAGAGAAAAGGTATAAAACGGAACATAGCGAACTCCCTGTCAAAACGAGCTCGCAACGTAGCGGAAGGGGCTTCCTGATGCAATCAGTTAGCGCATAAAACTTCTTAATGGATTCAGTTAGCCGCTTCAGCCATTAACGGCTCGCCGCAGCGCACGCAGCGGTAGATCGCCTCGCCGCGCACTACCCGATTATGGCGACGCAGGGTCAACTGATGCTGCTGGCATTTACAGCGGTAGGGGAAGGTGTTGCGCCGCACTGACTCCAGTTCAAACTGATGCGTTCGCCGCGCGGGCACGCCGAGCACGCTCTCCATCATCCACTTCCACTCTTTGCCGTGTGGCGCAACGCGCCCGAACTCTTTCCACACCAGCAGGTGCGCCAGCTCATGGGGAACCACTTCATCAATAAAGGCTTGCTGATTTTCCAGCAGCAGCACCGGGTTGAGGCGAATCTCGTAGTCGGCAAGCCACGCCGTACCGGCGGCGGTGCCGCGCTGTTGGTAGACCAGCTTCGGTTCGGGGTAGTCACGCTCAAGCTTCTGGTTAGCGAGGGCGAGTTTATCCCGCAGGCTACGCATAACAGCTTGCTGGAGGGCAATAGGGAGGCGGGGTGTTTTCATAACTGCAGAGAATAGGATGGGCGGGACGGGAGTGCAATAAGCAAATAAGGCTTCCTCCGCAGAGGAAGCCTGAAGGGTGTTAATCAGTCACGGGAACCAATTTCACGCAGCGGACGGCCACGCATCAGGTTGCGCTCGATGTGCTCCAGCGAAACGTGTTTGGTTTCCGGCACCAGCCACAGGGTGAGGAGGATGAACAGCACGTTCAGACCGCCGTACACCCAGAAGGTGTTGGCATTGCCCAGCGTGTTCAGCATCGTCAGGAAGGTCGCGCCGACAATCATGTTGGCGATCCAGTTAGTGGCGGTGGAGAGGGTGATACCAAAATCGCGGCCTTTCAGCGGCTGGATTTCGGAGCAGAGAACCCAAATCAGCGGACCGGCGCTCATTGCGAAGCCGATGATAAACATCAGCAGCATGGCGACAGCGAAGTACTGCGCTGACGGCGAATGGATGCCCATATGCAGCATCGTGCCGAGAATACCCATACCGGCGGCCATCACCATAAAGCCCAGCACCAGCGTCGGTTTACGGCCCCAGCGATCCACCAGGCCGATAGCGATAAAGGTCGCCAGCACGTTGGTCAGACCGACGATCACCGTTCCCCACATCTGTTCGGTGGTGTTGGTGTAACCCGCCAGTTCAAAGATTTTCGGCGCGTAATACATGATGACGTTCATGCCGGTGAACTGTTGCATGATCTGCAGCAGCACGCCGAGGAAGACCGCGCGGCGGAAGTTGCTGTTCTCTTTAAACAGCGCCCAGCCGGTCTGCTTCACTTTCAGGCTTTCGCGGATCTCATCCAGCTCGTTCTTCGCTTCGGCGCTGGTATCACGCAGGCGCAGCAGCACCCGTTCAGCATCGTTGAAGCGGCGCTTCGCGGCGAACCAGCGCGGGCTGTCCGGCAGGAAGAAGACGCCAATCAGCAGCAGCACCGCCGGAATGATGATCACGCCCAGCATCCAGCGCCATGCGCCGCTGTAGCTGAACGCGGTGTCGGAGAGGTACGCGCCGAGAATCCCGATGGTGATCATCAACTGATACATCGAAATCATACTGCCGCGGATTTTTTCCGGGGCGATCTCAGAGAGATAGAGCGGGGCGGTATAAGAGGCGATACCGACGGCCAGGCCGAGCAGCACGCGAGAGACGATCAGGAACTCGACGTTCGGTGCGGCGGCAGAGCAGAGAGAGCCGATAACAAACAGTACCGCGCCGATCATCAGGCTCTTTTTACGCCCGAGACGCCAGGAGAGCCAGCCGCTGCCGACTGCGCCGACGGCAGCACCAAACATCATTGAGCTCACCACCCACTCCTGAGTGTGCGAGCTGATTTGAAAATCTTCCGTGATGAAGGGCAGTGCGCCCGCAATCACGCCAATATCCAGGCCAAAAAGTAATCCTGCCAGTGCTGCGAGGAAGCAGACAAAAAAGGTCATGGCCTTGTTGGAATGCTTCTGTTTCTTATTGTCAGGCATTATGCCCTCCATTCATGTTATGAATTTTATCGAGATAAACGTTAGGTCACTCATAAGCGAAAAGTCGTGATATGCATCACATGAGTGTAATCGGTTACATTTCGGGCAGGCCACGAATGTAAATAAAAGTGTTGAGGATTATAGGATTCTTGACAATGAATGGTTAATTGCAGGGCGTTATTTCAGACTAAACCGAAGCGTAATGTAACAATTATGACGCGTGACGGTTTCAGCCGGTGAGGGAAGGAGAAAGTTTCGGGTCGTGTCTGATGTAATCGCTTTCAAATGAAATAGTTACGGGCAGAGTGAGTATAGCTGCACAAATGGCATTGGATGGTCATAACGCGCATAAAAATGAAAAAGGCCAGCGCGAGGCTGGCCTTGATAGCGGTGCGGTCAGTGGATTATTTCAGGCCGGCAGCGTCGCGCAGCAGCGCGGCTTTGTCGGTTTTTTCCCACGGGAAAGATTCGCGACCGAAGTGACCGTATGCAGCGGTCTCTTTATAGATCGGGTGCAGCAGATCCAGCATCTGAATCAGGCCGTACGGACGCAGGTCGAAGAACTCACGAACCAGCAGCGTTAACTGCTCGGTGGATACCTTCTCAGTGCCGAAGGTTTCAACCATGATTGAGGTCGGCTCTGCCACGCCGATGGCGTAGGAGACCTGGATTTCACAGCGATCGGCAAGGCCAGCAGCAACGATGTTTTTCGCCACATAACGCGCCGCGTACGCTGCGGAACGGTCAACTTTCGACGGATCTTTACCGGAGAATGCGCCGCCGCCGTGACGGGCCATGCCGCCGTAGGTGTCAACGATGATTTTACGGCCGGTCAGACCACAGTCGCCCATCGGGCCGCCGATCACAAAGCGGCCGGTCGGGTTGATAAAGAATTTAGTAGAGGCGTTCAGCCACTCGGTAGGCAGGATCGGCTTGATGATCTCTTCCATCACCGCTTCCTGCAGTGATTTCTGATCGATATCTTCTGAATGCTGGGTGGAGAGCACTACAGCATCAATGCCAACGATTTTGCCGTCGTCATACTGGAAGGTGACCTGGCTTTTCGCGTCCGGACGCAGCCACGGCAGGGTGCCGTTTTTGCGCACTTCAGCCTGGCGTTCAACCAGACGGTGAGCGTAGGTGATTGGCGCTGGCATCAGCACGTCGGTTTCGTTGGTCGCATAGCCAAACATCAGGCCCTGGTCGCCCGCGCCCTGCTCCAGCGGATCGGCACGGTCAACGCCCTGGTTGATATCCGGGGACTGCTTACCGATTGCGCTCAGTACGGCGCAAGAGTTGGCGTCAAAGCCCATGTCGGAGTGAACATAGCCGATCTCGCGCACGGTGTTACGAGTAATCTCTTCGATATCCACCCATGCGCTGGTGGTGATTTCGCCACCGACCAGCACCATGCCGGTTTTCACGTACGTTTCACAAGCGACGCGCGCTTTAGGGTCCTGCTCGAGGATTGCATCCAGCACAGCGTCAGAAATTTGGTCAGCAATTTTGTCAGGATGCCCTTCAGAGACGGACTCGGACGTAAAAAGGTGTTTTGCCATAATAAATTTTCACCTGGTGTAATTCGGTTGGATCGAATTCTGTGTTCGGCTCTCTTCGCGGTGGCTACGCAAAGATGACACAAGAAGTCTGTGTGTTAATCGGTCTGGACGGATTAACATCTGGACGGCTATTTTAGGTTACTTATTCATCCCATTGCCAGCGTTTTTTGATCTGCGTCGTCTCCTGACACACTCTGTCACGGAAAATTTTCCTGGCAATGGGGCAAGAAGGCCTTTTTTATTTTGCTTTTTCACCTGGTTATCGGTATAAAACGCCGCGCGCGGCTCATCAAAAAAGCGCACGGCATCGCTGCTGTGTCGCCACTTCCAGCCGGGTTAAGCAGTGTATTTAATGGCTTTGGCTTGTCGCGGGTCGTCATGGCTTGCGTGGAGGTGATACGAAATAATGAACCGTCGTTTTCCGAATATTCTGCCGCGTCGTTCTGATGTGCACGCATTTCCCATCATTCGCATCTCTGATCTGCAAACCAGCCGATGTTATCCCCATTTCGGCGCTTCTCAGGACTCCAGGGCCGGTAAGGCATTGTGATAACTGAACAAGGGCTCTCCTGAGCATCAGGAGTTTTCTCGTGGTTTCGCCGGCCTGTCATACTCGGGTCCGGACAGATGTTTTACTATCATATGAACCAGAAACCGGTCGCGCAGTCGGTGCTTTGGCATGTTATGCCGAAAATCATGGCTGTTTATGGGTTGTTATCGCTATGTGTCACTGCGATAGTAGTCAACTATTTCATCCCCGTGTCGCTTCGCCTCGCCAATGAGCAGCGTGACGTTCACAGGGTATACACTTTAATTAAGTGAGGTTCGCAATGTCTGACGACATCTCTTCAGTTTCGCCTTCGTCAGCAGGCGAACACGGTGCACTACGTTCCATGCAGGAGGTAGCGATGAGCTCCCAGGAAGCCAGCAAGATGCTACGGACTTACAATATTGCCTGGTGGGGCAATAACTACTATGACGTCAACGAGCTGGGCCACATCAGCGTGTGCCCCGATCCGGATGTCCCCGAGGCGCGTGTCGATCTGGCACAGCTGGTAAAAGCGCGTGAAGCGCAGGGCCAGCGTTTACCGGCGCTCTTCTGCTTCCCGCAGATCCTGCAACACCGTCTGCGCTCGATTAACGCCGCCTTCAAACGCGCGCGTGAATCCTATGGTTATAACGGCGACTACTTCCTGGTTTACCCAATCAAGGTTAACCAGCACCGTCGCGTCATTGAATCCCTGATCCACTCCGGCGAACCGCTGGGGCTGGAAGCGGGTTCAAAAGCGGAGCTGATGGCGGTACTCGCCCATGCGGGCATGACCCGTTCAGTGATCGTCTGTAACGGCTATAAAGACCGTGAATACATCCGCCTGGCGCTGATTGGCGAGAAGATGGGCCACAAGGTCTATCTGGTGATCGAGAAGATGAGCGAAATCGCCATCGTGCTGGAAGAAGCTGAACGTCTGAACGTGATCCCGCGCCTTGGCGTGCGTGCGCGTCTGGCATCGCAAGGCTCCGGCAAATGGCAATCCTCCGGCGGTGAGAAGTCGAAGTTTGGCCTGGCGGCGACGCAGGTGCTGCAACTGGTTGAGATGCTGCGTGAGCGCGGTCGTCTGGACAGCATTCAACTGCTGCACTTCCACCTCGGTTCACAGATGGCCAATATTCGCGATATCGCCACCGGCGTGCGCGAGTCTGCCCGTTTCTACGTTGAGCTGCACAAGCTGGGCGTGAATATTCAGTGCTTCGACGTTGGCGGCGGTTTGGGTGTCGATTATGAAGGCACCCGTTCACAATCCGACTGCTCCGTTAACTACGGCCTGAACGAGTACGCGAACAATATTATCTGGGCGATTGGCGATGCCTGTGAAGAGCACGGTTTACCGCACCCGACGGTGATCACCGAATCGGGCCGCGCGGTGACTGCGCACCATACGGTGCTGGTCTCCAATATCATTGGCGTTGAGCGCAACGAATACACCCCGGCCATTCCGCCGGCGGAAGATGCGCCGCGCGCGCTGCAAAGCATGTGGGAAACCTGGCAGGAGATGCACGAGCCGGGGACGCGGCGTTCGCTGCGCGAGTGGCTGCATGATAGCCAGATGGATCTGCACGACATTCACGTTGGTTACTCTTCCGGCACCTTTAGCCTGCAAGAGCGTGCGTGGGCAGAGCAGCTCTATCTGAACATGTGCCATGAAGTGCAGAAGCAGCTCGATCCGAGCAACCGTGCGCACCGTCCGATTATCGACGAACTGCAGGAGCGTATGGCGGACAAGATGTACGTCAACTTCTCCCTGTTCCAGTCGATGCCGGATGCGTGGGGTATCGATCAGCTCTTCCCGGTGCTGCCGCTGGAAGGGTTGAACCATGCGCCGGAGCGCCGTGCGGTGCTGCTGGATATTACCTGTGACTCCGATGGTGCTATCGATCACTATGTCGATGGCGACGGTATTGCCACAACGATGCCAATGCCGGAGTACGATCCGGAGAACCCGCCGATGCTGGGCTTCTTTATGGTCGGTGCCTATCAGGAGATCCTCGGCAACATGCACAACCTGTTCGGTGATACCGAAGCGGTTGACGTGTTTGTCTTCCCGGATGGCAGCGTGGAAGTGGAGCTTTCTGATGAAGGCGATACCGTGGCCGATATGCTGGAGTACGTGCAGCTCGATCCGGGCAAGCTGTTAACCCAGTTCCGCGATCAGGTTAAAGAGACCGGGCTGGACGATGCGCTGCAGCAGCAGTTCCTCGAAGAGTTCGAAGCGGGTCTCTACGGCTATACCTATCTGGAAGATGAGTAACCTCATCCCACGGCGTGAGCCGCAATGAAATCAATCCCCTCCTGGCCCAGGCCCGGAGGGGATTTTTTTATCGGCGCTGCCGGGACGTAATAAAAAGGAGGCAAGCGCCTCCTTTATTGATTACTTGATGCCGTCTGCGGCCATACGGTCGCGAATGTGCTGGGCACGGGCTTCTGAAGCCGGGTGATCGTCAAACATTGAGCTTTGGCGGCCCTGGTCCATCTTCGCCAGTTTCTCGAAGCTGGTGGCTAAACCGACCGGGTTAATGCCGCGCTTACGCAGCAGGTCGTAAGAGTAGTCATCCGCTTCCGACTCCTGACGCTGGGAGAACTGTGAGTTGACCAGTTTTTCTCCGAGCGCACCAAGCTGCGACTGGGACAAACTACCAACCACGCCGCCCGCCGAGGCTGCCGCTGCGCGCACCGCGTTGGTACCGAGCGCGACCTGCATCCCTTTCTTCACGTGGCCGAGCGCAACGTGGCCCATTTCGTGGCCAACTACCGCTTCGACTTCATTGTCGGTCATCATATCCATCAGGCCGCTGTAGACGCGGATGCAGCCATTCGCCATCGCAAAGGCGTTAACGTCTTTAGTGACATACACCTTGTAGTTCACCGGCTGGCCGTTGATGTTGTCGCCAAGGGCGGCGGCAATTTTGTTCACGCGTTGGCTGTATTCGCTGCTTGCTGGTGCGATGGTAGCTTTGCTGTCCATCTGCTTACAGGCGTCGTCACTCAGGGCAATAACCTGCGCATCGCTCAGGGTGTAAGCCTGAAAGGCCTCCGCGCCGGAGCTGAGAAAACCGTTTGAATCCATGTTCTGACAACCGGCAAGCAAGGTTGTCATTCCCAGGGCAAGGAGGGCTGGGCGAATTTTCATTTATTATCTTCCGCAATGATTGAGTCGTTTTTTGCTCCGCCGTTCTTCTACACGAGAGGGCGGTGAGCGCCAGTATAAAGAAGAGAGTGTTGGACGGGCGAGGAGATTGCGCAACTTGCGAGCGGCTTCCAGAGATTTCTGAAGCGCAAAAGGATGCTCCATGTACATGATTACCCGCTTGGGTTACATTGTTGGCACTTTTTTCCGGCGTAGCCCAAAACGCGCTGTCGTCAAGTCGTTACGGGATTAGCCCTTAACAGTCCGATCTGGAGTCAAAATGTCCTCACGTAAAGAGCTTGCCAATGCTATTCGTGCGCTGAGCATGGACGCGGTACAGAAAGCCAAATCCGGTCACCCGGGAGCCCCGATGGGCATGGCAGACATCGCCGAAGTGTTATGGCGTGATTTCCTGAACCATAACCCGACGAATCCTGCATGGGCTGACCGCGACCGCTTTGTGCTGTCCAATGGTCACGGCTCGATGCTGATCTACAGCCTGCTGCACCTCACCGGCTACGATCTGCCGATTACCGAACTGCAGAACTTCCGCCAGCTGCACTCCAAAACGCCGGGTCACCCGGAAGTGGGTTACACCGCAGGCGTTGAAACCACCACCGGCCCGCTGGGGCAGGGGATTGCAAACGCAGTCGGTATGGCGATTGCCGAGAAGACGCTGGCCGCACAGTTCAACCGTCCGGGTCATGACATTGTTGACCACTTCACCTACGCCTTTATGGGCGACGGCTGCATGATGGAAGGCATCTCTCACGAAGCCTGCTCGCTGGCCGGTACGCTGAAGCTGGGCAAACTCGTTGCGTTCTATGACGACAACGGCATCTCTATCGACGGCCACGTTGAAGGCTGGTTCACCGACGATACCGCAAAACGCTTTGAAGCCTACGGCTGGCACGTGGTGCGCGGTGTGGACGGCCACGATGCCGACGCCATCAAACGCGCCGTTGAAGAAGCACGCAGCGTCACCGACAAACCGTCGCTGCTGATGTGCAAAACCATCATCGGTTTCGGCTCGCCGAACAAAGCCGGTACCCACGACTCCCACGGCGCGCCGCTGGGTGATGCGGAAGTGGCGCTGACCCGCGAACAGCTGGGCTGGAAACACGCTCCATTTGAGATCCCGTCTGAGATTTATGCGCAGTGGGATGCGAAAGAAATGGGTCAGGCGAAAGAGTCTGCGTGGAACGAGAAGTTCGCCGCTTACGCGAAAGCGTTCCCGGAGCTGGCTGCCGAATTCACTCGTCGTATGAAAGGCGAGATGCCGGAAGATTTCGCGGCGAAAGCCAACGAGTTCATTGCCAAACTGCAGGCCAACCCGGCGAAAATCGCCAGCCGTAAAGCTTCCCAAAACGCTATCGAAGCGTTTGGCCCGCTGCTGCCGGAGTTCCTTGGCGGTTCCGCTGACCTCGCGCCTTCCAACCTGACCCTGTGGTCCGGCTCGAAAGCGATCAATGAAGATGCCGCAGGCAACTACATTCACTACGGCGTGCGCGAGTTCGGTATGACCGCGATTGCCAACGGCATCTCTCTGCACGGCGGTTTTGTGCCGTACACCTCCACCTTCCTGATGTTCGTCGAGTATGCGCGTAACGCGGTACGTATGGCGGCGCTGATGAAGCAGCGTCAGGTGCTGGTTTACACCCACGACTCCATCGGTCTGGGTGAAGATGGCCCGACGCACCAGCCGGTTGAGCAGGTTGCTTCTCTGCGCCTGACCCCGAACGTCAGCACCTGGCGTCCGTGTGACCAGGTGGAATCTGCGGTTGCGTGGAAATATGGCGTTGAGCGTCACGACGGCCCGACGGCGCTGATCCTCTCTCGCCAGAACCTGGCGCAGCAGGAGCGTACCGAGCAGCAGCTGGCGGATATCGCTCGCGGCGGTTACGTGCTGAAAGATTGTGACGGTCAGCCGCAGCTGATCTTCATCGCCACCGGTTCTGAAGTGGAGCTGGCCGTTGCTGCATGGGAACGTCTGACGGCTGAAGGCGTGAAAGCGCGCGTGGTCTCCATGCCGTCTACCGACACCTTCGACAAGCAGGATGCTACTTACCGTGAAGCGGTGCTGCCGAAAGCTGTCAGCGCGCGCGTGGCGGTGGAAGCCGGTATCGCCGACTTCTGGTGCAAATACACCGGCCTGAACGGCGCGGTTGTTGGCATGACCACCTTTGGTGAGTCTGCGCCGGCAGAGCTGCTGTTCGAAGAGTTTGGCTTCACCGTAGATAACGTGGTCGCCAAAGCCAAAGAGCTGCTGTAATCCCCATTACCCGGTAGCGTTTCGCTTACCGGGTCTGCACTATTCCGTGCCGGAGCAGGCGTCATCGCCCTCCGGCACGTCTACGTTATGCCCTCACCACGCTCTCCTCTTTTTACTCAACGCTCTTAAAGCACCCTTGATCTATGTGTAAAAAATATACTGGATATCTATCCAGTAAGTTGTATACTATTTCCTCACCTTAACTGATGTGAGTTTGAGTAAGGAGTGAACATGCAGATCTCTGGTGAACACCTCAATTCGCAGGCTGCCGCGTCGACCATCAGCAGCCGCGAAATCGCGAAGCTGACGGGCGTAACCCATGCCGAAGTCAAACGGATGGTTAAAAGCCTGGAAACTGCGCAACGTCTTTCCCAGCCGGTAAGCGCCAATGCTTACGAGCGCGAGGGCGAAATGCGGCAGGAGTTTTTGCTCAACAAGCGCGACTCACTGTTGACGGTTTCACGCCTTTCTCCGGCTTTTACCGCCGAAATGCTCGATCGCTGGCAGGAGCGCGAAAAAACCGTCGGCCTGCCGGATTTTACCAATCCTGCCGCGGCGGCACGCGCCTGGGCGGAGCAGTATGAAAAGCGCCAGCGTGCGGAAGCGCAGCTTGCCATTACTGCGCCTAAAGCGGAGTTTTTCGACCAGTATGTGCGGGTTGAAGAGTCGCTCGGTTTCCGCCAGCTGTGCAAAATGCTGCGCGTGAAAGAGCCGCAGTTCCGCCGCTTTTTGCTGGAGCGCAATATCATGCAGCGGGTTAACGGCGCGCTGATGCCACCGCAGTACCATATCGATGCGGGTTACTTCACCGTGCATGGCGGCGTGGGCGAAAACAGCCACAGCTGGTCGCAGGCGCGCTTCACCGCGAAGGGCGTCAAATGGGTGGCCGATCTGTGGGCGAAAGAGCTCTCTGCGCAGCCGGTTGAGATGCCGCGCGCGGATCGCACCGAACCGCAGGTGCCGGAGCGCAGCTGGTTTTAAGCCGCGTTTAGTGCACGGCGTTTTATCGCAGAAGTGGGGGGAGTGAAACGGGTTCAGAGTAGCCCTCATCAGCCCGGCTTGTTTAATGCTTCACAACACACTCTCCCGTCTGATAAACCAGCAAGGACGCTTTTCTTCCCCCTTCGTTCGCTTTTCTGGCCCTCAGTTAGACCTCTCTTTTCCCGTCAATTATTCCAGCAAAAATGTGATGCAAGTCAGATTACTGGCGAATCCGTCTGGACAATCATTCCTTTTATTCCAGCTTTCGCTTATTCTAGCTGAAGCGTTTCAGTCGGCTAAATGTTCGACAAATAACCAAACAGACGCAGTTCAGGCAGGCGAGGATTCCCCTCTGGTGGCGACTGGATTACTCTGTCATCCACTTCAGGCGGGCTGGCCTTGCAGGAGAGTTATGAGCCTACGCATAGCGATTAACGGTTTCGGTCGCATCGGGCGCAACGTGGTTCGGGCACTCTACGAATCAGGGCGTCGCGCCGAGATCACCGTGGTGGCAATCAATGAACTGGCGGACGCCGCGGGGATCGCGCATCTGCTGAAGTACGACACCAGCCACGGGCGTTTTGCCTGGGACGTGCGCCAGGAGCGGGAGCAGCTATTTATTGGCGACGATGCCATTCGCCTCCTGCATGAAAGCGAGATTTCTGCGCTGCCGTGGCGCGAGCTGGGCGTTGATATCGTGCTTGATTGCACCGGCGTCTATGGCAGCCGGGAAGATGGCGAAGCCCATCTGGCGGCAGGCGCGAAAAAAGTGCTCTTCTCTCATCCTGGCAGCAGCGATCTCGACGCAACCATCGTCTTTGGCGTGAACCATATGACGCTGCGTCCCGAAGATCACCTTGTCTCCAACGCCTCCTGCACCACGAACTGTATTATTCCGGTGATCAAACTGCTCGACGAGGCTTACGGCATTGAGTGGGGAACGGTAACGACAATCCACTCGGCGATGCACGATCAGCAGGTGATTGACGCCTATCATGCCGATCTGCGCCGTACACGCGCAGCCAGCCAGTCAATCATCCCGGTCGATACCAAACTGGCGGCGGGCATCTCGCGCATTTTCCCGCAGTTTAATGACAAATTCGAAGCGATTGCGGTGCGCGTACCGACCATTAACGTCACCGCCATTGATTTAAGCGTAACGGTGCAAAAGCCGGTAAAAGCGAGTGAAGTCAACCAGTTGCTGCAAAAAGCAGCGCAGGGAACATTTCATGGTATAGTTGACTATACGGAATTACCGTTGGTCTCAATTGATTTTAACCACGATCCGCACAGCGCCATTGTCGATGGCACGCAAACCCGGGTCAGTGGTTCGCACCTGATTAAAACCCTTGTGTGGTGCGACAACGAATGGGGCTTTGCTAACCGTATGCTCGACACAACGTTAGCAATAGCTGCAGTGAGTTTCAGGTAAGGCACGCGAGTGTCTACAAAACTTAAGAATCATCGAGAGGATTCACCATGTCTGTAATTAAGATGACCGATCTGGATCTGGCTGGTAAACGCGTTCTAATCCGTGCGGATTTGAACGTACCGGTTAAAGAAGGGAAAGTGACCAGCGATGCGCGTATCCGTGCTTCTCTGCCGACCATCGAACTGGCGCTGAAACAGGGCGCGAAAGTGATGGTAACGTCTCACCTGGGTCGCCCGACCGAAGGTGAATACAACGAAGAATTCTCTCTGCTTCCGGTAGTTAACTATCTGAAAGACAAACTCTCCAACCCGGTTCGCCTGGCAAAAGATTACCTGGATGGCGTAGAAATCGCTGCCGGTGAGCTGGTCGTGCTGGAAAACGTACGCTTCAACAAAGGCGAGAAGAAAGACGACGAAACGCTGGCGAAGAAATATGCCGCGCTGTGCGACGTCTTTGTCATGGACGCCTTTGGTACTGCGCACCGCGCGCAGGCTTCTACTCACGGTGTCGGTAAATTTGCTGATGTCGCGTGCGCAGGCCCACTGCTGGCAGAAGAGCTGGACGCACTGGGTAAAGCGCTGAAAGAGCCGGCTCGCCCGATGGTGGCTATCGTTGGCGGCTCCAAAGTTTCTACCAAACTGACCGTGCTGGATTCCCTGTCCAAAATCGCTGACCAGTTGATCGTTGGCGGCGGTATCGCTAACACCTTCGTTGCAGCCCAGGGCCATAACGTTGGTAAATCCCTGTACGAAGCGGATCTGGTTGATGAAGCCAAACGTCTGCTGAGCACCTGCGATATCCCGGTTCCGACCGATGTGCGTGTGGCGACCGAGTTCTCCGAAACCGCTAACGCGACGCTGAAATCCGTTAATGACATCAAAGATGATGAGCAAATTCTGGATTTGGGCGACGTTTCCGCGCAGAAACTGGCTGAAATCCTGAAAAACGCCAAAACTATTCTGTGGAATGGTCCGGTTGGCGTCTTTGAGTTCCCGAACTTCCGTAAGGGTACTGAAATCGTGGCGAACGCCATCGCTGACAGCGACGCGTTCTCCATCGCAGGCGGCGGCGATACGCTGGCTGCTATCGATCTGTTCGGTATCGCTGACAAGATCTCCTACATCTCCACTGGCGGCGGCGCATTCCTCGAATTCGTGGAAGGCAAAGTTCTGCCGGCAGTAGCCATGCTCGAAGAGCGCGCTAAGCAGTAAGATCAGCAGGGCGGGGTAACCCGCCTTAATTTCAGCGCGCTATAAGGCACGCATTTTTCCAGGCCAAAGATACAGGACTACGTAACATGTCTAAAATTTTTGATTTCGTAAAACCTGGCGTGATCACCGGTGATGACGTTCAGAAAGTGTTCCAGGTAGCTAAAGAAAACAACTTCGCTCTGCCAGCAGTTAACTGCGTGGGCACTGACTCCATCAACGCCGTTCTGGAAGCCGCTGCGAAAGTTCGCGCACCGGTAATCGTACAGTTCTCCAACGGCGGCGCTGCGTTCATCGCGGGCAAAGGCGTGAAAACTGACGTTCCTCAGGGCGCGGCTATTCTGGGTGCTATCTCTGGCGCGCATCACGTTCACCAGATGGCAGAACACTACGGTGTGCCGGTTATTCTGCACACTGACCACTGCGCGAAAAAACTGCTGCCGTGGATCGACGGCCTGCTGGACGCGGGTGAAAAACACTTCGCTGCTACCGGCAAACCGCTGTTCTCTTCTCACATGATCGACCTGTCTGAAGAGTCTCTGGAAGAAAACATCGAGATCTGCTCTAAGTACCTGGAGCGCATGTCCAAAATGGGCATGACCCTTGAGATCGAACTGGGCTGCACCGGCGGTGAAGAAGATGGCGTCGACAACAGCCATATGGACGCATCTGCTCTCTACACCCAGCCGGAAGACGTGGACTACGCTTACACCAAGCTGAACGCCATCAGCCCGCGTTTCACCATCGCGGCTTCCTTCGGTAACGTTCACGGTGTTTACAAGCCGGGTAACGTTAAACTGACCCCGACTATCCTGCGCGACTCTCAGGAGTATGTTTCTAAGAAACATAACCTGCCGCACAACAGCCTGAACTTCGTGTTCCACGGCGGTTCCGGCTCTTCTGCTCAGGAAATCAAAGACTCCGTAAGCTACGGCGTTATCAAAATGAACATCGATACCGATACCCAATGGGCAACCTGGGAAGGTATTCTGAAGTACTACAAAGATAACGAAGGCTACCTGCAGAGCCAGCTGGGCAACCCGAAAGGCGAAGACCAGCCGAACAAGAAATACTACGACCCGCGCGTATGGCTGCGTGCAGCGCAGACCAGCATGGTGACGCGTCTGGAGCAGGCATTTAAAGAGCTGAACGCGGTAGACGTTCTGTAATTTACGCCGCTCTTTTCCGAAAAGGCCCGCACTTTGCGGGCCTTTTTTATTGCGAATTCAATAAGCTGCTATTCGCCCGCGAATGTTAACTATTTGGCGAAAGCGCCTCTTTTTGTTTACCCTTTAGGGGGCTGTCCTTTTGGCAAGGGGCGTTTTTTCCGTTTTGGAACAATAGAAGGAAGCACAATATGGAAGATCTTCACGTTGTCGATAGCATCAACAACGCGGGCTCCTGGCTGGTAAATAACCAGGCGCTGCTGTTGAGCTATGCCGTAAATATCGTGGCGGCGATCGCCATTATCATCGTCGGTATGATTGTGGCGCGCGTTATTTCGAACGCCATTAACCGTGTGATGCGTGCAAGACACATTGACGCCACCGTTGCGGACTTCCTCTCCGCACTGGTTCGCTACGGTATTATCGCGTTTACCCTGATTGCTGCGCTGGGGCGCGTCGGCGTACAAACGGCGTCGGTGATCGCGGTGCTCGGTGCCGCCGGCCTGGCCATTGGTCTGGCGCTGCAAGGGTCGCTCTCCAACCTCGCGGCGGGCGTGCTGCTGGTGACCTTCCGTCCGTTCCGCTCTGGCGAGTATGTTGATCTGGGCGGCGTTGCCGGCACGGTATTGCAGGTGCAGATTTTCTCGACCACCCTGCGCACGCCGGATGGCCGCATTATCGTCATCCCGAACGGTAAAATCATCGCGGGCAACATCATTAACTTCTCCCGCGAGCCGGTGCGCCGTAACGAGCTGATTATCGGTGTGGCCTATGATTCGGATATCGACCAGGTCAAACGTATTCTGAACGAGATTATCCAGGCCGATGACCGCATCATCAAAGATCGCGAGATGACAGTACGCCTCAACGAGCTGGGCGCGTCGTCGATCAACTTTGTGGTGCGTATCTGGAGTAAAAGTAGCGATCTGCAAAACGTCTACTGGGATGTACTGGAGACCATCAAGCGCCGTTTCGATGAGGAAGGGATTAGCTTCCCGTTCCCGCAAATGGATGTGAATTTAAAACGGGTTAAAGAGCAACCTGACGAGTAAGCACAAGGCCGACACTGTCGGCCTTTTTTATCGCTGTCGTCATTAGCTGGTTAATGACGGATTAAAATTATCAATTTCACCTAATAATCCACGCGCGTTATAGTCAGCTTCCTGCAATAAATCGAATGGATATTTGACGTGTTATCTTATTATTTACAAGGGCTTATGCTGGGTGCTGCTTTAATTTTGCCGCTGGGGCCGCAAAACGCATTCGTCATGAACCAGGGCATTCGTCGGCAGTATCATCTCATGACGGCGCTGCTCTGCACTCTGAGCGACGTTGCGCTGATTTGCGCCGGGGTATTTGGCGGTAGTGCGTTATTGATGCAGTCGCCGTGGCTGCTGGCGCTGGTGACCTGGGGCGGAGTACTTTTTCTGTTGTGGTACGGCTTTGGCGCGCTGAAAACCGCCTTTGCCGGTGATATCGATCTGGAAAATGCAGAAACGCTTCGCCAGGGGCGTGGGCAGATCATCGCCACCATGCTGGCCGTTACGTGGCTCAATCCCCATGTCTATCTCGATACCTTTGTGGTGCTCGGTAGCCTTGGCGGGCAGTTAGCGGAGATGCCGAAGCGCTGGTTTGCCCTCGGCACCATCAGCGCCTCTTTTCTCTGGTTCTTCAGCCTGGCGCTGCTGGCCGCCTGGCTCGCGCCGCGTTTGCGCACCGCCACGGCGCAGCGGGTTATCAATAGTCTGGTCGGCCTGGTGATGTGGTTTATCGCGCTGAAACTGGCGGTGGAAGGTGTTAACCATTTGCAAGGATTATTCAGTTAAGGTAAGTCCGATGGACAATCAGGCGTAAGTGGCTAAGCTTGCTGCCAGGCGTCCGTCCAACGGGACGTAATTGAGTAACATGGAGGAGTACCTGTGAAACGTAAAGTGATAGCCCTGGCGGCGATGGTGGGTTTCAGCGCAATGGCGGTACAGGCCAGTGAATTGCCGGATGGCCCGCACATTGTCACAACGGGTACGGCAAGCGTGGATGCGACCCCCGATATCGCCACCCTGGCGATTGAAGTGAACGTCGCCGCGAAAGATGCGGCCTCAGCCAAGAAGCAGGCGGACGATCGCGTTGCGCAATACCTGAGCTTCCTTGAGCAAAACGGCATCGCCCGTAAAGATATCAACTCAGCGAACTTACGTACCCAGCCCGATTATGACTACCAGAATGGCAAAAGCATTCTGAAAGGCTATCGCGCTGTGCGCACCGTGGAAGTGACGTTGCGCGAGCTGGATAAGCTTAACTCACTGCTTGATGGCGCGCTGAAGGCGGGTCTGAACGAAATCCGCTCCGTCTCGCTGGGCGTTGCGCAATCGGAGTCCTTTAAGGATAAAGCCCGTAAAGCGGCAATTGATGACGCAACCCGTCAGGCGCAGCAGCTGGCTGCCGGCTTTAATGCCAAACTCGGCCCGGTCTACAGCGTTCGTTACCATGTCTCTAACTATCAGCCGAGCCCGATGGTGCGCATGATGAAGGCCGATGCGCCAGCGGAGTCTGCGGCGCAGGAGACCTACGAACAGCCAACCATCCAGTTTGACGATCAGGTCGATGTAGTCTTCCAGATTGAGCCTAATCAGGCGCAGCAACAGCCACAATCAACGCCAGCCGCCAAGTAACGCTGGCGTCCCTCTCCTCATTCGGGGAGAGGGTCTCTCTTAATCCTGTCGCAGTACCCGATGACCGAACGCCAGCAGCGCGTCGGTGACGTTGCGCATCATCCGGCTTTCCGGCGCAAAGCGGTGCCAGTAGAGCATACGTCGCTGCAGCAGGCCCGGCGTCAGGTCGATAAGCTCACCGCTCGCCAGCTCTTTTTCGATTTGCAGATGTGGGATCATGCAGCATGTCGTTCCCTGGCGCGCCAGCTGCACAAAGGCTTCCGATGAGTTAACGATATGGCAGGGAACGCTGCCGGGCGGCAGATCGAAATATTGCTGCAAAAAGGCCTGATGCATATCGTCGAGATGGTCAAACGCCACCGCAGGCGCTTTCAGCAGCGCGGAACGCGTCACACCGTTGGGGAAGTAGCGTTCGGCAAACTCTTTTGAGCCGACAAACAGGTAATCGAGCGCGCCCAGTTTATCCACCAGGCAGCTTGGCAGCGCCTGAGGCTGAATACTCACCGCGCCAACCACTTCACCGCGACGCAGACGCTCCTGGGTGCGGGTTTCATCTTCCACCTGCAAATTGAGGCGAATCGGGGAGTCGACCAGCACCGGCGCCAGCGCGGGCAGCAGCCATGTTGCCAGACTGTCGGCGTTGACCGCAAGCGACAGCAGCAGCGGCGTAGAACCGGTTTGCTCGTCGCCCAACCACTCCTCTTCCAGCAGCTCAACCTGGCGCAACAGCGCCAGCAGCTTTTGCCCTTGCTCGGTGGGGCGCGGCGGTACGGTACGCACCAGCAATGGCTGCCCGAACATGTTCTCCAGTTGCTTGATACGCTGTGACACGGCGGATTGAGTAATACAGAGCTTTTGCGCAGCACGCTCAAACCCACGTTCACGAATGACTGCATCAAGTGCCTGTAGTGTTCTGTAATCCGGACGTTTCATTGCTCGGGCAATCTCCTGAAAAATAGTCTTTCGCACTATGACATAAATTTCCCGTCGTGGCAGACGAAAATGGTTGTCGCGTATTGTGACACAGGTCACAGGGACTTTTCGGCAGAGCCTATTTATAATGCGCCTGAAATTTCACACCACAGGCGAACGACCATGACGCAGGATGAACTCAAAAAAGCAGTGGGCTGGGCAGCACTTCACTATGTTGAACCCGGCACCATCGTCGGCGTAGGTACCGGCTCCACCGCGGCACACTTTATTGACGCGCTGGGTACCATGAAAGGGCAGATTGAGGGCGCGGTTTCCAGCTCAGATGCTTCCACCGAGAAGCTGAAAAGCTTAGGCATCACCGTTTTCGATCTTAACGCGGTCGATCGCCTGGGGATCTACGTCGACGGCGCGGATGAGATCAACGACCAGATGCAGATGATCAAAGGCGGCGGCGCGGCGCTGACCCGCGAGAAGATCATTGCTTCAGTCGCGGATAAGTTTATCTGTATCGCAGATGCCTCAAAGCAGGTGCCGATCCTCGGTAAATTCCCGTTACCGGTTGAGGTGATCCCAATGGCGCGCAGTGCGGTCGCGCGAACGCTGGTCAAGCTGGGCGGCCGCCCGGAGTATCGCCAGAATGTGGTGACGGATAACGGCAACGTCATCCTTGATGTCTATGGTCTGGAAATTCTCGATCCCATCGCGATGGAGAACACCATCAACAATATTCCCGGTGTGGTCACGGTGGGCTTATTCGCGAATCGCGGGGCTGACGTGGCGCTGATCGGCACCCCGGATGGCGTCAAAACCATCGTGAAATGATCTGACCGGGAGGCAGCGGTCTCCCGGTAAAAATCTGACATCGTTAAATTCGGTGATATCTGTCACGTTTTTCCCCTTCATCTCGCATCCCTGCCGCGAGCTTCTGCTTTTCCAGCATTTTTCTCTGCCATTTCCCGCTGGATGACATTTCTTCAGAGCGGCGACGCAAACGTTCATATTGCCGCGATAGTTTTTTTTGATATGTTGGCTAACGCGGTTTTCCTCCGCACAACATCACAGTCAGACATAAAACAGGGTCGGGTAAATGGCAAAGGTATCACTGGAGAAAGACAAGATTAAATTTCTGCTCGTCGAAGGGGTGCACCAGAAAGCGGTCGAAAGCCTCCGCGCGGCGGGTTATAACAACATCGAATTCCACAAGGGCGCACTGGACAGCGAGCAGTTGAAAGAGTCCATCCGCGACGCCCACTTCATTGGCCTGCGATCCCGTACTCAACTGACTGAAGATGTCATCGCCGCGGCGGAAAAACTGGTCGCCATCGGCTGTTTCTGTATCGGCACCAACCAGGTGAACCTGGAAGCAGCAGCCAAACGCGGTGTACCAGTCTTTAACGCCCCCTTCTCCAACACCCGTTCCGTTGCGGAGTTAGTGATCGGCGAACTGCTGCTGTTGATGCGCGGCATTCCGGAAGCGAACGCCAAAGCGCACCGCGGTATCTGGAACAAGCTGGCGGTCGGCTCCTATGAAGCGCGCGGCAAAAAGCTCGGCATCATTGGCTACGGTCACATTGGTACGCAGCTTGGTATTCTTGCTGAATCGCTGGGGATGAATGTCTTCTTCTACGATATCGAGAACAAACTGCCGCTCGGCAACGCCACGCAGGTGCAGCATCTCTCCGATCTGCTGAACATGAGCGACGTGGTCAGCCTGCACGTGCCGGAAAACGCCTCAACGAAAAATATGATTGGCGAAGAGGAACTGGCGCTGATGAAGCCGGGCGCACTGCTGATCAACGCCGCACGCGGCACGGTGGTTGATATTCCGGCGCTGTGCGATGCCCTGAAGCGTAAGCACCTGGCGGGCGCAGCGATTGACGTCTTCCCGACCGAACCGGCGACCAACAGCGATCCGTTCGACTCGCCGCTCTGCGAGTTTGATAACGTTATCCTGACGCCGCACATCGGTGGTTCAACGCAGGAAGCGCAGGAGAATATCGGCCTGGAAGTTGCCGGTAAGCTGATTAAGTACTCCGATAACGGCTCAACGCTCTCGGCGGTAAACTTCCCAGAAGTCTCCCTGCCGCTGCACGGCGGTCGTCGTCTGCTGCATATCCATGAAAACCGTCCTGGCGTGCTAACGGCGCTTAACCAGATTTTTGCCAGCCAGAACATCAACATTGCGGCGCAGTATCTGCAAACTACGCCGCATATGGGCTATGTAGTGGTTGATATCGAAGCGGAAGAAGAGGTTGCGCAGACCGCGCTACAGAGCATGAAAGCGATTCCGGGCACCATTCGTTCCCGTCTGCTGTTCTAAGTTGCGTTAGCTGTTCCTCTCCCGTCCGGGAGGGGAACAAACGCTTACCACTCCCACACCGTTGACGGCGTGATCACCGCAGGCAGCGGAATATCCCACTCCTCTACAGGCAACTTCTCTACGCGCTGGCAATCATGGGCATAACCAACCGGCTGCACGCCATACGCGCGCCAGTTTTGCAGCGTTCTGTCGTAGAACCCGCCGCCCATGCCGAGGCGCTGCCCCTGTTCATCAAAGGCGACTAACGGCGTGATCAGCACATCGAGCTGGCTAAGTGGAAGCACATCACGCACATCCAGTTTCGGCTCCTGAATTTTCAGACGATTGGTCACCAGTTCGCTGCGCGGATGGTAGTGCAAAAAGAGCAGATTGCCGGGGCTGAAAGGGTGTAATACGGGAAGGTAAACGCGTTTGCCGCTTCGCCACAGTTGTTCGATCAGCGGTTGTGTATCGAGCTCGCCGTCAAAGGAGAGAAACAGAGCAACGCTGTGTGCCATGACAACAGGAGGCCAGGCCATCATGCGCAGTGCGGCTTGTTCAGCGAATTGGCGCTGCTGGGCGCTGGTGATTTCTCGTCGGCGTTGACGAATCTGTTTGCGAATTGCTTGTCGTGACGGAAGTGAATCGGGCAGTTGCGTCATGGTCGTTACTGGTAGAAGAGGGGAATCTCCGAGATGCCGCCGCAGGCTGTAACCCTTGAACCCTTGGTTCAAGGTGAATGTGTCGTCATGATTTTAAGGCTTCTCGGACGGACCGAGCATGCTCACCAACCATGGATCGCCACACTCTGTTGGTATGAAATATCGGCTCAGGGGACTGGCCCGCTTGCAAACATCTCAGAGAATTTTTTAACTTCACTGTCAATCTACCATAGTTGACCTTGAAGTATTATTCAAACTTCGGCCCCGGTCTTTCCGTTATGCGACCCTGATCAAGTAAAGCCTGTTCAATGGTCTGCTGTAACATCTTAATACGCTGCTCCATGCTGGCGGCGTAATCACGGGTTTTTGCCTTTTCCTGAGCAAGCTCGTAGCTGATATTCAGCGCGGCGATAAACACCAACTGCTCAGTATTTGTGACTCTAGTGCGAACCTTCAGATCTTGCAACCGCTGATTCAGATCTTCCGCAGCCTGATTCAGCGCATCTATCTGCTCAGGCGGGCAGTTCACGCGGAGTGAACGGCCAAAAATTTGGATATCGACGGGTTGTGCAGACATGCCACCTTCCTGCTGTTTGACTGCGCTCTGCCTTCGCATTCGAGCCCTGGGCTGCGAAGGGGCGACACTATAAGCGACCCTGGTCAGTACTTTCAACTATTTTACGTCTATACCTTAAGTAATCCGCGTACATGCAATGGCATGTAACGTGAACCATCACGGGTATATCACCAGGGTCCAAAGTGGTAGCATACCATGAATATTTCCCCCAACGACGACGAATGCGCATGTCTATACAGAACGAAATACCTGGTTACAAGGAAGTAGGCCAGTTACTCAACCAACAAGGCGTTGGATTGCATCCTGCTGAAATGCATGGGCTGATCGCGGGGATGCTCTGCGGCGGCAACAAAGACACCTCATGGCAGCCGCTGCTGCATGATTTAACCAACGAAGGGCTGGCCTTCGGCCACGAGCTTGCCCAGGCGCTGCGTGCAATGCATGCCGCCACCAGCGATTCGCTGGAAGATGACGGCTTTCTCTTTCAGCTCTACCTGCCGGAAGGCGACGACGTCAGCGTCTTCGACCGCGCCGATGCGCTGGCAGGCTGGGTGAATCACTTCCTGCTGGGGCTGGGCGTCTCGCAGCCGAAGCTCGACAAAGTGACCGGTGAAACCGGCGAAGCGATTGATGACCTGCGCAACATTGCGCAGCTGGGCTACGACGAAGACGAAGATCAGGAAGAGCTGGAGATGTCTCTGGAAGAGATTATTGAGTATGTCCGCGTTGCGGCGCTGCTCTGCCACGATACCTTCACGCGCCAGCAGCCGACCGCACCGGAAGTGCGCAAGCCCACACTACACTAATTAGTTTTTTACATGGAGGAGGTGTCATGACACAGCTTGAGTTTCTCCGTCGTCGCCAGGCTTTACTGGCGCAGATGGTTCCGGGTAGCGCGGCGTTGATCTTTGCCGCGCCGGAAGCGACCCGCAGCGCAGACAGTGAATACCCCTATCGCCAGAACAGCGATTTCTGGTATTTCACCGGTTTTAACGAGCCGGAAGCGGTGCTGGTGCTGATCAAAAGCGATGACACCCACAACCACAGCGTGCTCTTCAACCGCGTGCGCGACAAAACCGCTGAAATCTGGTTTGGTCGCCGTCTCGGCCAGGAAGCCGCGCCGGAGAAGCTCGTCGTCGATCGCGCGCTGGCGTTCCCGGAGATTGACGAGCATCTCTATCAGTTGCTCAATGGCCTCGATGCGGTCTATCACGCACAGGGCGAATACGCTTATGCGGACACCATCCTCTTTGCCGCGCTCGACAAGCTGCGCAAAGGCTCGCGCCAGAATCTGAAAGCGCCCGCCACGCTGACCGACTGGCGGCCCATCGTGCATGAGATGCGCCTGTTTAAATCCGCTGAAGAGATTGACGTGTTGCGCCGCGCGGGCGAAATTTCCGCGCTGGCCCACACCCGTGCGATGCAGGTGTGCCGCCCGGGTATGTTTGAGTATCAGCTTGAAGGCGAAATTCAGCATGAGTTCAACCGCCACGGCGCGCGCTTTCCCTCCTACAACACCATTGTGGGCGCCGGCGAAAATGGCTGCATCCTGCACTACACCGAGAACGAAAGCGAAATGCGCGCGGGCGATCTGGTGCTGATTGACGCGGGCTGCGAATACAAAGGCTATGCCGGGGATATCACCCGCACCTTCCCGGTCAGCGGCAAATTTACCCCGGCGCAGCGTGAGATTTACGACATTGTGCTCGCCTCGCTGGAACGCGCGCTTGAACTGTTCCGCCCCGGCACCTCAATTCAGGAAGTGACCGGCGAAGTGGTGCGCATCATGGTGAGCGGGCTGGTGAAGCTCGGCATTCTGCAGGGCGACGTTGACGAGCTGATTGCGAAAAGCGCTCACCGCGCCTTCTTTATGCATGGCTTAAGCCACTGGCTGGGGCTGGATGTGCATGATGTCGGCGTTTATGGCCAGGATCGCTCCCGCGAGCTGGCGCCAGGCATGGTGCTCACCGTTGAGCCGGGGCTTTACATCGCGCCGGATGCCGATGTGCCGGAGAAGTATCGCGGTATCGGCATTCGCATCGAAGATGACATTGTCATCACCGACAACGGCAACGAGAACCTGACTGCCAGCGTAGTCAAAAAAGCCGATGAGATTGAAGCGCTGATGGCGAAGGCGCGCGCATGAGTGTGATCATCGTTGGCGGCGGCATGGCTGGCGCAACCCTTGCGCTGGCGATTTCACATCTGACACAGGGCAAGCTTGCCGTTCATCTGGTGGAAGCCAACGCGCCCGGCGCGCAGGATCACCCCGGTTTTGACGCACGTGCTATCGCGCTGGCGGCAGGCACCTGCCAGCAGCTGGCGCACATCGGCGTCTGGCAGGCACTTGCCTCCTGCGCAACACCCATCTCGACGGTGCATGTCAGCGATCGTGGCCATGCCGGTTTCGTAACGCTGACGGCGGAAGAGTATCGGCTTGATGCGTTAGGCCATGTGGTTGAGCTGCACGATGTCGGGCTGCGGCTCTTTAAGCGGCTGCAAAACGCGCCGGGCGTCACGCTTCACTGCCCGGATCGCGTCGATCGCTTTACCCGCAGTGAAGAGCAGGTGACGGTGACGCTGCAAAGCGGCAAGCAGCTCACCGGCGAACTGCTGGTGGCGGCAGACGGCTCGCGCTCATCGATTGCCGGGCAGCTCAATATCGACTGGCAGCAGTCGCCTTATGACCAGGCGGCGGTGATTGCCAATGTCACCACTTCTGTTGCCCATCAGGGGCGCGCCTTTGAGCGCTTTACTGAACATGGCCCGCTGGCGATGCTGCCGATGTCGCAGGGGCGCTCTTCGCTGGTGTGGTGTCACCCGCGTGAAAAACAGCAGCAGGTGGCGAGCTGGTCAGACGAACAGTTTTGCGAGGAGTTGCAAAAAGCCTTCGGCTGGCGTCTTGGCCGCATCCTGCATGCCGGGAAGCGCAGCGTCTACCCGCTGGCGCTCTCCACTGCCAGCTCATCTGTTTCCCATCGCGCCGTGCTGGTCGGCAATGCCGCGCAGACGCTGCATCCGATTGCCGGGCAGGGCTTCAACCTTGGCATGCGCGATGTGATGACACTGGCGGAAACCCTTTCGCACGCCTTTATCGAACAGAGTGATGTGGGAAGCTATCCGCTGTTGCTGCGTTATAACCAGCGTCGGCAGGCAGATAAAGCTGCCACCATCGGCGTGACGGATGGGCTGGTGCATCTCTTCGCCAACCGCTGGGCGCCGCTGGTCTTGGGGCGCAACCTCGGATTGATGGCGATGGAACTATTTACCCCGGCGCGTGATGCGCTGGCGCAACGAACCCTCGGTTGGGTCGCCCGTTAAGGAGCTAAGAGTGCAGAGTGTTGATGTTGCGATTGTCGGCGGCGGCATGGTGGGTCTGGCATTAGCCTGCGGCCTGCAAGGGAGCGGGCTGCGCGTGGCGGTGCTGGAACAAACGGTTCCCGAGCCGCAGGCCGCGGATGCCCCTCCGGCGCTACGCGTCTCGGCGATTAACGCCGCCAGTGAAAAATTGCTGACCCATCTCGGCGTCTGGTCAAACATCGTTGCCGGGCCGGTCGGCTGCTATCACGGCATGGAAGTGTGGGAGAAAGACAGCTTCGGGCGCATCTCCTTTGACGATCTGAGTATGGGTTACAGCCATCTGGGCTACATCATTGAGAACACGCGCATTCACCACGCGCTGTGGGAGCAGGCGCAGCAGTGCAAAGATGTCACGCTGATTGCGCCAGCCGAGTTGCAGCAGGTCGCCTGGGGGGAGAACGAAGCGTTCCTGACCCTGAAAGAGGGCACTATGCTGACGGCGCGTCTGGTAGTGGGTGCTGACGGCGCTAACTCGTGGCTGCGCAACCGCGCGGATATTCCGCTCACCTACTGGGATTATCACCACCACGCGCTGGTGGCGACGATCCGCACCGCCGAGCCGCACCAGGCGGTGGCGCGCCAGGTTTTCCATAATGATGGCATCCTCGCGTTTCTGCCGCTGAACGATCCGCATTTATGTTCGATCGTCTGGTCGCTTCCGCCAGAGCAGGCGAAGGCGATGCAGGAGAGCAGCGCTGAGGCGTTCAACCAGGCATTGACCGTGGCCTTTGATAACCGGCTCGGGCTGTGCGAGCTTGAGAGCGAACGCCAGACTTACCCGTTAACCGGGCGCTACGCACGGCAGTTTGCCGGGCATCGGTTAGCGCTGGTGGGCGATGCGGCGCACACCATCCATCCTCTAGCTGGCCAGGGCGTTAACCTCGGCTTTATGGATGTGGCTGAGCTGATTGCTGAGCTGCGTCGTTTAAGCCGCGACGGCAAAGATATCGGTCAGCATCTCTACCTGCGCCGCTACGAGCGCAGCCGTAAACATAGCGCCGCGATGATGCTGGCGAGCATGCAGGGTTTTCGCGAACTGTTTGCCGGTGCGAATCCGGCGAAAAAGCTGCTGCGTGATATCGGGCTGAAACTGGCTGATACGCTTCCCGGCGTTAAACCGCAGTTATTGCGTCAGGCTTTAGGGCTTAACGATCTGCCAGAGTGGTTACGTTAACTGCGTCACACTTTCCCTTCCCGGCCCCGGGAAGGGAAGCTCCCCTCTCATTTGAAATATTCTAATTTCACCCCCATTCTCAGATTAGTTTTTCTCATGTGGTTAATTTTGGCTCACGCGCTTTTTTGCTTTTAACTGGCAGTAAATGCTAATTACCCGCCCAATAAGCGCGCAGAAGTGACCTCTTATCCGCGTGTTGCAGGGATTTTTCGCTATATTCCACTGCGGTTATCTCAGCGCGTTTTGGTCATAAGCTAATGTGATGACCGGTTTTTCCTTATGGTTAAGCGCACCTTTCGGTGATAAGTTCAGGCCAAAGAGAACGTTTGCGTCACCGCCTGTAACAGGGCATCGACACGCTTTTTTGCCGCCGGAAAGGCGCTGCGAAAAACGTGATAGCTCAGCGTATTCGATGAGGAAAAGATGGCTCAGCAGACCCCTTTATTTGAACAACATACTCAATGCGGCGCCCGCATGGTCGACTTCCACGGCTGGATGATGCCACTGCATTACGGCTCGCAGCTTGATGAGCACCACGCGGTGCGCACCGACGCCGGCATGTTTGATGTTTCACACATGACCATCGTTGACCTGAAAGGCAGCCGGACGCGCGAATTTCTGCGCTATTTGCTGGCAAACGATGTCGCGAAATTGACTAAGCCCGGCAAAGCGCTCTACAGCGGTATGCTTAATGCCTCGGGCGGCGTGATTGATGATTTGATCGTCTACTACTTCACCGAAGATTTCTTCCGCCTCGTTGTTAACTCCGCCACCCGCGAAAAAGACCTCTCCTGGATTTCCCAACACGCCGAACCTTATGCCATCGATATCACCGTGCGCGACGATCTCTCACTGATCGCGGTGCAGGGCCCGCATGCGCAGGAGAAAGCCGCCAGCCTGTTTACCGATGCGCAGCGCGAAGCGGTCTCTGGCATGAAACCCTTCTTCGGTGTGGTAGCGGGCGACCTCTTTATTGCCACCACCGGTTACACCGGTGAAGCCGGGTATGAAATTGCCCTGCCGAATGAAAAAGCCGCTGACTTCTGGCAAGGCTTGCTGAATGCGGGCGTAAAACCCTGCGGGCTCGGCGCGCGCGATACGCTGCGCCTGGAAGCGGGCATGAACCTCTATGGCCAGGAGATGGATGAAGGCGTTTCGCCGCTGGCGGCCAACATGGGCTGGACCATCGCCTGGGAGCCGCAGGATCGCGACTTTATCGGACGTGATGCCCTTGAGCAGCAGCGTGAAAAAGGCACCGAACAGCTGGTTGGCCTGGTGATGACCGAAAAAGGCGTACTGCGTAATGAACTGCCGGTGCACTTTACCGATGCGCAGGGCAATGTGCAGAAAGGGGTGATCACCAGCGGCACCTTCTCGCCGACGCTTGGCTACAGCATTGCGCTGGCCCGCGTTCCGGCAGGGATCGGCGAAACGGCCGTGGTGCAGATCCGCAACCGCGAAATGCCGGTCAAAGTGACCAAACCTGTTTTTGTGCGCGCCGGCAAAGCGGTCGCGTAACGTTATTTTTCTGGAGAGAAAGCAATGAGCAATGTACCTGGCGATCTGAAATACAGCAAAGAACACGAGTGGCTGCGTAAAGAAGCGGACGGTAGCTACACCGTTGGTATCACCGAGCATGCGCAAGAGCTGCTGGGCGATATGGTTTTTGTAGACCTGCCGGACGTCGGCACCACCGTTAGCGCTGGCGACGACTGCGCCGTGGCGGAGTCGGTAAAAGCGGCATCCGATATTTATGCCCCCATCGGCGGTGAAATCGTTGCGGTCAACGACAGCCTGAATGATTCGCCGGAGCTGGTGAACAGCGCGCCGTATGGCGAAGGCTGGATCTTCAAAATCAAGGCCAACGATGAGGCGGAAGTCGAAGCGCTGTTAGACGCAACCGGCTATAGCGCCCTGTTAGAAGACGAATAATGGTGTGCCGGATGGCGCGATGCGTCTCCGGCTAACCTTTACGTCCATCAACAGGCCGGTGAAGCGTCGCGCTTTCCGGCAAGCCAGATCTTCGTTTTATCTATTACCGCACGTTTCAGGAACCCTCGCTCATGACTCAGACTTTAAGCCAGCTTGAACATCACGCCGCGTTTATCGGCAGGCATATTGGCCCGGACACCACGCAACAGCAGGAGATGCTGAACAGCGTTGGCGCAGAATCGCTCGACGCGCTGATCGGGCAGATCGTGCCGAAAGATATTCAGCTCGCCGCACCGCCGCAGGTGGGGGAGTCCACCACCGAATATGCCGCGCTCGCTGAACTGAAAACCCTGGCCCGCCGTAACAAGCGCTTTAAGTCTTACATTGGCATGGGTTACACCGCCGTGCAGCTGCCGCCGGTGATCCTGCGTAATATGCTGGAGAACCCGGGCTGGTACACCGCTTACACCCCTTATCAGCCGGAAGTGTCGCAGGGGCGTCTTGAATCCCTGCTCAATTTCCAGCAGGTCACGCTCGATCTGACCGGCCTCGATATCGCCTCCGCTTCGCTGCTGGATGAAGCGACCGCCGCCGCTGAAGCGATGGCGATGGCAAAACGCGTCAGCAAACTGAAAGGCGCGAACCGCTTCTTCGTCGCAGCCGACGTCCATCCGCAAACGCTGGATGTGGTGCGCACCCGTGCCGAAACCTTCGGCTTTGAGGTGATTGTCGATGAGGCAGAGAAAGCGCTCGATCACCAGGATCTCTTTGGCGTGCTGCTTCAGCAGGTGGGTACCACCGGCGAAGTGCACAACTACAGCGCGCTGATTGCCGAGTTAAAATCACGCAAAATCGTGGTCAGCGTTGCCGCCGACCTGATGGCGCTGGTGCACCTGACCGCA
The DNA here is from genome assembly GCF_034044935.1 of Kosakonia sp. CFBP8986. NCBI lineage: Bacteria > Pseudomonadati > Pseudomonadota > Gammaproteobacteria > Enterobacterales > Enterobacteriaceae > Kosakonia > Kosakonia sp. CFBP8986. The sequence continues at coordinate 167,917 of NZ_JAXCXB010000004.1, read as the reverse complement.
CCGGGCAAACAGGGTGCCGATATTGTTTTCGGCTCCGCGCAGCGTTTCGGCGTGCCGATGGGCTACGGCGGCCCGCATGCCGCCTTCTTTGCCGCGAAAGATGAATTTAAACGCTCAATGCCGGGGCGCATTATCGGCGTCTCCAAAGACGCGGCCGGTAACACGGCGCTGCGCATGGCGATGCAGACCCGCGAGCAGCATATTCGCCGCGAGAAAGCTAACTCCAATATTTGTACTTCGCAGGTGCTGCTGGCCAATATCGCCAGCCTCTATGCGGTGTTCCACGGCCCGGAAGGGCTGAAACGCATTGCCGGGCGTATCCATCGCCTGACCGACATTCTCGCTGCTGGCCTGCAGCGCGGTGGTCTGAAACTGCGTCACGCGCACTACTTCGACACGCTCTGCGTTGAAGTAGCGGATAAAGCCGCGGTGCTGGCGCGTGCGGAAGCCCATGAGATCAACCTGCGCAGCGACATTCTTAACGCCGTAGGCATCACGCTGGATGAAACCACTACCCGCGACGATGTGCTGGCGCTGTTCAGCGTTCTGCTCGGCGACGCACATGGCCTTGAGATCGACGCGCTGGATAAAGAGGTTGCCCTCGACAGCCGCTCTCTGCCGGCTGAGATGGTGCGCGAGGATGCGATCCTTACCCACCCGGTGTTCAATCGCTACCACAGCGAAACCGAGATGATGCGCTATATGCATTCGCTTGAGCGCAAAGATCTGGCGCTCAACCAGGCGATGATCCCGCTCGGCTCCTGCACCATGAAGCTTAACGCCGCAGCGGAGATGATCCCCATCACCTGGCCGGAATTTGCGGAACTGCACCCGTTCTGCCCGCCGGAGCAGGCGGAAGGTTATCACCAGATGATTGCGCAACTCTCCGACTGGCTGGTGAAACTGACCGGTTACGATGCGCTCTGTATGCAGCCGAACTCCGGCGCGCAGGGGGAATACGCTGGTCTGCTGGCGATCCGCCACTATCACGAAAGCCGCAATGAAGGGCATCGCGATATCTGCCTGATCCCAAGCTCTGCCCATGGTACCAACCCGGCTTCGGCGCAGATGGCGGGTATGCAGGTGGTGGTCGTAGCCTGCGATAAGAATGGCAACATCGATCTGGGCGATCTGCGCGCGAAAGCGGAGCAGGCGGGAGAGAACCTCTCCTGTATTATGGTCACCTACCCATCAACGCACGGCGTCTATGAAGAGACGATCCGCGAAGTGTGCGAAGTGGTGCATCAGTTTGGCGGCCAGGTTTACCTTGATGGCGCGAACATGAATGCGCAGGTCGGCATCACCTCGCCGGGCTTTATCGGCGCAGATGTGTCGCACCTCAACCTGCATAAAACCTTCTGTATCCCGCACGGCGGTGGCGGCCCGGGCATGGGGCCGATTGGCGTCAAAGCGCACCTGGCACCGTTTGTTCCGGGCCACAGCGTGGTGCAAATTGAAGGCATGCTGACGCGTCAGGGCGCAGTTTCCGCCGCACCGTTTGGCAGTGCGTCGATCCTGCCGATCAGCTGGATGTATATCCGCATGATGGGCGCCGAAGGTCTGAAAAAGGCGAGCCAGGTGGCGATCCTCAACGCCAACTATATCGCCAGCCGCCTGAAAGAGGCCTTCCCGGTGCTCTACACCGGCCGTGATGGACGCGTGGCGCATGAGTGCATTCTCGATATTCGCCCGCTGAAAGAGGAGACCGGCATCAGCGAGCTGGATATCGCCAAACGCCTGATTGACTACGGATTCCATGCGCCGACCATGTCCTTCCCGGTTGCCGGCACGCTGATGGTTGAACCGACAGAATCTGAAAGCAAAGTCGAACTGGATCGCTTTATCGACGCGATGCTGGCGATCCGCGCTGAAATCGAGCGCGTGAAACAGGGCGAATGGACGCTGGAGGATAACCCGCTGGTCAATGCGCCGCACACCCAGCATGAACTGGTGAGCGAGTGGAACCACGCCTACAGCCGCGAGCTGGCGGTCTTCCCGGCGGGCGCAGTCAACAAATACTGGCCAACCGTGAAACGTCTGGATGACGTGTATGGTGACCGGAATCTTTTCTGCTCCTGCGTACCGATGAGCGAATACCAATAATCGATTGATTCCGCTATCTTTTAAGGGCGCTTCGGCGCCCTTTCTATTTGGGAGAAGATGATGGCAATTGCCTTAGTGAGCGGCGCAAGCCGGGGAATTGGTCGAGCCACCGCGCGGTTACTGGCGCAAGAGGGCTACACCGTGGCAGTCAATTATCATCGCCAGCGCGACGCTGCCGATGAGGTGGTGGCAGAGATCCTGGCCTGGGGCGGCAAGGCGTTTGCTGTGCAGGCGGATATCAGCAATGAAAGTCAGGTTGAAGCGATGTTTGCGCGTATTGACGAAGAGGGGCTGCCGCTGACCGCGCTGGTCAATAACGCCGGTATTCTGTTTCAGCAGAGCCGGGTAGAGGCGCTGAGCGCGGCACGCATCAACCAGGTGCTGGCGACCAATGTGACGGGCTATTTCCTCTGCTGTCGCGAAGCGGTAAAGCGCATGTCGACGCAGCATGGTGGGCAGGGCGGCGCGATTGTGAATGTTTCGTCAGCAGCGGCAAGGCTTGGATCGCCGGGAGAGTATGTTGATTATGCGGCGTCAAAAGGGGCGGTGGATACGTTAACCACCGGTCTGTCGCTGGAGGTTGCGGCAAGCGGCATCCGCGTAAACGGCGTGCGTCCGGGGTTTATCTATACGGAGATGCATGCCAGCGGCGGCGAGCCGGGACGCGTTGATCGCGTCAGCAGCGCGATTCCGATGCAGCGCGGCGGTCAGCCGGAAGAGGTGGCGCAGGCGATTGCCTGGCTGTTAAGCGATAGAGCCTCCTATGTGACAGGAAGCTTTATCGATCTGGCCGGGGGAAAGTAGCGTTTTTATGCCTGATGGCGCTTCGCTTATCAGGCCTACAAATCGAATACAGCGCAACGCCTCAAGCGTGGTGCAATCCGTTGTAGGCCGGATAAGGCGTAGCCGCCATCCGGCAAGGCCAGGCGTGGTGCAAACCCGTCCCAGGCCGGATAAGGCGTAGCCGCCATCCGGTAACGCCTCAAGCGTGGTGCAATCCGTTGTAGGCCGGATAAGGCGCAGCCGCCATCCGGCAACGCCAGGCGTGGTGCAAACCCGTCCCAGGCCGGATAAGGCGTAGCCGCCATCCGGCAACGCTTCAATAGATCACACGTTCTCGCCGTTGCTGGCGATCACTTCTTTGTACCAGTTAAAGCTCTTCTTGCGTGAGCGCGACATATCGCCGGAGCCGTCGTCATGCTTGTTCACGTAGATAAAGCCGTAGCGCTTGCTGTACTGGCCGGTGGTGAAGGAGACGCAGTCAATGCAGCCCCACGGGGTGTAACCCATCAGATCCACGCCATCATAGGTGACGGCTTCGACCATCTCTTTCACGTGCGCGCGCAGATAATCGATGCGGTAATCATCGTTAATGCTGCCATCCTCTTCGACTTTGTCGTACGCGCCGAAGCCGTTTTCAACGATAAACAGCGGCTTCTGGTAGCGCTCATACAGCTCGCAAAGGGCGTAGCGCAGGCCAACCGGGTCAATCTGCCAGCCCCAGTCGGAGGCTTTCACATGCGGGTTCGGCACACTGCCCTGGAAACCGGAGAGCGCATCACCCGAACCTCCTTCAGCTTTTACCGCATTGGTCATGTAGTAACTGAAGCCCAGATAGTCGCAGCACCCTTCGCGCAGGATCGCTTCATCGCCAGCTTCCATGTTGATGGTAAAGCCGCGACGCTCCCACTCGTTAAGTACGTAGGAGGGGTAGTAACCGCGCAGCTGCACATCGGTAAAGACATAACGCTCGCGCATTGATTCCTGCGCATACATCACATCTTCAGGCTTACAGGAGAAGGGATAGAGCGGCACCATCGCCAGCATGCAGCCAATCTGCATCGACGGGTTAATGCGGTGACCAATTTTCACCGCCATCGCGCTGGCAACAAACTGGTGATGCAGCACCTGGTACATGGTCTCTTCCGGGTTCTCGTGGTCGGTATAGACCACGCCGGAGCAGCAGTAGCCAAACAGCGGCGCGCGCCAGTTGCGCTGGTTGTTGATCTCGTTGAAGGTCATCCAGTATTTGACCTTGTTCTTGTAGCGCTCAAACACCACTTCGGCGAAACGCACAAAGAAATCAACTACTTTACGGTTGGTCCAGCCGCCGTACTCCTGCACCAGGTGCAGCGGCATCTCAAAGTGAGAGAGGGTAATGACCGGCTCGATGTTGTACTTCAGCAGCTCATCGAACACATCGTCGTAGAACTTCAGACCCTCTTCATTGGGCTGCAACTCATCGCCCTGCGGGAAGATGCGGGTCCAGGCAATTGAGGTTCGGAAACATTTGAAGCCCATCTCGGCAAAGAGTTTGATGTCCTCTTTGTAATGACCATGAAAATCAACGGCCTCATGGTTCGGGTAGTATTTTCCCGCTTCCACTTGCGACGTGATTTCACGCGGGACGCCGTGCGCGCCGCCGGTCAGCACGTCGCAGATGCTCGGGCCTTTGCCGCCTTTATTCCAGCCGCCTTCTACCTGATGCGCGGCAACTGCGCCGCCCCACAAGAAATCTTTCGGTAAGGTCAATTTTTTCATCGTTGCTCTTCTCGTCATATTAGCTGCCAACGAGTCTAGCAAAGGGGAAATGAATGTCACGATATAACAAATTGCCGCTGCGGTAATTTGTTACACCGAAAAAACACCCTGTTTTTTTATGCTATTTTCTTCGCCAGTTTACGCCCCAGGGATTCGAGAATATAAACCACTGGAATTTGCGTCGTAATATCGTACCCGCCGGAAATACGCATTTGCGGCACGTGCCAGGAGATATTGTAATCCGCGAGTTTCGCCAGGCGTGAATGTTCATGGCTGGTAATCGAGAGAACTTTGCAGTGATGCAGGCTGAACTGGCTGGCAAAACGCAGGATCTCCTCGGTTTCGCCGGAGACAGAGAGCACAATCGCCAGCGCGTTTTTCGCCATATCATTGGTCACCGGGAAATAGGGGTCGTCGATATGGTTACTGAATTTGCCAATATTTGAGAAGAATCGTGCGCCATATTTCGCCAGCGCTCCTGAAGTGCCCGCTCCGACGAAGATAATACGCTCGGAGGATAATATGATGTCGACGGTGCTATCGAGTAATTTATCGAATTCGTCGTTGTTAACGCTTTTAAAAAAGCTGATCACTTCGCTGGCACCGAAATTAGCCTGCGGCGGCTCGTTCTGCTCCAGATACAATTTAAAGCGCACGCGAAACTCCGAATACCCCTCGCAGTTAAGCTTGCGGCAAAAGCGCAGCACCGTGGTGGTCGAGACGCCCGCCGCGTCGGCCAGTTCGCGGATCGTCATGTACATCACTTTGTCGCGATTTTTGACCACAAAGTTGTAGACCATCATCTCCAGGGTGTTGAGGCTGGCGATAGCGGAGTGGGTAAACATCGTCACGGCGGTGTCCTTTGCTGCTGATAATGTAGCCAGCCCTTAGCGGGCCTGCCTGCAAATGTGCCTCATGCTGCCACAACTGCGGCTCGCGCGCCCCGACTTTTAGCGGATCCTCAGGCAGTGACATATTCATATGCGAAATATTTTAGCGTACAGGTGTGCACTGGAATTATTCTCAGTTACTCTAATAGCGCAACTAGTAGCACAACGTTTTTGAGTTCTCCTGGAGTTACCTATGGTCAAAAAACCATTAATCGCACAGGGATATACACTGGCAGAGGAGATTGCCAACAGCATCAGCCACGGTATTGGTCTGGTGTTCGGGATTGTCGGGCTGGTGCTGCTGCTGGGGCAGGCATTTGACACCCATGCCAGCACGCTTGCCATCACCAGCTATGCGCTGTACGGCGGCAGCATGATCCTGCTGTTTCTGGCCTCGACGCTCTATCACGCCATTCCGCATCCCCGCGCCAAAATATGGCTGAAGAAGTTCGACCACTGCGCCATCTACTTGCTGATTGCGGGTACCTACACGCCGTTTCTGCTGGTCGGCCTGGATTCACCGCTGGCACGCGGGCTGATGGTGGTGATCTGGGGCCTTGCGCTGCTGGGCATCCTGTTTAAGCTGACGATCGCGCACCGCTTTAAGGTGCTGTCACTGGTCACCTACCTGGCGATGGGCTGGCTCTCGCTGGTGGTGATTTACGAGCTTGCCATGCGTCTCTCACCGGGCGGCATCACGCTGCTTGCCGTGGGCGGCCTGATCTACTCGCTTGGCGTTATCTTTTACGTCTGTAAACGTATTCCCTACAACCACGCCATCTGGCACGGCTTTGTCCTTGGCGGCAGCGTCTGCCACTTCCTGGCGATCTATCTTTACGTCGGCCAGATTTAAACCCTGCGTAGTAGCCGGGCGGGCAGATGCCTTGCCCGGCTCAGAGGCGCTTACTCTTCGAGTGAGTAGGGCAGCGGCTCAATGCTCAACGTATTAGCATCCTCGCGCACGCGGAACACGCTGTCCGGCTCCATGTCATTATTCATCACCACCTGAACCATCACGCGGCCATCATCCAGCTGTGCGGCAGCCAGTACGGTGCCGGTACGACGCCAGTTGTCGCCCATTTTACGTTCGAGATCTTCTCCCGCTTCCGGAACGCGGCTGGCCGTGCCTGCCAGGTACCACAGCGCGCGTTTATTGGCCCCGCGGAATTTCGCCCGTGCCACCATCTCCTGGCCGGTATAGCACCCTTTTTTAAAGCTGATGCCGCCCAGCGCCTGCAGGTTGGTCGCCTGCGGAATAAACTGAGCGACATTCGCTTCGTCAATGACCGGCAGACCCGCTTCGATATTCAGTGCCAGCCACTGCTGGCTGTTATTGAGCTGGGCTTCGCCGCGCAGCTTCTCGGTGACCATTTCGGCCGTGGCGGCATCGGTCACTAACAGGAAGCGTTCAGCGGGGTGAGCAAACCACAGCAGCGTGGTTTCACCCTCCTGCACGACCTGATTTTCGCTCTCAGGCAGGGTGGAGAAGAGATTCGCCAGCGCGGCCCGCGCCTGGAAACCGGCCACACCAAGCAGAACGCGCTCGTCGTCCGCAGCGATAGTGACTTTGGAGAAGACGGCATATTTTTTCAGTTCGCGTAGCTGGGTTTCACGCACGCTGCGGCGCAACAGCCACGCGAAGCCCTCTTTATCGTGGAACAACCGCATATTGCTCCACATTTTGCCTTTAGAATCACAGTGCGCCGCCAGCAGATGCTGATTGGCCGCCAGTGTCGAGACATCTGCCGTCACCTGGCCCTGCAGATACTTCTCGCTATCGGCCCCGGTAATGGTTGCCAGCGCCCAGTCATCGAGCGTCATAAGCGTCAGCGGCAGACGTGAAGAAGCGGTCGGCTGGCGCGGAGGAAAAGGAGTAAAAGCCATATTAATGTCCTGATTAGCTTAACGCTGTGTTGGGTGTTAATGGTAAAAGAGCCGGTGTCCATTGCAAGCGATAAAGCATGCGATTTGTGCCATTGTGATGGCCTTGCGAGATATTACGCAGCGGAATGAAATCGTTGCAGAGAAGGCGAATTATTCTGGAAGCCAGCGCGAGCAGTGAAATATTCCGCAAAAGATATATTAAAAACACGTTACAATGTGCCCATCATGCCGAACAGGGAGATACACATGGATATTACTAACAAGGCCCGTATTCACTGGGCGTGCCGTCGCGGAATGCGCGAGCTCGATATTTCCATCATGCCTTTTTTCGAACATGAGTACGATTCGCTAAGCGATGATGACAAGCGTCTCTTTGTCCGCCTGCTGGAAAATGACGATCCCGATTTATTTAACTGGCTTATGAACCACGGCAAGCCACAGGATGCGGAGTTGCAAAGAATGGTGCAGTTAATCCAGACACGGAATCGGGATCGTGGTCCTGTGGCAATCTGAGTTACGCGTCTCCTGGCGCGCACAGTGGCTCTCCTTACTGCTCCATGGATTCGTAGCCGCACTCATCTTGCTGATGCCCTGGCCGCTGAGCTACACGCCGGTATGGCTGCTGCTGCTTTCGCTGGTGGTGTTTGACTCCGTACGGAGCCAACGGCGTATCAACGCCTGTCATGGCGAGATTAAGTTGCTGATGGATTCCCGCCTGCGCTGGCAGGGCGAAGAGTGGGATATTGTCGGTACGCCCTGGATGCTGCGTAGTGGGATGATGCTGCGTTTGCGTCGCGAGGAAGATGGGCGTCGGCAGCATCTCTGGCTGGCATCAGACAGTATGGATGCGCAGGAGTGGCGCGATCTGCGCCGGATGATTTTACAAAAACCGGCGCAGGGGCTGCACTAAAGGCAACGTCGCAGGGATCAGGCGAAGCGCTCTGCCATCTCCGTCAGGATCTGCTCGCACCAGGCTTCGAGGCGCGCGTCGCTCAGGTCATACTGGTTGGTTTCATCCAGCGCCAGGCCGACAAACAGCTGTCCGTCGGCGATAACCGGTTTGTTGCTGGTAAACTCGTAGCCTTCGGTTGACCAGTAGCCGACGAAGCTAACGCCTTTCGGTGCCAGCTTGTCATGCAGCATGCCCAGCGCGTCGAGGAACCATTCGCCGTAGCCGAGCTGGTCGCCCATACCATAGAGCGCCACAATTTTGCCATCAAGGTTGAGCGTGTCGAGCGTCTCCCAGACGGCCTCCCAGTCTTCCTGCAGTTCGCCAAAATCCCAGGTCGGAATGCCGAGGATCAGCGCATCGTACTGCTCCATCAGGGCGGGAGCATCGTCTTTCAGGTTGTGTAGCGTGACCAGTTCCGGCCCGATAATGTCGCGAATTTTCTCCGCCGCCATTTCGGTGTAGCAGGTGCTGGAACCATAAAACAGACCAATATTCATAACGTAAACATCTCGGTTCTTGATGTGTCTTTGCACGCAGTGTACCAGAATCAGGTCTCAATCAGGCATAATGCAGCGATTGAGAGAAGGAGAGGGCGGATGGAAGAAGATCTCGCACGTATCGAACAATTTCTTGATGCGCTCTGGCTGGAGAACAACCTGGCGGAAAATACCCTCAGCGCCTATCGTCGCGATCTGAAGGGCGTCGTGGAGTGGCTTCATCATCGGGGCAGCAGCCTGGAGCGCGCGCAGAGCGATGAGCTGCAGGCGCTGCTCGCCGAACGCGTCGAAGGGGGCTATAAAGCCACGAGTTCGGCGCGTCTGCTGAGCGCCGTGCGGCGTTTTTTCCAGTATCTCTACCGCGAAAAGCTGCGCCAGGATGACCCGAGCGCCCAGCTGGCCTCCCCTAAGCTGCCGCAGCGCCTGCCGAAAGACTTAAGCGAAACGCAGGTTGGGCGGTTGTTACAGGCGCCGGTAGTTGACCAACCGCTGGAGTTACGCGATAAAGCCATGCTTGAGGTGTTGTATGCGACCGGTCTTCGCGTGACGGAGCTGGTGGGGTTGACGATGAGCGATATCAGCCTGCGCCAGGGCGTGCTGCGGGTTATCGGTAAAGGCAACAAAGAGCGCCTGGTGCCGCTGGGCGAAGAGGCGATCTACTGGGTTGAGCACTATCTTGAATATGGGCGTCCGTGGCTGCTTAACGGTGCTTCAATCGATGTGCTGTTCCCGAGCCAGCGCGGCCAACAGATGACACGCCAGACCTTCTGGCATCGCATCAAGCACTATGCGGTGCTGGCGGGGATCGACAGCGAAAAGCTCTCGCCCCACGTCCTGCGCCATGCATTTGCCACGCATTTGCTCAACCACGGCGCGGATCTGCGCGTGGTACAGATGCTGCTGGGGCACCAGGATCTCTCGACAACGCAAATTTATACGCATGTCGCCACCGAGCGGCTGCGCAAGCTTCATCAACAGCACCACCCGCGGGCGTGAGTGCTGACAATCTAAGGATCTGTTATGAAAAAAGGTTTAATCATGTTCACCCTGCTGGCTGCGTTCACCGGCGCGGCCCATGCCGATGATGCGGCGATCAAGCAGTCGCTGGCGAAGCTGGGTGTACAGAGTTCCGACATCATGCCCGCTCCCGTTGCCGGAATGAAAGCCGTGATGACCAACAGCGGTGTGCTTTATGTCACCGAAGATGGCAAACATATTATTCAGGGGCCGATGTATGACGTCAGCGGCGCGCAGCCGGTCAACGTCACCAGCAAAATGCTGCTGCCGCATCTTAACGCGCTGGAAAAAGAGATGATTGTCTACAAAGCGCCGCAAGAGAAGCATGTCATCACCGTCTTTACCGACATCACCTGCGGTTATTGCCAGAAGCTGCACAGCGAAATGGCCGACTACAACGCGCTGGGTATTACCGTGCGTTACCTCGCCTTCCCGCGCCAGGGCGTGCCGAGCGAGGTGGAAAAAGAGATGAAGGCGATTTGGTGCGCGAAAGATCCGAAGAAAGCCTTTGATGATGCGATGGCGGGCAAAGGCGTTAAGCCTGCCAGCTGCGATATCAGCATCGCTAACCACTACGCGCTGGGCGTGCAGTTTGGCGTAAACGGTACGCCAGCCATTGTGCTGAACGATGGCTACGTTGTGCCGGGCTACCAGGCACCCGCCGAGATGAAAGCCTTCCTCGACCAGCACCAGAAAGCGACGGGCGGTAAGTAATTCCCGTGAAAGCTGAGATACAACTTCGCCGCCGTGAGGTGGATGACGCGGCAGTGCTGGCGGACTCGCTCCCGCCGCTGCTGCGTCGCTTATATGCCAGCCGCGGCGTGAAGAGCGACCGCGATCTGGAACGCAGCGTAAAGGGTATGCTTCCCTGGCAGCAGCTGACCGGCATCGATGAGGCGGTTACGCACCTCTACAACGCCATGCGCGAAGGGCTGCGCATTATCGTGGTCGGGGATTTTGACGCCGACGGCGCAACCAGCACCGCGCTGAGCGTGCTGGCGCTGCGCTCGTTGGGCTGCGACAACGTCAGCTACCTGGTGCCGAACCGGTTTGATGATGGCTACGGCCTCAGCCCGGAAGTGGTCGATCAGGCCCACGCCCGCGGCGCGCAGCTGATCCTGACCGTGGATAACGGCATCTCCTCCCATGCGGGTGTCGCGCGTGCGCATGAGCTTGGCATTCCGGTTGTGGTCACCGATCACCATCTGCCCGGCGACACGCTGCCCGAGGCTGAGGCGATTGTTAACCCCAACCTGCGCGACTGCGACTTTCCGTCAAAATCACTGGCAGGCGTCGGCGTTGCCTTCTATCTGATGCTGGCGCTGCGTGCCTTTCTGCGCGACAACGGCTGGTTTGAGGCGCGCGGCATTGCGATGCCAAACCTTGCTGAGCTGCTCGATTTGGTGGCGCTGGGCACGGTGGCGGACGTCGTTCCGCTGGATGCCAATAACCGTATTTTGACCTGGCAGGGGCTGAGCCGTATTCGCGCCGGCCGCTGTCGCCCGGGTATTAAAGCGCTGCTTGAGATTGCCAACCGCGAGGCGCACAAGCTGGCGGCAAGCGATCTCGGCTTCGCGCTCGGCCCGCGCCTCAATGCCGCCGGGCGTCTGGATGATATGTCTGTCGGCGTAGCGCTGCTGCTGTGCGACAACCTGGGCGAAGCGCGCCAGCTGGCAAGCGATCTCGACGCACTCAACCAGACGCGCAAAGAGATTGAGCAGGGCATGCAGGCGGAAGCGCTGACCCTGTGCGAGCAGCTTGAGCGCAGCAGTGAGACGCTGCCCGGCGGGCTGGCGATGTACCATCCCGAGTGGCATCAGGGCGTGGTCGGCATTCTGGCTTCGCGCATTAAAGAGCGCTTCCATCGCCCGGTAATCGCTTTTGCGCCCGCCGGTGAAGGCGTGCTGAAAGGCTCCGGGCGCTCTATTCAGGGGCTGCATATGCGCGATGCGCTGGAGCGGCTCGACACGCTCTACCCCGGTATGATGCTGAAGTTCGGCGGCCATGCGATGGCGGCCGGATTAACGCTTGAAGAGGCTAATTTTGACGCCTTCCAGCAGCGCTTTGGCGATCTGGTCACCGAGTGGCTCGACCCGGCGCTGTTACAGGGTGAAATTCTCTCCGACGGGCCGCTTAGCGCCCAGGAGATGACGCTTGAAGTGGCAGAGATGCTGCGCGAGGCGGGCCCGTGGGGGCAGATGTTCCCGGAACCGATGTTCGACGGCGAGTTTCGCCTGTTGCAGCAGCGGCTGGTGGGCGAGCGTCATTTAAAAGTGATGCTGGAGCCGGTTGGCGGCGGTCCGCTGCTCGACGGGATCGCCTTTAACGTTGATACCGCCATCTGGCCGGACAATGGCGTACGGCAGGTGAAAATCGCTTATAAACTTGATGTTAACGAGTTTCGCGGCAACCGTAGCGTGCAGCTGATCATCGAAAACCTCTGGCCACTTTAGCGCCACTATTCGCTACAAATAAGGGCATAGATCCGGTAGAATCTCGCCCTTATCACCGCTTTTTGACAAGTCCAATAAAAGAAAACAGACCATGTTTGAAATTAATCCGGTAAAAAATCGCATTCAGGACCTCACGGAGCGCTCCGACGTTCTTAGGGGGTATCTTTGACTATGACGCCAAGAAAGAGCGTCTGGAAGAAGTAAACGCCGAGCTGGAACAGCCGGACGTATGGAATGAGCCAGAGCGCGCACAGGCGCTGGGCAAAGAGCGCTCCTCCCTCGAAGCTATCGTTGAGACGCTGGATCAGATGCGCCAGGGGCTGGAAGATGTCGCGGGCCTGCTGGAACTGGCCGTTGAAGCCGACGATGAAGAGACCTTCAACGAGGCCGTCGCCGAGCTGGACGGGCTGGAAGAGAAGCTGGCGCAGCTTGAGTTCCGCCGCATGTTCTCCGGCGAGTACGACAGCGCCGACTGCTACCTCGATATTCAGGCCGGCTCCGGCGGTACCGAAGCGCAGGACTGGGCCAGCATGCTGACGCGTATGTATCTGCGCTGGGCCGAAGCGCGCGGCTTCAAAACCGAAATCATCGAAGAGTCTGAAGGCGAAGTGGCGGGGATTAAATCCGTTACCATCAAGATCATTGGTGATTACGCCTACGGCTGGCTGCGTACCGAAACCGGCGTGCACCGTCTGGTGCGTAAAAGCCCGTTTGACTCCGGCGGCCGCCGCCATACCTCATTCAGCTCCGCGTTTGTCTACCCGGAAGTGGATGACGATATCGATATCGAAATCAACCCGGCTGACCTGCGCATCGACGTTTACCGTGCCTCCGGCGCGGGCGGTCAGCACGTTAACCGTACTGAATCCGCGGTGCGTATTACCCACATTCCGACCGGGTTGGTCACGCAGTGCCAGAATGACCGCTCTCAGCATAAAAACAAAGACCAGGCCATGAAGCAGATGAAAGCGAAGCTTTATGAGCTGGAGATGCAGAAGAAAAATGCCGAGAAGCAGGCGATGGAAGACACCAAGTCCGACATCGGCTGGGGCAGCCAGATCCGTTCTTATGTCCTGGATGACTCCCGCATCAAAGATCTGCGCACCGGGGTTGAAACCCGCAATACGCAGGCGGTGCTGGACGGCAGCCTGGATCAATTTATTGAAGCAAGTTTGAAAGCAGGGCTATGAGGAACCAACATGTCTGAACAACAAGCACAGGGCGCTGACGCGGCAGTCGATCTTAATAATGAACTGAAAACCCGCCGTGAGAAGCTGGCGCTGTTGCGCGAGCAGGGCGTTCCGTTCCCGAACGACTTCCGTCGTGACCAGACCTCTGACAAGCTGCACGCCGAATTCGACGGCAAAGAGAATGAAGAGCTGGAAGCGCTCGGCATCGAAGTTGCCGTTGCGGGTCGTATGATGACGCGCCGCATTATGGGTAAAGCCTCCTTTGTCACGTTGCAGGATGTGGGCGGTCGTATTCAGCTCTATGTTTCCCGCGACGATCTGGCGGAAGGCATCTACAACGAGCAGTTCAAAAAGTGGGATCTCGGCGATATCCTCGGCGCGCGCGGTAAGCTGTTCAAGACCAAGACCGGCGAGCTGTCGATTCACTGCACCGAGCTGCGTCTGCTGACCAAAGCCCTGCGCCCGTTGCCGGACAAGTTCCACGGCCTGCAGGATCAGGAAGCGCGCTATCGTCAGCGCTACCTCGATCTGATCGCTAACGAAGAGTCGCGCAACACCTTCAAAATTCGCTCCCGCATCATGGCCGGTATCCGCCAGTTCATGGTAAACCGCGACTTTATGGAAGTGGAAACGCCGATGATGCAGGTGATTCCGGGCGGTGCTTCTGCGCGTCCGTTTATCACCCATCACAATGCGCTCGATCTCGACATGTACCTGCGTATCGCGCCGGAGCTTTATCTCAAGCGTCTGGTGGTTGGCGGCTTCGATCGCGTGTTCGAAATCAACCGTAACTTCCGTAACGAAGGCATCTCCGTACGCCATAACCCAGAGTTCACCATGATGGAACTCTATATGGCGTATGCGGATTATAAGGATCTGATCGAGCTGACCGAATCCCTGTTCCGCACGCTGGCGCAGGATATTCTTGGCACCACCGAAGTGCCTTACGGCGAGCAGGTGTTCGACTTCGGTAAGCCGTTTGAGAAGCTGACCATGCGCGAAGCGATCAAGAAGTACCGTCCGGAAACCGATATGGGCGATCTGGATAACTTCGACAGCGCGAAAGCGATTGCTGAAAGCATCGGTATCAAAGTTGAGAAGAGCTGGGGTCTGGGCCGTATCGTGACCGAGATCTTTGAAGAAGTGGCGGAAGCACACCTGATTCAGCCGACCTTCATCACCGAATACCCGGCAGAGGTCTCTCCGCTGGCGCGCCGTAACGACGACAACCCGGAAATCACCGACCGCTTCGAGTTCTTTATCGGCGGCCGTGAAATCGGTAACGGCTTTAGCGAGCTGAACGATGCCGAAGATCAGGCCAAGCGCTTCGCCGACCAGGTAGCAGCGAAAGACGCGGGCGATGACGAAGCGATGTTCTATGACGAAGACTATGTCACCGCGCTGGAGCATGGTTTGCCGCCGACAGCGGGTCTGGGCATCGGTATCGACCGTATGGTAATGCTGTTTACCAACAGCCACACCATCCGCGACGTGATCCTCTTCCCGGCGATGCGTCCGGTTAAATAACCGCTAATCGCCACAAGCCCCGACGTTCACGCGCCGGGGCTTTTTTATTGCCCTGTGAAAGGGTTGGCATCCCACGTATGGCTGCTATGATATGTCGCCAGTTAATTTATTCGAGGAATGGTTTTGCGCGCAGGACGCCTGATGAAAAACCCATTTTGCATGGTCATATGCCTGGCATTTTCGCTGCTGCTGGCGGGCTGTGCGGGGAATAATTCGACCGGAAGCTACGCAGGCGCGACCTACACGGTCAAGCGCGGCGATACCCTGTACCGCATTTCGCGCATCACCGGCACCAGTGTAAAAGAGCTGGCGAGCATGAACGGCATTTCGCCGCCCTACACCATCGAAGTGGGGCAACGGCTGAAGGTGAAAGGGGCGTCGAAAGGCTCCTCCTCCGGCAAGCTGGCGAAAGCGCGGCCTTCTTCGTCGGTGCCGCAAGCCTCCTGGCCGCCCGTTGGGCAGCGCTGCTGGCGCTGGCCGACCAGCGGGAAAGTGATCCTCACCTATTCCAACTCTGATGGCGGTAATAAAGGTATTGATATCGCCGGGTCGCGCGGGCAGCCGATCTACGCTGCCGGTGCCGGGAAAGTGGTTTATGTTGGCAGCCAGCTGCGCGGCTATGGCAACCTGATCATGATTAAGCACAGCGAAGATTACATCACCGCCTATGCGCACAATGAGACGCTGCTGGTGAATAACGGCCAGAGCGTTAAATCCGGGCAGAAGATTGCCACCATGGGCAGCAGCGATGCCGACTCCGTGCGCCTGCACTTCCAGCTGCGCTATCGCGCGACGGCCATCGATCCGCTGCGCTACTTACCGCCGCAGGGCAGCGTACCGAAGTGTTAATCTGCGCGCTAACAGGCGAGAAATTAACCTGTTAGCGCATCGGTGGGTTGTCAGACGCGATGTAAGGTCTATAATGCCTGAGCACTTCGAAAGCGGGCGTAGTTCAATGGTAGAACGAGAGCTTCCCAAGCTCTATACGAGGGTTCGATTCCCTTCGCCCGCTCCAGCATTTCCTCTCTCTTCATTTCCCTGATTTCTGCAACGCATGCTTCACGTTTATGCCATGACGCTTATCGCGATGAGATTTTTATTGTCGTTACAGTGGCTTGATTAGGCGGGTAAAGCGAGGCGTCGCGGCACCAGCACCACCAGGCAGCACGTCGCCCGTCAGCACTGGTGCCGGAAAGCGATTAATTATGTGTGGTGTCCTGGCCGCCGAAGATATTGGCACGGCTGCTGGAAGAGCTGCCATCACTGTTTTTCGTATCCTGACCGTCGAAGATATTCGCGCGACTGCTGGAGGAGCTACCATCGCTATTTTGCGTGTCCTGGCCGTCAAAGATATTGGCGCGGCTGCTGGAAGAGCTACCGTCGCTGTTTTTCGTATCCTGGCCGCCAAAGATATTGGCTCTGCTGCTTGAGGTTCTTCCGTCGCTATATTTCGTGTCCTGCCCACCAAAAATGTTAGAGCGGCTGCTGGATGTTGTGCCATCGTCATAGCGGCAATCCTCTCCGCCAAAAATGTTGGACCGGCAGCTATCCGCCATCGCGCTATTCAGCGAGCCGGCAAGCAGAAAAAAACCTAAAAACAGTGCCTTGGTATTCATAGCGTCTCTCTGAAAAGTGAGCTTATCCGCGGGTATGGGAAATCTGAATCAGCACGAATTATGCCTGACACCGCCCTGATGTCATTCCCCTGGCTCTGGTAGTTATCGCAGCCCTTCCACACCTTCCGCCGACAGCGTCATAACCGTTTTCAGGCTCGTTTCAATGCTGCTCACAATCGCCTCTCGCGGGCCACTGCGCCACGCATCGCTGGCATAAAAGGCCTCCAGCACCGTCGCCATACTTTCCGGGCTGGCAAAAGCGCGGATCAGGCAGTAGCAATCGGGATCGTGCAATGAGTTGCCAAACCTCACAACATCGATGCCGTGGCGCTGATGCAGGGGAACGCTGATCTCCTGCATGATGGCGTGGAACGCCGCGCCGCTTCCTGGACGCAAGGTGTATTGCAATATTTCAACCGTCTTCACAATTTTCATCCCTATTAAGTGCCATCAGAGGTCAGTTATGAAAAGCATAACTATTCTTCTGGCGGCATAACTATTCATTCCAGGTATGGATTACTGCCTCATTCCGATGTTAACTTATGCTTCTGAATATGGAGGGAGTAATGCTGGATATTACACATTTTGGGCTGTTTGCCCTGTCAGTTTTTCTGTTGTCGGTAACGCCTGGGCCGGATATGGCTTATGTCATCGGGCAAAGCGTGGCTAACGGGCGTCGTGCCGGGGTGATCTCCGCGGCGGGCGTGGCGTTGGGCAGTTGTACGCATGCCGTGGCCAGCGCCGTCGGGTTAACGGCGCTGATCACCGCTTCACCGCTGATGTTTACGGTAATTAAATACCTCGGCGCAGCCTACCTGCTCTACCTCGGCAGTAAGATGATCCTCGGCACATTCGCCAAACCGCGCGTTGAGGGCGAGGAGTGTGCGCCCAGCAAAGGGAAAGTGACCACCCGCACGCTGCTCTCCCGTGGGTTTATCACCACGCTCACCAACCCGAAGGTGCTGCTCTTCTTTATCTCATTCTTCCCGCAGTTCGTGGTCGCAGATGGCGATCAGCATGCTGCCTCATTTCTTATTCTTGGCTTCGCTTACGCGCTGATTGCGTTCCTGACCGATATCACTTTCGCCCTGCTGGCGGGCAGCGCGGCGGGCGCAGTATCGCAAAACAGGGGCCTGCAAAAGCTGCTCGACCGCATTGTCGGCACCACGTTTATTGCGCTAGGTATTCGGCTGGCGCTCACGAAGCGCTAAGGGATAGAGCAAAAAAAGCGCGCCGTTATTGCTTACCGGCGCGCTTTTTTTCTGTCGGAGTTACTTATCTCGTGGCGCCGTCACGATGGTAAATGGCGTGAAGTGGCGCGGCGTGATAAGTGAAAGAGGTAACCGCTTCTGCACGCCGTTGTCGACCTCAGCGAGTGAAGTAATGCGGATGCTTAACGTATCATCGCAATAGTGCTCCCCTTCAGCAGAGGTTGACTGATAGCGCGTGGCCTCTGAGGTGCCAAAGGGCGCAACGGCTAAGTGATCCACGCTCACGACTTCCTGGCGTGCGTTAACCAGTTCAATACCAATATCCAGCTGGCCGACCGGCTCCGCGCCGCTATCGAGAGTAAAAGTTGCGCTGCACATCCCCTGGTTAGCCCATACCGTATCCGAGTGCCAAATCTCAATGGCCAGCGCGGGTTTTAGCATCACAAAAGGCAGTAAAAACGGCCACAAATAACGGCGTGAGATCATCTGTTCCGTCCACTGTTAATCGGCATAGCCGTAGGTATCGTCATCGCCGGTATCGCTCTCTTTCACAAGATTTTCACCGCGATAATTCGTGTTCAAAAAGCCGCCGTTAGTACACTCCCGCTTCATAATACGTTTTTTGCCCTGGTAAACTTTCAGGCCGGTGAACTCCCATCCTCTGCCCATCCCGCTATAGACCACATAACTGAAGTTGCCGTTAATAAAGCGGTAGTAGAGGGAGCCGCCCCCAGCGAAGGTCATCTCACCAACGCGGACCTGGGTTTTATCACCTTCGATGCGCGGTAGCGTCATCTCGACTTGCTCAATAGAGCCGTAATAGTAAGTCGGGACGTTATCCTTCAGACGAATAACAACGCCTTTCTCATTCGGCAAATCACAGTTAAATATCAACTCCGGGTCGGGGATTTCCGCCTGCGCATAGGTTGCTACGGACATTGCAGCGAGCAATATCGCAATCATAGAGATGCGTTTCATCATGGGTTCCTGATAGTGTCATCCCGCCGACGCAGCGCCGGCGGGCGCTGCTTATTGCGCGGCTA
Organism: Kosakonia sp. CFBP8986; assembly: GCF_034044935.1. NCBI lineage: Bacteria > Pseudomonadati > Pseudomonadota > Gammaproteobacteria > Enterobacterales > Enterobacteriaceae > Kosakonia > Kosakonia sp. CFBP8986. The sequence goes on along the minus strand of NZ_JAXCXB010000004.1, from coordinate 148,993 downwards.
AGGTTTGCTGAAGTTCCGACAGCTGACCCTGCAATTTTTGCAGCTCCATCTGTTTTTCCATCTCGGAAGCGGAAGGGCGGTTTTGCGCCTCTTTCATCTTCTTCTCAAGCGCGGCGATCTGTTTTTGCACATCGGCCCGGCCTGCGTTTTTCTGCTTCAGCTGCGCAATCAGGTTATTCATCGAACGTTGCAGCGCCTGCTGTGATTTACGCTTGCTGGCGACGCTGGCATTGCTCTGCTTCTTCTCCTGTTCAATCGCCGCATAGACCGCGTTGAACTCCTTGTTCAACTGCTGCTCATGTTGCAGGGTCTGCTGCTTCTGCTCAACGCGCTTATCCCAGGTGCCGGAGTAGTTACAGTTAAACTTGGTAATAATGCTGACGTCGCCGGCGGTCGGGTCGCAATCACGCGCATTTGTCGCGCAGCCAGCCAGTAACAGCGCGCTCAACATCATTAAAATCTTCTTATGCATAGCGTGATCCTCAGCTAACTTTCAGTGCGGTACGTTGGGTATAGAGGCTGTCGAGTTCACCCTGCAACGAGCCAATTTGATCGCGCATCTGCGCAATTTCAGAATCGAGTTTTTTGGTATCGCCGCCGGTTCTGTGCATATCAGAGGAGATATCCTGCCACTGCTGCTGATGTTTTTTCATATCGGTCAGCGTGTTACGCAGATAAGCGATGTTGGCATCGACGCCTTTAACCTGCTGTTGCAGCGCATCTTTCTTCACTTTCCTTGCGGCAATGTCCTTCTCAAGCTTCGCCAGCGTCAGCTTGTCGCTGGCAATAACCGATTTCGCCACGTTAGTCGCATTCTGGATGCGGGTGTTTTCCGCCTGGATATCGCGAATGGAGGCATTCAACTGCTCCTCCTGCGAGGCATATTTTTTACGCTGGTTATCAAGGTAGGCGTTAGCACCAACCCCGACGCCGCAGCCTGCCACCGCGGCGGCAATCATGCACACCGCTTTATTGCTTGAGTTACTTGCCGCACAGGCCAGCGCGCCGAGCAGCGCGCCGCCAGCACAGGCCATGACGCCCGATTTATTAAAAAACTCGACGTCCTGGTTATTGGCTAAACGGGGATCGACACTCCCACTGCCGCCCATACCGCCCGAACTCTGGCAACCCGCCAGCACCACAATCAACCCAGCCACTACTGCTGTACGTAACCGTTTAAAAGCAACCATCACCACTCTCTCCTGAATGTCCTTAATTATTTTTTTTACAAGCGCTCAGCCACGCATCGCGCGCCACTTTGCCATCTTTCCAGTAGCCCTGAAGGTTGCCCCAGTAGGTATTCAGATAACCATTCAGATTGGTTTTACCGCGCGCCGCCATCTGTTGCTGCACGACGGTCATCTGCGGATCGATCAGGCTCTTGTTATAGGTCGTGCCCATATCCACCAGCGTGTCGGCGTAATAGCTGGTGATAAACTCCAGCGCTTTTTTATGCTGATCGAGCTGCTCCTGGCGACGCGAACAGTTGGCATCCAGCTGGCTCCCGGCGGCACACGTTTTGCTATAAAGCTGGTTAAGGCGATCGAGAAACTCGCCGTCATCTTTCATCTTGGTGCACAAAAAGGCGCCCAGCTGCAAAGAGGTACGGATCGCCTGGTCGCGTTGCTCATCGCGCAGCTGACTATTGGCTCGCAGTTCATTACGCAGCGACTCCAGCTCCTTTTTCACGCCTTCATCCTGCACTTTGGCGGAGATGGCATTCAGGTTCTGTAATGAGTCCGCGCCTTCGCCCGGTTTCTTCGCCGCTTTGCTCTCGGTACCCAGCGCCTGCCACTCTTTTTCAATCTCTTTGATGCGATCCCGCGAGGTGAGGGTGGTTGAGACCAGTACCAGGCGCATGCCGTTCGCTTTGCTGCTGTTCTCACCTTGCGCGGTGTAATAGGGCTCTTCCCCGCGCAGCGAACTGCGAATATCGGCCTGCGGCGTTAAGTAGCTGCCGCCGCGCACGATATAGCCGCCCGCTTTGCCATGCAGGCGGTCAAGTTTATTTAAGCGAAACGGCTCAAACATCATTTCGCCAACGTTGCCGAGCATATCGTGCAGACCCAGCGGGTTCGGTTTAAGCAGGCCGGTAAGCTGAAGTTTGTTATTTGCTGACTGCGCCCCCGCGAACCAGACATAGCCATTCAGGCCTTCCGGCATCGGGAAGTGGCGATCGCGAAACTCCGCCGACGAGACAGACAGCCCGCCGCGCGCGGCAAACTCCCATTCGGTTTCCGTCGGCAGACGTAAAAAGCCCGGCTGCTTATCATCCTGCGGCAGTGCGTCCGGCTTCTCTTTTCGCAGCCACAGGTTGTATTTATCGGCAATCGACATGGCGTCCATCCAGCCGATATTGACCTTCGGCAGACGACCTTTGATATCGGGTTTGGCGCAATCACCGGAGAGTGCGCGATACTGCAAATCCGTCAGCTCATATTTGGCCATCAGGTAGTAACGGCCTTTCTCTTTCTTCTCTTGCGGGAAGCTACCGGCGATATGGTCCGGGCGTGACTGTTCGATATAGCCCCACTCGTTACCCTCTTCGCCAAGCGTAATGCTGTAATCGGCTAACGGCTTATCCAGAGGAATAGCAACCTTACGAAACGCCATTGCGCCATCGCAGGGCAGCGGCAGGATCACATCATCAGCCAAGGGTTTTGGATTCCAGAACTTCTCATCCCACGTTGCGTTTGCCGCGCAGGAAAAGCCTAACCCGGCCGCAGCCAGCGTCAGTAACAGGTTAAATTTCACGTAAACTCTCCGCAGGTTCGATCTTTAACGCCCGCAGCGCGCCAATCGCGGCAACGCCCAGCGCCACGGCCAGCACGCTCAGGAAGGCGGCGGCAAAGTGGCCAGGATCAAGGTGACAAACAAAAGCGCTTTCGGGGAGATTAGCGCCCAGAAGGTGGTTAAACAGCGCGCTGCCCGCGCCATAAATCAACAGGCCAGCAATAAACGCAACGCCCGTCAGGCAGAGCGCCTGGATCATGATGAACAGCGTCACCGCCTGGCGGCGAAAACCGAGCAGGCGCAGCACTGCCATATCTTTGCGTTTACGATCGATATTGGCGATAAACGCGCCAATAAGCGACGCAATGCAGCCCGAGGCCGAGATCCAGGCGATCACCGCGAAAATCACCCCCAGCACGCGATCGATGGCGCGCACCGCTTCAATCTGCGCGGCCTGGGTTATCGCTTCGATATGCTGCGACTCAAGCCATTGCGCCAGGGGGGCAACATCATCCAGCGTGGCGGCATAGAGCCGCGCCCGCGCAAAGTTATGCCGCTCGCGCGCTTTTTCACCGTCGGTAACGCCGAGCAGCGGCACCTGGAAACCGTCGCGATAATCCTCCAGCGCTACCAGCAGAGGCAGGTCGACAAATAGCGCAGGGCGGGCAAAGCGCGCCTCGTCGAGAATGGCACCGACGCTGACGGAGAGCGATGTGCGCTGGTTCTGCCCGTCGCGTTTACGGCTGATAAACAGCCGGAACGTGTCGCCCGCTTTCACGTCGAGCTTACGGGCGGCGCTGTTGCTTAGTACCACCGTGCTGCCGTGCGGCAGCACTCCGCTCTCGCGCAGCAGCGGATCGCCTTTCGCGGAAGGGATCACCTCTGCACCAGCGGCAAAATGTTGCCCGTCGCGCACCAGGTCTGCCTGGGTATTCAGCGATCGCGTAAGCGGTATTGAGAAGCCAACCTCCGGGCGTGCCGCGAGCGCATTGAGCCACGCAAGATCGTAGTTACCGTTGCCGGTCATCCGCACTTCCCGCGTGCGTGGATCGTCGAGCAGATCGTGGCGCAGCTGGCTGACGATACCGTTCTTTAAGCCAAACAGGAGAAGTAGCGGGGCGATCACCGCGATCAGCGAGAAGACAATACAGAGCGCCACTTTCCGATCGTGTATCAGATCGCGCAGCGCCATATTTAGCAGTAGCCCCATCCTGGGGCGCGTTTCAGGCAGGCTGGAAGACACTTTGCCCCTCCTGCATCACGGCGCGATAACAGCGCAGATTACACTCGCTCACCCGCTGCCAGTCATGGCTGACGATCACCGCCGCCATCTCCATTGCCCGCACCATCTCAATCATTAGTGCAAACAGCCGGCTGGCGTTATCGGGATCGAGCGCAGCGGTTGGCTCATCTGCCAGCAGCAGGCGCGGCTGGTGGGCGATAGCGCGCACAAACGCCACGCGCTGACGCTCGCCAATTGACAGGCGGGAAGGCAGCTGATGCAGCAGCGGCGCAATGCCGAGCCGATCGATAGCGGTCTTAAGCCACGGCGATTGCACCGTTTGCCCGACCAGCCGACGGGTGAGGGTGATGTTCTCCTGCACCGTTAGCCACGGCAGCAGCCCGCCGTGCTGGAGTACAAAGCCGAGATCCCGTGCGCGGATACCCGACAGCGCGGCTTCATCATCCGCGAGCAGCGCCGGGGTAAGATCCCGCTCGCCGAGGCGATACTCCGACAGCTCTTCCGGGCGCAGGATCGCGCCCATCATCTCCAGCAGGGTGCTCTTACCGCAGCCGCTGGGGCCGGTAAGCGCCACCACTTCACCGGGTGCCAGCGTCAGCTCCGGTAGCGAGACCCGGTAGCCCTGCGTGCCGCCGCGACGGATCGCCATTTCGCGTATGTGTAGCATTACGGCAGGTTTTCCAGCGGCACAGGGTAGACGTTGTCACGCGGATCGCTGTCCGGTGCCAGCGAGATCCAGCGGTCAACATCCTGGTTATAGCGTTGGTAGTAGTTCAGCTTGGTATTGAGACGGCGAATAAATCGCTCCTGCTCAAGGCCATCCCAGCTCTTCCAGGTCTCTTCATCAAGGCTCAGCACTTCACTCAGGTACGGCAGCCCTTCGATGTATTCACCCAGCAGACCCAATTCACCTAAGCGTGTGGCATTTTTGCTTTTCGCCTGGTTCGGATCGTTGCCCATCGTTGCGGCCAGCGAACGCAGGCTGGCGAACATATCGTCCGGCGAGATCAACCCTTCGTTGGCGGCGTTGACGATCTTCTTCATCACATCGCTCAGATCGCTCAACTCGCTTTTGGTCAGCAGGACACGCACTTCAGTGGCGGGAATGTTCTGGTTCACCAAATCGCGATCGCTGATCCAGGATTTAAACACCGGCGGTGCCTGGGTCCCCTGTTTTTCACCGAGATAGGCAAGGCGCATCGCTTTGCTCAGCTTGTCCGCATCGCTCAGCAGCGGGTCGGCTTTCTTACCGGCATACTCTTCGCTGGCGCCCAGCGCGCTGCCCGCCGTCTCTTCCCCGCTCCAGGCGGTTTTGATCTGGCCGGTGATGGCGTTAGCCAGGCTATCGACCATGGTGCCGAAGTTGTTCACATCGCCGGAGTCGATCGGGTAGTAGAGCGGTTTATGCAGGAACGGGTTGAGCGTCAGATCCTGATACTGCGCCTCGGCAGCAGCATGGTTTTTCTTACCGCTCGGGGTTTTGAGATGCAGGGTATAAAGCGCCACACCACGATAGGCCGCTTCCTGGCGAACCTGTGCGGCATCAAGATGTGTAGAGGAGAGGTTATCTCCGCCCTCCAGCGCGCCGGCGTCGGTAATCAGGATCACGTAACGTGCGCCAAACTGCGTCCAGTCGACCTTATCAAGCGCCGTCATCACACCGCCATAAGCATCCTCATCCACTTTGCTGCTGGAGACCGTGGCTTGCTTCAGATCGTGTACTTTGGCGAGGAAATCTTTGCCATCTTTCACCGTATTGGGGTCAACATACATCTTGCTGTCATACTCCAGCCCCGGCACGGCTTTGACATTAGAGCGGAAGGCCACCAGACCGAACTTCACCTGATCCTGGAGGTGCTCCTTTTCAATGCGCTGATAGATCTTATCGATCGCCTCTTTAGTGCGGTCGATATAGGGACCCATCGAAATGGTGGAGTCGATAACAAACACCACCGACGCCGAAAAGCCCTTCATCATGTTCTTCTCGTCAGCCGCTTTTGCCGCTTTCTCCGGCGCTTTTTCACTGACCGAGGCGACATTAAGCACGCGCACCTGGAAACCGCTGTCGGTAAAGACATCGTCAGAGCCTAACACTGGCAGCAGGTAGAAGTTTTTCTGCTGATCGACCATGTAATCCGGCTCTTTCGCCAGCACCTGCGGCACGGGTTTATTGCTCTTCAGATTGGCCAATAACGGATCGAGCGCGGCGGCCGGTTTAGGGTTATTCAGCAACGATTCGACGTCGCTCTTATCGCGGAAAAAGAGCATCGGGTGGCGACCCGCCGGGTTGGTAAAGGCCAGCGTGAGCTGCATCTTCCAGTCGACGGTACAGGCGGCTTTAAGCCAGCCGGAAACATGACCGAAGCTATCCGGCCCCACCTGCAACCACTCATCCTGGCCCTGCTTGCTACGCTGATAAACGTAGAAGCGGCTAAACGCCGGCTGCTCTTTACCGGCCTCGCCCGCTTTCGGTGCCAGCTGGCAGCCCGGGTAGGTGAGAACACGCTGATAAAGGCTATGTTTCCCCTCCTGCAGCAGCGGTTTTTGATCGGCGGCGTGCGCGCCCATGGTGGCGGCCGTTAAGCACAGGAATCCGCCCAGCCAGACTCTCGTTTTCATCCTTTAATCCTATTTTTTCAGCTCGGCAAGACGGGCTTTCGCCCCGCTGTTTTGTGAGTCCTGGTTGACCACAATCTCGTACCAGTAGATGGCGGTTTGCGCATCCGGGCTAAAGCAGCCGCCGCTCTGTGCGGTTTTCGGGTCATACTCTTCGGCATAACGCATTGCCATCTGGGTATCGCCAGACTGCGCTTTATAGGCGTATAAGCGTTGCGCGACATCACACTGCTTCGCCGCTTTTGCTTTCGCGATCACCTCCAGCAGTTGCGCACTGCTTGGCTGGCTGCGCAGGCACCCTTTCACAAATGCCAGTTCATTGCCTTTGGTCATCAGATCGTCGCCGCACGGGCCGCTGACTTTCGCCGCGACCGAAGGCGCTGCCGCAGGTGGCGGTGTCTCTTCAGCTGGCGCTTCGGGGCTACGCATAAACCACCATGCCGCAGCGGCGGCGGCGATCAGCAGCAGAAGCACCACCAGTGCAATAATCAGCCCTTTACCGCTCTTCGCTTTCGGCTCCTCGACCGGCTGCGGCGCAGGCGGCTCGGCAATCACTGGCGCGGGTTCCGGCACCGGTTGCGGCGTTGGCTCAACGGCAGGTGGCGTCGGCGGGGTGTCATTCAGGGTACGGGTGTTGACCGGTAGCGGGTTCTCGCCGCCCGCCTGGGAGCTGAGCAAGCCTTCGCTGATCATCAGGATCCCCATATCGCGCGAGACATCATCTTTGATGGCGATGCGATAGGCTGCCTGGCGGTTAGCCAGTAGGGGATCAACCAGCGACGGGCCGACCTGCACGGTGGGCACACCCTCATCGAGCGTAAGCGTCGGCAGCGCCAGAAAGACTTCCGCGCTGCTCCAGCCGCCATCGTTGTCGAGATAGAGCGAATCCTGGTTACGCAGCACCGAGATCATCACGCCATCCATACCCCCTTTCCACGCTTTCAACAGTAGTTGCGCATAGCCCGGGATGACGGGCTGAAGGGCTTTAAGTTCGGGTTTGATCACCTGCTATTACTCCTGTGAAGTCTGAATCTGACGGATGATGGCGCCCAGTTTTTCGTTCTGCGCCACGCTGATCTCCCGTCCGGCCGAATGGCCCGCGTTCTCGGTAATCAGCGACTCCAGTCCCACCAGCCAGTCGATAATGAACATGGCGGTGTAGTTCAGTTGTTGCGGCGTTAAACGTGCCAGGCGCTCGTCGTCTTTCCACACCACGCTGTCGCACTGAGAGGGGCGGGTGAAAATGTGCTGATCCGGCATATTCAAGCGTGTCGGGCGTTTCGCTGCGGGCATCTCGAGGTACCCAAGCCAGGTAATAAAATCGCCCATCACATGCAGGATGCGCGACACCTGACGGTCCACCATCTGCTCCAGCAACACGCCTGCCTGCTCGGTATTGGTCATCGCCTCAACGAGCTTCTCTTCGACGCGCAGACGGAGCAGGGCGGTAATCAGTTCATCGGCCAGCGCGTCGATAATCGGGCGCGGTAAATTGATGTAGTTGAGCAACGCCGGGCTTTCCGACAAGCCGCGTAGATGGTTGATCCAGTGCTGTACGCTCTGATGCGCGAAGGCAATTTCGTGGCTATAGGTCGTTGCCGCAGGTGCTTCAGCCCCAAAGGCAGCGCCAACACCGATATCGAAAATATCCAGCTCTTCAGGCGCCTCTTCCTGCACCGGCAGTGTGGTTTGTTGCAGATAGAGTGCCTGCAAATCGCGGCGCGTCGGCACCAGGCGCAGCAACAGCTCGCCGTGCATACCGCTGCGTTTTTTCAGCACATCCAGAATGTCGCGGGCAATCTGCGCCTTTTTCGCCGCATCCTCTTCGCCGTCTGGCTGATACCAGTTGCCTAAACCGCCCTCGATCAGCTCATCGCGGATCTCCTGCAACTGCTCGGCAATGCGCTCGAGCTTCACTTCCGGACGCGCAACGGTCGAGAGGTAATCAGCCATGCGGCGCATCCCGCCGTCGTTAAGCTCGAGCATCGCGTCCCAGGCTTCGTCCGGCGAGGCGATATAGCGGTTAACCGCTTCATCTTCAAGGAAGGTTTTGCGCATCAACTGGAGCTGCGGCAGGTTCTCTTCGCTAAACGCCGCTTCGTTACCGTCGCTAATACGAATAAACGGCGTCTGCTGACGCGGCTTGCGCACAAGGAAGGTGTTGTTAAACGCCTGTCCGCGCTGCCACTCCTGCATCCATTTGTACTGACCGAAGCGCTCGGTCATTGCCATTTTGATCATCCCGCCCAGCCCCCAGGATTGTCGCAGGATTGCCTCCTCTTGCGACAGCCCCTGGCTGATGCGCAGATCGAACATGGTCAGCGCCCAAATTAGCCCCGGCAGACGGCGGCCGCGCGCCTCGGCGTCGGCGCCCTGGGTGTAGCGGATCCACTCATCGAGCACGCCGCCCACCTCTTTAACATCCGACTGCTTGGTCGAGGCTGTACAGACCACCAGGACGTTCATCTCCTGGTTTTCGGTATAGCGCTCAAAGAGATAAGCGACTTTGCCACGTAAAATCAGCTGCGCCAGCGGGTTGCTCTCTTCACTGTTGACCGCGCGGCGAATATCATCCATCGACTCAACGCCGAGGCGCCCACGATAACCGGGGAAATCGAGCAGATCGACGGTCTCAAACAGCGGCTCGCGGGTCGAGGCGACCAGCGGGATATGCAACTCAACGGTTAATGCCGTTAATTCTGCCAGCGAGAGGGTGACGGGCGCTGCGGCCTGGCCCTCCACCACCGGACAAACCTCAATGCGGATATCGGTCTCTTTATTCAGCCGCTCCAGCATGTCGACATTCATAATGCTGTCGCGCTGCACCAGCAGGCCATTCTCTTCGCTGACCAGCGTGCTTAACGGTGCCCACACTTCCTGCGCGCCGCCCAGCCGATGCAGGGTTTGCGCGAAACGGATATAGGCTTCGGTCAGCTCTGCCACCTCGCCCCATAACACCGAGAAGAGCTGGCCGCGATCCTCCGGCGTCAGCCACGGCGCCAGCGTAATCGCCTGCGGCCAGTAGTGCAGCGCTAAGCGGCTCTGACTTTTTTCCGCATGGCGGCTCAGGTAATCCCACAGCGAGACGACATCATCTTCACTGATGCCCGCCACGCGGGTTGGGCGACGGCGTTTGGTCAGCGAGGCCAGCAGATCGTTGATGCGCCCTTCGTCATACTGCCAGTCGAATTTTTCCTGATTAAAATCATGGATAAAGGCGTTGGCGAGAATTTTGCCCATCTCGATTTCGCTAAACAGTTGCAGCGTCACCGGCCAGCGCTCGTCGCCGCCAACCTGACGACGGCTAAAGCGCGTCACCAGGCCGGTCGCCTCTTTGCCACCGCCCGGCGGGTTGATGTGGGTCAGAAAATCGAGCTGCTTACCGCCGAGGCGGGTCTCCAGCTTGCCGTTTTCACCCGCCGCCAGCGCGGAAATCAGGTAGGATTTGCCCGCCTGCGACAGGCCAAAGAAGCCGATGGTCATCGGTTTTGCTGCTGCCAGCGCCAGACGGCGCGCCTTGTTACGGCTGCGGCGGAGGTTAATCGTCAGACGGTCGGCTTCGGTATTAAGACGCGGCGCATCCTGGCGCACCGCGTTGATCCACTCAATCGCTTCACCGGCACCGCGTTCAACGCCCTGCCAGCCCTGGATAATTTGCTTCGAATTGATGCTGTTCATTAGCTCTTAATGCTCCCGCTATCCAGCCAGTACTGGCTTTCGCCCATGCCATTGCCAACCATCGTGTTTAACTGGAAGGTCACATCCTTGCGGCTGTAGTTTCGTCTGGCGTTCTCCATCTCCAGCGACTCAATACGGAAACGCTCCGGGCTGACCGCCTCTTCGCCGTTTCGCGCGCGGCCCTGTTCCGCCATCAGCTCAATACGCATCACCGCATCGCCGGCGAGTTCGCTGGCAAGGTTCGGATTGTTGATTTTCAGGGTATAGAGCGACGAGGCCGGCCAGCGCTCGTTATCCAGCTGGCGGAAACCGATACGCACTTCACCGCGCGCCTCAAATGGCTGGCCCTGAGGGAGCTGGAAGTCAGCGGCATCGAGGTCGATATCGCTGTAAAAGACGTTGCTGTCTTTGATGACGTTGTTGCCATCCAGCATGCCGAGGTAGCGGATCGTCGAGTAGGCGGTAAAGTTTGCCGCGCGGAAATAGAAGTTGTTGAGACGCGACTTCTCCGCCAGCAGGCAGAGCATCGCGCCGACCACCGCGGTGGATTTCGGATCGTCAATGCACCCTTTTTTGTTGAAGGGATACCAGCCGCCGGTTTCATACCCGTGCAGCGGCAGAACCCGCGTCGGCGGCACCGGCTGGAGCTGGCGAATCAGTGCCTGAATGCCCGGCAGGCGTGAAGGGCGGCCCGTTAACAGCAGCACATCACAATTGTAGTGCCAGAGCACTTCACACAGGGCGCGCAGGCTATGGCAGATGTTCATCCGGCCGCTGCGCGGATCGATAAACTCATTATGCAGACGGGCGAGATCGACCTCTAACGGCACGTCGAGCAGTGAGAAGAGCGCTTCGCTCGCCAACTGGCCGGTGCGCACCACGTCGTTAACGTAATCCTGCACTTTGGCGGTAGGCGTAGTGCCGGTGAGCAGTTCGCGGAAGGTAAAGTTGAGGACTTCGCGGCCACTCTCCGGCTTGTACTCTTCATAGCGATGAAGAATGGCCAGCGCCAGCGGTGAGAAGATTTGCAGCGTCAACTGCTGGCGCAGCACCTGCTTGCCCGCTTCGATCGCTTCACTGCCGAACAGCTGCGACATCATCGACTCTGCCGCGATATCGCTGTGGCCGACTTTCATCATCGCCGCTTTTACGGCTGGCTGGAGATAGAGACGGATGACATCCAGCAGAATGTCGTCGCCCGCCACTTTAAAGCCTTCGCGGAAGAGCTGTTTCGGTGTAATGCGCACGTTAATGCCTTTACCGTCATCCAGCGTATAGCGGGTGATCACCAGATCGGTGGTGCCACCGCCAATGTCGATGGAGGCGATCTTCAGGCTGCGTTGTTCCCCCTCCGCCTGCTGATTATCGGGGCGACGGGTGGCGGCAAAAAACTCATCGGTGCGGCCACCGAAATTGGTCTGCGTTTCGTTATAGAGATAGACCAGCTGTCCGCAGGTCGCTTCATCCCACTTCACATGAACGCCGGGGTGTGGCTGCTTCGCATTGCCGCTCTCTTCGCCGTCGTAATCCATCTCTTCCCACTCCAGCGATTTCCACACCAGGCGGATAGCGTCATGCATGCAGGCTTCAAAGATGGCGCGCTCTGGTTTCGGCATCGCCGGCGGCACGGTCAGGATCACGTTGCGTAAACGACGTGGATGGCTGGCGTGGCTCATCTTCAGGCGCTGCGCCGGGCTGTTGATCTGCATTAACGCCTGGCTCAGCACCTCTGAGAGCATCATGGTCATCAATGAACTGCGGCTGTAAACCGGCGAGAAGACCGGCATCCGCTCATCTTCATTGAGGCGAATCAACAGCTTGCCATGATCATTGAGCATATAGAGCAGCGGGGCGGCGGTCGCCAGCGGTTCACGATCCGATTTGACAAACGCCTGGCTGAAACGCCAGCCCGGCGAGTAGGGCTGATCGTCCCACAGATAGCGTTTCGGGCTGGAGAGGCCGGTTGAGCCTTCGGTACCTAAACGCTGCGCCGCCATGCGGAAAGCCTCACCGCCGACGCGGCCGATGGTCGGCCAGGTAAAGGCGTCGCTGCGCCCGCTTTTCGATGAGAAGTCCTGCTTGCCAAACTCCGCCTGCGCGAACTCCAGTCGGCTCTCAAATGGCTCGTTATAGACAAACTGCGGCTGGCTCAGATCGCGCAATTGCAGCTGATAGAGCTGAGAGAGGCCTTTGTTATCCGCCGCATGCTCCTCAATCAGCACGCCGCAGCTGCGTGAGTTGCCAATATCCAGCACCAGGTCGACGGGGATCGCGGTATCACGAATTTTCACGTCATTGAGCTGTACTTCTGGAATGGCGATGGTCTTTTTCAGCACCTCGAGCAGGTTAAGGAAGTGCGCCTGATGCTCTTTCAGCCCCAGCTTCTCTTCGGTGTCTTCAGGGTGCTGACGCAGCACAGCGTGTGCCTGCCTGGTATAGATATCGTTCAGCCACTCCTCAATCCATGGAAGAGTCAGGAAGTCGCCCATCTGGTGTGGTAAGCAGGCCAGCGCAAAACCGGCCCCGGAACGGACATCATCTTCGCCGGGGGCCAGGTATTGTGTATGTTCGCGGTCGGGAAAGATTTTGGTATCGAAAATCAGCGTTGCACGCCAGGTGTTGCCTTTCTCGTCCGGCTCCGGCAGTTGATGAAACTGCACGCGCGACCAGTTAGTCGGCCCGTGAGAAAAGCCGCCCGGCGGGTTGAAGCGAAAGAAGGGCAGCGGCAACCAGATCCCCGCATAAAGGCTCAGGGAATCTTCAATCGCCAGCGCATACTCCGGTTCGGCGTTGCGCGGCGTTTCGCCGTCTGGCGTCGGGACCTGAAACTTGTCGTCACGCTCGTTGTAGATAAGGCGCAGTACCGCACCTTCGCCCTGCTGGCGCAGAAATTCGCCGTAGGCTTTACGCGCGGGCAGGGAGAAAGCGAAGTCGAGGAACTGAATCCCGCTGTCACGGATAAGTTTGACCTGTTTTTTAAAATCAGTGAGCTCAGCCAGCATTTAGTTACTTGCCTCCTGCTTCATCGAAAGGGGGAAAAGGGTACTGGTGCCGTAGCTGCCTTTACAGTCGGCAACGCTCTTAGCACCGGGCGCACAGACGATCTCCGGCATCTGGTAAACCGAGCCATCGGTACATTGCGCTTCACCCTGGTTATTAATGGCCAGCTTGCCGGCCTGGATGGCGGCATTGACCGCGCCGCGGCAGGAGACGCCATCGCCGCGCACCATCTGCACTTCACCTTTGCCATCTTTAATCTGGTAGTTGAGGCTCAGCGGCTTGCCGGTACGCTGATCCTGGATGCCTGCGCCTGCGCGCCATTGGCCATTAAGAAAATCGGTACGCCCCTGCGCCAGCGCTTCCGGCGGCAGGCTTAACGGGTTTTTCACCTCCACCGGCGCGGTAGCGTTGCCCGCAGTAGCGTTGGGTTCCGCCAGCGCCGGGTCGTTCACCTGCGCCTCTGGCGTCACGGGCTCAACGCCAGCTTGCGCAGGCTCGCTGCCTGTTTCAGGCGCGACCGGCACGGCGGGATCGTTAAGGGCGGCGGCGTTTTCCGGGGCAGCTGTGGCACGCTCTTCATCGCTCAACGTGCCGATGCCCGTCGTGCTGCCGCTCACCACTGGCGCAGTAACGCCTTCGGTAGTGCCAACAACACGTTCAGAGGAGGTGACGGGGAGGGTGGCGCCATTCTCCGCAACCGGAAGGTGCGCATCAGGCAGTGCTGGTTGCTCAACGCTAAAGCCAGGAATGGTTACGCCGGGTACGCAGCCGCGCAGCAGCCACAGCAGCAGAAGCGCTAACAGCAGCAGCGGTAGTAGCCAGCATAACCACGCGGGCAGGATCCACCATCCGCGACGCTTCGGCGGTGTCACCAGCGGTTCGTTGACCGGCGGCGCGCTGTGCAGTGGGGCTGCGGGCGTAACGGGTTTCGGCGGACGTAAGCAGTCCAGCGGATCGATCCGTGCCTGATGGCGGGCGTTGACGAATCCCCAGAAGCTGATCACCGGCTTGCCGTTGACCAGCCAGACATGCTCGGGATCGGGAAATTGCAGGGTTTTTTCCAGCAGCTTACCAAACAGTTGCTGCTCCGGCTGGTTGCTCTGGGCGAAGTCCTGACTGAGCTGGCGCAACGTTGCCTGCGTGATTTCCAGCTGCGCTAAGGCGCTTTGACGTTCGCTCTCCGTGGCCGCTGACCAGGGAATGACGTCGCCGGAAAAAGGGGCATACCAGTCAACCCGTTCGCCGTGTTCACTGATTTGCGGAATGGCGAGCACATCTGCCGCCGCGCTCTGTTTGCGCAGGCGAAGGGTTTCGCGCAACTGCAGCGCAGAAATATGGACAGCCTGCCCGTTTTCGCCCATCGACTGATATTTATTGAGCTTGTCACTGCACAGAAACATCTCTTTCACGTTGGCAGGTCCTGTGTTTTCTAAAAGGTAAAAATGAGCAGAATTAACCCTAAATACGCTGTTTCAGACAGGGTTAAATTGCTCATCTCAGCATGGGAAAATGCGAAAACGGTAAAGCGTTATCGGCGTTAAGCGCATTTTATTTAGCACTAAGGGAAATTTTACGCGGCGATGTATTACGCGAAAAAATACCAGCGTGCCTAATAGTTTCTCTCTGTGAATATTATTCACAGCCCTCAGGAATATATTCTTGCATCGCCTTTTTCATGATCTGCTTAAATTCCCGGGTATTGTTGACGGCAAAAACTTTGCCGCCGGTGCTGCTGGCAATACAATTTCCTGCACCGGTGCTCATAATATCGACGACATTCACCTGCAGGCGCGGTTTACTCTTTTTCAGCTCGCGGGCAACCTGGCAGGGATCGCCGCCGCAGGTTTCATCTCCGTCGGAAACCAGCAAAATAATCGCATCGCGGTTAACCCCATCCACTTTTTTGCCCGCCAGTGCTAAGGCTTCGGCGAGAGGCGTTTTACCGACCGGTTGAATACCTTCAATGCGCTTTTTCAGCGCCGATCGCTGGGCAAACGGGAAGCTGGGCGACAGGGAGACCTGACGGCAGTTTTCCGCCGCCACCAGGCTGATGTTCATATCGCGCGGGATAGTGTCAATAATGCCTTTGGCCGCGTTACGCGCCAGCGAGATACGGCGCGGTTCACGTTCGATATTCTCGACATATTTCCCCTGGTTCCAGCTGATCAACTCATCCTGCGTGGCATCCATGGTGATAGCCATCGAACCGGAGGCGTCCATAATTACCACCATTTCAGGGGCTTGCTGTTGGGTTCGCTGCGCCGGGCAGACCGCTTTGGTGGGTTTTACCGGCGCGTGCGGCGCGGGTGTCGTTTCAGGTTTCACCGGCTCGCCGGGCGTTACAGCTGGTGGCGCGGGCGTGACGGGTGCTGCTGTTTCGTGCAGTGGCGAACAGCGTGACAGCAGCAACAGAATCAGGGCGATAAGCAGAGCCAGAAGTAAAAGCCACGGCCACCAGCGACGCCTTGAGACGGCAGCGGCAGTGGTGGCGGCAGCAGCGGCGCGGGGCGCGCCCTCCGCAGGTGGGACGATGACCGGATGGCCGTCGATCACCCACACCTGCTCAGGTGCAGGAGAGTGGGTGGCCGCCTGTAGCAGGCGCAGCATTGTTTCTGGCTCGCTCCCGCTTTGCGCCAGCTTCTGATGCAGGGCCCGAACGCTGTCGAGACGCTGTTCCAGCAGCGCGCGGGCGCGGCTCTGCTCGGTTTTACTCAGATCGAGTAAGCGGCGCGGCTGACCATTAATATCGCTATACCACTCAACGGCACCATCATCGGCGATAACCGGGCGGGCATATAAATTTTGGATAGAGGCGGGTAAATAGGTTTCGAGGAGCGTACGAAAAGGCGAAAATGACGCGGCATAATCGGTTAATTCAACTGAAGGTTTAACGATCCTTGTTATTCTTATCATTTATATCATTACGCTATCAGTTATTCATACGTGACTATCCCATTTAACTGAAAGGGTAATGAGTATAATCTTAAATACAACCTACCAGAAATAAGGAGTAAACAATTGCGTCGGGAGAAACGTATGATATTTTGCCGCTATTAGGCTTTTATTATCCGAATAACCCCGCAGGCAGTCTCAATTATTGGCTCACATCATTTTTTCCACTTCCCTCAGCCAGTCGGGCAAATAGCTGCGATACCAGTGCTGAAAACGCGGAAAATCCGCTTTCTGTCGCTTGTGAAGGAGCGTAATCACTTCGCTGACAATCCACGCTTTCGCTAAGGCAATATCGCGAGCGAGATCATTTTCTGACCGCGGATTAAATCGGCAGTAGCGCGCCGCGAGGTGTCGATACTCTTCAGGCGTACCCATACCTTTAATCAGCGGGGCTAAATCAATGGCCGGGTGACCGGTGCTGAACCGCTCCCAGTCAAACAGCACAAACTCGCCGTTCTCGCGCTGTCCCCAGTTGCCAACATTACTGTCGCCGGAAATCAGGCCCGCTTCGGCAAACAGTCTGTCGCTGTCGCGCTGGCAGCGACGCAACACTCTGGCGGCCTCTTCCGGTAAGGCGAGCAGTTGCAGGCTCAGCGCCAGCTGCGCGTCGGGCCAGCGATGGGGGTGGTAGTGCCAGTTTTTATCCGGCGCAAAGCGGTGTAACCGTGCCAGCATCGACACGATGGCGTCGTTCGCGACATTTTGCTGGCTAACAGGGTAGGGAATCGCTTCAAGGGTGAGGGCGAGCGTGCTGGCATCGGCTGCCAGCAAGGCTGGGGTAAGGATTTCCGCGCGGTTTAGCTCGGGCGCAACCTGGTGGTAGAAGGCGTACTCAACCTTGCTGACCGGCGCTTTCTCAATCACGGCTATTCCGGTGGCGTTAACCCGCTTCACCACCCGGGCGGCGCCCATTTGCGCCAGATTCTCTGTTGTCATCGATGCTCCAGGGTAAGGACATTGCGATAACCAGCAGAGTAAAGGTTATGGCCGCACCTGTCACGGTGCGGCGGTCACTGCTTCCACGCGTGCGTTTTTACCGACCACTTTGCCCTGCTGGTCTTCAATCCAGTAGGCGATCCTGGCTTCACCGGGCGCGGTGGGGGTTACCGAAACCTCTTTCACCATCTGGCCAGAGTCCGCTTCGAGGGTTAGCGGCAGCTCACCGCTCTCCAGGCTGCTGTCGTTTTGCGTGATGCGCCACTTCAGCGTGCACTTTTCGCAGGCCGACCAGCTATCGTTAATCGCCCACAGCCGCAGGATATTTGCTTTGTTAGTCTGCCAGTTTGCCGTGACCGGCTCGATAGAGGGCAGCAGCGGTTGATAGGCGGTTTTCAGCGCGTAGTAGCCCGCTTTCGGCTGACGCAGATAGTCAACGACGCCCCAGTTGATCGACGGCCAGGTCTCAACAAACATAAAGTGGAACAGGGCGGTAACTGGTTGATAACGCTGGCGGCGATAGCTCTCTGCCGCCATTGCCACCAGCTCCGCCTGGTAGCGCTGGGTATTATCGATGGTCTGCTGAATATTCTCGCCGCGCGGCACGTTGGCAAAGCCAAAGGTCTGGAACGGCTGGAAGTTGTGATACTTCCAGCGATCCCAGCCGGGATCTTTCGCATCGGTACTCTTCGGCCACATCTCGCTGGCGGGAATAATGGTTTTGAGGGTCGAGAGGCGCGGTAGCGCCTGCGCGCCAAACTCGGTAATGATGCCGGTTTTCGCCGGAGCCAGCACATCGCGCATGGTGCCGAAATACCACCCCTGCCAGTAGTGCTCCTCCACGGCGGAGAAGCGGTGCACGATACGCGAAGTATCCTCAGCCAGCGCATCCGCCACCTTCTGCGTCAGCTCGCGGTTAAGATCTTTATTCCAGTCTTTAAAGCGCTTCTCCATCCACGGCGAGTTCCACGGCGGCTCGTTGTGTCCACCCCAGGCCACAATCGCTGGTGAGTTGCCGAACTGCGCCACCATCTCCCGCGTCTGGCGGGCGGCGTTATCGGCAAATTCGCTACTGTTGTTATAGCCCCACTGCAACGGCACATCCTGCCAGATCATCAGCCCCATCTCATCGGCAACGTCATACAGCGCGCGCCCGGCGACATGACCATGCACGCGTATCGCATTGGCGTTCATCCCCGTTACCAGCTCGAAATCCTGGCGATACTTTGCGCGCGTCATGGTGCCGAGCCACGGCGAGCCGATATAGTTACTGCCCTTCACAAAAAGGCGCTTATCGTTGATGCGCCAGCCTTTGTTATCCGGCGCTTCCTCCATTTTGCGCAGGCCAGTGCGGGTGACGGCGGTATCCATCACCCCTTGCCGATCGATCAGCGAGGCGCGAACGCGGTAGAGGTTGGGTTTACCGTGCCCCACCGGCCACCAGAGCCTGGCAGCCTCCATCGGCAGCGTCACCGTCAGCACCTTGCTGTCGCCTGTCTCTAGCGTGACCGGGAATTCCTGACGGTAGTCACGACCATAAAAATTATCCGGCTTCGCCGCCAGGCGCAGCGTCACCGGCCCGGCCTGTTTCGCCCGGTAGCGGATCTCGGCGCGCAGCATTGGCTTCGCCAGCCCCTCCTGCCACAGCGGGCGCAGGATGACTTCATCAATTGCCGCCCCGCGGCTAAGGTGCAGCCGGACCGGTGCCCAGATGCCGCCGGAGTTGGCATCCTGCCCCTGTGCCGACCAGGCACCGCCAGGGCGAGTGTCATGCTGGTTCAGCACCCCTTTGACCATGGTTTTATGCAGCGGCCAGATAGTTTTTGGATCTTCAAACGGGCTATCGACGCGCACCGTCAGCTGGTTATGGCGGCGTAGCGCCTGGCTGACATCCACCGGGAAGCGCTGATAGTAGCCCTCATGGTGTGCCAGGCGCTGGCCGTTCAGCGTCACGTCGGCAAGGTAGTCGACGCCGTCAAACACCAGTGTTGCCAGCGTATCGGCAGACTGCTCAGGCAGGGTAAAGCTGTGGCGGTACCAGAGCGCGCCCTGGTGATCCAGCCCGTCGCTGTACCAGTTGGCGGGCACGCGCAGGGTGCGCCAGTCGGCGCTGGAGGCGCTGACGCCATCGAAAGTGGGATCGTTAGCATCGTGCACGCGCCACTCCCCGGCAAGGGACCAGGTGACGGGCAGCGCGGTGGCAAAAGCCTGGGTTGAGAGTAAGAGCGACAGCAGCAGCGCGTTACGCATCATGGTTTGCCTCCCGGCGTTGCAGCCACGCCTCAACGCGCACAAACTCCTCGCGAAGCGTCGTGTGCAGGTTATCCAGTGCTTGCTGATCGAGGCTGATGGCCTGGCTCTCAAGCTGTTGCAGCAACTGGCTCAGACGGGTGAAATCGAGGGCGATCGCCTCGCCGCGCAGTTTATGCGCCGCGCGCCGCAGGCCGTCGCGATCGTTGGTGTGAATGGCATCGGCAATCCTGGCCTGCATTGTCCCGACGCTTTCGCTAAACAGGGCCAGCAGCTCGTTAACCAGTTCAGCATCGTCGGCACACTGTGTCAGCAGGGCGCTCTGCGTGGGCAACCCTTCATCGTCACGTTGTGTGATGCGGGTCAGCTCATCGTGCAGCGCCTGCTGGCTTACTGGCTTTGCGATATAGCCATCAAACCCCATTGCCAGACAGCGCTCTTTATCGCCCTGCATGGCGTGCGCGGTCATGGCGATCACCGGCTGGTGGCTGAGCGCATGCATCCGTTCCTCTTCGCGCAGCAGGCGGATCGCCGTTTCGCCATCCATGCCGGGCATTTGCAGATCCATCAGGATCAGATCCCAGCCCCCTTCATGCCAGCGATCGAGCGCCGCACGCCCGTCATCAACCACCTCGGCATGATGGCCGAGCCGCTCCAGCAGACGCAGCGCCAGTTTCTGGTTCACCAGATTATCTTCCGCCAGCAGAATCCGCAGCGCGTGTGCTGCCACTTGCGGCGCGACAGGCTGTTCGACGGCAACCGGATCCGGCAGGCGACCCGGTGCCAGCACGCTGGCGATCGCCTGGTTTAGCTCGCTTTGTGCCACCGGTTTATGCAGGTAGTGGGCGATGCCGATGCGTTTAAGCATGCGTGCATCGAAGTGGCGGTTCATGGAACTGAGCATAATGATGCGGCTCTGGCTCGCCTGCGGCAGCACCGAAAGCTCCAGCGCCAGCGAGATGCCATCCATCTCCGGCATTTGCGCATCAAGCAGGATCAGCGGAAAGGGTTCGCTCTCTGCCGTCAGGCGCAGTGCCTGGTGGGCGTTATCGACGCAGTGCGGCACCAGCCCCATCTGCGTCAGCATCGTCTCCAGCAGGCGCAGGTTGGTGCTGTTATCATCCACCACCAGCACCCGCTCGCCGCTAAAACGCGTCATCTGCATTGCCGCCAGTGCGGCAGGCTGGCTTACCAGTGTTAAGCTGAACGCGAACTCGCTGCCCACGCCCGGTTCACTGGTCACAGCCAGCTCGCCGCCCATCATCTTCACCAGCCGCGCGGAGATGGTCAGCCCCAGCCCGGTGCCGCCATAGCGGCGGGTGGTAGAGCTGTCTGCCTGGCTGAAGGCTTCGAAGATCGCCTGCTGCTTTTCGGCGGGAATGCCGATGCCGCTGTCGCGCACCGCAAACCGCCAGCTACCAGACTCCTCGCCCGGCGAGATGGCGAGCACTACTTCACCCTGATGGGTAAATTTCAGCGCGTTGCCGAGCAGATTGGTGAGGATCTGCCGCAGCCGGGGGCCATCGATGGAGACGACCTCCGGCACGGCGGGATCGATATCGACCAACAGTTCAATGCCTTTTTCGCTGGCGGCGGGCATATGCGGGCGGATCAGCGCCTGGATAAAGGGGCGGATCTCCAGCGGCTCCTCATCGAGGATAATTTTGCCCGCCTCGATTTTCGAAAAGTCGAGGATGTCATTGATGATATGCAGCAGTGACTGTGCCGAACTCATCACCAGCGAGAGGTACTCGCGCTGCTCGCTGCTGAGCTGCGTGTCGAGGCAGAGTTGCGTCATGCCGAGAATACCGTTCATCGGCGTGCGAATTTCATGGCTCATATTCGCCAGAAAGGCGCTCTTCGCCTCGTTGGCGTCGCGTGCCACCTTCGCCGCCTCAATCGCCAGCAGCTCCGCCTCTTTACGGCGGGTGATATCCTGCAACGTGCCGATCACCCGCTCCGCATTGCCCTGCATGGTCAGCGTTACCACCTGGCCGGAGAGCAGCATCCAGCGCCACTCCTCGCTCTGATGGCGAACGCGGATTTCACACTCAAACACCGGAACGTGGTGGCGAGTTGAGCCCTGCATCGCCTGGCGCAGGCGGGCGCGATCCTCTTCATGCACCAGACTGAGCAGAAAGCGCGCCGGATGGTGCCACTGGCTGCGCGGAAGGCCGATCATCGTCAGCAGCGTGTCGTTGACCTGCAAATTGTCGGCCGAGATCTGCCAGTCCCAGATACCAATATGAATAGAGTCGGCGGTGAGCAGGAAATCATCGTGCAACTGCTGGCGCGAGCGCTGGGCTTCATCCAGCTGCGTGATGTCACTGTGCAGGCTGACGATGCTGCCATCCGCCAGGCGCTGGTGCTGAACAAACAGGCGGCGCTGCCCGGCCTGGCGCACTTCGCGGTGGCTATCCTGGCGGCAGTTGCGAATGATCGCCTCGCGCAGCGTCTGGCGGCGGCTCGGGTCGGTGTTATAGGCCGCGTCGATAAACTTCTCTGCCAGGCTTTGCAGCGTCGCGCCCGGCTTTAGCCCGCCGGCCAGCGCCGGGTAAAACGCCTCTACCTGCGCATTCCACGCCAGCAGCCGCTCGTGGCGATCGTAGATCAGCACCGCCGCGGGCAGGGCGTTGAGGTCAAAATGGCAGGCTGTTGTCATGATGCCTCCCCGGCCTGGTAGTGCAGTTCCGCCTGGCGACGCAGGTACTCCAGCCCCGGCGCAATCGCCATCGCCCACGCGGTCAGCGTCTCTTCATCGCACTGCGGGTCGCGCTGGCGCACGGTAATTAACATCGCTTCCCGCCAGAGGGCAAAAAAGCGCGGCGGCAAACGCAGGCCGTCGGTGCTCTGCTCACGCGCCAGCCGCTCGAGGAAATCGGGCACAAACAGCGCGCCGTCGACCGCCAGCATGGCAAAGAAGCTCTTATAAACCAGCTGTTGACCCTCTTCATTCTCAAGGCGGGCGAAGTGCTGCTCTGTCTCTGGCGACATATGCATAAAGGTGGTGTAGAAGGCGTTAAAGAAGGCGCGTTTCTCATCATCCGGGAAGACGCGGCTCAGACTCGCTTCAAAGAGATCGCGGTAGAATTTCATGGCGCGGCCCTCGGGGTGCGTTCACCCGGCAGGCAGAGGCCGGGTTTGTTAAATTCATCTGTCGTGCGGCGCACGAAATAGCTCTCATCGTCGATTAAACCGTCGCGAAAGAGCGGCCCGCCGTTGGCTTTGTAGAGCAGCGCCTCCAGCACCATCGCGTTGGTGGAGAGCGTCACCATTTTGTTGATATCGCCCGTCGCTTCAACGCGCCCCTCAAACCAGCCGCGTTCGGGATCGTTCAAGTGTTCCGTCACCGCCATCAGGGCATTGGTGTAGGCGGTGTCCCACAACACCCACAAGGCAAACACTGCTTTGGTCGTCACCTGCGCCAGCCGCGGGTAGTATTTGCCGTCATCGCCGAGGGTGTTCCACGCATAGCCATTTCCCCACACGCTGTCCTCCACGTGCCACGGTGCCTGCGCGAGGGTGAAGTCGGCGCGGGCGGTGAGGGTCTTCTCTTTTTCCCAGCGCGTTTTCTGTGTCAGCCAGACGCCCTGCGCCCGATCGCGCAGCAGGGTTTGCACCTCGTCACTCAGCCCCGGCGGCTGCCATCCAAACTCCAGCCCCGGCAACATTGCTGGCACCGTTGAGAGGATTGACGGCTGCCAGGTAGTGCGCGGATCGCGGGCATCCACCGGCAGGCTGCGCTGGTAGATGATGACGTTTTTTGACGGCGGCGTGAGCGCTTTCCCGGCCGGGAAACCCCACAGGCGGAAGGCGCTGGCGGCATATTCGCTCTCGCCGAGGCGCAGCTCTTCGCGCACCACCGGCTGGCCGTTTTGCAGCGAGGCGGACCACAGCTCGCCTTCGCCATCCATGACCGGGCAGAAGTTCCAGCGCAGGATCACTTTGTCGAGATACTCGCGGTACTGCGGCGCGCGTTCGGCGGTCAGGCGCAGCGCCAGCATCAACCGCGCCATATCTTTCGCCGACCAGCCGCTCTTCACCGGCTTGCCGCTAAAGTCGACGATGGTCGCCGTCTGGCTGGAGTAGAGCCTGCCGGGCGTGCGGGTATCGGTGAGCATCAGCCGGTTGAGGGTGCCGAGCAGGCGGGTGAGGCGCGCATCAAACTCCTTATCATCAACCAGATCGAGATCTTTTGCCGCCAGCAGGGCGATAAGCGTGTCGCCCATCTGCCACAGCGTAACGCGCGGCTGCTTGTCGCTGCCGTTGACCAGCCCGGTTTGCGGCTGGGTGTTATTGACGAAGTAACGCCAGGCGATGGCGGCCCACTCGCGCTCCTGCGGCGTCAGGCTGCTGACGCGCGCGGTGGTGTTCCACGCCCCTTTCGTCAGCCAGCGCCAGCCTGCGCCGCCCTCGCTAAATAGCGCAAAGGCGGCGGCGAGCAGCAGCAGAAGGATCGCCAGCCAGCGAACTACGGTTTTAGACATTGCGCAGTCACCGGCGGCAGCTTCACAGGCTCATCCGCATTACAGGAGGCGCACTGGCACGCCTGGCAGGCAGGTTTCGTGCGCTGGGTGGTGCCGGTCTGCTGACACCAGTTTTTCACCGACGGCGTGCTCTCAAGGAACGGTCGGTTACGGCGGGCGTTGTTCTCCTCAAACAGATCGACCAGCTTCTTCTCCCACAGCGACGGGGCGAAGTTACGGTTTTTCGGGTTATCGGTGTTGAATTGCAGCAGCTTGCCCTCTTTTTTGAATAGCAGCGCCTCAAGCATGATGCCGTTGTTGTTGGCGGTGAACTCTTTGATCGGGCCGTCGCCATTCTCATACAGCCCTTCGTAGTAACCCTTGCCCTCTTCGTTGGCGTTCTCGATAGCGCTCATCAGGCGATCGGTGTAAGGCGAATCCCACAGCACCCACATGCCGAGCGCCGCTTTCAGGGAGACGGCGGCGGCGCTCGGCATAAACTGCCCTTTATCGGTGATGGTGTTCCAGTCATAGCCATCGGTGTAGACCGTGTCATAGACGAAGTAGGGGGCTTTATCGAGCTGGTGCTCGGAGCGTGCGGTGAGCACGCCGGTAATGGTGTAGCGGTTCTCCTGCGCCTGGTAGACGCGGTCGGCGAAGTTTTTCATCCACGGATGGGAGTAGTTGCGCGGGCTGTTGTTGCGATCGTTCGGGTTATCAAAGCCGAACTCAAGGCCGTAGAGCAGATAGGATTCAGTCACCACATAGTTGTGCTGCGAGGTGGCACGCGGATCGCGCGTGTCGTAGGGCACCAGCACGCAGTAGATCTCCGCTAGTTCATAAGGCTGCGGTCGGCTCGCCTGGCAGGTGTTGAAGCCCCACAGCTGGAAACCGGCGGCGCCATACTCCTCATACCCGAGGCGCCCCTCCTGCACATATTTCGGCTGACCGTTTTCGAGGTAAGCACCGTAGAGCGTGCCGCACGGGTCAACAGCATGGCTAAAATCCCAGCCCAGCACGATGTTATCGATACTGTTGCCATACTCCGGGTAGCGCTCTTTGATCACCTTCAGCCAGATCAACATGCGGCCGATATCGAGCGCCGAGAAGCCAATCTCGCCCGGTTTGTTGGTGTAGTTCACCTTCTGCGCGGTGAGGGTGTTGTAGGCTTTGTTAGGCAGTTCATTGCGAAACAGATCCAGCTTGTTGATGGTGGCAAGGATCTTGAGCATCCGCCGGTCAAACTCCGCTTTATCGATAATCCCCAGTTCGCGTGCCGCCGTTAGCGCAGCAAGGTAGGAGCCGCTGTCCCACATGGTGGTGGAGGGGTATTTGTTTACCGCGTTAACCAGCCCGGTGGTGGGCTGGTAGTTGGCGACAAAGTATTGCCAGGCGTTTCTCGCCATCGTCATCTCTTGCGCCGTCAGCTTGCCGCTGCGCGGCGCATAGTCCGATGCCGGAAGATCGCCGGCGCGCGCCTGGCTCAGCGTCATCCAGAGCGCCATCAGCCCTGCCAACAGGGGAAAAAAGAGAAGTGCTTTCAGCTTCATGGCGTAGCTCCTGCTGACGAAGGGGAACGGGGCGCGGGATTAAAACAGGCCAGGCACAGCATCTGGCCGTGGGCGATATAGGCCAGGCTCTCCAGCACGATGGCATTGGTGTCGGCATCAATCACACTGTTCACGCTGTTATTGAGGTTATGCCCGCGCTGCCACCCTTTGCCCGGCACTTGCAGCACCTGCGCTTGCTGGCGCAGGGCCTCGCTCCAGCTGTTGCGAAACAGGGCATACCAGGCGAAGGCCGAGCGGGTAGAGGTGATCGCCGTCAGCTCCGGCGGCGCATCGCGCAGCGCCTCGTTATCGATAGGCTGGCGGTTGGGCAGGTCATTGATAAAGTCCGGTGCGGGTTCGGCATAGTCGGTACTGATGGGTGGTTTGCGCACCCGCAGGCTGTGGCGGCGCTGCTGGATCTGCATGATGCGAAAGGCAATTTCGGCGCTCTGCGCATCAAAGCCCAGCTCAAGGCCAGTTAACAGATAGGGGAGGCTAATGAGCGAAGGCTGGCGTCCCCACGGTGTGCGCAGCCCCTCATCGGGCACCATAATGCCGTCGATATCGATCATCTGCTGCCCCTCAGGCGGGTTGGTGACCGCCAGCCCGGCGGCGCTGTCGATCAGCCGCAGCGTATGGCTGGCATAAAGTCGATAGCCAAAGCTGTTGCGCGGCTCATCGGTGGCCAGCGCCCAGTGATGCAGCGGCGCGGCGGCCTGCGTTGCGCCGCTGGTGACGATAAGCGCGCCCACCTGCCAGCGGTTAAAGAGATCGCGCACCGCCTCCGCGTGCTGCGGCGAGCGCCAGAGCAGGGTTTGCAGCGCCACCAGCAGGCGGCCCATGCCGATGGCGGAGCTTTCCGGTTTGCCGAGAATTTTCAGCGTATCGGAGTGATAGTAGGCCGCCGGCACTCCCTGCGGCGTCAGCGGCAGCCCGCCGAGTGTTGCCAGCGCATTGCTGATGCGCGCATCGCTCTCTGCTTCGCTGAGGATGTGTAACTGTTGTGCGGCAATCACCGCCAGCAGATAGCTGCCCGCGCTCCATAAGCTGAACCACGCCTGCCCATCCTGGGCATTCGGCAGGCCGTTGGGTTGCGTATTGTTGACGTAATATTGCCAGGCCACGCGCGCCCAGATTGCCTCTTCAAAGGTGAGCGCACGCGAGGTGGGCAGCGGCGGGAAATCTTTACTGAGCGCCATGCCGCCGCTGCTCTCAACGCGGGTTGGCATCTGTTTTTCCACCCACACCACGATGGCGAAGCCGAGCAGAAAACCGAGCAGGATAGTGATGTAACTGCGTGCAGAAAGCAGTGCGTCGCGCGTTCTCATGTTCGCGCCTCCTCTTCGTCCGGCGTCCAGATGGCGGCGAGGATCAGCGGCAACATCGCGGCAATGTTGACGGCACCCCAAAAGATATTGATGACATAGCCTGAAGGATCATCCACCTGGCCGCGCGCCACCTGAATACCGCCCCAAATCAGCCCGGTGAGGGTGAGCAGCACAATGGCGATTTGCGGTTTCACCAGGTAGAGAAAGCGCCCGGTCTGGCGCTCCTTCGGCGTAACGTGAAACTTGATCTGCTCCCCGCGCAGCACCGTATTTAGCGCCCGCAGATTCATCGAGAAGAACGACAGATAGGATGCGCGCCCATCCCAAGCGGAAATGCCCCATGTGCCAAACATAAATGCCAGCTCCGAGAGGATAAAAAAGGGCAGGAAGTGGAGATAAAAGGGCGTCGACCAGGCCGACACTGGCGGAATGCCGGTAAAGAGGTAGATAATCGGCGAAATCAGGAAAATGGCGTTCCAGACGCAGGCCATATAGGACCAGAAGGTGGTGGCGTACATCAGGGTTTGCGGCAGCGAGAGCTTAAAGCGGCGGCGGCTGAAGATATTGTCATGAAACAGAATATCGAGCGATCCGGCGGCATACTTAAAGCGCTGGATCATCCACGTCAGCATATCCTGCGGCGATAGCATTTTTGATTCGATACGCGGGTGCATCACCGAGCGCCAGTTTCGCGCCGCATCGCCATGCAGCAGGATCGAAGTGTAGATATCTTCCGAGACGTGAAATTTATAGGGCGTCAGTTCGGTATCGAAAGCGACGTGGGGGCGCATCGCCTCCTGGAGCGCCTCGCGGGTGGCGGGATCGCGGATATCGCGCGTATGGCGGTCAATCTCCTCCTCCACCGTCCAGACATAGCTGCGCAGCGCTGCCTGCATCACCGCTTCGCGCCGGTGCACCGACGCCGCGCCGCAGCAGAAGGCGGCGTTGGCCCAGTTACGGCGACGCAGGATCACATCGTAAAACATGCGCGGATCGTTAAAAAAGGGATCGCGGCCCATCGTCACCGGGCCAACGATTTTCTGCGCCAGCCAGCCGAAGGCATAACCCACTTTGCCGGTTTTTCGCTCCAGCCAGCGGGAGAGGTTCTCCCCGGCGGGCAGGTCGTAAAACCATTGCGGCGTCTGCACCCACGCCACATCCGGGTTGCGGAAGTAGCCGAGGGTGTGGGCGAGCAGGGTCGGGAAGACGCGGGTGTCAGCATCGCAAATCACCAGAAAATCGCCGTCGGTCTGCTCAAGGCCGTTGCGCAGGTTACCCGCTTTGTAGCCGATGTTGGTCTGCCGGGTAATGTAATTGACTCCCTCTTCGTCGCAGACGGCTTTCATCTCCGGGCGTCGCCCGTCATCCAGCACATGCACGCGGTAATCGAGGGGAAAGGGGTACGCCATTTTCATCGCATCGCGGATGGAGAGCCTGACCAGTTCAACATCTTCGGAGTAGGTAGCGATAAAGAGGTCCACTTTCACCGGGCGCGGTTCGACCGCTTCATCTGCGCCCAGGCAGTCATTGATCTCCTGCGGCGGCGGCGCTTGCGGCGGATCCTCCTCCTTCCACAGGTTGATGGTAAATAACACCGTACCAATCCACGCCAGCGTTTCTGCTAATACCAGCGGAATGGCGTACCACAGGGCATCCATATTCAGCGACGCCGTCCAGCGCCAGTAGATATAATTCGCACCCAGAATCAGCGCCGCAACCGCTAATATCTGCCAGGTAATCATCGCCCAGCGCGGCGTTTTCAGCGGCTCGGGCGGTTTGCGATCTTCAAATCGGGAAAAGTAGAAGCCCATAGCGGTTGTTATCTTTATTCCGTAATAATAAGAAATCAGATAATACCCAGGCGGACCTGTTTCGCGGCCTGGCGTAATAACTTCCCGGTAAAACAAAAAGTAATGTAAGTGTAGATGGCTGATTAAAAGTTTCCAGCAAAGCGCAACGCGGAATAATTCGTTGCAGTTAATTTAATATCAATTTGAACGATTTTAGCGCTGCGCTTTTCGCCTCGCTAACATTGCCAGTCAGGCGTATTTAAGCTATCTAAATAATTTCCCTGTTGTTTTATTGCTGCCCTTAACAGGTCTATTTATGAGCCAGATGGCGCCCGCGCTGCCGCAAAAAGAGAGCATAGAATCAACGACATGGCGCTATGCCGTTGCCGGTAGCCGCGATTTGCGTATTGATTTAATGCGCGGTATTGCGCTGGTGATGATGGTGGTGGCGCATACGGAAGTGATGTCGATATTTAATATATTTTCGTGGGAGCGTTTTGGCTTAACGACCGGTGCCGAAGGCTTTGTTATTCTCTCCGGGTTTATGCTGGGGATGCTTAATCGGGCGCGGTTGCAAAAAGCGGCGCTATTAACGATTTGCTGGGGATTATATCTGCGGGCGTGGAAAATATATCGCGTTAATATCATCATCATATTGTCGATGCTGCTGCTCGGGTTTTTACCTTTTTTAAATGTATTTGAAGTGACCCACTTTACCGACCGTTTTTCTGGAACATCGTGGTCGCTTTATCCGGTGACGCCGCAAATAAAAGAGACATGGTTTAACATCGTGCTCTATTTGCAAATCGGGCCGCACCAGACGCAAATCCTTGGCCTCTATATTTTCCTGCTGCTATTAAGCCCGCTCTTTTTGGCGCTGCTTAAACAGGGCAGGGTGTGGTGGTTATTGAGCCTCTCCCTGCTGGTGTATGGCTGCTGGCAGCGCTGGCCAGTGCGGGTGACGGTGTCCGAGTTTGAGTTCGCCTTTCCGCTGCTCGCCTGGCAATTTATTTTCGTCCTTGGCATGAGCTGCGGCTGGTACAAGGCAGAACTGCTCTCGCTGGCGCGCACGCCGCCGGGCAAAGTGGTGATTGTGGCGCTGGTGATCGTTGCGCTGATTTTAGGCTTCGTTGCCCAGAACCACACCAACCCCTTTATGCCGCCGGAACTGCTGATGCATGTGATTCCACCTGCCGATTTCAACGCGTTTTACCACACCTGGGCGGCGAAAAACGGCCTTGGCCCGGTGCGGGTGCTGAATGATATCAGCCTGATGGTGACGGTCTATCTGCTGTTGACCTGGTGCTGGCGGCCCATCTATCGCCTGACCGGCTGGTTTCTTATCCCGCTGGGTCAGCACTCGCTGTATGTCTTTATTCTGCATGTCTATGTGGTGCTGGCGGTGAGCCAGTTCGTCACCTTCGATCTCTGGCGACAGGCGTGGATCGTCAACACGCTGGTGCATGCGGCAGCGCTCGGCGTGCTGTGGCTGCTGGCGAAATACAATGTTGGCGCGCGCTGGATACCTAACTGAGGAAAGGCTTAATGCGGGAGAGATATTTACTGGCCTGCGCGCTGCTCGCTGCCTTACCGGCAGCAAATGCGGCGCAAAAGAGTGAAGCGGAGAGCGAGTCGTTGCGTGACAGCAATGGCGACCCGGTGCAGGTCGGCGTCTTTACCAGCCGCTGGGGGCGTCTTTTTTCCGGTAATAACAAGCCCTTTTCCGGCGCGCTCAGCTTTGGTACAGGCCTGAAAGAGCAGTGGGTAACTATCCCGAATAGTTCCAGCAGCGCCGAGCAGAAAAGAAAGGTGAATCAGACCGTTAACCTGAGCCTGCAATACTCACCCTACAGCTTCTGGTTTGCCAATATCACCACCCGCGTGCCGGTGACCGATACCAGCCGCTACACCACCGATTTCCGTTACAGCTTTGGCTATGACGACTGGCATGCCAACACCGTCAGCCTGGTCTACAGCAACTATGGCGATAACCACTTCTGGACGTCGGGCAGCAAGCGCAAAACCTATTTTGAACAGGGGGCGGTGACGCTGGCCTATAAATTCTCACTGCCGAAACCCGTTGAAAATAAGCTACTGATTAACAAAGGCGATTCACTGATTTGCCAGGTCGGCTACAGCTGGGTGCCGCGTTACTACGATCTGAAGAGTAACGATATTGAGCAGAACAAAAACGTGGTGCTTGGCGGCTGCGGTTACACCTTTAAACAGCACTTCTTTGTGCGCGCTACCGCCTTCTGGTTCCCGGATCGCAGCCAGCAGCAGCCGTGGAACGGCGATTACAGCTACAGCTTTGGTTATGCAGGCTACACGCCGGGTTCCTTCTCGTTGCAGTACGCCAACTTCGCCGGCACGCGCTACCCCGGCCATAAGAGCGGCAATGGCAAATTCCGCGAAGGGACCGTCAGCCTGATCTGGTTTTTACCGTTATAAGGAGCCGCCGTGGCCCAACAGCATGTGCTTGTGGTGGAGGATTCGCCCATTTATCGCCGCCTGCTCTCACGCATGCTGGCGCAGTGGGGCTATGTGGTCAGCGAAGCGGAAAACGGTGTCAGCGCGCTGGAGATGCTGGCTACCTCACCCGTCAGCATGGTGATAAGCGACTGGGAGATGCCGGAGATGGATGGCTTAACGCTGTGCCGTGAAATCCGCGAACGGCAGTTTGGCCACTATATCTACCTGATTTTGCTCACCGCGCGGGAAAACCCCGGCGACCTGGCGCAGGGGTTCGATGCGGGCGCGGATGACTTTCTCAGCAAGCCGGTGGAGCAGAGCGAGCTGCGCGCGCGGCTGCATGCCGGTTCGCGTATTCTGGCGCTGGAGGCGACGCTGGCGGCACGCAACGCGCGGCTCAGCGAGGCGTTACAGCAGATTGAGCAGGATCTGCAAGCCGCGGCGCGCATTCAGCACTCGATTCTGCCCGCCCATCAATTGCGCTATCACGACTACTTTTCCGACTGGCTGTTTCTGCCCTCCGCGTGGGTCTCCGGCGATGTGTTTAACCTCTTTCAGCTAGACGACCATCTGGGGTTTTACTGTGTTGATGTCTCGGGTCACGGCGTCGGTGCGGCGATGATGTCCCTCGCGGTAGCACGGCAGTTTTTGCAGGGCCGCGTGGTGGAGCGTTTCCTCTTTTCTGCTGATGGCAGCGTCGCTTCGCCCGCAGAGGTGGTGCGCATGCTTAATAGCCGCTTTTGCAGCGAAGAGGCGGAGATCATGAGCTATTTCACGATGATCTACGGCGTTATCCATTTGCCGAGCGGCAAAGGCAGGCTCTGCCAGGCCGGTCATCCCACTCCTTTTATTGTCACCCCCGCAGGCGAGGTCACGCCGATTGGCAGCGGCGGCGCACCGGTTGGGCTGATGCCCGATCTCAACTGGGATGATGTTGATTTTGAGCTACGCCCCGGCGAGCGGCTCTGCCTCTTTAGCGACGGCATAACTGAATGTGAAAACCCCGCAGGCGAGCAGTTTGGCCCGCAACGCTTGCAGCAGTGGCTGCAACAGCACGTTAATGAGGCAATCGGCGCGCTTCTGCCACAATTCGGCCAGCACTTAACCGGCTGGCGCAACGGCGAGCAGATGGCAGATGATGTTTCCCTGTTAATTATTGAGCGAAATGGAGAGAAGTGATGAATATCGATAGCGAACGTCAGCCGCAGGTGACGATCCTTACGCCGGCGATTCGACGGCTGGATGCCTCCGTTTCAGCGGCTTTTAAAGAGGCGATTGCCCGCGAGATGGGTGATGAGCCGCGTGCGCTGATTGTCGATTTCAGCAAGGTCGATTTTATTGACAGTAGCGGCCTCG
The DNA here is from genome assembly GCF_034044935.1 of Kosakonia sp. CFBP8986. Classification (NCBI taxonomy): domain Bacteria; kingdom Pseudomonadati; phylum Pseudomonadota; class Gammaproteobacteria; order Enterobacterales; family Enterobacteriaceae; genus Kosakonia; species Kosakonia sp. CFBP8986. Next base: position 116,623 of record NZ_JAXCXB010000004.1, on the reverse strand, counting down.
GCACGCTGGTTTCATTAATGAAGATGATGAACGGCAAAGGCGAAATGGTGCTCTGCGCCCTCAACCCCGGCATTAAAAATATGTTTACCCTGACGCGCATGGACCGCATTTTTCGCATCAGCGCGGACCGGGCCGCCGCTCTGCAACTGCTTGGGCTGTGAATTATGGCTAGCGAGATAACTTTCCCCGCCTCGCTCACCGCGCTCTCGCCGCTTGCTGAGTGGCTGAACGCGCAGATGGCCGCGTTGCCGGTGGATGAGGGCTGGCGTTTCTCTCTCGATCTGGCGGTGTGCGAAGTGGCGACCAATATTATTCGCCATAGCCTGCATCAGCAGGCCGCAGCCACCTTTAGCATCGCGTTTGCCGCCAGTGCGCAGGAGGTGCAACTGACGTTTCGCGATAATGGCGAGCCGTTTCCCGCTGAACGCTTACTGGCGGCACAGCAGGAAAATGGCCTTGAGATGGCACCGGATCTGGAGAGCGGGCGCGGGCTGAAGCTGATCCTGCTCAGCGTTGACAGCTTTACCGTACAGCGCCAGGCCGACGTTAATATCGCCACGCTGTGCAAAAAATGGGGAGTTGAAGAGGCGAGCGGCTAACTCGTATGCTCGGGGCTCGGGTTAAGCGCTAACGGGAGCCATAGCATGCGCATTGATGAGACAAGCCAAAACGGGCCAACGCTGCATATTCTCTGCGGCAAAATTGCTTCCGGAAAATCGACCCTTGCGGCAACGCTTGCGCAAACGCCGGGCAGCGTGGTGCTCAGTGAAGATAGCTGGCTGGCACTGCTGTTTAAAGAGTCGATGCACAGTGTAGAGGATTATGTGCACTACTCCGCGGTGCTTAAGCGGGCGATCAAGCCCCATGTCATCGCCCTGTTACAGGCCGGGGTAAATGTGATCCTCGATTTCCCCGCCAATACCGTTGCCAGCCGTCAGTGGATGATGTCGATTATTCAGGATGCCGGGGCGCAACATCTGCTGCACTATCTCGTGGTAAGCGATGAGGCCTGTAAAGCGCGCCTGCGCCAGCGTAATGCGGCGGGCGAGCACGATTTCGCCGCCACCGATGCGCAGTTTGAGTTGATTACCCGCTACTTTGTGCCGCCTGCCGATGAAGAGGGCTTTAAGGTGCGCCGCTATTAGGAAGAGCACCGGTAAACACCGGTGCCGTTGGTCAGGGTTAGTGGCGTTTTTCCAGCGCTTCCCATAAGCCGTGCAGATAGGTGACGCCGAGCGCGCGGTCATAGAGGCCATAGCCCGGACGCCCGGTTTCGCCCCAGATAAAACGGCCGTGATCCGGGCGAATATAGCCATTAAAGCCGTTGTCATGCAGGGCTTTCATCACCTCATACATATCGAGCGAGCCGTAGCGCGAAAGGTGCGCCGATTCGTAGAAATCCTTATCCTGAATCAGCTTGATATTGCGCACGTGGGCGAAGTGGATGCGCCTGCGGCGGGTAAACTCGGCGAGAATCTCGTAGACGTTATTATCCGGATCTTCGGCGATGGAGCCGGTGCATAAAGTGATGCCGTTGGCCTCAGAGTTGACGGCATTACAGATCCAGTCAAGATCGTCGCGGTTTTTCACAATGCGCGGCAGGCCGAAGATAGAGTAGGGCGGATCGTCCGGGTGGATGGCCATTTTGATGCCGACCTCTTCGCACACCGGGATCACGCGCTCAAGGAAATAGACCAGGTTCTGGCGCAGTGTGTTCTCATCGACATCTTTATATTTGGCAAACAGCTCCTGTACTTTCGCCAGCCGCTCTGGCTCCCAGCCCGGCAGCGCGAAGCCGTTAGAGTTCTCCAGCACCTCTTTCACCACTTCATCCAGCGTTTTATCGATGCCTTTTTTCTCAAACGCCATGGTCACAGAACCGTCCGGCAGGACGTAGTTCATCTCGGTCTTCATCCAGTCGAACACCGGCATAAAGTTGTAGCAGATGACTTTGATGCCGATCTCCGCTAAATGGCGGATGGTTTGCTGGTAGTTGGCGATAAAGCGATCGCGGCTCGGCAAGCCGATTTTGATGTCATCGTGAATGTTGACGCTCTCAATTACCTCCATTTTTAACCCGGCCTGCTGAACCTGATCGGCCAGCGCGCGCACTTTATCCTGCGGCCACACCTCGCCGACCGGAACGTCATACAGCGCGCCCACTACGCCTTCAACGCCTGGAACCTGGCGAATATGCGCCAGCGGAATTTTATCTTCGACTGGCCCAAACCAGCGCATTGTCATTTGCATGCTTGTTACCACCTTTATTAGTCCATGGCTTTAACTGCCATACTAGTATTGATAGTAACGCGCAGTTCGCTATCTTTTTGCGATCCTCTTCACACAACCCATTTTCGCGTTACGCTGCTTATCTAACGTTTACGTAATGCTGACAAAAGTTTCTAAATAAAGCCTTGCGCCCTAAGCCATAACCGTGCGTTAATGACTCGTCGGTTTGATAAATCATTATCTCCAGCCAGTAGTCCACTAAAGTCTCTCTCATCTCTAAGTACCTCGATAGTTACTTCTTTTTGGGTCTCTTTACACGCTGATAAATAATGCCTCAGACCATTGCCGCCTAAAAAGGCCACTAAAACAAAAGGGTAACAAACATGTCTAATAAAATGACTGGTATCGTAAAATGGTTCAACGCTGAGAAAGGCTTTGGCTTCATCACTCCTAAAGATGGCAGCAAAGATGTATTCGTACACTTCTCTGCAATCCAGAGCGATAACTACCGCACTCTTGATGAAAATCAGGAAGTTGAATTCACCATTGAAAATGGTGCGAAAGGCCCAGCCGCTGCTAACGTAGTGCCGCGCTAAGGACGATTTTATTACGAACCATATCCATTTCCGCTGCCCGTGCTGTCACGGGTCGCAATACAGAGTCTCCAATTTTGACGTGACTGAGAAAAACCCGGCCGGTGCCAAATGTATTTTTTGCAAATCTGCAATGATGACATTTGATAATATCGCCGCGATTATGCAGTCAAACCACGTTACGATGGAATTCCGTAAATAATAAAAAGGCCAGTTTACTGGCCTTTTTTTATGCCTCTTTTTTACTCCCCGACTAACATAATCATTTTTACCGAACGATTACTGGTTAATTGCCAGGTCATCTGCCGGTAGTGCAACTCTCCGCGCTGTGCATGCATAAACACCCGTTCGCCGCCTTCGCGCACTACCACCTGCTGGCGCGACCAGAAGGTGCGAAACAGCTCGCTCTCACTACGCAAACTCTCAACAAAACTATTCAGGGCCCGATCGTGCGGATAGTGCATCGCATCGGCGCGCAGCTCCGCCACAATGCGGCTGGCGCGCGGCTCCCAGTCGGCCACCAGCGTGCGCGCCAGCGGATGACGGAACATAAAACTCATCATATTCGGCTGCGGATCGCTGTCCAGCCAGCCGCTGAAAAGCGCTTCGGCTGCCCTATTCCACGCCAGCATTGTCCAGGTTAAATCGAGCAGATAGCAGGGGCACGCCATCTGCTGCACCGAGGCCAGCACCTCTTTTTCCACCGTCACCACATGCTCTTCCTGCGGATCGTTTTGCCGCGCCAGATGGAAGAGGTAATTTCGCTCCGTTGGCTTCATTCTTAATACGTTGGCGATATTCGACAGGGTTTGCGGCGAGACAACAATATCGCGCCCCTGCTCAATCCAGGTATACCAGGTGGTGCTGATGCCGCTGAGCTGCGCCACTTCTTCTCGCCGTAACCCGCGCGTGCGCCGCCGACCTTGAGCGGGCAAACCAATGTCCGCAGGCAGGGTGTTTTCCCGCTGGGATCGTAAGAACTCGCCCAGCGCTTTTGGCCCGGCAAAGAGGGTGTTTTCCATGGGTGGTACCTGCTAATACCAGTATAAGTAGCCATATTGTACCCCTATAAAAAGGGTCGTACAGTCGCAACTGAGCCGGTTTGTCGTCATCCATCACGAAAAGGAAAAAGAGCATGGCCGTAAATCATCATCAGTTAACGCAGCAGCAGTTTGGCGATCGGGCGCAGGCCTATTTAAGCAGCCAGGTACATTCCCAGGGGGAGGATTTAGTGCGTCTGGCGCAGTGGCTGGGTGAAAACCCGGCGGCCTCAGTGCTCGATTTAGGCTGCGGCGCAGGGCATGCCAGTTTTGTTGCCGCAGGCGTGGTGCGCGATGTCACCGCGTATGATTTATCAGAGAAGATGCTGGCCGTTGTGCGCCAGGCCGCCAGCGATCGCCAGTTCAGCAATCTGCGCACCGTTCACGGCGCGGCAGAAGCGCTGCCCTTTGCTGAAGGCGAATTTGATGTGGTAATAAGCCGCTACTCGGCGCACCACTGGCACGATGTGCCGCAGGCGTTACGTGAAGTGCAACGCGTGTTGAAACCCGGCGGGAAGTTCATTCTGATGGATATCACCTCGCCGGGCCGTCCGGTGCTGGATATCTGGCTGCAAACCATCGAAGTGCTGCGCGATCCCTCCCATGTTCGCAACTTCTCGCCGGGGGAGTGGTTGCAGATGACGCAGCAAAACGGCCTGCTGGTGGAGAAGCTGGTCACCGGCCGCCTGGCGCTGGAGTACACCTCCTGGGTTGAGCGTATGCAAACCCCGGAGGTGCTGCGCGCGGCGATCCGCTACCTGCAACAGACCACCTCTGATGAGGTGAAAAGCCATTTTGCTCTCGACGAGCAGGGCAGTTTCACCTCCGACACGTTGATGTTTCAGGCACAGGCTTAAGCCGCATGCGCCCGCGTTCCGGGCGCTAAATTTCGCTAAGCACTTCACGAATACGCTGCGCGATATAGCCGACGTGGGTTTCCAGTGCAAAGTGACCGGTATCAAGTAACTCAACCACCGCATTGGGGTTGTCACGTTTATAGGCTTCAGCTCCCGGCGGAATAAAGAAGGGATCGTGTTTGCCCCAGATGATCAACGCTGGCGGCTGCACCGCGCGGAAGAATGCCTGAAATGCGGGGTAGCGGGTCAGGTTGTTGGCATAGTCGAGAAAGAGATCCAGCTGGATCTCGCGGTTCCCCGGGCGCTCCATTAACAGCGCGTCGAGCTGATATCCCTCTGGCGCGACGCTCGTCGGATCGCTTACGCCGTGCAGATATTGCCACTTTGTCCCCTCCAGGTTGAGGATGGCATCATTCACCGCCTGGCGATTCGCGGCAGACGGCTCATCCCAGTAAGCCCGCACCGGCGCCCACGCATCGCCCAGCCCTTCAAGATAGGCATTACCGTTTTGTGAGATAAAACCGCTGATGCGCTGCGGATAGTGCACCGCCAGTCGTAAGCCTGTCGGCGCGCCGTAATCGAAGACATAGATCGCAAAGCGTTGCAGATCGAGCGCATCGACAAAATCGATCAGCGTCTTCGCAAGCCCATCAAAGGTGTAGAGATAATGGCGATCCGCAGGGACTTCGGTAAAACCAAAGCCGGGGAGATCCGGGGCGATAAGATGAAACTTATCCGCCAACAGCGGGATCAATTCACGAAACTGGTGGGACGAACTGGGGAAACCATGCAGCAGCAGTAAAGTCGGGTTCACCGGATCACCGGCTTCGCGATAAAAAACCTTCACGCCGTCAGCTTCGACAAACTGATAGCGAACCGGGAAATGGGTATTGCCAGCCATAATCACTCCTTCTCTGAAACCGTTAAAATGATATTTAAAAGGTTACGACGAAATGGAGTATGGCGTAGCTTTGTAACTGTGTAAAATTAATTTTATCGGTTACAATGCGCAGCACGCAAACTTCAGGAGCCACGATAATGACCACTTCAACCGCCACAAGGCCTGACGGCCCGTGGTTTATTGCCGATGAGCGGGCGCTGGATTTTATCAATACGCTGGCGATGGCTGAGCACTCGCCCCATGACTTTTTGCAGTCCGATGAGGATGTGCTTCTGTGGCTAAATCATGTGGGTTTTGCCGCCGCAGCCATAGGTGAACCGGGCGAGCTGCTGGCGGCTGCGCGCGCGTTGCGCACCACGATCCGGGAGTTAGTGACGGCGAAAAAAAGGGGAGAGACGCTGGCGCTGAACGCGCTCAATACCTGGCTGGCGCAGGCGCAGAGTTATTTGCAGATAAGCGATGATGGCGGAGAAACGCTGCGTGTTGAGCGCAAATATAAGCTCACTACACCACAACAGGTGCTGGCACCCATTGCGGAAAACGCAGCATACCTGCTTGCAGAAGGGGAGTTTGCCTACGTTCGCCAGTGCGAGCACCCTGAGTGCACACTCTGGTTTTATGATAAAACCAAAGCGCACCGCCGCCGCTGGTGCAGCATGGCCTTATGCGGTAACCGGGCAAAAGTGGCCCGGTTTCGCGCAAAAAGCTGACTGCCAATGCGCCCGGCGCGTCGTTTCGCGCCGGGTGTTGATCCTTAACGCGGGATGATCTTTTCCTGTTTCAGGCGATCAAACAGCGCAAAGAAGGAGTCCGGCGTTGAGCGGTAGCCAGTAAAGCCCGCTTTGCGGCTTTTGCTCATATCCGTAAAGGCTTCCATCGGGCGACCGAGGTCGGCATCTGTATGCCACCAGGAGGCCAGCTTGTTGATATCCGCTTCGCGAAGCTGATACTTTTCGGCGATCTCCGTCCAGGCGGCCTGCGCCTCCTGCATGCGGTTTTCCAGCGGCATCATGCTTGCCGGGTAGGCCGCCGCTTCAATGCCGAAATAGGCCGCCAGCTTCGGCCACAGCCAGTTCCAGCGGAAGACATCGCCATTCACCGCGTTGAAATCTTCATTCGCCGCCTGCTCGCTCTGCGCCGCCCAGCTCAGCTGCTCGGCCAGCAAACCGGCATCGGTAACATCCGCCAGCCCGTTCCACTGCTCGGGTGAGCCGGGGAAGATAAACGGCCAGCCTTTTTCACGGCACAGCGTGGCGTAGACGGCGAGCGTCTGGCCCATATTCATCGCATTGCCGAGGGCATAGCCAATAATGGTGTGCGGGCGATGGACGCTCCAGCGGTAGCCATACTTTTCCGCTCCGGCAAAGAGTTCATCTTCCTGCGCGTAGTAGAAGTTCTCCACCGGCTGGCGACCCTGCTCCTCGCGGAACGGCGTGACCGGCACAGCACCTTTACCGTAAGCTTCGAAGGGGCCAAGGTAGTGTTTCAGGCCGGTCACCAGCGCCACGTGGCTGCCGTTAAGCCGCTCGCCGAGCGCCTCAATCACGTTTTTGACGATGGCACCGTTGACGCGGATATTGGCCTGCTCATTCTCCTGGCGCGACCAGACACTGAAGAAAAGCGCATCAGCCTGCACCTCTTTTAACGCCTCGTTGACGGCTGCCGTATCGGTGAGATCGGCGGTCAGGCTTTCGCACCCGTCCGGGATTGCGCCACGGCCGCGCGACAGGCCGCTGACCTGCCACCCTTCGCCTTTAAGTTGTTCTGCCAGTGCGCGACCAATCACGCCACTAATACCGACTATCAATGCACGTTTTTGCATAGGGGGCTCCTTTTCTTTATCAGCTTTAAAGCCTAATAGAGAATTTAATTCTTATCTCTGCTATTAATTCACATCATTCATAACCTCAATTCAGTAATGCCATGAGCGATCAACGTCTGAAAGATATCGTCCCTTTTGTCGCCAGCGTCGAAGAGGGAAGTTTTGCCGCCGCCGCAGAGCGCCTGCATCTGACCGGCTCGGCGATCAGCAAAAGCATCAGCCGGCTGGAAGCGCGCCTCGGTTCGCGGTTGCTGGAGCGCACCACCCGCCGCCTGACGCTGACGGATGCCGGGCAGGCCTATTTTCAGACCTGCATTCGCATCCTTGAGGAGCTGGCGGAAGCCGAATCGGTGCTGGCGGCGCACCGCTCGATCCCTTCCGGTCGCCTGCGGCTGGCGGTGCCGACCACCTACGGGCGGCTCGGCGTGATGCCCGCGCTGATCCCCTTTTGCCAGCAGCACCCGGAGATTGATCTCAGCATCACCTTCTCTGACCGCTTTGTGGATCTCTTTGATGAAGGCATTGATGTGGCGGTGCGTATTGGGCTGGGTGGCGACTTACCGGTGTCGATTGGCCACCGGCAGCTTGGGCGGGAAAAGATGGTCTTTTGCGCTTCGCCTGACTATCTGCGCCGGGAAGGCACGCCGCAAAACGAGGCGCAGCTGCTCCGCCACCGGGCGATCCTCTATGAGCGCGTCGATGGCAGCAGCAAACCCTGGTTATTGCTGACGGAAGATGGACACCCGGAGTGGCGCAGCGTGCCTTACCGCATGACGCTGGGCGATGTGGATGCGCAGCGCCACGCGCTCTGCGCCGGGCTGGGCGTCGGGCAGATGCCCACCTGGCTGGTGCATCAGCAGTTAGCGCGCGGCGAGCTGGCCATCCTGCTGCCGCACCAGCAGCCGGATGGGTTGCCGTTAAGCCTGGTCTGGCCGCGGCGTAAACAGCTGCTGCCAAAAGTCGATGCGCTCTTAAGCGCGCTCGAACAATTAGTTATCGCACCGCCGCTTGCTCTTGACCCATGACAAGGCGGAGGGGGGCGCTCTCTTTTTATAATCAGCGCCGTTTCCCTTCTCACTGGTGTGGATCTATGGCTTACCAACTCAACCTCAACTGGCCGGAATTTCTTGAGAAGTACTGGCAGAAGCAACCTGTGGTGCTGAAAGGCGCATTTACCAATTTTGTCGACCCGATTTCGCCCGATGAGCTGGCAGGCCTGGCGATGGAGCCGGAGATCGACAGCCGCATTGTCAGCCACGTCGACGGCCAGTGGCAGGCGTGGAACGGTCCTTTCGAGACGTTCGATCACTTAGGCGAGCGCGACTGGTCCCTGCTGGCGCAGGCGGTAAACCACTGGCATGCGCCTTCCGCCGAGCTGGTGGAGCCGTTTCGCGTGCTGCCCGCCTGGCGCTTTGATGATCTGATGATCTCCTACTCCGTGCCGGGCGGCGGCGTTGGCCCGCATATCGACCAGTACGATGTCTTTATTATCCAGGGGATGGGCAGCCGCCGCTGGCGCGTGGGCGATAAGCTGCCGATGCGCCAGTTCTGCCCGCATCCGGCATTGCTGCATGTCGATCCTTTCCAGCCAATCATTGATGAGGATCTTGAGCCAGGCGATATCCTCTACATCCCACCGGGTTTCCCGCACGATGGCTTTACGCATGAGACTGCTTTCAACTACTCGATTGGTTTTCGTGGGCCGAACGGCCGCGATCTGATCAGCAGCTTTGCGGATTACGCGCTGGAAAACGATCTTGGCGGTGAGCACTACAGCGATCCGGATCTCACCTGCCGGGAACATACTGGCCGGGTTGAGGAGCATGAGCTGGCGCGCGTGCGCAGTATGATGATCGCCATGATCAACGACCCTGAGCATTTCACCCGCTGGTTTGGCAGCTTTATTACCACGCCGCGTCACGAGCTGGATGTGGCACCGGAGCCGGATGATTACCCGGTCGATGAGGTGATCGGCGCACTGAAAGAGGGGCAGAGATTAACGCGTCTCAGCGGGCTGCGCGCCCTGCGCGTCGGCGAGCGGTTCTTTATCAATAGCGAATGTCTGGAGACCGCCGAGCCGCAAGCCGCCGATGCGCTCTGCCGCTACACCACCATTGGCGTGCAGGAGTTGGGTAGCGCGCTGGATAACCCGGCCTTTGCCGACGAGCTGACCTGGCTGGTCAATCAGGGTTACTGGTATTTCGAGGATTAACGCCACGCGGCGCGATCTTTTGTAGGCCGGATAAGCACATTCCAGGCGGTTACGCGTAAGCCGGATTAGCACATTTCATGCAGTTACGCGTAGGCCGGATAAGCGCAGCGCCATCCGGCATTTTGCCCTTGTACAGGTGCCGGATGGCGGCTTTCAGTCTTATCCGGCCTACATTCCAGGCGGTTACGCGGAAGCCGGATAAGCACATTTCACGCAGTTACTCGTAGGCCGGATAAGCGCAGCGCCATCCGGCATTTTGCCCGTGTGCAGATGCCGGATGGCGGCTTTCAGCCTTATCCGGCCTACATTCCAGGCGGTTACGCGTAAGCCGGATAAGCACATTTCAAGCAGTGACGCGTAGGCCGGATAAGCGCAGCGCCATCCGGCATTTTGCCCGTGTGCAGTTGCCGGAAGGCGGCTTTCAGCCTTATCCGGCCTACGACTTATCTGGCGACAATAAATCGCTTCTCGTCGTCGATAAACGTCTTCTCCTCCGCGGGCGCGAGGATGGCACCAAAATTCATCTCGGCGCGTAACGTCCAGCTCTCGGGAATATTCCACGTTGCACGCACATCGGCATCAATCAACAGGTGATAATGCTGCAAATTGGCGCCAATCTGCTTATCCGCCAGCGCCAGCCACACCGCATATTGCGCAATGCCGCTGCTCTGCTCTGACCAAACCGGGAAGTGCTCGGCATAGGCAATGTACTGGCGTTGCAGGTGGCTTACCACCTCCTGATCCTCGAAAAAGAGCACCGTGCCGGCCGCCGCGCTGAAACCATCGAGCTTATCGGCGGTGGCGTGAAAACTCTCCGCCGGGATCACATTGCGCATTTGCGCGCGCACCAGTTCCCAGAAGCGTTCATGCTCATGATCGAGCAGGATCAGCGCGCGTGAGGTTTGCGAATGAAATGCCGAAGGTGCCTGGCGGATCGCCTCCTTGATCGTGGCGATCGCCTCTTCGTGCGATACCGGCAGATCTTTCCCCAGCGCGTAGATCGAGCGGCGCGCTTTCGCCAGCGCGAGAAACATCTCCACGCGCGGAACGAGGGTCTGTACGTTGAATACCGTTTCCAGCAACGCTTGCGGCGCTACGGCGGGCGGAACCACCTCTGTACGGGCGATAGTCGACTTCAATATTTGCTGAAACGGATCCATAAACAGCGCTCCTGTTCTGAGCAGTAACGGTGAAAGTAGCAAAGTTATCTCAACACACGCCGATAAGATTCCATTCAACAAACAGATGAAAGAAAGCGCGGTATTTAACGCCGCCTTGCGCGCGCGTGCTCAGTGAAAAGGTTAACGGAGTTATTTGCCGTCAGCTATTATTATCCGTCGTGGCGAACGGAGCCGTTTCTGACGCTTTTTTTTACGCAAATCTGTGGCAGACCATCTTCTCTTTCATCCTGCATTTGTGCAGTGTAGAGCCTATGGCAAGTATTTATGCAGTCAATGATTCACCCCTTCATCACCTTCTCCAGCTGTTATTGAGCGCATAGTAGGTCATGCGGAACCAATGAAATGAATAATGATAAAAAAGAGCACGATCACAGGGATGAAGAGATCAGGCATCTGTTTGAATTATTAAATAATAATTCAGACTGGGTCTGGGAAGTGGATGCACAAGGGCGTTACACCTGGTCGTCAGACGTGGTGACGGATCTCCTGGGTGTTTCCCCGGAAGAGGTGATTGGCAAAACGCCTTTCGATTTTATGCCGCCAGGCGAAGCCGAGCGCGTCGCGGGGGCATTTGGTGCCATCGTGGCGGAGAAGCGCGCCTTTTCCGGGCTGGTCAACCGCAACCAGCGCGCCGATGGCGGCATTGTGGTGCTGGAGACCAGCGGCGTTCCGCTTTTCGATGAGCAGGGCGAGCTGCGCGGTTATCGCGGCATTGACAGAAATATCTCCAATCTTGGCGAACGTGTGCTGCAACTGGAGACCATTTACGACACCACCGCCGTGGCGCTCTGCATGATCGACAGCCGCGGGCATCTGGTAATGTTTAATAAAGCGATGGCGAAACTGCTCGGCGACAGTGCGCCAAAAGATACTCATTGCCATTTTCAGCAGCTGATGCCGGCGTTCTGGCCCTTCTTCGTTGCCGATTTTGCCTTAGCAAAAGCGGGCGGCGTGCCGCCGTCGCGCGAGCTGAGCTGGCATGAGCGCAGTTACGATATCCAGGCGGTGCCGGTGCGCGACGCGATGGACATTGTGGTCGGATTATCGGTCACCTGGGTTGATATCACCGAGCGTCGCCTGGCGGAGCAGAAGCTGGCAAACGCCAATAAGGTGTTGCAGCAGTATGCCCAGCACGATCACCTGACCGGGCTGTTTAACCGCCGCTATATGGATGAGCGCCTGCTGCAGGAGATTAACCGCGCCTTGCAGGAGGGGTTCCCGCTCTCGGTCTGCCTGGCGGATATCGACTATTTCAAATACTACAACGACTCGCAGGGTCACCAGGCGGGGGATGACTGCCTGCGGCTGGTTGCCACTACGCTGACCTCGGCGCGGCTGCGCAGCAACAACAATGTCAGCCGCTACGGCGGGGAGGAGTTTTTGATTATCCTGCCCGGCACCAGCCTGGCGCAGGCGATGCGCGTCGCCGAAGGGGTACGGCATGATATCAGCGCCCTCCGGCGTCCGCACGCCGCCAGCCCGACCGGCTTTTTGACCATCAGCATCGGCGTTGCAACCCTGCATAGCGATCTCCTGCCCCTTGATGAAAAACCGCTGCATATGATTGCCAGCGGGTTAATTCACCGAGCGGATACTGCGCTCTACGCCGCGAAAAAGCAGGGCCGCAATCAGGTGGTCTCTGCCAGAGATATGCCGACCACATCACAGGGCGCCTGACGGCGCTCTGTTACGACAGAGCCTGTTGCCAGTCGGCAATCAGATCCGCTTCATCCTCAATCCCCACCGATAAACGGATCAGTTGCGGAGTGATGCCGTTTGCCAGCCGCTGTTCGAGCGGAATGGAGGCGTGCGTCATGCTGAAAGGCTGGCTCACCAGGCTCTCTACGCCGCCGAGGCTCTCTGCCAGCGTAAACAGCTTCAGCTTCTGGATGATCTGCGTCGCGCGCGGATCATCCCCTTTCACCACCACCGAGATCATGCCGCCCGGCAGCGCCATCTGTTTGCGCGCCAGCTGATAGTGCGGGTGCGACTCCAGCCACGGAAACCACACCTTTTCAACCTGTGGATGCTGCTCCAGCCAGCGGGCCAGCGCCAGCGCGTTACTGCTGTGGCGCTCAACACGCAGGGACAAGGTGCGGATGCCGCGCAGGGTCAGGAAACTGCTGAAGGGATCGAGCACGCCGCCGACCGCGTTTTGCAAATAGCCCAGCTTCTCCGCAAGCGCCGGGTTATCGCCCACCACCGCGAGGCCTGCGACCACATCAGAGTGCCCGTTGAGGTATTTGGTGGCGGAGTGCACCACAATGTCGAACCCCAGTTCCAGCGGGCGATGGATCACCGGCGAGGCAAAGGTGTTATCCGCCACGCTCAGCACATTATGGCGTCTGGCGATCTCCGCAACCTGTTGCAGATCGACCAGCTTCAGCAGCGGGTTGGTTGGCGTCTCGACCCAAATCATCCGCGTTTGTGGGCGGATCGCCGCTTCCAGCCCGGCCAGATCGTCCGGTTTTACCCAGCTCACCTCAAGCCCGGCGCTGCGCCGACGCACATTTTCGATCAGGCGATAAGTGCCGCCGTAAACATCATCAATCGCCACAATATGGCTGCCGCTATCCAGCAGCTCCAGCACCGTAGAGATCGCCGCCAGCCCGGAAGCAAAAGCGTAGCCGCGCGTTCCGCCCTCCAGCTCGGCAATCGCCGTTTCCAGCGTATGGCGGGTGGGGTTGCCGCTGCGCGAATACTCATACCCGGTATGCTGCCCCGGCGCCGGTTGCGCGAAGGTGGAGGTGGCGTAAATCGGCGGCATCACCGCGCCGTGTTGGTCGTGAAAAACGCCGCTGTGGACGCTCTGCGTAGCCAGTAATTTCATCTCGTGTTCCTTATTGTTCCAGTCGATTACGCCAGGTTGTTAAGACATCGCTGCGGGTTATCAGGCCGACAAAGCGGCCGTTATCGGTGATCACCACCACCAGACCGCGATCGAAAATGTCACGCATGGCGCTTTCCGGCGCGTGTTTATCCAGCACTTCCAGATTGCGGGTCATTGCCGCCTTCACCGGCAGGGCGAAGCGCTCGCTGTCCCCTTGCACATGGCTTATCAGATCCCACTCATCAACCAGCCCGACAAGCTGGCCATTTTCCAGCACCGGGAGCTGCGAAATGTCATACAGCCGCATGCGCGCCAGCACCGTTGCAAGGCTGTCGTCGGGCGAGGCGGTTACCGTTGCCCCTTCGTCATGGCGAAGCGCAATAAAGTCCGTCAGATCGCCCTGCGACGGGCGCGTCAGCAAACCCTGCTGGCGCATCCAGTCATCGTTGAACATTTTTGAGAGATATTTATTGCCGCTGTCGCAGGCAAAGGTGACCACCCGCTTCGGCGAGGTTTGCGCCTGGCAGTAGCGCAGCGCCGCGCTCAGCAGCGTGCCGGTAGAGGAACCGGCGAGAATCCCTTCCTGTTGCAGCAGCAGGCGCGCGGTGGCAAAGGCCTCTTTATCGCTAATGCGAAACGCCTGACGCACACCGTCGAGTTGTGCCAGCGGCGGGATAAAGTCTTCGCCGATCCCCTCAACCAGCCACGCGCCGGGTTCGCCGTAGCGCCCCGTCTCCACCTGGTCAGCAAGAATGGAGCCTGCCGGATCGGCGAGCACAAATTCGGTGTCGGGAGAGTGTTCGGCAAACCATGCCTGCAACCCGCCGAGCGTCCCGCCGGAGCCGACACCCACCACAATGGCATCGATTTTCCCCTCCAGCTGCGCGAAGAGTTCCGGCGCGGTAGAGGTGGCATGCGCCAGCGGGTTAGCAGCGTTATTAAACTGGTCGATATAGAACGCGCCCGGGGTCTCGTCGGCGAGACGGCGCGCATAATCCTGGTAATAGGCCGGATGGCCTTTGTTCACATCGGAGCGGGTGATCACCACCTTCGCCCCCAGCGCGCGCAGGTGGAAAATCTTCTCGCGGCTCATTTTGTCGGGCACCACCAGCACCAGCGAGTAGCCCTTTTGCGCGGCGATCAGCGCCAGCCCAAGGCCGGTATTGCCCGCCGTGGCTTCGATAATCGTTCCGCCCGGTGCCAGCACGCCTTGCCGCTCAGCCTCAGTGATCATCGACAGCGCGACGCGGTCTTTTATCGAGCCGCCGGGGTTCTGGTTTTCCAGTTTTAAAAACAGTTCGCACGGCCCGGTCGGTAATTTGTGCAGTTGCAGCAGCGGCGTATTACCAATTAATTCAGTTACTGAATGAAAAAGTGACATAACCCATTTGCTCGCTAATCAGGGAAGTGAGCGGATGATAGGTCTCTCTTTTTGCGCTTTTAAAGAATCTTTGTTTGGTATTTAGAACGAATAGAAATATAAAGCACTGTTTAGCCATCGGGGCGGCAAGCCGTGCAGTCGTCTGGATGGGTATATCGCTAAAACGATGCTTTTTTAGCGCTTTTTTACCCATTATCTTTACCTGTTCGCCGTCGTTATGCGTTTTTCGGCAATCTTATGCTGAATAAATTCTTAGTTTGCGACGCCGCGTTATAACGCTTTTAGCGCTTTCTGCTATATCTAATGTCTATTTGGTTATTTGTATTATAACGCTGGCTGATTATTATCATCTGGACATCCATACTGCTAAACCGCCAAACGGAAAATACCAACGCATGATCGTCCTCAGGAATATCTCCAAGATCTTCGACCAGGGAAAGGCATCGATTACCGCCGTCGACAACGTCAATCTGACGGTTGAGCAGGGGCAAATTTATGGAATTATCGGTTACAGCGGTGCGGGCAAAAGTACGCTGATCCGCTTACTGAACGGGCTGGAAAAACCGACCAACGGCAGCGTGGTGATTAACGGCCATGACATCGCCGCCGCGCGTGGTGAAGCCCTGCGCCAGGCGCGCCTGAAAATCAGCATGGTCTTTCAGCATTTCAACCTTTTATGGTCGCGCACGGTAAGCGAGAACATCGCCTTTTCCATGCAGATCGCCGGTGCACCGAAGAAAGCGATCAACGCGCGCGTTGCCGAGTTGATTGAGCTGGTGGGGCTAAAAGGGCGCGAAAACGCCTATCCGTCGCAGCTGAGCGGCGGGCAGAAACAGCGTGTCGGCATTGCCCGCGCACTGGCCAATAATCCCGATGTGTTGCTCTGCGATGAAGCCACCTCGGCGCTCGACCCGCAAACCACCGATCAGATCCTCGACCTGCTGCTTGATATCAATCGCCGCTTTAAGCTGACGATTGTGCTGATCACCCATGAAATGCACGTGGTGCGCAAGATTTGCGACCGCGTCGCGGTGATGGAGGAGGGCAGAGTGGTGGAAGAGGGCGATGTACTGCAGGTCTTTACCCATCCGCAGCAGCCGATCACCAAACAGTTTGTGCGCCAGGTGAGCCAGTATAAAGAAGAGGAAGCCTTTAACCCGGATCTGAACAGCGATCTCGACGGCACGGTGATTAAGCTGACCTTTACCGGCCACAGCACCCATCAGCCGATTGTCGGTGAGCTGACGCTGCGCTACGGCCTGCCGTTTAACATTCTGCACGGCAAGATGTCGCAAACCGCGCATGGCGTATTTGGGCAATTATGGGTGCACGTGGTGGCCACCCCGGAACAACTGAACAACATTCTTACCGATCTCGGCAAGAGCAACATTGAGAGCGAGGTCGTGACCCATGGCTGAATCACTTTTTCCGCACCTGAAATGGGAGCAACTCTGGGCTGCGACGCAGGAGACGCTCTATATGACAGCGCTTTCGGGCGCAGCAACCTTCGTGCTGGGCATTCTGCTTGGGCTGGCGCTGTTTCTCACCGCGCGCGGCGGGCTGTTCCAGAATCGCGCGCTCTATAGCGTCATTTCGATTCTGGTGAACGTCTTCCGCTCGATTCCGTTCATCATTTTGATTGTGCTGTTAATCCCGTTTACCAAGGCGATTGTCGGCTCGATTCTCGGTGCTAACGCGGCGCTACCGGCGCTGATTGTCGGCGCGGCACCGTTCTATGCGCGGCTGGTGGAGATTGCGCTGCGCGAAGTGGATAAAGGGGTGATTGAGGCGACGCGCTCAATGGGCGCGCGTCTCAGCACCTTAGTCTTTCGGGTGCTGCTTCCCGAATCATCGCCAGCGCTGGTCTCCGGTATTACCGTGACGCTGATTGCGCTGGTGAGCTACAGCGCCATGGCCGGGGTGATCGGCGCAGGCGGTTTGGGCAATCTTGCTTATCTGGAAGGATTCCAGCGGAACCATAACGACGTCACGCTGGTGGCGACGGTGACCATTCTCATCATCGTCTTCATCATCCAGTTCTGCGGCGACGTGATTACTTCTCTGTTAGATAAACGATAACTATTGGAAACCAACAACATGAAAAAGACACTGACACTGATTGCCGCAGCTACCCTCAGCGTGCTGAGTTTCTCCTCCTGGGCCGATACGCTGACCGTTGGCGCCTCTAACGTACCGCACGCGGAAATCCTTGAGCAGGCGAAGCCGATTCTGGCGAAGCAGGGCATCGATCTGGAGATCAAACCGTTCCAGGATTACATCCTGCCGAACACCGCGCTGGCTGGTCGTGAAATCGATGCCAACTACTTCCAGCACATTCCGTACCTGAACAGTGTGCTGAAAGATCACGCGGGCGACAAAACCTATGATTTCGTTAGCGCCGGTGCGATCCATATTGAGCCGATTGGTATCTACTCCAAAAAATACAAGTCACTGAAAGATCTGCCGCAAGGCGGCAAAATCATCATGCGTGACGCGGTCTCTGAAGAGGGACGTATCCTCTCTATCTTTGAAAAAGAGGGCGTGATCAAGCTGAAGCCGGGCATCGATAAAGTGACCGCGCGCATCGACGATATCGTTGAGAACCCGAAAAAACTGAAGTTCCTGCCGAACGTTGAAGCGGCGCTGCTGCCGCAGATGTACAACAACGATGAAGGCGACGCGGTGGTGATCAACGCCAACTACGCGATTGATGCCGGTCTCGACCCGGTTCACGATCCGATTGCCGTCGAGAGCGGTGAAAATAACCCGTATGCCAATATCATTACCGTGCATCGCGGTGACGAGAAGAAGAAAGATATCGTGGCGCTGGTGAACGTGCTGCACTCAAAAGAGATTCAGGAGTGGATCCGCACCAAATACAAAGGCGCGGTTATTCCGGTAAACAACTAATCACCCCCGATGCGCGGTCGCTCTGGCCGCGCATCTCTTTCTCTTCGACCACCCCGTACAATTCCCTGTGATTAATCTCACCAATTTTAAACATCCCTGATAAACCTTTTTAACAATGCTCTACTATTGCCCGGTTCAGCCACCGTGGGGGTAGAGATGAAAGATGTGGTGATTGTCGGTGCCGTGCGCACGCCAATCGGCTGTTTTCAGGGGGCGCTGTCGCGTCACTCTGCCGTTGAGCTAGGCAGCGCGGTGGTGCAGGCGTTACTGTCGCGCAGCGGCGTACAGCCGCAGGATATCGATGAGGTGATTCTGGGCCAGGTGCTGACCGCCGGGGCCGGGCAGAACCCGGCGCGTCAGTCGGCGATCAAGGGCGGGCTGCCAAATACGGTTTCCGCGATCACCATCAACGATGTGTGCGGCTCCGGGCTGAAAGCGCTGCATCTCGCCTCGCAGGCGATCCAGTGCGGCGAAGCCGACGTGGTGATTGCCGGTGGCCAGGAGAACATGAGCCGCGCGCCGCATGTGTTAACCGATAGCCGCACCGGCGCGCAGCTTGGCAACAGCCAGCTTATCGACAGCCTGGTGCATGACGGGTTATGGGATGCATTCAATGATTACCATATGGGCGTCACGGCGGAGAACCTGGCGCGGGAATATGGTATCAGCCGCGAGCGCCAGGATGAGTGGGCGCTCAGTTCGCAACATAAAGCGCGGATGGCTATCGACTCCGGTCGTTTTCGCGACGAGATTGTTCCTGTGCAGACTCAGAGCGCCGACGGCAAGCGTGTGCTGGTCGATACCGATGAGCAGCCGCGCACCGATGCCAGTGCTGAAGCGCTGGCGCAGCTCAGCCCAGCTTTTGAAACCAGCGGCTCGGTGACTGCCGGTAACGCATCGCCGATTAACGATGGCGCGGCGGCGGTGCTGATGATGAGCGCAGAACGCGCAGAGGCGCTCAACTTACCGGTACTGGCGCGTATTCGTGCCTTTGCAAGCGTGGGCGTCGATCCGGCACTGATGGGCATTGCGCCGGTTTACGCCATGCGGCGTTGCCTTGAGCGCGCTGGCTGGCAGCTGGATGATGTCGACCTGATTGAAGCCAATGAGGCTTATGCCGCGCAGGCGCTATCGGTGGGGAAAATCCTTGAGTGGGATGAGAAGCGCGTCAACGTCAACGGCGGCGCGATTGCGCTCGGTCACCCGATTGGTGCCTCCGGCTGTCGCATCCTGGTGTCGCTGGTGCATGAGATGCAAAAGCGCAAGGCGCGCAAAGGGCTGGCAACACTCTGTATTGGTGGTGGCCAGGGCGTCGCGCTGGCCATTGAGCGTGACTAATTCTGCCCGCTTGATAATAACGCCCTCGCCATGAGGGCGTTATTATTTGTGATCCTTCTCGCAGCTTACGTTTCAATAAAAATAAAACCTCCGCTTTCCTGCCATAAGAATTAACGCAAACACCAAAAATAGCATTATCCCCTGCGTGACCATTCTGTTATAAACTGATAAGCCTGCTTATTAATTTTATTTGCATTAACTTACGCACTCCTTTTTCTCTATTTAGTGCTCTCCGTGTAAAACGCAATAATAAGCATGGGTTGTGATCTTAAACGCTTTTTTTAACCCTAAAGGGCAACTTTTATTGATGCTCGTCACGCGCTTTTACTTCGCTATTTTCTATAGAAATATTTACGATCCAGATCACTAAAATAAAGTTACTATAAAAATAAAATGCAATTCCATAAAAATGAAACGTAATTTTAATTGTTGAGGTTGCTCATGTTTAAGAAAACTCTGGCCCTTGCTACTCTCCTTGGCGCATCCTTCGCTTCGTACGCTGTTACCGTCGATCTGCGCCATGAATACATTGACAGCGGCTCCAACGCCGATCGCGTAGCCGTGTCGCATCGCTTTGATAATGGCTTGGGTTTTGGCGTTGAAGCGAAATGGAAATCGGGTGGCGATGACGCTGACAAGCCGTTAACAGAGATTGTCGGCAACGGTCATGAAGAGTCGATTAACTGGCGCTGGGCCGCAACCAAGAATATTGCGCTCACACCAGGCTTTAATATTGAAAGCAAAGATACCTTCTCGATTTATAAACCCTATATTCATGCGCAATACAGCTTTGATAACGGCGTCTATATTGCGGGCCGTTACCGTTATGAATATACCCGTAACCCGGATTCCAACGTTGTCGATAACAAAGTCAATAAATTCGATGCGTGGGTGGGCTGGGCAATGGGCGACTTCCGCACCGAGCTGAACTACGTATATGCCAAAAGCACGGAAGATGTGGTGCGTGAAAATAATAAAAACTACTCCAACGAATATAACGCTAAGCTGGCCTACAAACTCGATAAAAACTGGTCACCGTATGTCGAAATCGGTAACGTGGGCGTGAAAAATACCGACGAACGCCAGACCCGTTTCCGTTTGGGCGTTGCTTACTCTTTCTGAATCTCCGAATATCTTAAAAAACCCGGTGCCTGGCGCCGGGTTTTTTATGCCCGCTCTATGACCATCCTACTTCTTCGCGCCGCCCGTGCCTTACGCGTAGGCCGGATAAGCGTAAGCGCCATCCGGCAACAGAGTTCGCTGCAATTATGCCGGATGGCGGCGATGCCTTATCCGGCCTACATGATTCCACACTCCGGCATCGATCCCGTAGGCCGGATAAGCGCCAGCGCCATCCGGCAATAAACTCTGCGACGATCATGCCGGATGGCGGCTACGCCTTATCCGGCCTACATAGTTCGTGCTGCTAGAAAGCCAACGCCCCTGCGGCGCGAAATATAAAGGGCATTAATAGCACCCAAAAAAAGGCCCTCCAAAGGAGGGCAAGGCCAGTTACAGAAACACTCACTCAAATTCAGGGTTGCAGCAGGGTGCGCTGCTCGGGCAGTTTGGCGATATAGAGCGCCGGTTTGCCGTCTTTATCGGAACTGAACAGCACCGCGCTGTCATCCGGGGTAAACGATGGATGCGGGTGCGTGACCTGGCGGCTGTTGGCAAAGGTCGCCCACGAGGTGTCGTGACGCGCGACGCGGTAATACCCTTTCTGCGCCACATCAAACACATAGAGATAGGGGTCGTTATCAATGGTGTAGCCGCCGGTATCTTTCACATCCACCGGCGTGCCGGAGCCATCGCCGACCAGCAGCGTACCGTCAAAGTTACTCATCAAATGCGAGCAGGCTGGCATCGGCATAATCTCTTCATTCACGCCGCTCTCCGGGTTGTAGCGCGAGATGGTGCGCCCCTGTTCACCTTTCAGGTAAGAGACATAGACCAGCGCCGAGCCGTTCGGCACCCAGAACTCATGGGTACAGCTCTCTCCTTCAGCATGATCCTTCACCTTGCGCACGTTGCTGCCATCTTCATTCACCAGCCACATCCGCGCATCGACCAGATCGTGCGGGCCTTCATGGCAAAACGCCACGGTGTTGTCATCAAACGGGCGATAGATCGGGTGACCGAGCCAGATCTTCTCTTCATGAATCACCTTGCTTTCGCCAGTCTGTAGATCAACGCGCAGCAGGCGGCAGTGTGGCCCTTTATGGAAGAAGTCATGGAACAGCTGCCAGTCGTTGAGCGGCGTCCAGTCGCTGGCGGCAATCTCAATCCCGACCAGCTTGGTGCAGTCGCTATTGGCGACCCAGGTACCGTAACCCACCCACTCCTCGGGGACACGGTAGATCTCGCGTTCAGCCAGCGTGTGCAGGTTAACTTCGCGCAGGGTGCGATCGTTTTTCACGTAGTAGAGCGCGCTGTCGTCCGGTGAGAGAAAGCCGCCAAAAGTGTTATCGCCCGCGCCTTCGGTTAACTGCACCGCTTCGGCATTCTCAATATCCAGCAGATAGTAGTTCCAGTTGCCGTCAAACTCGCCGGCAAACAGCAGGTGGCTGCCATCGTTAAAGAAGCACTTTTGATAGAAGTAGTTGCGGTGACACGTCACCTCCGGAGGGGTTAAGCGGGTCACTTCCGCGCCGGTATCCGGATCGCGGCTCACTGCATAGTTGAGTTTTACCCGCATGCCTTTCGCCATTTTTCTCTCCTGTAGAGGGGCCGACCGCCATCTTGCGTCCCCGCATGAACCCGTATCTGCTTAAGTTTAAAAATAGGATTTCAATTTATCAAAACATCGTTTCAATATGTGTGATTGCGGGCGCAATTTATAAGAAAATTATTACGAAAGGGCTTAACAGCGTTTCTGATATCACGGGCATGAATAATAGGCTTTGATTTTAAACGAGAAATTTTGCTACGACGGTCAAATTTCAAAGGCTGGTTTAACTTATTGATTAATATTAATTAATTAACATGGTGCGGATTGCTTCTGCGCCCCGTATCGCTTGTCAACGCTCAACAATCGTGATCCCACTTCCAGAACGGAAAATAACTAACATAAAAATTGAAACGTTGTTTTATATAAGATTGAAAACGTGTTTTAGCCGGGATAAGATGCAGCAAAAGTTGAAACGGAACACTGTTTCTCTGTTTCGTCTCAGGCCATTTTGCTGAACATTGATGTCGGAGGTAAGTGTGGAAGTCAGACAAAGCATCCACAGCGCGCACGCTAAAACGCTGGATACCCAGGGGCTGCGCAACGAATTTTTAATCGAAAACGTGTTCGTCGATGATGAATACACCATGGTTTACAGCCATATCGATCGCATCATCGTCGGCGGTATCAAGCCGGTGGCGAAAAGCGTGTCGGTTGGCGGCGAAGTGGGTAAACAGCTGGGCGTCACCTATTTCCTCGAACGCCGCGAGCTGGGCGTTATCAATATCGGCGGCGCAGGCACCATTACCGTGGATGGCGAGATTTATGAAATCGGCCATCGCGATGCGCTCTATGTCGGCAAAGGGGCGAAAGAGGTGGTGTTCGCCAGCGTTGATGCGGCGAAACCGGCGAAGTTTTACTACAACTGTGCCCCGGCCCATACCACCTATCCAACCAAAAAAGTGACGCCTGCGGAGGTTTCCCCCGTCACCCTCGGCGATCCGTTAACCAGCAACCGCCGCACCATCAATAAGTACTTTGTGCCGGACGTGCTGGAGACTTGCCAGTTAAGCATGGGGCTGACCGAGCTTGCGCCAGGCAACCTGTGGAACACCATGCCGTGCCACACCCACGAACGCCGCATGGAAGTCTATTTCTACTTCAATATGGAAGAGGATGCCTGCGTATTCCATATGATGGGCCAGCCGCAGGAGACGCGTCATATCGTGATGCAGAACGAACAAGCGGTGATTTCACCAAGCTGGTCAATCCATTCAGGTGTCGGTACGCGCGCGTACACCTTCATCTGGGGGATGGTGGGCGAAAACCAGGTCTTTGATGACATGGACCACGTTGCCGTAAAAGATCTGCGCTAATTGCGGGCAGCAAACACTCTGCCTGTCCGTGACAGGCGCTGATAGATTAAGGAACTCACATGATTCTGGATGCATTTTCTCTTCAAGGTAAAGTTGCGGTAGTGAGCGGTTGCGATACCGGTCTGGGGCAGGGCATGGCGCTGGGCCTTGCCGAAGCGGGCTGCGACATCGTCGGCATCAACATTGTTGAACCGACTGAAACCATCGAGCGCGTCACCGCGCTGGGCCGCCGGTTTCTGAGCCTGACCGCCGATCTGCGTAAGATCGACGGCATTCCGGCACTGCTTGAGCGCGCGGTCGCCGAGTTCGGCAAAATCGATATCCTGGTGAATAACGCCGGTCTGATCCGCCGCGAAGATGCGATCAACTTCAGCGAGCAGGACTGGGATGACGTGATGAACCTGAACATCAAGAGCGTCTTCTTTATGTCTCAGGCGGCGGCGAAGCACTTTATCGCCCAGGGCAACGGCGGCAAAATCATCAACATCGCCTCGATGCTCTCCTTCCAGGGCGGCATCCGGGTGCCTTCTTATACCGCTTCGAAAAGCGGCGTGATGGGCGTGACCCGTCTGCTGGCGAACGAGTGGGCGAAGCACAACATCAACGTTAACGCGATTGCGCCGGGTTATATGGCGACCAACAACACCCAGCAGCTGCGTGCTGACGAACAGCGCAGCGCCGAGATCCTCGATCGCATCCCGGCTGGCCGCTGGGGCCTGCCGAGCGATCTGATGGGGCCGGTGGTGTTCCTCTCCTCTAAAGCCTCTGATTACATCAATGGCTACACCATCGCCGTTGATGGCGGCTGGCTGGCGCGTTAATCCCTGCGCGATATATAAAAGAACCTGCTGCGGCAGGTTTTTTTATATCTGCATATTATTTGTCCATACGCAACAAATTGAAATATCCATATCATTTACTCTTAATTATTTCGCTAACGTTAAAATATGCTTAAAAATAAGCTAATTAAAAATAGTTTAGCGCTTAAACACTATTTTCAAAATTGTAAACTCCATCACAAAACAATAGCTGACAGCTATTTTATCCATATCTTCGCGTTTTCCTCACTGACGCTTTTCCCGTCGCTGCCTTACTTTCATATAACGTCTTATTCTGTGCAGGCAGGAAATAATAATGGCTTTTCTCAGTAATGATTCTGTCGCTTTACCCCGTGCGCTGCGTGATACCCGACGCATGAATATGTTTGTCTCTGTTTCCGCCGCGGTCGCCGGGCTGCTGTTTGGCCTTGATATCGGCGTGATTGCCGGCGCGTTGCCGTTTATTACCGATCACTTCACCTTAAGCAACCGGCTGCAGGAGTGGGTAGTGAGCAGCATGATGCTCGGCGCGGCGATTGGCGCGCTGTTCAACGGCTGGCTCTCTTTCCGCCTCGGCCGTAAATACAGCCTGATGGTGGGGGCGATTCTTTTTGTGGCCGGTTCGCTCGGCTCGGCGTTTGCCACCAGCGTCGAAGTGCTGCTCATCTCCCGCGTGCTGCTTGGCGTCGCGGTCGGTATTGCTTCCTACACCGCGCCGCTCTATCTCTCTGAGATGGCGAGCGAAAACGTGCGCGGCAAGATGATCAGCATGTATCAGCTGATGGTAACGCTGGGGATTGTGCTGGCGTTTCTCTCGGATACCGCCTTTAGCTACAGCGGCAACTGGCGGGCGATGCTTGGCGTGCTGGCGCTACCGGCTGTTTTATTGATTATCCTGGTGATCTTTTTACCCAACAGCCCGCGCTGGCTGGCGCAGAAAGGGCGTCATATTGAAGCGGAAGAGGTGTTGCGCATGCTGCGCGATACATCGGAAAAAGCGCGTGAAGAGCTGAATGAAATCCGCGAAAGCCTGAAGTTGAAGCAGGGCGGTTTTCAGCTGTTCAAGAACAACCGCAACGTGCGCCGCGCGGTCTTTCTCGGCATGCTGCTGCAGGCGATGCAGCAGTTCACCGGTATGAATATCATCATGTATTACGCGCCACGCATCTTTAAGATGGCCGGTTTTACCACCACGGAAGAGCAGATGATCGCCACACTGGTGGTCGGCCTGACCTTTATGTTCGCCACCTTTATCGCCGTCTTTACGGTGGACAAAGCCGGGCGCAAACCAGCGCTGAAAATCGGCTTTAGCGTGATGGCGATTGGTACGTTGATCCTCGGCTACTGCCTGATGCAGTTTGATAACGGTACGGCGTCCAGCGGCCTGTCGTGGGTGTCGGTTGGGATGACGATGCTCTGTATCGCCGGATATGCAATGAGCGCCGCGCCGGTGGTGTGGATTTTGTGTTCTGAGATCCAGCCGCTCAAATGCCGCGATTTTGGTATCACCTGTTCCACCACCACTAACTGGGTGTCGAACATGATTATCGGCGCGACCTTCCTGACGCTGCTGGATGCGATTGGTGCGGCGGGCACGTTCTGGCTCTATACCGCCCTGAACCTGGCGTTTGTGGGTGTCACCTTCTGGCTGGTGCCGGAGACGAAAAACGTTACGCTGGAGCATATCGAGCGCCGTTTGATGTCCGGGGAGAAGTTGCGCAATATCGGCGTGTGAGGCATTGCCGGATGGCGCGCAAGCGCTTATCCGGCCTACAAAACCTAATGAAACCACATTTCCAGGCCCGGTAAGCGTAGCGCCACCGGGCATTTTTTTGCCGGATGGCGCATAAAGGCTTATCCGGCCTACAAATCCTTGTTACAGCTTCAATTTTTAACCTGATTAACGCATGGCACGCTTAAGGATACGCTCGGCCTGGCGCTGGAAGTCCGTCGCGGTCTCTTCAACGGTTTTCTGGCCATAATCGATGTACTGAATCGCGGTACCGAACTGCGCCACAATCTGCGGATCGTCAAAATATGGCGACACGGAGAGTTTTGCCGGCAGCGACTGCGCCAGATGCAGGCCCGCGACCGCCGGATCCTCCTCTTTGATAACCCCGCTGGCGGTCAGCGTCTCAACCGCCGCTTTGCTCAGCGGTACACCGCGCTCAAGACCCAGCGTCTGCACACCCTCTTTGCTGTTCAGCAGGAAGTTAATCACCTGCGCCGCCTCTTTCGGATGTTTGGTCGACTTACCAATCGACAGCATCTGCGCCGGTTTAAAGAACAGCCCCGCATCGGTGGCGCCCGGCAGCATCGGATAGTCGCCCAATACCAGTTTGGCCGGTGGCTTCAGGTTGTCGGAGTATTTGGTGATAGTGGAGTTCCACATATAGGTGCCGCCCCATTCGCCCTCGATCCACGGCTTCATCTCATACATGTTGCTCTTACCGAACGAGGCGTAGTATTTCGAATCCGGCATCACGTGGCTGTCGACCAGCTTTTTGTACATCTGGAAGAACTCAACCCACTGCTCTTTGCTGTAGCTGAACTTCTTGGTCTTTTCGTCAACGGCCGGAATGTTGTACTTCTGCACCATATAAGAGTTGAGCAGCGCCAGGGTATCCTGGTGCTCCAGCACGACCGGGTAGTACTGTTTGCCCAGCTTGCTCTCAAAGGTTTTGCCCGCCGCCATCAGCTCATCCCAGGTTTTCGGGAAGCTAACGCCCGCTTTTTTCCACTGCTCGTCATTGAAGTAGAAGACGCGCGCGGTGACCGAGATAGGAATACCGTTTAACTTGCCGTTAATGGTGGTGGTTTGCAGCTCTTTAGCGTCGAACTGGCTGAGATCGATAATATCTTTCACCTGGTTCAGGTCGTAAAAACCCTCGCCGTTTTTTGAGAAGATCGGCAGCCAGTTCCAGTTGGTCTGCATGACGTCCGGCTCGGTGCCGCCGGCGATCTGCGTGGTCAGACGGGAGAGGTGCCCGTCCCAGCCTGTATATTCGGACTTCACGGTAATATCGGGATGCTGTTTATGGAACTCCTCCAGCGCTTTTAAGGTGACCTGGTGACGACCGTTTCCGCCCCACCAGGACATACGCAAATCAACATTGTCAGCGGCGGTGGCGGGTAGAGCGCACATGCCCAGGGTTGCGGAGATAGCTGCGCCGATTAGCACTTTTTTCATTTTTATACTCCAGTTTATGTAGGTCACGCTGAGGCCGCCTGACGCGGCCCGCATGTTTTTAGCTATAGAGAGATGTTCTGTTCCGTTTTCGCGTCAAAGATATGGCACTTATTCATGTCGAACTTGAAGTACACCTTCCGGTGAAGCCCCTTAGCAATCAACGGCCTGGCTTCATCCGAGGGTATGCGTGCGGTCAGCTCATAGTCGGCGACTTTCAGGTAGACGAAGAACTCGTGACCCATGTTCTCGACGCGCACCAGATCGCCCGCGCCGCAGTCGTCGCTGAAGGGCTCATCGGCGACGGAGACAAACTCCGGACGCACGCCAAAGAAGACCTCTTTGTCGGCATAAGCCGCGACTCTCTCCTGCTGATGAGCGTTAAGCGCCAGCGTCTCCTGGCCGACGGTAATGTGCAGGGAACCCTCTTTCTGCACAATTTTCGCCGGTTTGATGTTCATCTCCGGCGCGCCAATAAAGCCCGCGACGAACATGTTTTTCGGGAAGTGATAGAGGTTATCCGGCGTATCGACCTGCATGATATGGCCGAGCTTCATCACGCAGATGCGGTCGCCCATGGTCATCGCTTCGGTCTGATCGTGGGTCACATACACGGTGGTCGCCGGTTTACCGGAGCTTTTTAACTGCTTATGCAGATCCGAAATGCGGATGCGCATCGAGGCGCGCAGCTTGGCATCAAGGTTGGAGAGCGGTTCGTCAAACAGGAAGACATCTGGTTTTTTCACAATCGCACGGCCAACGGCCACGCGCTGCGCCTGGCCGCCGGAGAGCTGGCGCGGCAGACGATCCATTAACTCCTCCAGTTCGAGAATTTTCGCTGCTTCATCTACCTGGCGTGCGATCTCATCCTTCGGCATTTTGCTCAGCTTCAGGCCGAAGGCGAGGTTTTCGCGCACGGTCATATGCGGGTAGAGCGCGTAGTTCTGGAACACCATGGCGATGCCGCGCGACTTCGGCGCGAGGTTGTTGACAATCTTCTCGCCGATGCGCACTTCGCCGCCGCTGATGGTCTCAAGCCCTGCCAGCATGCGCAGGGTGGTCGATTTGGCGCAGCCGGAGGGGCCAACAATTACCATAAACTCACCGTCGGCGATTTTCAGGTCGATACCATGTACCGCTTTGAAGCCGTTGGAGTAGACTTTTTCCAGTTTGTTGAAAATTACTTCAGCCATGATACTTCCCTCTTAACCTTTGATTCCGCTGCTGGTGACGCCCTGTACGAAGTAGCGCTGTGCCAGGAAGAAGACAATGATGGACGGCAGAATGGAGATACTCGCCATTGCCAGAATTTCGTTCCACGGTGCGCCTTCGGTCACGTCGATAGACATTTTCAGCGCCAGCGCGATGGGGTATTTATCCACGCTGTAGACGTAGATCAGCGGCCCGATAAAGTCGTTCATCGACCACATAAACTGGAACAGCGCCACGGAGATAATCGCCGGTTTCAGGATTGGCACCACCACGTACCAGAGCACCTGCCACGAATTACAGCCATCAATCTGCGCCGCTTCTTCCATATCGCGCGGCACGCCGCGTAAGAACTGAATCAACATAAAGACAAAGAAGCCCTGGGTGGCGAAAGCCAGCGGCAGGTAGAGCGGCATATAGCTGTTGAGCATGCCCATTTCACGGAACATCAGGTATTGCGGGATCAGCAGCACGGTACTCGGCAGCAGCATGGTGGCGATCAGCGTGCCGAACCAGAAGTTCTTCCACGGGATCTCAAAGCGCGCAAAACCGTACGCCACCACCGTTGACGAGATGATCGTCAGGATCACTTTCGGGATCACATACTTAAAGGTGTTGAGCATGTAATGGCCGAAGGTGTATTCGGTGCCGGTTTTCCAGCCGTTGATAAAACCGTCCCAGGTGGCGTGGTTCGGCCACAGCCCGAGGGTGGTGAAGATCTCATGGTTCGGTTTGAACGACGCCGAGAACATCCACGCCAGCGGGTAGAGCATCAGCAGGCCGACCAGCAGCAGGATCGTGTAGCGGATCCAGGCGCTGATTTTCTCGCGGCGCAGGGTGCGCGCCACTTCACGTTCAGCCTCTTTCATGCCCGGCGTAAGGTGTTGAACATCAGCCATTTTTGCCTCCCTTATCGGCAGAGTAGAAGACCCAATACTTCGAGGACTTAAAGGCGACAGAGGCAAAGACCGCCACCACCAGGAAGAGCACCCAGGCCAGCGCTGCGCCGTAACCCATATCGAAATATTTGAACGCGGTGTCGTAGATGTAGAGCGAGAAGAGATAGGTGTAGTAGGTCGGGCCGCCGCCGGTAATCACGTACGGGCCGGTAAACTCCTGGAACGCCTGCGTGGTCTGCATGATGAAGTTGAAGAAGATCACCGGCGTAATCAGCGGCACAGTCACCTTCATAAACATCTGCCATTTGCTGGCGCCGTCGATCATCGCCGCTTCATACTGCGACTGCGGAACGTTTTGCAGCGCCGCCAGGAAGATCACCATCGCCGAACCGAACTGCCAGACGCGCAGCAGCGTCACCGACATCAGCGCCAGCGACGGCTCGCCGAGCCAGTTAACAGGATCAAGGCCAAAGACGCCGATAAAGCTGTTTAACAAGCCATCGATGGCGAACAGCGCGCGCCACAACACCGCGATAGCAACCGAGCTGCCGAGGATCGACGGAATGTAGTAAGCGGTGCGGAAAAAGCCGATGCCGCGCAATTTAAAATTGAGCACAAAGGCGATGCCCAGCGCAAAGGCCAGCTTCAGCGGAATGGTTAAAAAGACATAAGCAAACGTCACGCCCATCGATTTCCAGAAGAGGGTATCTTCAGTAAACATGTAGCGGTAGTTTTCGATGCCATTAAATACCGGCGGGCTCATCAGATCATACTCAGTAAAACTGAGAAAGAAGGATGAGATGAATGGGAAAGCGGTAAAGACAATCAACCCTATTATGTAAGGTGATATCCAGGCCAATCCCAGTAGTCTGTTTTCATTCATAGATACCTACCTGGCGAGCAATGTGTAATTCGGATTCGGAGAGCCGCCGCCCTTTCACGCAACAAAGGGTGCGTTAGATCACAATATTTAATGAAATCAAAGCGTTTAAAATCTGTAACTGCCGGAAATTATTGGCATTATTCCGGGTTTTAAAATCCTCTGAACTTGCGTTCTTGAATTGTAAAACATCGTTTTAAAATATTTTATTGTGTTTAAATGTGCCGTCATTCGTTAAATTGCTGAAATGTGATCGAAGTCGAAACGATGTTTCAATAAAGTGATTTGGCAGTCATTTTCAGGTAAAAAGCGCGGGCTTTTCAGTAAATAAAAAGCGGGTATTTCGACAAGCGAAGGGGCAGAGAAAAATATCGCGCGGTGAAATCATTCAATATTTAAACCATTATCTGGCGAAGGATTATTTATGGCGCAGAAATAAAAACGCCTCCACGGCGGGAGGCGCTTTTCACGGCTCAAAAACTCAGGATTGCAGAAAATCTTCGCGAATCGGCGTGAAGGTATCGAGCAGGGTGCCCGGCTTCAGACAGACGCAGCCGTGCATAATGTGCGGTTGCTTGTAAAGTGTATCGCCTGCGGTGACGATATGTTTCTCATCACCGATGGTAAATTCGAACTCCCCGGATAAAACATAGGTGAGCTGCTCATGAGGGTGGTTATGCATCGGGCCGACAGCGCCCTGTTCGAACATAACTTCAACCGCCATCATTTTGCCGCCATGGGCGAGAATACGGCGCGTAACGCCGTTGCCCAGGTCGTCAAGTTGCGTGTCTTTATGAAAGATAAACATCGGGCTGTCCTGTAGTAGGTAAGAGATACTGAAACAATGTTTTAAATAATTTATCTCACGGTGGCGGAAAAATAAACGCCGGGCCGGAGAAGTTGAAAGTCGATCACAACTTTGCATGATTGCGCGAGAACGAGACGGAGAAAGACGATGAAAACAATTGGACTGCTGGGCGGCATGAGCTGGGAATCGACCATTCCCTACTATCGGCTGATTAACGAGGGCGTTAAAGCACGCCAGGGCGGTTTGCACTCCGCGAGCTTGCTGCTGCATAGCCTCGATTTTCACGAGATTGAAACCTGCCAGGCCACCGCGCAGTGGCACAAAGCCGGAGATATCCTCGGCCAGGCGGCGGCGGGTCTTGAGCAGGCCGGGGCGCAGGCGATTGTGCTCTGTACCAACACCATGCACAAAGTGGCGGGGCAAATTGAAGAGCGCTGCCAGATCCCTTTCCTGCACATTGCCGATGCCACCGGCCACGCCATTGAAAATGCCGGGCTGCGCAATGTCGCGCTGCTGGGTACACGCTACACCATGGAGCAGGATTTTTATCGCGGGCGGCTGGAGAAGCAGTTCGCCATCAGAACTACGGTGCCCGGCCCGGAAGATCGTCAGCGCATCAATGAGATCATCTTTGATGAGCTCTGCCTTGGCACCTTCAGCGACGAATCGCGCTACTACTTTATGAATGTGATTAAACAGCTGGCGAGCGAAGGGGCAGAAGGGGTGATTTTTGGCTGTACCGAAATCGGCCTGCTGCTGCCTGAAACCCACAGCCCGATTAAGGTGTTCGACACGGCTGCGCTGCATGCTGCTGCCGCGGTCGATTTTATGCTCTCTTAATCCTCGCCGAGCATGGCGGCCAGCGGCGCGCTAATACGCGGCATGGCTGCCTGCAGATGTTCGGCAAAGGTATCGACCAGCGCGGAAGCGGGGCGGTGCAGCGGGCGCACAAGGCTGATGGTAAAGGGCACGTCGATGCTGAAACGCCGCACCGCCACGCCGCTGGTGGCATAGTCGAGAGCGGTCAGCGGGTTCACCACGGAAATGCCGACCCCGGCGCGCACCATTGCGCAAACCGATGCCGCGCTGTGGGTTTCCAGCACCATGCGGCGCTTCACCTGGTGCTCACTAAACAGGGCGTCAAGCAGCTGACGATAGCTGTCGGTACGCGACAAACTGATGTAATTCTCCCCCTGAAAATCCGCCGGTGTCAGCACCCTTTTCTGCGCCAGCGGATGATCCTCTGGCATCACGCACACTTCATTACAGGTCAGCAGCGGCGTGCGCTCGGTGCCCGCGGGCGTCGTGAGCGTTTCGGTCAGGCCTAAATCGTGGCGCTGTGCCGAGAGCCACTCCTCCAGCAGCGGCGACTCCTGCGGCACAATGTTGAGGCTGACGTCCGGGTAGCGGGCGAGAAAGGGCTGCAACAGCAACGGTAAAAAGGATTGCGAAAAGACCGGCAGACAGGCGACCGACAGCTCCCCCTGGCGAAACTCGCGCAGGCTCTCCGCCGCGCTGACGATCCTGTCCAGCCCGTACCAGGATCGCTGCACCTCTTCAAACAGCCGCAGCCCCTGCACCGTGGCGTGCAGCCGCCCGCGCGAGCGCTCAAACAGCGTCAGACCCAGCACCTTTTCAAAGCGCGCCAGCTCCCGGCTGACGGTTGGCTGCGAAGTGTGCAGCATGGCCGCGGCCTCGGTCAGGTTGCCGGTGGTCATCACGGCGTGAAAAATTTCGATATGGCGCAGGTTAACAGCGGGCATGAGATGATCCAGTTGCAGAAGGTTATCCATATCATTTTTGCATAGCCTCGCGATAAAACGATATTTTTTATTCGCTCTAACCTATGGCGTAATCATAAAAAAGATTGCTGACGGAGTTGTTATGCCACGCTCGCTACACCAGACAGAAACCGACCTCAACGCCGCTAACCTGCTGCAACTGCCTGCGGAATTTGGCTGCCCGGTATGGGTTTACGATGCGCAAATCATTCGCGAACAGATCGCAAAACTGCGCGACTTTGACGTCATCCGTTTTGCCCAGAAAGCCTGCTCTAACATTCATATTCTGCGCCTGATGCGCGAGCAGGGGGTGAAGGTGGATTCGGTGTCGCTGGGCGAAATCGAGCGTGCGCTGGCGGCGGGTTACGATCCGAAAACGCACCCGGACGATATTGTCTTTACCGCCGATGTGCTGGATGAGGCGACGATCGCCCGCGTCAGCGAGCTGGGCATCGCGGTGAACGCCGGTTCAGTAGATATGCTGGAGCAGCTCGGTGCCGTTTCGCCAGGCCACCGCGTCTGGCTGCGCGTTAACCCCGGTTTTGGTCACGGTCACAGTCAGAAAACCAACACCGGCGGCGAGAACAGCAAACATGGTATCTGGTATAGCGACATGGGCGCGGCGCTGGAGGTGATGCAGCGTTACGGCCTGCAACTGGCGGGCATCCACATGCACATCGGCTCCGGCGTTGATTATGGTCACCTTGAGCAGGTGTGCGGAGCGATGGTGCAGCAGGTGATCGACTTTGGTCAGGATCTGCCGGCTATCTCTGCCGGTGGCGGCCTGTCGATTCCTTATCACGAAGGCGAAGAGCCGGTAGATACCGCGCACTACTACGGCCTGTGGAACGCCGCGCGGGAGAAAATCGCGCAGCATCTCGGCCATGCGGTGAAACTGGAGATCGAACCGGGGCGCTTCCTGGTGGCGGAGTCGGGCGTGCTGGTCTCCCAGGTGCGCAGTGTGAAAACCATGGGTAGCCGCCACTTTGTGCTGATCGACGCCGGGTTTAACGATCTGATGCGCCCGGCGATGTACGGCAGCTATCACCACATTACGGCGCTGGCCGCCGACGGGCGCGATCTGCGCGACGCGGCGCGCATCGACACCGTGGTTGCCGGTCCGCTGTGCGAATCGGGCGATGTCTTTACCCAGCAAGAGGGCGGCAAAGTGGAAACGCGCCCGCTACCGGCAGTGAAAGCCGGGGACTATTTAGTCCTGCACGATACCGGTGCGTACGGCGCGTCGATGTCCTCAAACTACAACAGCCGCCCGCTGCTGCCGGAAGTGCTGTTTGATAACGGCGTGGCGCGCCTGATCCGCCGTCGCCAGACCATTGAAGAGCTGATCGGCCTCGAGCAGTTCTAAACCTGATCCACGATCCCGCTTGTAGATAGCGGGATCGCCCCTCCTTTTTTCCATAAATCCCTGCAATCCGTAAGGTGGTATGCCAAATGCGCGCTATGCCGCATTTTGGAATACCAGATTGGGTGTTGCGAGGCGCATCACAGAACTTTTCGCCGGGCGTGGCTATTTTTGGTATGCCAAATGGGACGACAGCGGTATCCCTGCATCGATAAAAAAGCTCCTTTACTGAGGTGTTAACTCATGGCCCTACAAGAAAAGCTCATCGATTCGCTGGGGAGTTTCGCGACGAAATTCAACAGCTATCGCTACATCATGGCCATCAAGGCCTCGTTTATTACCCTGATGCCGGTGATCATTGTCGGCGCCTTCTCTGTGCTGATCTCCAATATGGTGCTGGACCCGAAAAACGGGCTCGCCAGCTTCCAGTCGCTCTCCTTTCTGGCGGCGCTAAAGCCGATTACCAGCGCCATCAACTACGCCACGCTTAACTTCCTCAATATCGGGGCGGTGTTCTTAATCGGTATCGAGCTGGGGCGTATCAACGGTATTCGCACGCTGTTTCCCGGCCTGCTGGCGGTGATCTGCTTTATCTGCGTGACGCCGACCACCGTTGAAATGCTGGTCGATGGCCAGATGCACGTGGTGAAAGATGTGCTGCTGCGCCAGTTCTCCGATACCCGCAGCCTGTTCCTCGGCATGTTTATCGCCATTTTGTCGGTGGAGATTTATTGCTGGCTGGAGACGCGCGAAGGGCTGAAGATCAAGATGCCGGACACCGTGCCGCCCAACGTCTCCGCCTCATTCTCCGCGCTGATCCCGGCGATCATTACCACTACCGCGATCGCCACCTTCGGCTTTATTTTCCACCAGCTGACCGGCATGTATCTCTATGACGCCGTCTATCAGGTGGTGCAGCAGCCGCTGGAGCGGGTGGTGCAGAGCCTGCCGGGGATCTTGCTGCTGATGTTTGTCGCCCAGCTCTTCTGGGTGATTGGCATCCACGGTAACCAGATGATCAAACCAATCCGCGAACCGCTGCTACTGGGGGCGATCACCGTCAATATGAGCGCCTTTGAGCAGGGCAAAGAGGTGCCGAACATCATCACCATGCCGTTCTGGGATGTCTATATGAGCATCGGCGGATCGGGGCTGACCATCGGCCTGCTGGTGGCGGTGATGATCGCGACCAAACGCAAGGAGATGAAGGAGATCGCCAAGCTCTCTATCGGCCCTGGGATCTTCAACATCAACGAACCGGTGATTTTCGGTATGCCGATCATGCTCAACCCGATCCTTGCGATCCCCTTTATTATCACGCCGCTGGTGACCGGCTCGATCGGTTACTTCGCTACCGCCAGCGGCTTTGCCGGTAAAGCGGTGGTGATGGTGCCGTGGACCACGCCGCCGCTGATCAACGCGTGGCTCTCCACCGCCGGATCGATGGGGGCGGTGATCACGCAGCTTATCTGCATCCTGACCGCCATCATCATCTATCTGCCGTTTGTGAAGATTGCCTCACGCCGCGCCGAGCAGGCGCAGCTGCAAGCGGAAGCCACCTCTTCAACGCCGAAAGTGTGAGGACGTTATGAGCACCAAAACCGTCACCATCCCGCCTGACTTTATCCTCGGTGCCGCTGCGTCGGCCTGGCAAACGGAAGGGTGGAAGGACAAACGCGAGGGCCAGGATTCGTGGCCCGATCTCTGGTACAAAAACGATCGTCACGTCTGGCACCAGGGCTACGGCCCGGCGGTGGCGACCAACTTCTACCAGCGCTTTCGCGAAGATGTGCAACTGATGAAGCAGGCGGGCTTAACCCATTACCGCACCTCGATCAACTGGTCACGTTTTCTCACCGATTATGAAAATGGCGTGGTGGATGAGCGCTACGCCGCTTACTACGACGAGCTGTTTGATGAGATGGCGCGCCACGGCATTGCGCCGATGATCTGCCTCGAACACTATGAGCTGCCCGGTTATCTGCTGGAAACCTACGGCGGTTGGGCGTCGAAAAAAGTGGTCGAACTCTACCTGCTCTATGTCGAAAAGGTGTTTGCGCGCTACCACCAGAAGGTGACGCGCTGGTTCACCTTTAATGAGCCAATTGTGGTGCAGACCCGCGTCTACCTTGACGCGCTGCGCTGGCCCTATGAGCAGAACACCTCGACCTGGATGCAGTGGAACCATCATAAAAACCTCGCCACCGCGAAAGTGGTGAAGCTGTTTCGTGAGAAGGGGTACAAGGGCAGCGTCGGCTGTATTCTCAACCCGGAAGTGACCTACCCGCGTTCGCGCGCGCCGCACGATCTGCTGGCAGCCGAGCGCTACGATCTCTTCTACAACCGGGTGTTTCTCGACCCGATGGTTAAAGGGCACTACCCGGCGGAGCTGCTGGCGCTGCTGGAGAAACATGGGGTGAAGTGGGAGTGCAGCGACGAGGAGCTGGCGATTATTCGCGATAACACCGTCGATGAGCTGGGGATTAACCTCTACTATCCGCACCGCGTCAAAGCCCCGTCCCGCGCGTGGCACCCGGAA
The DNA here is from genome assembly GCF_034044935.1 of Kosakonia sp. CFBP8986. Classification (NCBI taxonomy): domain Bacteria; kingdom Pseudomonadati; phylum Pseudomonadota; class Gammaproteobacteria; order Enterobacterales; family Enterobacteriaceae; genus Kosakonia; species Kosakonia sp. CFBP8986. The sequence goes on along the minus strand of NZ_JAXCXB010000004.1, from coordinate 79,801 downwards.
ACGCCTTTCCATCCGGCCTACTATTACGAGCCGTTTGAGCTGCCGGGGCGCAAGATGAACACCTCGCGCGGCTGGGAGATCCTGCCGGAGATCGTTTTTGATATGGCGATGCGTCTTAAAAACGACTACGGCAATATTCCGTGGTTCGTGGCGGAGAGCGGCATGGGCATTGAGAACGAAGGGCAGTTTCGCAACGCGCAGGGCACCATTGAGGATGATTACCGCATCAACTTTATCGCCGCGCACCTCTACCAGGCGCTGCGCGCGAAGGAGGCGGGGTCAAACTGCCAGGGCTATATGCTGTGGGCGTTTACCGATAACGTGTCACCGATGAATGCCTTCAAAAACCGCTATGGGCTGGTGGAGATCGACCTGCAACACAACCGCGACCGCAGGCCGAAAAAGTCCCTTGGCTGGTTTCGCAAGCTCAGGGATGAGCGTCAGTTGACCCTGACCCTTGATGATGAAGTAAGATAGCGCAACGACTGATAAGTGCAGGTGATATCGTGGAGAAGGCCGTCGTCCCGCCGGAGAAAAAACAGTACCAGGAGATTGGCGACGATCTGCGTGAGCAGATCATCGAGGGTCACTACCCCGTTGGCTCGCGCTTGCCACCGGAGCGCAATATTGCCGAGAAGTATGGCGTCAGCCGTACCATCGTGCGCGAAGCCCTGCTGATGCTGGAGTTGCAAGGCACGGTGGATATTCGCCAGGGCTCCGGGGTCTATGTGATGCGCATTCCTCAGGCCCATGAAAACGAAGAGGAGCGCTTTTTAAGCAGCGATGTCGGCCCCTTTGAGATCCTTCAGGCGCGCCAGCTACTGGAGAGCAATATCGCCGCTTTTGCCGCCAAAATGGCGACGCGGGCGGATATCGACAATCTTCGGCGCATCCTCGAGCAGGAGCAGCGCGCCATCGCCCTCAACGACACTTCGCAGGACAACAGCAAGATGTTCCACCTGGTGCTGGCGGGCGCGTCGCAAAACCAGATGCTGCTGGCAACGGTCGAGAGTATCTGGCATCACATGGACAGCAGCCCGCTGTGGCAGCAGTTCAACGTGCATATCGCCAGCCGACCCTACCGCCTGAAGTGGCTCGGCGACCGCCAAACCCTGCTGGCCGCGCTGCGCCGCCGCGATGTGATGGGTGCCTGGCAGGCGATGTGGCAGCATCTCGAAAACGTTAAAAAGAGTCTGCTGGAGCTGTCGGACGAAGACGCGCCGGACTTTGACGGCTATCTGTTTGAGTCGGTACCGATTTTTCAGGGGAAGTTGATGTGACTATTCTGCCGCTTTATGAGGCACCGCAGCATGCGGGGCAGGTGACCGACTGGCTGTGGCAGGAGTTTGGCGACTCGCTGTCGCGAGAGTTTTTCGCCAGCATCATTGAGCACAGCCAGACGCCGGGGCAGCTACCGCTGACTTATGTGATGGTAGAGGGCGGTGAACTGCTGGGCACCGTCGGGCTGTGGCGCTGCGATTTGATCAGCCGCCAGGATCTTTACCCATGGCTTGCTGCGCTCTATGTAAAAGAGAGTGCGCGCGGCCAGGGGCTGGCCGGGCGGTTACAGCGCCATGTTATGGATCAGGCGAAAGGGATGGGCTTTGACCAGTTGCACCTCTACGCCGCTTTCCGTGACTATTATGAGCGTTTCGGCTGGGCGTATATCGGGGATGGCCTCGATTACCCGAATACCAGCGTGCATCTGTATCGCATTGCGCTGAGATAGCGCCGCTGCATCATTGCCGGATGGCGGCTACGCCTTATCCGGCCTACAAAAACGCACCGATCCCGTAGGCCGGATAAGCGGTACGCGCCATCCGGCAATGGGGTTTGCATGTGGCTTTGGTGGAATGGTTCCGTTCACCAGGCGTGCGGGGGAATATTTTTATCACCGGTGCGGTGAACGGGACAAGGGGGGGACCGCTCCCCCCTTGTCAATCCCCGCGGCCCCGCGAGGAAATCGGTGCTGCGCACTGCGCTCACCTCCCGCGTGCCTGACGGCGGCCGGCTCGACTCGACATCCTGTCTCGGTTCGCCTCTGTCCGCCATCCATGGCGTCCAGACCTTGTCATTCACGCTCCGGTTCGCCGATTTCAGCGGGGACACAACCCCTCGCTGTCATATTGCAGATATAAAACCGCACTGGTTTCGCTGAAAGCGCGTTTTTGTAGGCCGGATAAGGCGCAGCCGCCATCCGGCAATTGTGCCGCGGAGATAATGCCGGATGGCGCTACGCTTATCCGGCCTACGCGACTTCAACTGCAATGTGCGCCTTATGAACTCTCCGGCGGCGCAATCACTGAATGACGGCGCACCAGCGTCGGGTTAAAGAGATGGGTGATCTCCGGCAGCGGGCGGTTTTCCGCCAGCGCCAGCGCCAGCTCGGCGGCCTGGGTCGCCATCGTCACGATCGGATAACGCACGGTAGTCAGCCGCGGGCGGACATAGCGCGACACCAGCACATCATCGAAGCCAATCAGCGAAATCTCGCGCGGCACATCAATCCCGTTATCATTCAGCACGCCCATTGCACCTGCGGCCATCGAGTCGTTGTAACAGGCCACGGCGGTAAAGTTACGTCCACGCCCGAGCAGCTCGGTCATCGCCTGCTCGCCGCCGCTCTCGTCCGGCTCGGCAAAGGTTACCAGCCTGTCGTTGCACGGCAGACCATTCTCTTTCAGCGCGTCGTAATAGCCCTGCAGGCGGTCGTCGGCGTCGGAGATCTCATGGTTGGAGCAGAGATAGCCAATGCGCGTATGGCCCTGCTGGATCAGATGGCGCGTCGCCAGCCAGGCGCCGTAGCGGTCGTCGAGCGCTACACAGCGCTGCTCGAAGCCGGGCAGAATGCGGTTAATCAGCACCATACCGGGGATCTGCTTCATCAGCGACGCCAGCTCTTCGTCCGGCACCACCTTGGCGTGCACTACCAGCGCCGCGCAGCGGTGGCGAATCAGCTGCTCAATCGCTTTACGCTCTTTCTCTTCTACGTGGTAGCCGTTGCCAATCAGCAGAAAGTTGCCGGTGGCGGAGGCGACCTGCTCAACGGCTTTTACCATCGCGCCGAAAAAGGGATCCGATACGTCGCTCACCACCAGCCCCACCGACTCGGTCGATTGCTGCGCCAGCGCGCGGGCGTTGGCGTTCGGGTGGTAATTAAGCGAATCCATCGCGCTCTGTACCGCCTGGCGCGAGTTTTCACTGGCTTTTGGTGAGCTGTTAATCACGCGCGACACCGTCGCAACCGAGACCCCGGCCAGCCGCGCAACGTCTTTAATCGTCGCCATTCTCTACCTTCCTGGGTAAGCGTTTACACTGCAGTTAGTGTTACGGAAAAGGGGCGTCTGTTCAAGGCGGCGCGTGTACCAGTCTTTGCAAACGTGAGCCAGCGCGGCGCGCATCGTGAAAACGTTACATGCGCGGCGTTGCAAATGCACACACTGAGAACCTTTACTTACACTTTGCGAAAGCCTGTTTCGATTGACCGCTGGTTGTCGGCGGCCCGACCGTGCGACTCTGTTCATCCCAGAGGTATTGATAGGTGAGCGCAACGCTACGTTGCACACTCGACTTACACCGACCTGCGCAGATGCGCAGGTTTTTTTTATCCTACCGTGTAACAGTAATCGCTAATCGACACACCTCGTTTCACTTCGGCTCATTCTCTTGCTTTTTCCCGCTGGTAGCGCATCCAGGCGCAGGTGACAATCGACGTCCCAGAGGTATTGATTGGTGATTTATTCAGTACGCTTTTCGTACTTATTGATTGCACCAACCTGCGCGGACGCGCAGGTTTTTTTTTGCCTGCGTTTTATCCCTCCGCACTTCTCATGTAATCTGCCAGACTCTGAATCACATGCCTCAATGACTGGCAAAAGGAGTTGAAATGCTACTGGGCTTTTTCCGCGGCCTGTTTCGCGTCTTGTTCCGTGTACAGCTGACCGGCGATACCGCGCCTTTAAACGGCGACCGGGTATTAATCACCCCCAATCATGTCTCATTTATTGATGGCATTTTACTGGCGCTGTTCCTTCCCGGGCGTCCGGTCTTTGCGGTCTACACCTCAATTAGCGAGCAGTGGTATATGCGCTGGGTCAGCAAAATCATCGATTTTGTCCCTCTCGACCCGACCAAGCCCATGTCAGTTAAACATCTGGTTCGCCTGATTGGCGAAGGCCGCCCGGTAGTGATTTTCCCGGAAGGGCGCATCTCCGTGTCCGGCTCGCTGATGAAGATTTATGAAGGGGCCGGTTTTGTCGCCGCGAAATCCGGCGCGACGGTCATCCCGCTGCGTATTGATGGCGCGGAGCTGACCTTCTTCAGCCGCCTGAAAGGGCTGGTTAAACAGCGCCTCTTCCCGCGCATTACCCTGCATATTCTGCCGCCGACGCAGCTGCCGATGCCGGATGCGCCGCGCGCGCGTGACCGCCGCAAGATTGCCGGCGAAATGCTGCACCAGATTATGATGGAAGCCCGCATGGCGGTGCGCCCGCGCGAAACGCTGTTCGAAGCATTGCTCAGCGCCCAGTACCGTTACGGTGCCAGCAAGCCCTGCGTGGAAGATATCAACTTTACGCCGGACAGCTACCGCAAGCTGCTGACCAAAACCCTCTTTGTGGCGCGCATCCTCGATAAATACAGCGCGCAGGGCGAGAAAATCGGCCTGATGCTGCCGAACGCTGGCATCAGCGCGGCGGTGATCTTTGGTGCCATTGCGCGCGGGCGCATTCCGGCGATGATGAACTACACCGCCGGGGTGAAAGGGATGAGCAGCGCGATTACCGCGGCGCAAATCAAAACCATCTTCACCTCCCGCACCTTTATGGATAAGGGCAAGCTGTGGCATCTGCCGGAGCAACTTACCCAGGTGCGCTGGGTCTATCTCGAAGATCTGAAAGGGGATGTCACCTTTGAAGATAAGCTGTGGATTTTCCGCCATCTGCTGATGCCGCACCGCGCGCAGGTGGAGCAGAAACCGGAAGATCCGGCGCTGGTCCTCTTTACCTCCGGCTCCGAGGGCAACCCGAAAGGGGTGGTGCACAGCCATAAGAGCCTGCTGGCGAACGTCGAGCAGATCCGCACCATTGCCGATTTCACTGCCAATGACCGCTTTATGTCGGCGCTGCCGCTTTTCCACTCCTTCGGCCTGACGGTTGGCCTGCTGACGCCGCTGTTTACCGGCGCGCAGGTCTTCCTCTACCCGAGCCCGCTGCATTACCGCATTGTGCCGGAGCTGGTCTATGACCGTAACTGCACGGTGCTGTTTGGCACATCGACCTTCCTCGGTCACTACGCTCGCTTCGCTAACCCGTATGATTTTTACCGCCTGCGTTATGTGGTTGCCGGGGCGGAGAAATTGCAGGAGAGCACCCGCCAGATCTGGCAGGACAAGTTTGGCCTGCGCATCCTTGAAGGCTACGGCGTGACCGAGTGCGCGCCGGTGGTCTCCATTAACGTACCGATGGCGGCGAAACCGGGCACCGTCGGGCGCATCCTGCCGGGCATGGACGCGCGCTTAATGGCGGTGCCGGGCATTGAAGAGGGGGGCCGCCTGCAACTGAAAGGGCCAAACATCATGGCCGGCTATCTGCGGGTGGAAAACCCCGGCGTGCTGGAAGCGCCAATGGCGGAAAACATTAACGGGGAGATGGAGCCGGGCTGGTATGACACCGGCGATATCGTGCGCTTCGACGAGCAGGGCTTTGTGCAGATCCAGGGCCGCGCAAAACGCTTCGCCAAGATTGCCGGCGAGATGATCTCGCTGGAGATGGTGGAGCAGCTGGCGCAGGCCGTTTCGCCGGAGAAAATGCACGCCACCGTGGTGAAAAGCGACGCCAGCAAAGGCGAGGCGCTGGTGATGTTCACTACCGATAGCGAACTGACACGCGACAAGCTGCAACAGCAGGCGCGCGCGCAGGGCGTGCCGGAGCTGGCCGTCCCGCGTGATATCCGTTTCCTGAAACAGCTGCCGGTGCTTGGCAGCGGCAAGCCCGATTTCGTGACCCTGAAAGGAGTGGTGGATGAGGCAGAAACCGAACACGCATGAGTCAGTAAGCGCTAACTCGCCGCTCTTATCGCGAGGAATGATGGCGGTGATTGCCGCCCAGTTTCTCTCGGCATTTGGCGATAACGCACTGCTCTTTGCCACGCTGGCGCTGCTGAAAGCGGAGTTTTACCCCGACTGGAGCCAGCCTGTTCTGCAAATGGTGTTTGTGGGTGCTTACATTCTTTTCGCACCGTTTGTCGGCCAGGTGGCTGACAGCTTTGCCAAAGGGCGCGTGATGATGGTTGCCAACGCCCTGAAACTGCTGGGCGCGGCGAGCATCTGCGTAGGGGTTAACCCGTTTGTCGGTTACCTGCTGGTGGGCATTGGCGCAGCGGCCTACTCTCCGGCGAAGTATGGCATTCTCGGCGAGATCACCACCGGCGATAAGCTGGTGAAGGCGAATGGCCTGATGGAGTCATCGACCATTGCTGCGATCCTGATTGGCTCGGTCGCGGGCGGCGTGCTGGCCGACTGGCATGTGCTGGCGGCGGTCGGCGTCTGTGCGCTGGTCTACGCCGGGGCGGTGGTAGCTAACCTGATGATCCCGAAACTGCCTGCGGCGCGCCCTGGGCGCTCGTGGCGCTTTGGGCCGATGACCGCCAGCTTCTTTAGCGCCTGCAAAAGCCTGTGGCAGAACGGCGAAACCCGCTTCTCGCTGGTGGGTACCAGCCTCTTCTGGGGCGCGGGTGTGACGCTGCGTTTCCTGCTGGTGCTGTGGGTGCCGGTAGCGCTCGGCCTGACGGATAACGCCACGCCAACCTACCTCAACGCGATGGTTGCCGTCGGCATTGTGGTCGGTGCCGGGCTGGCGGCGAAGCTGGTGACGCTGGAAAAAGTCTCCCGCTGCATGCCAGCCGGGGTGCTGATCGGTATCGCCGTGGTGATCTTCTCGCTGCAGCACGCTCTGCTGCCTGCTTATGGCGTGCTGATGCTGATTGGCGTGCTCGGCGGTTTCTTCGTGGTGCCGCTCAACGCGCTGTTGCAGGCGATTGGCAAGGAGTCCGTCGGTGCGGGCAACGCCATAGCCGTGCAGAACCTCGGTGAAAACACCGCCATGTTGCTGATGCTGGGGCTTTACTCACTGGCCATTAAAGTGGGCGTGCCGGTGGTGGGAACCGGTATCGGGTTTGGTGTGCTGTTTGCGCTGGCGATTGCGGCGCTGTGGATCTGGCAGCGCCGCCGGTAAGTTTTACGGAGCGGGGTAGGTGTAGACCTGATGCACCGCCTCGATCTCCGCGATCACCTCATCGCTCAAATCCAGATGCAGGCTCTCAACGTTGGTTTTCAGTTGCTCCATCGTCGTCGCGCCCAGCAGGGTGCTGGCGACGAAGGGCTGACGGCGCACGAAGGCCAGCGCCATCTGCGCCGGATCGAGATTGTGCCGTTTCGCAATATCGACATAGGCCGCTACCGCTTTTTGTGACTGCTCGCTGCTGTAACGGGTAAAGCGGCTGAACAGCGTATTGCGTGCACCTGCCGGTTTCGCACCGTTCAGGTATTTGCCGGTCAGCGTACCAAACGCCAGGCAGGAGTAGGCCAGCAGTTCAACGCCCTCATACTGGCTCACTTCCGCCAGACCCACCTCAAAGCTGCGGTTCAGCAAGCTGTAGGGGTTCTGGATCGTCACAATGCGCGGCAGCTCGTGCTTCTCCGCCAGTTGCAGGTAACGCATCACGCCAAACGCCGTTTCGTTCGAGACGCCGATATAGCGAATTTTACCGGCGCGCTGGCACTCGGTAAGGGCTTCCAGCGTTTCCAGTAAGGTGATGACCGGCGCGCTCTCAACCCAGCTGTAGCCCAGCTTGCCAAAGCAGTTGGTCTGGCGCTGCGGCCAGTGAACCTGGTAGAGATCGAGATAATCGGTTTGCAGGCGCTTGAGGCTCTCATCAAGCGCGGCGCGGATATTTTTGCGATCGAGTGCCTGGTTCGGGCGAATGCCGCTATCGCTGTTGCGGCTCGGGCCGCTCACTTTCGAGGCGATAACCAGTTTTTCGCGGTTGTTGCGCTTCGCCAGCCAGTTGCCGACGTAGGTTTCCGTCAGGCCCTGGGTTTCCGGGCGCGGAGGGACGGGGTACATCTCTGCGACATCAATCAGGTTAATGCCCTGGCTGACTGCGTAATCAAGCTGTGCATGGGCGTCGGCTTCGCTGTTTTGTTCACCAAACGTCATTGTGCCCAGCCCGAGGGTGCTTATTTCAAGCGAACTGTGGGGGATACGGTGATAGTGCATAGCCGGCTTCCTTAAACAAACATGCCACGTCAGTTGAGCTGACAAAGGAATATAACCATGGCAGAGGGGAAGCAAAAGGGAAAGGAAAAAATGGATTAAAGGCCAGCAGGTTACTGACCTTTATAGGGAATTTTTAACGCTCAATAATCTGGGATACGTCATCGCGGTTAATCTGCATTTTGTTGCCCTGCTGATCGTGATAGCTCACCAGTCCGGTGTCATCATCAATCTGCGGCTTACCATCCGTCAGAATCATTCTGCCGTCTTTGGTCGACATCACATAATCGCTGCTGCAACCGCTGACGGCGCATGCCAGCCCGACCGCGGAAATAATCACTGCCCACTTCTTCATCGTTCGTATCCTCTCGGCTTTTCCTCACAGAAGTGTAGTAATAACGTGCCCTTATGCGATGAAAAAGCGGGATTATCTGAAAATTATTGCTGAGAGGGCGCAAACCGCCAATTACACCGTTATAAGACGAGGGCGTTTCGTTAAGCGCCGGTGCACGCTGTTACGCAGCGATTTAGCGGCTAAAACAGACTATATCGATAACGCAAAATGGCGCGCAAGCAGCGCACGGGTAAAGTTCTTTTTCAGATAAAAACCGCGCGGCAGGGTCAGAATCGGCTCGCCGTGCTCGCCGATGGCTTCGGTTAACGCTTTACTGTTGGCCGCTTTCGGGCGCAGCTGCAGCACTTCCCCATGACGGGCGGTAATGCGCGTGACCTGGCCGAGCACAATCAGATCCATTAACTCTTCCCAGTCCTGGCGCAACTGCTGCTCCTCATCGGCGTCCGGGCTCCAGAGCAGCGGCGATCCCACCCGACGCTCAGCAAGGGGAATGGTGCGCGATCCCTCGACAGGTACCCACAGGACGCGCTTAAGCTTATGGCGGACATGGCTGGTTTCCCACACCACGCCTGTGTTGCCGGTCAGTGGTGCTACGCAGACAAAGGTGGTTTCCAGCGGACCGCCCAGCGGATCTATCGGGATAGTTTTCAGCTCCACGCCCAGCGCCGCAAAATCCTGCTCCGGCTTACTGCCTGCGCTCGCTCCCAGCCAGCGCTCCAGCAGCACGCCGATCCACCCTTTATCGCGCTTCAGATCGCGCGGCGTCGGCATTCCGGCCAGTTCAGCCAGCTCGCCTAACGTATAGCCTGCCAGCCGCTGCGCCTGAGCCAGCAGCTGCGCTTCGGTTTCGGGAGGAGAGGTGAGAGGGGCGATTACACACATGCTAAAACCTTTTGGTTAAAAAATAGACAGCAGTTTTCCACCGCACGGCAGAAGTTTATCTTGTTCAGGGAAAAAAGAGCAATGCAATGATTTATAAGCTAATTTAGCAGAGCGGTTCGCGTGTTGCGCAACAGGCCGCGAGGTTTTCCAAATCTGGTCACTGACAATGAACAGGATCTTACACCCTGTTATCCACAGAAAAGTGGGATAAGTGGGAATAACCACGACTACTGTTTCCATTTACAGCCTTGACGCGGGAGCAAAATCGAATTTTTGCACAAAATGTGCCTAACTTAGTGGCATAATCTGTGGATAAATTCGGCTCTGCTCGATCTTTCATCAACGCCAGGATCCTAAGCGTGACGATCGTCACAAAACGGCAGTGGAAAGGGGTTTTCGATGCACTAAACCAATGAATTACGGAGAGTAATTTTTTGCGCATCTTAAGCCATTATTCAGACTACTCTGGGTTTTCCCTGGGTAATTCCATACTTCTTCACAACTCTATCCACAGAAAAGGTGAATAAAACCCCTCGGCATGATGCGGGTCTGTTTATAAGTGTGATGATAACTGTGAGTTATTCAATTGTTATTCGTTTATCTCCCTGTCATAGAGTGGTTTACCGTTTTCCGGGAGTGTGAAACAATCGCTTTATTCAGGTTTATTTTGAGGTAGTCCGGTGATTGATGACGATGGCTACCGCCCAAATGTGGGAATCGTAATCTGTAATCGACAGGGTCAGGTCATGTGGGCCAAACGCTTCGGACAGCACTCATGGCAGTTTCCCCAGGGGGGAATCAATCCTGGAGAATCTCCGGAGCAGGCCATGTACCGGGAGCTGTTCGAGGAAGTGGGCTTAAGTCGTAAAGATGTTCGTATCCTTGCTTCTACCCGTAACTGGTTGCGTTACAAGTTACCGAAACGTTTGGTGCGTTGGGACACAAAGCCGGTTTGCATCGGCCAGAAACAGAAATGGTTTCTTTTGCAGTTGATGAGCAACGACAGCGATATCAATATGCAAACCAGCAGTACACCCGAGTTTGATGGCTGGCGTTGGGTGAGCTACTGGTATCCTGTTCGCCAGGTTGTGTCGTTTAAACGCGACGTCTACCGGCGGGTGATGAAAGAGTTTGCAGCCGCTGTGCTGGCGCTTCAGGAGACCCCTGTGAAGCCGCAAAGCGCGCCTGCCTGGCGACGGAAACGAGGTTAAGCCACCCACATTATGCTCACCCGACTGCGAGAGATTGTTGAGAAAGTTGCCAGCGCGCCACGTCTTAACGAAGCGCTGGAGATACTGGTTACCGACGTTTGTCTGGCGATGGAAACCGAAGTATGTTCGGTCTATCTCGCAGATCACGACAGGCGCTGTTTCTATCTTATGGCGACGCGCGGTTTGAAAAAGCCGCGCGGCCGCACTGTTACGCTCGCATTCGATCAAGGTATCGTCGGCCTGGTAGGCAGGCTGGCGGAGCCTATCAACCTTGCCGACGCGCAAAAGCACCCCAGCTTTAAATTTATCCCCTCGGTGAAAGAGGAGCGGTTTCGCGCTTTTCTTGGTGTGCCGATCATTCAGCGCCGCCAGTTGCTTGGCGTACTGGTGGTGCAGCAGCGCGAAATTCGCCAGTACGACGAGAGCGAAGAGTCCTTCCTCGTTACCCTCGCCACCCAGATGGCGGGTATTCTTTCCCAGTCTCAGCTAACCGCCCTGTTTGGCCAGTATCGTCAGACCCGTATTCGTGCGCTGCCTGCCTCGTCCGGCGTGGCGATTGCCGAAGGGTGGATGGATCAAACGCTGCCGTTGATGGAGCAGGTTTACCCGGCTTCAACGCTGGATACCTCCCTTGAGCGGGAAAGGTTAACGACCGCGCTGGAAGAGGCGGCAAATGAGTTTCGTCGCTACAGTAAGCGCTTCTCCGCTGGCGCACAAAAAGAGACGGCGGCGATCTTTGACCTCTATTCGCACCTGCTCTCCGATGCGCGTCTTCGCCGCGAGCTATTTGAAGAGGTCGACCGCGGTGTGGTCGCCGAGTGGGCGGTAAAAACCGTTATTGAGAGCTTTGCCGCGCAGTTTGCCGCCCTCAGTGATGGCTATCTGAAAGAGCGCGCGGGCGATCTGCGCGCCCTAGGTCAGCGCCTGCTGTTCCATCTCGATGACAATATTCAGGGGCCGAATAGCTGGCCGGAACGCTTCGTGCTGGTGGCAGACGAACTCTCTGCAACGACGCTTGCCGAGTTGCCCCATGACAGGCTGGCGGGCGTGGTGGTGCGCGATGGCGCCTCCAACTCCCATGCCGCGATTATGGTGCGCGCGCTGGGCATTCCTACGGTTATGGGGGCCGATATTCAGCCTTCAGCGCTGCATCGGCGGACGCTGATCGTTGACGGCTATCGTGGTGAGCTGCTGGTCGATCCTGAACCGGTATTGCTGCAGGAGTACCAGCGTCTCATCACGGAAGAGAATGAGTTAAGCCGTCTTGCCGAAGATGACGTTAACCTCGAAGCCCGCTTAAGCAGCGGCGAGCGCGTTAAAGTGATGCTCAACGCCGGGTTAAGCCCTGCCCATGAAGAGAAGCTGGGCAAGCGAATCGACGGCATTGGGCTCTACCGCACTGAAATTCCTTTTATGTTGCAAAGCGGTTTCCCCTCCGAAGAGGAGCAGGTGGCGCAGTATCAGGGCATGTTGCAGATGTTCAACGACAAGCCGGTGACGCTGCGTACGCTGGATGTCGGCGCCGACAAACAGCTGCCCTATATGCCGATAAGCGAAGAGAACCCCTGTCTTGGCTGGCGCGGCATTCGAATTACCCTCGATCAGCCGGAGATCTTCCTGATCCAGGTGCGCGCAATGCTGCGGGCAAACGCTGCAACCGGCAACCTCAGCATTCTGCTGCCGATGATCACCAGCATTGATGAGGTGGATGAGGCGCGCAGGCTGATTGAGCGTGCCGGGCGGGAAGTGGAAGAGATGATCGGTTATGCCATTCCGAAACCGCGCATTGGCGTGATGCTGGAAGTCCCCTCGATGGTGTTTATGCTGTCGCACCTGGTTAACCGCGTCGATTTTATTTCTGTCGGCACCAATGACTTAACCCAATACATTCTTGCTGTCGATCGTAACAATACCCGTGTAGCGAATATGTATGACAGCCTGCACCCGGCGGTGCTGCGCGCGCTGGCGATGATTTCAGGCGAAGCTGAACGGCTGGGGATCGATCTCTGTTTATGCGGAGAAATGGCCGGCGATCCGATGTGCGTCGCGCTGCTGATTGGCATGGGCTACCGGCATCTTTCCATGAATGGTCGCTCGGTGGCGCGTATCAAATATTTGCTGCGCCGCATTGATTGCGAGGAGGTCCAGGCGCTGGCACAGCGTGCGCTGGAGTCCCAGCTGACAACCGAAGTGCGCCACCAGATTGCAGCTTTTATGGAGCGGCGCGGCCTCGGCGGGCTGATCCGCGGCGGGATTTAAGCGACGGTTTAGTATTGCCCACAGAGCCGGCCTTTCGGCTCTGTGGGCAATATGCCTGATGGCGGCTTCGCCTTATCAGGCCTACCAGGGCAGACCTTCTTCGGTGGCCGGATAAGCATTGTTTTGTAGGCCGGATAAGCGCAGCGCCATCCGGCAGAGGCTGCGCACCGGGCTTTGCCTTTCGTAGGCCGGATAAGCGTAAGCGCCATCCGGCAGAGGCTACGCAGCGGGCTTTGCCTTTCGTAGGCCGGATAAGCGTAAGCGCCATCCGGCAGAGGCTACGCAGCGGGCTTTGCCTTTCGTAGGCCGGATAAGCGCAGCGCCATCCGGCAGAGGTTGCGCACCGTGCTTTGCCTTTTGTAGGCCGGATAAGCGCAAGCGCCATCCGGCAAGGGCTCTGCGCAGAACCTCCGCCTGCACCCGTTTCGTTTATACATAACTTTTACAACATAGCGGCAACCTGCCTGGTGTGCCTTATGCTATGATTCGCAGCTTTGGAGCGGCCGCCAGGCGCGACTGCGTCGGTGTACCGCTGTCCACTTTCGGCGGAATAACAACAAGTTGTGGTGACAGATGAACAGTGGCTATCTGCATTTTCCGGATTTTGATCCGGTGATTTTCTCCATCGGACCCGTATCCCTGCACTGGTACGGTCTGATGTATCTGGTCGGTTTTGTTTTCGCTATGTGGCTGGCAACCCGCCGGGCTAACCGCCCGAACAGCGGCTGGACCAAAAACGAAGTTGAAAACCTGCTCTACGCAGGCTTCCTCGGGGTGTTCCTCGGTGGTCGTCTCGGCTACGTGCTGTTCTACAATTTCCCGCTCTTCCTCGACGATCCGCTCTATCTCTTCCGCGTATGGGACGGCGGCATGTCCTTCCACGGCGGCTTAATCGGCGTGATCGTGGTGATGATCATCTTCGCTAAACGCACCAAACGCAGCTTCTTCCAGGTCGCCGACTTTATCGCGCCGCTGATCCCGTTTGGCCTCGGTGCCGGTCGCCTGGGTAACTTTATTAACGGCGAGCTCTGGGGCCGTGTCGATCCCTCCTTCAAATACACCATGCTGTTCCCTGGCTCGCGCGCAGAGGATATGGCGCTGCTGCCTTCTCATCCTGAGTGGCAATCGATTTTTGATACCTACGGCGTTCTGCCGCGCCACATGTCCCAGCTCTATGAGCTGGCGCTGGAAGGCGTGGTGCTGTTTATCATTCTTAACCTCTTTATCCGTAAACCTCGCCCGACCGGCGCGGTCTCCGGCCTGTTCCTGATTGGCTACGGCGCGTTCCGTATCATCGTTGAGTTTTTCCGCCAGCCCGACGCGCAGTTTACCGGCGAGTGGGTGCAGTACATTAGCATGGGGCAGATCCTCTCCATTCCGATGATTATTGCAGGCGCCATCATGATGATCTGGGCGTACCGCCATCGTTCGCCGCAACACGTTTCCTGAGGAACCATGAAACAGTATTTAGAGTTGATGCAAAAGGTGCTTAACGAAGGCACCCCGAAAAATGACCGCACCGGGACAGGCACGCTGTCTATTTTTGGCCATCAGATGCGTTTTAATCTGCAGGACGGCTTCCCGCTGGTGACCACCAAGCGCTGCCATTTGCGTTCAATTATTCATGAGCTGCTGTGGTTCCTGCAGGGCGATACCAACATTGCCTACCTGCGTGAGAACAAGGTCTCTATCTGGGACGAATGGGCCGATGAAAATGGCGATCTGGGCCCGGTCTATGGCAAACAATGGCGCGCCTGGCCGACGCCGGACGGTCGCCATATCGATCAGATTTCAACGGTCATTGAGCAGCTGAAAAACGATCCGGACTCGCGCCGCATTATCGTTTCGGCGTGGAACGTCGGCGAACTGGATAAAATGGCACTGGCTCCGTGCCACGCTTTTTTCCAGTTCTATGTGGCAGATGGCAAGCTCTCTTGCCAGCTCTACCAGCGTTCATGCGACGTCTTCCTCGGCCTGCCGTTCAATATCGCCAGCTACGCGTTGCTGGTGCATATGATGGCGCAGCAGTGTGATCTTGAGCCGGGTGACTTTGTCTGGACCGGTGGCGACACGCACCTCTACAGCAACCACCTTGAGCAGACGCATCTGCAACTGAGCCGCGAGCCGCGCGCGTTGCCGAAGCTGGTAATCAAACGTAAACCCGCTTCACTGTTTGATTACCGTTTCGAAGACTTCGAAATCGAAGGCTACGATCCGCATCCTGCGATCAAAGCGCCGGTCGCTATCTGACCTCGCTTAGCCTGACACAACCGGCGCGTTAACGTGCCGGTTTTTTTTTGCCTGCAAATCGCTTTTTCGGCACAGCTTCCAGGCTTTTTGTAACCCGCTGCAATCCTCTTTTTTCCTTGCGTAACGCCTCGTAAACCTGCCTTTTCCTCCTCGACGAATTTTTCTCCCGGCGACAGACTGCCGCCATGAAAAAAGAAGATGGCTTTACATTGATTGAAACCCTCGTTGCCGTGGCGCTGATTGTCATTCTCAGCGCAGCGGGGATTTCCGGCTGGCAGAGCTGGCAAGCGCAGCAGCGGCTGTGGCAAACGGCCCTGCAGGCGCGCCATTTCCTTGAGCGCTTACGGGAGGAGGCCAACTGGCGCAACCAGTCGCAGGTTGTTTACAGCGTGCGGGAAGGGGAGCAGTGGTGCTTGCTTAACGCACCGGCGGCGCGTTGCTCAGCGCAGCAGTCGTTAATGATGCGCCCGGCCTGGCCAGACGTTACGCTGGCTGATGTCACGCCATCGCTCGGTTTTTATGGTTTACGCAATACCGCCTGGCCGGGGCATATTCGCCTGCGCAGCAGCGCCGGTGAGTGGCGGGTGGTGGTCTCTGCATGGGGGAGGATCAGGATGTGTCAGCCTGGAGGAGGGAGTGTATGTTAAACGCTCAGCGTGGTTTTTCCTTGCTGGAGACGCTGCTGGCAATGGCCATCGGTAGCGTGCTGCTGCTTGCCTCCGCCCGCTTTCTGCCCGGTCTACAGATTGCCCTTATGCAGCACACCCGGCTGCAGACTATTGAGGACGACCTCTGGCAGAGGTTGCGGGCCGTCGCTAAACACCTGCAGCGCGCGGGTTACTGCAACGGTAGCTGTAATGGTCAGCCACTTTTTATTAGTGCCAAAGGGGAGTGCGTCATTGCGCAGTGGGATGCCAACAGCAATGGTCGCTGGGAGGGCGCACCCAGTAATGACGCCGAACAAACGGCCTTTCGCCTGCAGAACGGCGCGCTGGAAACGCTACGCGGTGCGACCTCCTGCACCGGGAGAGGGTGGGAAAAAGTCACCGATCCCGCGCAGATGCACATCGGGCGCTTTAGCGTGACCCAACGCCGGACGGTAGGTTTAGCGCCGCAGCTCACGATCCAGCTTGCCGCCAGCCTGCCGGGCGCTGCTGAGAAAACGGTGAGCGGCGAGCTAACCGTCACCGGGTATAACCTGTGAATCGGCAGCGTGGCGTATCCTCCCTGGCGCTGGTGCTTCTGTTGCTGCTGCTGGGTAGCCTGATGCTCAACGGCCTTAGCCAGCAGCTAACCAGCCATATCTGGCGGGTCAATCGTGAAGGGCAAGGGATTCGCCGCACCGCAGAGATTTCATCGGCGATGGAGGCGGCGCGGCACAGGCGATGGCCGTCAGAGCCTGCGCTGCAATGCCAGCAGCCTGATGCAGAAGGCGTGCGAAGCTGCCTGCGTATTTTTGCCGAAGGCTCCGCTTTGCTGATCGCCGCCAGCGCAGAAGCGGCATTATGGCGGCTGGGGCGTGTAGATGGTGAGCAGGTTCGCTTCTCGCCCCATGGCTGGAGCGATTTCTGCCCGCTTACGGAGAGCGCATTATGTCAACTTCCCTGAACCGGGAGCGGGGCTTCAGCCTGACGGAAGTCCTGCTGGCGATGGTGCTGATGGTGATGGTGGTCACTGCCCTTGGCGGGTATCATCGCGCGCTGTCCGCCGGGTTTTCCACCGCCAGCCAGTGGCGACAGCTCTGGCGCTATGCATGGCAGCAAGCTCAACCTCACGCGACGCCGCTCCCTTCGGGCTGGCAGGTTTCACGGGGGCAGACAACAACAGAAGGATGTGTCAGCATCAACGTCACCGTTATCTCGCCGCTGGGCAGGCAGGGGAAAATGACGCAACTTTTTTGCCCAAATAGTCAGTAGCCAGGAGCACGTATGTTAAGGGTTTATCACTCCAATCGTCTGGATGTGCTTGAAGCACTGATGGAGTTTATCGTTGAGCATGACAGGCTCGACGATCCCTTTGCGCCGGAAGTGATCATGGTGCAAAGCACCGGGATGGCGCAGTGGCTGCAGATGACCCTGGCGCAAAAATTTGGCATCGCTGCCAATATCACCTTTCCGCTGCCCGCGAGCTTTATCTGGGAGATGTTCGTTACCGTCCTGGAGGACATTCCCAAAGAGAGCGCCTTTAACAAACAGAGTATGAGCTGGAAGCTGATGTCGCTGCTGCCTGCGCTGCTGGAGCATGAAGATTTTGCCATGCTGCATCACTATCTCCACGATGATGATGACAAGCGCAAACTGTTCCAGCTCTGCTCACGCGTGGCGGATCTTTACGATCAGTATCTGGTTTATCGCCCGGAGTGGCTGACGCGCTGGGAGGCGGGTGAACGGGTTGACGGGCTGGACGATGCGCAGCGCTGGCAGGCGCCGCTCTGGCGCGCGCTGGTTGAGCATACCCGCGAGTTAGGCCAGCCCCACTGGCACCGCGCCAACCTCTATCAGCGCTTTATCTCCCGGCTTGAATCGGCGAAAGAGCCGCCAGCCGGGCTGCCTGCCCGCGTCTTTATCTGCGGCATCTCCGCGCTGCCGCCAGTCTACCTGCAAGCCCTGCAGGCGCTGGGCAAGCATATTGATGTCCATCTGCTGTTTACTAACCCCTGTCGCTATTACTGGGGCGATATCAAAGACCCGGCGTTTCTCGCACGGCTCGTCACGCGCCGCCGCCGCCATCACCGGGATGACCGCCAGTTTCCTCTTTTCCGCGATACACAAAGCGCGGAAGGTCTGTTCAATGGCGAAGGCGAGCAGGATGTGGGTAATCCGCTGCTGGCCTCCTGGGGCAAGCTGGGGCGCGACAACATCTTTCTGCTTGCGGGGATGGAGCGCTATGAAGAGCTGGATGCCTTTGTCGACATCACCCCGCGCTCGCTGCTGCAAAACCTGAAGTACGACATCCTTGAGCTGCAAAACAGTGCGGTAGCTGGCGTCACGGCAGAGGAGTTCGCGCGCAGCGATAAGAAACGCCCGCTCGATCCAGAGGATCGCAGCGTTACGGTGCATATCTGCCACAGCCCGCAGCGGGAAGTGGAGGTACTGCACGATCGCCTGCTGGCGATGCTGGAGGAGGATCCGGAGCTGACGCCGCGCGATATCGTGGTGATGGTGGCAGATATCGACAGCTACAGCCCCTATATTCAGGCGGTGTTCGGCAGCGCCAGCGGTGAGCGCTACATTCCCTATGCGGTATCCGACCGCCGCGCGCGCCAGGCCCACCCCGCGCTGCAAGCCTTTATCAGCCTCTTATCCCTGCCGGACAGCCGCTTCGTCTCGGAAGATGTGCTGGCCTTGCTGGATGTGCCGGTGCTGGCGGCCCGCTTCAACATTACCGAAGAGGGGCTGCGCTACCTGCGCCTGTGGGTAAACGAGTCCGGCATTCGTTGGGGGATGGATGATGACAACGTCCGCGAGCTCGAACTGCCGCCAACCGGGCAGCACACCTGGCAGTTTGGCCTGACGCGCATGCTGCTCGGCTACGCCATGGAGAGCCACCGGGGCGAGTGGCAGTCAATTCTTCCTTATGACGAGTCGAGCGGGCTGATTGCGGAGCTGGTCGGTCACCTGGCCTCGCTGCTGATGCAGCTCAATATCTGGCGTCGGGGTCTTGCCGAAGAGCGCCCGCTGGAGGAGTGGCTACCGGTGTGCCGGGAGATGCTTAATGACTTCTTCCTGCCGGATCAGGAGACCGAAGCCGCACTGGCGCTGATTGAGCAGCAGTGGCAGGCGATCATCGCCCAGGGCGTTGGCGCGAGCTATGGCGAAGCGGTCCCGCTCTCGCTGCTGCGTGATGAGCTGGCTCAGCGCCTCGATCAGGAGCGCATCAGCCAGCGCTTCCTCGCTGGCCCCGTCAATATTTGTACGCTGATGCCGATGCGCTCGATCCCCTTCAAGGTGGTCTGCCTGCTGGGGATGAACGACGGCATCTATCCGCGAACGCTTCCTCCGCTCGGCTTTGATCTGATGAGCCAGAAACCGCAGCGCGGCGATCGCAGCCGCCGTGATGATGACCGCTATCTCTTCCTGGAAGCGCTGATCTCCGCCCAGCAGCAGCTCTATATCAGCTATATAGGCCGTTCGATCCAGGATAACAAAGAGCGTTTTCCTTCGGTGCTGGTGCAGGAACTGGTGGACTATATCGGCCAGAGCCACCATCTGCCGGGGGATGAGTCTCTCAACTGCGACGAAAGCGAGCGGCGGGTAAAGGCACATATCACCCATCTGCATACTCGCATGCCGTTCGATCCGGCTAACTATACGGTGGATGAGTGGCAGAGCTATGCCCGCGACTGGCTGCCTGCTGCCAGCCTGCAGGGCGAAGAGCATCTGCCCTTTATCCAGACGCTGGAGACGCCTGCGCTTGAGACGCTGGCCTTTGACCAGCTTCAGCGCTTCTGGGCGCACCCGGTGCGAGCCTTCTTCCAGATGCGTCTGCGGGTCAATTTCCGCCCTGAAGAGAGCGATATTCCTGACGCCGAGCCCTTTATTCTGGATGGACTCGATCGCTACCAGCTTAATAACGAGTTATTGAATGCGCTGGTTGAAGAGCAGGATGCGGAAAAACTGTTCCGCCGTTATCGGGCTGCGGGTGTGCTGCCATACGGGGCGTTTGGTGAGATTGTCTGGGAGACGCAGTGCAAAGAGATGCAGGCGCTGGCCAGCCGCGTTATTGAGCATCGTCAACCGGCAGGCAGCCTCGAAATCGACCTGCACTGCGCGGGTGTTCACCTGACCGGATGGCTGGCCCACGTGCAGCCGGACGGGCTGCTGCGCTGGCGTCCATCGCAGCTTAAGGTCTCGCAGGGGCTGCAACTTTGGCTGGAACATCTTGTCTACTGTGCCAGTGGCGGAACGGGAGAGAGCCGTCTCTTTGTGCGCAAAGATGGTCAGTGGCGCTTCCCGCCGCTGCCGCCCGAAGAGGCGCTGCGCTATCTGGCGTTAATGATCGAAGGCTACCGCGAAGGGATGGCGAAACCCTTGCTACTGCTACCGGAAAGCGGCGGCGCGTGGATAAAAGCCTGTTATGACGCGGCAAATGATGCCATGGTAAAGGACGACGAGACGTTGCAAAAAGCGCAGAGCAAATTTTTGCAGGCGTATGAAGGCAACATGGTGGTCAGCGGAGAAGGTGCCGATGTCTGGTATCAGCGTCTGTGGCGAACCCTCGAGCCGGAGTACTTCGCAGAGATTACCGCGCAGACGCAACGTTTCCTGTTACCGCTTTATCGACACAATCAGCCCGCCTGACGGTATAAAAATTGCGCAGAGGGGAGCCATCCCTTATTATGCGCGACGGTCACGGACTGATATAACACGCGTGCTGACGCTGTCAGCACACATTTACCTGCTACTCCGGCGGTTATCGGGGGAGCAGGAAAAGTTAATGATGAGGTTCGTGAATGCCCCGCAGCACCTGGTTAACTATCTTCGTTCTGTTTTTTGCCCTGTGGGCGCCACTCAGTCAGGCTGACACCGGCTGGCAGCCTGTTAAAGAAACTATCCGTAAGAGTGACAAAGATACGCGGCAGTATCAGGCGATCCGCCTTGATAACGGCATGGTCGTGCTGCTGGTCTCGGATGCACAGGCGGTCAAATCCCTTTCGGCGCTGGTTGTGCCGGTCGGCTCGCTTGAAGATCCCGATAGCCACCCAGGTCTTGCTCACTATCTTGAGCACATGACGCTGATGGGGTCGAAAAAGTATCCGCAGCCAGACAGCCTCGCTGAATACCTCAAAATGCACGGCGGTAGCCACAACGCCAGCACTGCGCCTTATCGCACCGCTTACTATCTGGAAGTGGAGAACGACGCGCTGGACGGCGCGGTGGATCGTTTAGCCGATGCCATCGCCGAGCCGCTGCTGGCAAAGAAGTACGCCGAGCGGGAGCGTAACGCGGTCAACGCGGAGCTGACCATGGCGCGTACCCGTGACGGCATGCGCATGGCGCAGGTGAGTGCGGAGACCATTAACCCCGCTCACCCTGGCGCGCGCTTCTCCGGCGGCAACCTTGAAACCCTCAGCGATAAACCGGGCAGCCCGGTGCATGACGCGCTGCTGGCGTTTCGCGATAAGTTCTATTCGGCCAACCTGATGAAAGCGGTGATTTACAGCAATCGCCCGCTTAACGAGCTGGCGACGCTCGCGGTGCAGACCTATGGCCGGGTTCCCAACAAAAATATCACCCGGCCTGAGATTACTGTGCCGGTGGTAACGGATGCGCAAAAAGGCATCATTATTCATTACGTGCCGGAAGTGCCGAACAAGCTGCTGCGCGTTGAGTTTCGTATTGATAACAACACGGCGGCCTTTCGCAGCAAAACCGACGAGCTGATTACCTATCTGATTGGCAACCGCAGCCCGGGCACGCTCTCGGACTGGCTGCAAAGCCAGGGGCTGGTTGAGGGGATTCGCGGTGACTCCGACCCGGTAGTCAACGGCAACAGCGGCGTGCTGGCCATCTCCGCCACGCTGACGGATAAAGGGCTGGCGAACCGCGATCGGGTGGTCGCCGCCATCTTCAGCTACCTGCAACTGCTGCGCGAAAAGGGGATCGATAAGCGCTATTTCGACGAGTTGGCGCACATTCTCGATCTCGATTTCCGCTACCCGTCGATCACCCGCGATATGGATTACGTTGAGTGGCTCGCCGACACGATGATCCGCGTGCCGGTTGCTCACACTCTCGATTCCGTCAACATTGCCGACCAGTTTGATGCTAAAGCGGTACAGGCACGCCTTGATGAGATGACGCCGCAAAACGCGCGTATCTGGTATATCAGCCCCGATGAGCCGCACAACAAAAAAGCCTACTTTGTTGATGCGCCTTACCAGGTGGAGAAAATTACCCCTGATCGCTTTGCCGCCTGGCAAAAAGATGAGGCGGGGATCGATCTGAAATTCCCGGAGCTTAACCCCTATATTCCGGATGACTTCTCGCTGATTACCCCGGCGAAAAAATACACGCACCCGGAGCTTATTGTTGATGAACCGGCGCTGCGCGTGGTCTACATGCCAAGCCGCTACTTCGCCAATGAACCGCGCGCGGATGTCAGCGTAGTGCTGCGTAATCCGCAGGCGATGGACAGTGCGAAAAATCAGGTAATGTTTGCCTTAAATGATTACCTGGCAGGGCTGGCGCTCGATCAGCTTAGTAACCAGGCTGCGGTCGGCGGCATTGGCTTCTCCACCAATGCTAATAACGGTTTGATGCTAAATGCCAACGGCTACACGCAGCGCCTGCCGCAGCTCTTCAGCGCCTTGCTGGAGGGGTATTTCAGCTATACGCCCACCGAGGAGCAGCTGACGCAGGCGAAATCCTGGTACAGCAGAATGATGGCCTCGGCGGAGAAGGGTAAAGCGTTTGACCAGGCGATTATGCCGGTGCAGATGATATCGCAGGTGCCCTATTTCCCGCGCGAAGCGCGCCGTGCGCTGCTGCCGTCGATCACCGTGCAGGACATTCTTCATTATCGCGATGCGCTGAAGCAGAATGCGCGCCCGGAGTTTCTGGTGGTGGGTAACCTGAGCGAACAGCAGGCGAAAGATCTGGCCCGCAACGTGCAAAAACAGCTTGGCACCAGCGGTAACGAATGGTGCCGCAACAAAGATGTGCTGGTGGATAAAAAGCAGAGCGCCATGTTTGAGAAAGCGGGCAACAGCACCGATTCCGCGCTGGCTGCCGTCTTTGTGCCGACCGGTTTCGATGAGTACAGCAGCTCGGCGTACAGCGCGATGCTCGGGCAGATTGTGCAGCCGTGGTTCTATAACCAGCTGCGCACCGAAGAGCAGCTCGGTTATGCCGTCTTTGCTTTCCCCATCAATGTTGGCCGCCAGTGGGGAATGGGCTTCCTGTTGCAGAGCAATGAGAAGCAGCCCGCCTGGCTCTGGGAGCGCTATAAAGCCTTCTTCCCGACCGCTGAAGCGCGCCTGCGCGCGATGAAGCCGGAGGAGTTTGCGCAGATCCAGCAGGGCGTCATTGCGCAAATGCTGCAAGCGCCGCAGACATTAGGCGAGGAGGCTTCCAAATTGAGCAAAGATTTCGATCGCGGCAATATGCGCTTCGATTCACGTGATAAAGTAGTGGCCCAAATAAAAGCGCTGACGCCGCAAAAACTTGCGGACTTCTTCCATCAGGCGGTGGTTGAGCCGCAAGGTATGGCGATACTGTCACAGATCTCCGGAAGCCAGAGTGGAAAAGCCGACTACGCCCGCCCTGACGGCTGGAAGGTGTGGAAGGACGCCAGCGCTTTGCAGCAATCCTTACCCTTGATGAGCGAGAAAAATGAGTGAAACGACCGCTGAGACCCTTGATCCCCTGCGCCTGCCGCTTACCGGCGAGCGCCTGATTGAAGCCTCGGCGGGCACCGGTAAGACCTTCACCATCGCCGCGCTCTATCTGCGGCTGTTACTCGGGCTTGGCGGCAATGCCGCCTTTCCCCGCCCGCTCAACGTCGAAGAGCTGCTGGTGGTCACCTTCACCGAAGCGGCAACGGAAGAGCTGCGCGGGCGTATTCGCAGCAACATCCATGAGCTTCGTATTGCCTGCCTGCGCGAAAGCAGCGACAACCCGCTCTACGCCAGCCTGCTGGCAGAGATTGAGGATAAACAGCAGGCCGCCCACTGGCTGATGCTGGCGGAGCGGCAGATGGATGAAGCCGCTGTCTTTACTATTCACGGTTTTTGCCAGCGCATGCTCAGCCTCAACGCCTTTGAATCCGGCATGCTGTTTGAACTGAAACTGCTGGAAGATGAAACCCTGCTGCGCTATCAGGCCTGCGCAGACTTCTGGCGTCGCCACTGCTACCCGCTGCCGCGCGATATTGCGCAGGTGATCCACGATTTGTGGAAGGGGCCGCAGGATCTGCTCAGGTCCATCGACCGCTATTTGCAGGGAGAAGCCCCGCAGATCAAATCGCCGCCGCCGGAGGAGGAGACCCTCGCGTCGCGCCATGCGCAGATTGTCTCGCAGATTAATGCGGTGAAACGTCAGTGGCTCGACTCCGTCAGTGAACTGGAGCCGCTGCTGGAAAATTCCGGCATCGACCGGCGCAAGTTCAACCGCGGCAACCAGGGAAAATGGATTGAGAAGATCTCCGCCTGGGCGCAGGAGGAGACCAGTACCTATCTGCTACCGGACGCGCTGGAGAAGTTCTCGCAGGCGTTTCTCGCCCAGCGCACCAAAGCGGGCGGCGTGGTGCCGGAGCATCCGCTGTTTGTCGCCATCGAAACGCTGCTGGCGCAGCCGTTGACCTTGAGCGATCTGGTGCTGACCCGCGCGATGCACGAAATCCGCGACGCGGTCGCAAAAGAGAAGCGCCGCCGCGGTGAGCTTGGTTTTGACGATATGCTCAGCCGGCTCGATCACGCCTTACAAAGCCCGAACGGCGAGGCGCTGGCTGCGGCTATCCGCACCCGTTTTCCGGTGGCGATGATTGATGAGTTTCAGGATACCGACCCGCAGCAGTACCGCATCTTTAGCCGTATCTGGCTGAATCAGCCCGAGTGTGGCCTGCTGCTGATTGGCGATCCCAAGCAGGCAATCTACGCTTTTCGCGGCGCTGATATCTTCACTTATATGAAAGCGCGCGACGAAGTGAGCGCCCGCTACACCCTCGACACCAACTGGCGCTCGTCGCCGGGGATGATCGCCAGCGTCAACCGGCTCTTTAGCCAGATGGACGATGCGTTTATGTTCCGCCAGATCCCCTTCCTGCCGGTAAAAGCGGCTGCGCGAAACAGCGGCCTGCGCTTTGCGGTGAAGGGAGAAAGCCAGCCGTCGATGAAGCTGTGGCTAATGGAGGGCGAAGGCGTTGGCGTCGGTGATTACCAGAGCTTTATGGCCCAGCTCTGCGCGACGCAGATCCGTGACTGGCTCAGCGCCGGGCAGAAAGGCGATGCGTTGCTCTACGAAGGGGATAAAGCGCGGCCGGTAAAAGCTTCGGATATCACCGTGCTGGTGCGCAGCCGCCATGAAGCGTCGCTTATCCGCGATGCGCTGACGCTGCTCGGCATTCCCTCTGTCTACCTCTCCAACCGCGACAGCGTATTTGAAACGCCGGAAGCGCAGGAGCTGCTCTGGTTGCTGCATGCGGTGCTGACGCCGGAGCGTGAAAACACGCTGCGCAGCGCGCTGGCAACCTCGATGCTCGGGCTGACGGCGCGGGATATCGACGCGCTCAATCTTGATGAAGATGCCTGGGATCGGGTGGTTGAAGAGTTCTCCCACTATCGCGAGCTGTGGCAAAAACGCGGCGTGATGGCGATGCTGCGCACGCTGATGAGCGCGCGTAACGTAGCGGAAAACCTGCTTGCCACGCCCGGCGGAGAGCGGCGCTTAACGGACATCTTGCATGTCAGCGAGCTGTTGCAGGAAGCAGGCACACAGCTTGAGAGTGAGCACGCACTTACACGCTGGCTAACGCAGCACATCGCCGAGCCGAACACCAGCGCCGCCAGCGAGCAGATGCGTCTGGAGAGCGATAAGCACCTGGTGCAGATTGTCACCATCCACAAATCGAAAGGCCTTGAGTACCCGCTGGTCTGGCTGCCATTTATCGCCAACTTCCGCGTACAGGACCAGGGCTTCTATCACGATCGCGCCTCGTTTAACGCGGTGCTCGATCTCAGCCATGCCGAAGAGAGCATTGAGCTGGCAGAGGCGGAGCGGCTGGCGGAAGATTTACGCCTGCTCTATGTGGCACTGACCCGCTCGGTATGGCACTGCAGTCTGGGCATTGCGCCGCTGTTTCGCCGGCGTGGCGAGAAGAGCGGGCCAACTGATTTCCACCTTAGCGCATTGGGTCGGCTGATTCAGAAAGGAGAAGCGCTGGACGCCGCCGGGCTGCGTCAGGCGCTGGCAGCGATCTGCAATGAAGAGATTGTGCTGGCCATACCGCCAACGCCGGACACCGAGCGCTGGGAGTTACCGCAGCCGCAGCCGCCCGCGCTCAGCGTGCGCGAAGTGATGCGCCGGGTCGCCGATGACTGGCGCGTGACCAGTTACTCCGGCTTACAGCAGCGCGGTCACGGCCTTGCTCAGGATCTGCTCCCGCGTCTGGATGTCGACGCCGCAGGCGAGCGCGAGGTGCAGACCCAGCCGATGCTGACGCCGCACCAGTTTCCGCGCGGCGCAGCGCCGGGCACTTTTTTGCACAGTCTGTTTGAAGATATTGACTTCACCCAGCCGGTATCACCGGAGTGGGTGGCGGAAAAGCTGCTGGTGGCTGGGTATGAGGAGCACTGGCAACCGGTGCTGAGCAGCTGGCTGGAGACGGTGCTGCACGCGCCGCTAACCCCAGCGGGAGTCTCTCTTAGCCAGTTGACGGCCAACGATAAACAGGTCGAGATGGAGTTTTACCTGCCCATCAGCGCCACGCTGAGCGCAGAGGCGCTCGATAGCCTGATCCGCCGCTACGATCCGCTATCGGCCGGCTGCGCGCCGCTCGATTTTCGCGACGTGCGCGGGATGCTGAAGGGCTTTATCGACCTGGTGTTTCGCCATCAGGGGCGCTACTACCTGCTCGATTACAAATCCAACTGGCTTGGCGAAAACGCGCAGGCCTATACGCAAGAGGCGATGGCGGCAGCCATGCAGTCCCATCGCTACGATTTGCAGTACCAGCTCTATACCCTGGCGCTGCACCGCTATCTACGCCACCGCATCGCCGATTATGACTATGAGCGCCATTTCGGCGGTGTGATCTACCTCTTTTTACGCGGCGTGGAGGCGCAGCAACCGGAGCAGGGGATTTTCACCACCCGCCCGGAGGCGGCGCTGATCGCCCGCATGGATACCCTGTTTGCAGGTGAAGTACCGGAGATGACGCCATGAATGTGCAGGCTTTACTGCAAGAAGCGATGGAGCAGAAGCTGCTGCGTCCGCTGGACGTGCAGTTTGCCCTGACGGTGGCTGGCACGGAAGAGCCCGCCTTGCTGCTGGCCGCGGCGCTACTGAGCCGCGATGCCGGAGAGGGGCATGTCTGTTTGCCGCTCTCACGCCTGACGCCCGAAGTGTTCGGCAGCGATTCGCCGCTCGCACGCCAGCTGTTTGAGATGGCCGGGCCGCCCGACGACTGGCAGGCACTGCTGCTTGCCTCACCGGCAGTTGGCGACGGCAGCGGCGCAACGCCGATTATTTTGCACGATGCGCGCCTCTACCTGAACCGTATGTGGTGGAACGAGCGACGCGTCGCGGAGTTCTTTGCCGCACAGGAAGCCGTTGATGAGGCGGATGAAGCACGCCTTTCTGAGGCGCTGGCCTCACTCTTTCCGCCAGACAATGAAGCCGATGTGAACTGGCAAAAAGTCGCCGCCGCCGTGGCGCTTACCCGGCGAATTTCGGTGATCTCCGGCGGGCCGGGAACCGGTAAAACCACCACCGTGGCGAAGCTCCTGGCGGCGCTGGTACAAACGCTCAATGGCAGCCGCTGCCGTATTTGCCTGGCTGCGCCCACCGGTAAAGCCGCCGCGCGGTTAACCGAATCCCTCGGCAACGCGCTGCGCCAGCTACCGCTTGATGAGGCGCAAAAAGCGCTGCTGCCGGATGAGGCCAGCACGCTGCACAGGCTGCTCGGCGCACAGCCGGGAAGCCAGCGCATGCGCCATCACGCGCTCAACCCGCTGCATCTGGACGTGCTGGTGGTGGATGAGGCGTCAATGATTGACCTGCCGATGATGTCGCGGCTGATTGATGCCCTGCCGCCGCGGGCGCGGGTGATCTTCCTCGGCGATCGCGATCAGCTGGCCTCCGTTGAGGCCGGTGCGGTGCTGGGGGATATCTGCGCCTGGGTAAATGCCGGGTACAGTGCGACGCGCGCGGCGCAACTCTCACGCTTAACCGGTGCGAAAGTGCCCGCAGGCGAAGGCGAGGCCGCCACCGCGCTGCGCGACAGCCTCTGCCTGCTGCAAAAAAGTTACCGCTTCGGCAGCCACTCCGGCATCGGGCAACTGGCCGCCGCGGTTAACCGCGGTGATAAGCGCGCCACCCAGGCAGTCTTCAGCCAGGGTTTTGAGGATATTGAGCGGAAACCGCTTAACAGCGCCGAGGCCTATCAGGAGATGATTGACGACGCGCTGGCAGGCTATGGGCACTATCTCTCGCTGGTGCAGGGCCACGCCGAGCCGGAAGCGATTATCGCCGCCTTCGGCGAGTACCAGCTGCTCTGCGCGTTGCGCGAGGGGCCGTTTGGCGTCAGCGGGCTGAATGAACGGCTTGAGCTGGCGTTGGTGCGTCAGCGTAAAATTACCCGCCAACCCTTCTCGCGCTGGTATCACGGCAGGCCGGTGATGATTTCGCGCAACGACTCCGCGCTGGGGCTGTTCAACGGTGATATCGGCATTGCGCTGGATCAGGGGCAGGGGATGCGCGTCTGGTTCCCGCTACCCGGCGGGAAGATCAAGTCGGTGCAGCCAAGCCGTTTGCCGGAGCATGAAACCGCCTGGGCGATGACGGTGCATAAATCGCAGGGCTCGGAGTTCGATCACGCCGCGCTGATCCTGCCTGCGCAAAACGTGCCGGTGGTGACGCGCGAGCTGGTCTACACCGCGATTACTCGCGCACGTAAACGGCTCTCGCTCTATGCCGATGAGCGCGTGTTGGGCCAGGCGATTGCCACCCGCACCGAGCGGCGCAGCGGTCTTGAAGCGCTGTTCAGCGCCCTGAAATAAAACGCCCCGCACAGGGCGGGGCGTGAATCAGGTCAGATCGGCCATCAGCACTTTTGAGCGCCGCTGGTAGTTGTACATCTGCTTTTTGGTTTCAGGCAGCGAGTCGATATCCACCGGCGTAAAGCCGCGCTCCTGGAACCAGTGAATGCTGCGGGTGGTGAGTACAAACAGCTTGCTGAGGCCCATCTGCCGCGCCTGCAACGCAATACGCTCCAGCAGCGCTTCGCCGCGTGACGAGCTGCGATAATCAGGATGCACGGCCACGCAGGCCATCTCGCCAATCTTCTCTTCCGGGAAGGGGTAGAGCGCCGCGCAGGCGATAGTCAGGTTGTCACGCTCAATAATCGTGAACTTATCGATCTCCATCTCCAGCTGCTCGCGGGAGCGGCGCACCAGAATGCCCTGCTGTTCGAGCGGGCGAATCAGTTCCAGAATGCCGCCGATGTCGTTAATGGTGGCGCGGCGGATCTGCTCGGCGCTCTCCATCACAATCTGCGTGCCGATACCGTCGCGGGAGAAGAGCTCCTGCAACAGCGAGCCATCTTCCTGATAGCTGATTAAGTGGCTGCGACGCACGCCGCTGCGGCACGCTTTTACCGCGCCGCGCAGGAAACGCACGGTGCCGGAGTGGTAGTCGCCGCGCTGCTCCAGCTCTTCGACACGCGCTTGCGCGTCGTTAGGGAACAGTTCAGAAACAATTTCGCCTTCATCATTCATGACACCCTGCGATGAGCAAAAGCCGATCATCTTCTCCGCTTTCAGCTTGATCGCCAGCTGGGTGGCAATCTCTTCGGAGGTGAGGTTAAAGCTCTCCCCGGTCACGGAGACGGCAACCGGCCCCATCAGCACAATCGCGCCGCTATCGAGCTGGCGGTGGATCGCCTCTTCATCAATACGGCGAATACGCCCGCTGTGGCAGTAGTCAACGCCGTCATCGACGCCCAGCGGCTGCGAAATAATAAAGTTACCGCTGACCACGTTGATGTGTGCGCCCTGCAGCGGCGTATTGTTTAGGCTCATCGACAGCCGTGCGGTGATATCCAGCTGCAAAAGCCCTGCGGCCTGTTTCACCAGTTCAAGGGTTTTGGCGTCGGTAACGCGAGTGTGTTTGTGGTAGATCGGTTCGTGGTGATGTTCAGCAAGGTTGGCGTCGATTTGCGGGCGCGCGCCATAGACCACCACCAGCCTGATCCCGAGGCTATGCAGCAGGCCGATGTCGTTGACAATGCTGGAGAAGTTTTCATGCTCGATAGCTTCACCCCCGAGCATGATGACGAATGTCTTTCCCCGATGGGCGTTGATATAGGGAACGGAATGGCGAAATCCCTGCACCAGTTCGGTTCTGCGCTCTTTGACCACGGCCTGTCCTCACTGCATGATTATTCGTAAAAAGTGTATTTTTATTCTTCTATTGCCTTCGCTGCAAGCACAAATTTTCTTAACCCAGGATTCTCCCGTCTTTGTGAAGCATAGCGCCAGACATATGTTTACCCTTTAAAAGATGACAGTTTATGCATCATTCGCTAAAGTTTTCCGTCAATTCTGACGTTAAGCATTATTTAAACAAATTGCTCGGGAGAAGCATGTCGGGAAGTCATTCAGCGCTGAGCCGCCGCAAATTATTACAGGGTGCGGGGGCGATGTGGTTATTAAGCGTGAGCCAGGTTGGCCTGGCCGCCGTCAGTCAGGTGGTCGCCGTGCGCGTCTGGCCTGCGTCGAGCTATACCCGTGTGACGGTGGAATCGAACCGCGTGGTGAAGTACAAACAGTTCGCCTTGAGCAATCCCGACCGTCTGGTGGTGGATCTGCAAGGCGTTCACCTCAACTCCGTGCTTAAGGGCATGGGAACGCAGATCCGCAGTGACGATCCCTTTATCAAATCAGCCCGTGTGGGTCAGTTCGATCCGCAGACGGTGCGCATGGTGTTTGAACTTAAGCAGAATGTGAAACCGCAACTCTTTGCGCTGGCGCCGGTCGCAGGCTTCAAAGAGCGTCTGGTGATGGATCTCTATCCGGCGAATGCGCAGGATGTGCAGGATCCGCTGCTGGCGCTGCTTGAAGAGTACAACCAGGGCGATCTTGATAAGCAGGTGCCGCCCGCGCAGAGCGGCCCGCAGCCGGGCAAAGCCGGGCGTGACAGGCCAATTGTGATCATGCTCGATCCCGGTCATGGCGGTGAAGATCCGGGGGCGACGGGGAAATATAAAACCCGTGAGAAGGATGTGGTGCTGCAAATCGCCCGCCGTCTGCATGCGCTGATCGAGAAAGAGGGCAATATGAAGTCCTATATGACCCGCAACGAAGATGTCTTTATTCCGCTGAAGGTGCGGGTGGCGAAAGCGCAGAAGCAGCGCGCCGACCTCTTTGTCTCGATTCACGCCGATGCCTTCAGCAGCCGCCAGCCGCACGGTTCCTCCGTCTTCGCGCTCTCGACCAAAGGGGCGACCAGTACAGCGGCGAAATATCTGGCGGATACGCAGAACGCGGCAGACTTGATTGGTGGCGTAAGCAAAAGCGGTGACCGCTATCTCGATCACACCATGTTCGATATGGTGCAGTCGCTGACCATCAACGACAGCCTGAAGTTTGGCAAAGCGGTGCTTAATAAGCTGGGGCGCGTCAATAACCTTCATAAGAACAGCGTCGAGCAGGCGGGCTTTGCGGTGCTGAAAGCGCCGGATATCCCGTCGATTCTGGTTGAGACGGCGTTTATCAGTAATGTGGAAGAGGAGCGTAAGCTCAAGACCGCAAAATTCCAGCAGGAAGTCGCAGAGTCGATTCTGGCAGGGATTAAAGCCTACTTCGCGGATGGCGCGACGCTGGCAAGAAGGGGATAACAGAATGGCGCCGAAAGGCGCCATTTTTTTCTCTTGTTTGCTGCGCGCTTTTACAAACGCCAGAAACAAAAAAACACCCGTTAAGGTGTTTATTGTGTTGGTTGCGGGGGCCGGATTTGAACCGACGACCTTCGGGTTATGAGCCCGACGAGCTACCAGGCTGCTCCACCCCGCGTCCGTCTGTTTACACTTCCATCATGTAAACTTTTTCTTTCTTCCACATTTTAATTGGTTGCGGGAGCCGGATTTGAACCGACGACCTTCGGGTTATGAGCCCGACGAGCTACCAGGCTGCTCCATCCCGCGTCCGTGGAAGCGCACTATACGCCGTAGACGATTTGATGCAACCTTTTTTTGCGACATTTGTCGATTTAAGGACTTTATGTTTAAAAACAACACAATGTGCTTAAGATTTAAACAAAACTGGTGTCGGAATGTTCTTGTGCATTTCATTAGCCACAGCGGTTTGTTATCTTCATCCGGCTTGGGGTTAACCAAAAGATGAGAAACAATGAAAGCACGTTGGGCTAAGTTCGTACTCACAGGCGCGATGGTGGCACTTCTCGCGTCCTGCTCTTCTAAACCGACCGATCGCGGTCAACAGTATAAAGACGGAAAATTCTCTCAGCCTTTTTCCCTCGTTAATCAGCCTGACGCCGTGGGCGCACCGATCAATGCTGGAGACTTCTCCGAGCAGGTGAGCCAGATCAGAGGCTCTGCACCGCGCCTTTATGGCAACCAGAGCAGCGTCTATAACGCCATTGAAGCCTGGCTGCGCGCCGGGGGCGATACCCGCTCGCTGCGCCAGTTCGGCATTGACGCGTGGCAGATGGAAGGCACAGACAACTACGGCAACGTGCAGTTTACCGGCTACTACACGCCGGTGGTGCAGGCGCGCCACACCCGGCAGGGCGAGTTCCAGTATCCTATCTACCGCATGCCGTCAAAACGCGGCCGCCTGCCTTCGCGCGCGGAGATCTACGCCGGGGCGCTCAGCGAGAACTATGTGCTGGCCTACAGCAACTCGCTGATGGACAACTTCATTATGGATGTGCAGGGCAGCGGCTATATCGATTTTGGCGACGGCAGCCCGCTCAACTTCTTTAGCTACGCCGGTAAAAATGGCCATGCCTATCGCAGCATCGGTAAAGTGTTAATCGATCGCGGTGAAGTGAAGCGCGAAGATATGTCGATGCAGGCGATCCGCGAGTGGGGCGAGAAGCACAGCGAAGCCGAAGTGCGTGCGCTGCTGGAGGAGAACGCCTCCTTTGTCTTCTTTAAACCGCAATCCTGGGCTCCGGTAAAAGGCGCCAGCTCCGTGCCGCTGATTGGCCGCGCGTCGGTTGCTTCTGATAAAACCGTGATCCCGCCGGGCACCACGCTGCTGGCGGAAGTGCCGCAGCTGGACAGTAAAGGCAAATTCAACGGCCAGTATGAGCTGCGCCTGATGGTGGCGCTGGATGTGGGTGGGGCAATTAAAGGCCAGCACTTCGACATCTACCAGGGTATCGGCGCAGAAGCCGGGCATCGGGCCGGCTGGTATAACCACTATGGCCGTGTCTGGATATTGAAGAACGCGCCGGGCGCGGGTCTGACGGGCAACGTCTTTAGCGGCTAAGGGAATGTGGTAAACTCTTCACCCCTTCCGGTCCCGGAGGGGGTTCTCTGTTTCAGCTTGAGGTTTCATATGTCAGCAGTAATCAGCGACGCCTGGCGCCAGCGCTTTGGCGGGACGGCGCGTTTGTATGGTGAAAAAGCGCTGCAGTGGTTTGCCGATGCGCATATCTGCGTGGTCGGCATCGGTGGCGTCGGCTCGTGGGTCGCCGAAGCGCTGGCGCGCACCGGAATTGGCGCCATCACGCTGATTGATATGGATGATGTCTGCGTCACCAACACCAACAGGCAGATCCACGCCCTGCGCAATACCGTTGGTGAAGCGAAAGCGGAAGTGATGGCCGCGCGCATTCGCGATATCAACCCGGAGTGCCGTGTCACGGTAATCGACGATTTCGTCACCGCTGATAATGTGGCGCAGCTGATGAGCACCTCGTTCAGCTACGTGATTGACGCTATTGATAGCGTGCGGCCAAAAGCGGCGCTGATTGCCTATTGCCGACGCAATAAGATCCCACTGGTGACCACTGGCGGCGCGGGCGGGCAGATCGATCCGACGCAGATCCAGGTGAGCGATCTGGCGAAAACCATTCAGGATCCGCTGGCGGCGAAGTTGCGTGAGCGGCTGAAGAGCGATTTCGGCGTGGTGAAAAACAGTAAAGGCAAACTCGGCATCGACTGCGTCTTTTCAACTGAAGCGCTGGTCTACCCGCAGGCGGATGGTTCGGTGTGTGCGATGAAAAGCAGCGCGGAAGGGCCAAAAAGGATGGATTGCGCCGCCGGGTTTGGCGCGGCAACGATGGTGACCGCCACCTTTGGCTTTGTCGCGGTCTCCCATGCGTTAAAAAAACTGATGGCGAAAGCGCAGCGTCAGACCAGCGCCTGACGAGCCTGCTCCTGCACAGCGGCGGCCAGTGCCGCCAGCCCCTGGCTGCGCGAGGCGCTCAACTGATTGCGCAGCCCCAACTCATCAAACAGCGCCAGCGGATCGTTCTCTATAAGCGTCTGCGGGCGTTTGCCCTCCACCGCTGTTAGCAAGACCGCTAACAAACCGCGCACGATACGTCCTTCGCTGTCACCAAAAAAGTGCAGCGTGCCGTCGGGTAAAGGCGTTGAGCCGAGCCAGACGCGGTTTTCGCAGCCGGGGATCTCCTGCGCCTGCGCTTTTATCTCGTCCGTTGCGGCAGGCAACTGCTTGCCGAGCATAATCAGCTGGCGGTACTTCTCTTCCCACGCGTTGAGGGCGCCAAAGGTCTGGCGCATTCTCTCTTCAGTGACCACGGTGCCGAACGGATGTCCGGCGAATGCAGGGCTTGTCATCAATCCACCAATAGTTCCAGAGCACGGTCGACGGCGCTGACCAGCGCATCGACATCCTGTTGAGTATTATAGGGCGCAAATGAGGCGCGTAGTGTGCCGTTGACGCCAAGCGCGGCGAGCAGCGGCTGGGCGCAGTGCTGGCCCGCGCGCAGAGCGATGCCGTAACCCGCCAGCAGCGTCACCATATCGCTGTGATGCACGCCGTCAAACGTGAAGGCCAGCAGGCTGGAGTCCTGGCAGCGGAATGAGCGGAAACCGGGGCGCTGTGCCAGCTGCTCCTCCGCCAGCGTTGCCAGCCCACGGCTGTAGCGTTCCGCCTGCGCAATATCAATTCCGTTCAGCCACTCCAGCGCAGCGCTTAAGCCAATCACCCCCGCCACGTTAGGGGTGCCCGCTTCGAGCTTGTAAGGCACCGGCTGGGTGGTGAAACCCGCAAAGGTCACTTCGCTGATCATCTTCCCGCCGCCGAGCCACGGCGTCATCGCCTCCAGCAGCTCCGCTTTGCCATACAGCGCGCCAATGCCGTTTGGGCCATAGAGTTTATGACCGGAGAAGGCGTAAAAATCGATATCGAGCTGCTGCACGTCGGCAGGGAAATGAACCACGCCCTGCGCGCCATCGACCATCACCACCATGTCGGCCTGATGGGCAAGCGTAACGGCGCGGGCGAGATCCGGGCAGCCGCCGGTGACGTTGGACATCTGTCCCAACGCCAGAATCCGGCTGCGGGAGGTAATAAGGGCAGCAAGCTGGTTAAGATCCGGCAGGCGATCGTCCGCCAGCGGCAGTTTCACCACTTTTGCACCGGTCTGCTCCGCGACCATCAGCCACGGCACCAGGTTGGCGTGGTGCTCCGCCTCGCTGACAATGATCTCATCGCCAGGTTGTAAGCGCGGGCGGGCATAGCACTGGGCAACCATATTGATCGCCTCGGTGGTGCCGCGCGTCCAGACAATATTTTTGCCGGAAGGGGCGTTGAGCAGCGTGGCGACCTGGTCGCGTGCGGCTTCGTAACGGGCGGTGAGCTGCTGCGCTTCGGCAAACTGGCTGCGGTGAACATTGCCAGCGCTCAGGCTGTAGAACTGCTGCGTGGCGTCGATTACCGTCTGCGGTTTCAGCGCGGTCGCGGCGCTGTCGAGGTAGACACCCGCGTCGGCCAGCGCCGGAAACTGGGCGCGAAACTGCGAAGGATTAAATGCGTTCATACTTATCCTCATCTGTAGGCCGACGATGGTCGCGCACTTTTTTTCCGTGGGCAAGGGGATTGATAACCATCGGAATTATCTGTTTGTACTGGCGGAACTGCGTAAGCAGGTTATGCTGATAAGTGTAAGTAACGTGTTTGAGACTCTTCCAGTAAGAGTATTTCACAGCATTAATTGCCAGAATAAATCAAGGAGAAGAAGATGAAGAAGACTGCCGCAATTATTTCTGCTTGTACTTTAGCTTTCGCCCTGAGCGCCTGTTCCAGCCCGAACTACGCGTTGCACACCAACGATGGCCGTACAATCATTTCCGAAGGCAAGCCGAAAACTGACGACCAGACAGGAATGATTTCCTACAAAGACGCGAACGGTAATGAGCAGCAGATCAACCGTTCTGACGTGAAAGAGATGGTTGCTCTGGAGAAATAATCCCGGGCGCCAGGCAAAAAAAAGCACCGCAATTTGCGGTGCTACATTAATCACTATGGACAGACAGGGTAAATGTACAGGAAGTGAAAAAGGGGTAGCGTCGCTACCGGGGTCTGAAATGCAGACCAAATTGCAAACACAACAACACAACATCACAACCGTAAGCCAAAAGCCCTTCAGAATCTCAATTCCAAAACACTTTTCGTTCCGGCTTCAGGAAGTGGCGCCACTATAGGTATTTGCTGGTGCAACCTCAACGGACAATTTATAATGGCTCAGATAAAAAAAACTAATAGGTTAACTACTGTTTCCTGTTTGTTAAATTCAGTTTACATCTAAGCCTGATAAACCATGTCCAAGCGATTACCACCTCTTAATGCATTACGTGTTTTTGATGCCGCTGCCCGCCATTTAAGTTTCACCCGCGCGGCCGATGAGCTATTTGTGACGCAGGCCGCAGTAAGCCACCAAATCAAGTCTCTCGAGGATTTTCTCGGCCTGAAACTCTTTCGCCGCCGCAACCGTTCGCTGCTGTTAACGGAGGAGGGGCAGAGTTATTTTCAGGATATCAAAGAGATATTTTCCCAGCTCAATGAAGCCACCCGCAAATTGCAGGCGCGCAGCGCAAAGGGCGCGCTCACCGTCAGCTTGCTGCCCAGTTTCGCCATTCAGTGGCTGGTGCCGAGACTCTCCAGCTTTAACTCAGCTTATCCGGGAATCGACGTGCGCATCCAGGCGGTCGACCGCGAAGAGGACAAGCTCGCCGACGATGTTGACGTGGCGATCTTCTATGGTCGCGGCAACTGGCCGGGCCTGCGCGTGGAAAAACTCTATGCCGAATATCTGCTCCCGGTCTGCTCGCCGCTGCTGCTGACCGGCGAAAAGGCGTTAAAGACGCCGGACGATCTGGCGCGCCACACCCTGTTGCATGATGCTTCGCGCCGCGACTGGCAAACTTATACCCGTCAGTTGGGCGTTAACCTCAATGTTCAGCAGGGGCCGATCTTCAGCCACAGCTCGATGGTGCTGCAGGCGGCGATCCACGGCCAGGGCGTGGCGCTGGCAAACAATGTGATGGCGCAATCGGAGATCGAAGCGGGTCGTCTGGTCTGCCCGTTTAATGATGTGCTGGTGAGTAAAAATGCTTTTTATCTGGTTTGTCATGACAGCCAGGCAGAACTGGGTAAAATAGCGGCCTTTCGTCAGTGGATCCTGGCCAAAGCGGCAAGCGAGCAGGAGAAATTCCGTTTCCGCTACGAACAATAATTCGCGCGCGCAGGGCGCGTATGACTCTTGGGGAAGTAACATGACCAGCCGTTTTATGCTGATTTTTGCCGCAATAAGCGGTTTTATCTTTGTCGCGTTGGGCGCATTCGGCGCGCACGTGTTAAGCAAGTCACTCGGCGTCACCGAGATGAGCTGGATCCAGACCGGCCTTGAGTATCAGGCGTTCCACACCTTAGCGGTGTTCGGTCTTGCGGTGGCGATGCAGCGCCGCATCAGCATCTGGTTTTACTGGAGCAGCGTGTTCCTGGCGCTCGGCACCGTGCTGTTCAGCGGTAGCCTCTATTGCCTCGCGCTCTCCCATTTACGCCTGTGGGCGTTTGTTACCCCGGTCGGCGGCGTCTGCTTCTTAATCGGCTGGGCATTAATGTTAATTGGCGCAATTCGTCTGAAACGTAGGGGCGTTGTTCATGAATAAAGTGGTATTACTGTGCCGCCCGGGTTTTGAGAAAGAGTGTGCAGCCGAAATTACCGATAAAGCCGGACGCCAGAACGTGTTCGGTTTCGCCCGCGTGAAAGAGAACGCGGGCTATGTCATTTTTGAGTGCTATCAGCAAGAAGATGCCGACAAACTGGCGCGCGAGCTGCCGTTCAGCTCGCTGATTTTTGCCCGCCAGATGTTTGTCGTCGGGGAACTGCTGCGCGACCTGCCGCCGGATGATCGCATTACGCCGATCGTCGGCATGCTGCAGGGCGTGGTGGAGAAGGGCGGCGATCTGCGCGTTGAAGTGGCCGACACTAACGAAAGCAAAGAGCTGATGAAGTTCTGCCGTAAGTTCACCGTGCCGCTGCGCGGTGCGCTGCGTGAAGCGGGCATCCTCGCGCGCAGCGACTCGGCGAGCCGCCCGGTGGTGCATATCTTCTTTATTGCACCAGGCTGCTGCTACACCGGCTACTCCTACTCTTATAACAACTCGCCTTTCTATATGGGCATTCCGCGCCTGAAGTTCCCGTCCGATGCGCCGAGCCGCTCGACGCTGAAGCTGGAAGAGGCGTTTCACGTCTTTATTCCTGCCGATGAGTGGGATGAACGCCTGGCGAACGGCATGTATGCCGTTGATCTTGGGGCCTGCCCTGGCGGCTGGACCTACCAACTGGTGAAGCGCAACATGTGGGTCTCGTCCGTGGATAACGGCCCGATGGCGCAGAGCCTGATGGATACCGGCCAGGTGACCTGGCTGCGCGAAGATGGTTTCCGCTATCGTCCGACGCGCAGCAACATCTCCTGGATGGTGTGCGATATGGTTGAAAAACCGGCCAAAGTGGCGGCGCTGATGGCGCAGTGGTTAACAGAAGGGTGGTGTCGTGAAACCATCTTTAACCTCAAGCTGCCGATGAAGAAGCGTTATGAAGAGGTCTCCAACAATCTCGCCTATATCCAGCAGCAGCTGGATGAGCACGGCATCGCCGCGCAGATCCAGGCGCGTCAGCTCTATCACGATCGTGAAGAGGTGACGGTTCATATTCGCAGAATGTGGGCGGCAGTGGGTGGACGCAGGGACGAGCGTTAATTCTTCTAAACGGAGCGGTGCTCAGACCCTTGCGTACTGCTCCTGTTCAGATAGCCTGCAACTACAACCTGCTGGTTTATTTTTTATTTCCCGCCCTGGCTAACTCTTTGACCAGCGGCAGCATAATCCGCATCACATCGCGGCTGCGGTGTTCAATTCGCCCCGGCAGCGCTTTATCGATATAGATCTGGTTATCAAGCCGCGCGCGGTGATAGCTCACGCCATCCGGAAACGCCTTCGACTTTGCCCGCTGCTGGGCGCCATCTTTATTCCCCAGAGACCAGTTGGCGGCTTCCACCGACAGCACCGGGATCATCGCATTATCAAACACCTGTGCGTCATGGCAGCAGGCGCTGCGCTTCTCCGCGCCCGCCGGGGCGCTTAACGCCTGAATGCCGTGCGAGCGGGCAATCGCCAGCGCGCGGTCGCGCGTCAGTTTGCGCACCGAGGCTGGGGTATTTTTCCCGCTGGTAAAATAGAGTTTGTCGCCAACGATCAGGTTATTGAGGTTAATCACCAGCAGGGTGTTTTTGCGCTCTTTCTCGCTCATGCGATCGAGAAAGCTCCCCGCACCAAGCTGGCCCTCCTCTTCGCCGCTGGTGGCGACAAAGCGCACGGTGTACTCCGTCGGCGTCGTTTTCAGCGCCTGCGCCAGCTCCAGCATGACGCCAAGCGCCGCGGCATTGTCATCAATGCCCTGCAACGTTAAGCCACCCAGGTTGTTGTCAACATCGGCATCGCTCTGCGGCGCGTAGGTATCAAGATGCGCCATCACGATAATCTGCTGCGGCACGCGCCCTTCATGGGCGGCGATCACCGAACTGCCGGTCACATTCTGCCAGCTCTGCTGATTATCTTTAGTGCTGTAGCGGTAGCGGGTTTTGAACTTACGGATATCGCTCTGATAACCCATCTGGGAAAACTGCTGCTGGAGATAGTCCGCGCTGAGCATTTCGGCCGGCGTGCCGGTCATGCGGCCGGGAAAGAGGCTGGCGATATGCCGCGCCTGTTCATTTGCCATGTCACCGGGTTGGGAAGAGCGGGCAGCAACCGGAAGGATAAAGCATACGCCGAGCGCCAGGGCAGCGGTACGGAGGCGCAATGCGGAAAACATAGTGAGTCCTTTATGCAGCAAGATTTTAAACGGGCTTAGTATGAAACTGTGACGGAGTTTGCACAATTTCATTTGTCGTTAACCATGCGAAAAATCTCACCTTAAGCACTTTTTGGTATGAGCTTTCCCAGCTCTTTATTCTTTTGCGGAACTACTCATTCCAATTCGTAATTTCATTCGTTCTAACGCGCCCCCTATAGTCCCCCTATTGCTGGCTGTGAGTGAGTTACAACGTTGTGGATTACCTGCCTCTGTTTGCTGCTGTAAAAGACCGCCCTGTTTTAGTGATTGGCGGCGGTGAAATTGCCGCGCGCAAAATCACTTTTTTGCGCCGTGCGGGCGCGCACGTACAGATAGTGGCCAGACGACTCGATCCGCAACTGCAACAGCTTGCCGATGAGCAGGCCGTTCACTGGATAGCTACGGAGTTTGATGAGTCGCAGCTTGATGCGGTGTTTCTGGTGATTGCGGCTACCAACGATGCAGCCCTCAACCGCCGGGTATTTGACGCTGCCAACGCGCGCCATCGGCTGGTTAACGTGGTGGACGATCAGCCGCTCTGCTCCTTTATTTTCCCCTCTATTGTTGACCGTTCGCCGCTGATCGTCGCCATCTCCTCCGGCGGCAATGCACCGGTGCTGGCACGTCTGCTGCGTGAAAAGATTGAGGCGCTGCTGCCGGGTAATCTCGGGCGGATGGCGGCCGTGGCCGGGCGCTGGCGCACGCGCATTAAAGCGTTTCGCCGCACCACCGACGATCGCCGTCGCTTCTGGGAGAGCGCCTTTCGCGGGCGTTTTGCCAGCCTGATGGCGGCAGGCGATGAGCCTGCGGCAGAGCGGGCGCTGGAAGCAGAGTTACAACAGCCGGGGTCGGCCAGCGGCGAGATCATCCTCGTCGGTGCCGGGCCGGGCGATGCGGGCTTGCTCACCCTGCGCGGTTTGCAGGTGATCCAGCAGGCCGATGTGGTCTTTTACGACCATCTGGTGAGCGATGCGGTGCTGGAGTTAACCCGCCGTGACGCGGAGAAGATCTGCGTTGGTAAACGGGCGGGCGTGCATGCCGTGCCGCAGCACGAAACCAATCGCATGCTTGTAGAAGCGGCGCAGGAGGGGAAAACCGTGGTGCGCCTGAAAGGTGGCGATCCCTTTATCTTTGGTCGCGGTGGCGAAGAGCTACAGGCGGCGGCTGAAGCGGGCATTCCGTTCCAGGTGGTGCCGGGCGTCACTGCGGCATCGGGCGCGACGGCGTATGCCGGTATTCCGCTGACGCACCGGGATTTCGCCCAGAGCGTCACTTTCGTGACCGGCCACTACAAAGCCGACAGCGCGCCGTTCGACTGGTCGCAACTGGCGCAAAGCCGCCAGACGCTGGCGATCTATATGGGCACAATGAAAGCGGCCGAGATCAGCGCACAGCTGATTGCCCACGGGCGTGAGCGCACCACACCGGTGGCGGTGATCTCCCGCGGCACGCGTGCCGATCAACAGATTACTACCGGCACATTAGAACAACTTGAGGAACTGGCTACAGGCGCGCCAATGCCCGCCCTGTTAGTGGTGGGTGAAGTGGTTGCGCTTCATCGCGAACTGGCCTGGTTCCAGCAAACGACAGCCACGGCGGCGTTTGACGCTTCCGTGATTAATCTGGCTTAAGGAAGGGATATGGACGAAAAACGACTCACTCACCTGCGACAACTGGAGGCGGAAAGCATCCATATCATTCGCGAAGTGGCCGCCGAGTTTGCCAATCCGGTGATGATGTACTCCATCGGCAAAGACTCCAGCGTGATGCTGCACCTGGCGCGTAAGGCCTTCTATCCGGGCACGCTGCCGTTTCCGCTGCTGCATGTCGATACCGGCTGGAAATTCCGCGAGATGTATGAATTCCGCGACCGTACCGCCAAAGCCTACGGCTGTGAGCTGCTGGTGCATAAAAACCCGGAAGGGGTGGCGATGGGTATTAACCCGTTCGTGCACGGCAGCGCGAAACACACCGACATTATGAAAACCGAAGGGCTGAAGCAGGCGCTGAACAAATATGGTTTTGACGCCGCATTTGGCGGCGCGCGCCGTGACGAAGAGAAGTCGCGCGCCAAAGAGCGTATCTACTCCTTCCGCGACCGTTTTCACCGCTGGGACCCGAAAAACCAGCGTCCGGAGCTGTGGCATAACTACAACGGCCAGATCAACAAAGGCGAAAGCATCCGCGTTTTCCCGCTCTCCAACTGGACCGAGCTGGATATCTGGCAGTACATCTTCCTGGAAAATATTGAGATCGTGCCGCTCTATCTGGCCGCCGAGCGACCGGTACTGGAGCGCGACGGCATGCTGATGATGATCGACGATGACCGCATCGATTTGCAGCCGGGCGAAGTGATTGAAAAACGCATGGTGCGTTTCCGTACCCTCGGCTGCTGGCCACTGACCGGCGCGGTGGAGTCCCACGCGCAGACGCTGCCGGAGATCATCGAAGAGATGCTGATCTCAACCACCAGCGAGCGTCAGGGACGCGTGATCGACCGCGACCAGGCCGGCTCGATGGAGCTGAAAAAACGCCAGGGTTATTTCTAAGGAGCCGCCATGAACACCACTATTGCACAACAAATTGCGGATGAAGGCGGCGTCGAAGCGTACCTGCATGCCCAGCAACACAAAAGCCTGCTGCGTTTTCTTACCTGCGGCAGCGTCGATGACGGCAAGAGCACGCTGATCGGCCGCCTGCTGCACGACACTCGCCAGATCTACGAAGATCAGCTCTCAACGCTGCACAATGACAGCAAACGCCACGGCACCCAGGGCGAGAAACTCGATCTTGCGCTGCTGGTGGATGGTCTGCAGGCCGAACGCGAGCAGGGCATTACCATTGACGTGGCGTATCGTTACTTCTCCACCGAGAAGCGCAAATTTATTATTGCCGACACGCCGGGGCATGAGCAGTACACCCGCAATATGGCGACCGGTGCCTCCACCTGCGATCTGGCGATCCTGCTGATCGATGCGCGCAAAGGCGTGCTGGATCAGACCCGCCGCCACAGCTTTATCTCCACGCTGCTTGGCATAAAAAACCTGGTGGTGGCAGTGAACAAGATGGATCTGGTGGAGTTCAGCGAAGCGACCTTCGATTCTATTCGCCAGGATTACCTCACCTTTGCCGAACAGTTGCCGGGCGATCTCGATATCCGCTTTGTGCCGCTCTCGGCGCTGGAGGGCGACAACGTTGCCAGCCAGAGCGATAAAATGGCGTGGTACAGCGGCCCGACGCTGCTGGAGATGCTCGAAACCGTTGAAATCAAACGCGTGGTAGAGAGCCAGCCGATGCGCTTCCCGGTGCAGTATGTTAACCGTCCGAACCTCGATTTTCGCGGTTTCTCCGGCACGCTGGCCTCCGGCGTGGTCAAGGTCGGGCAGCGCATCAAAGTGCTGCCGTCGGGCGTGGAGTCAACCATCGCACGTATCGTCACCTTTGATGGCGATCTGCAGGAAGCGGGCGCGGGGGAAGCGATTACCCTCGTGCTGAAAGATGAGATTGATATCAGCCGCGGCGATCTGATCCTCGACGCGCAGGAAACACTGCCATCGGTGCAGCGCGCCTCGCTGGATGTGGTGTGGATGGCAGAGCAACCGTTGCAGGCGGGCCAGAGTTTTGAGGTCAAAGTGGCGGGCAAGAAAACCCGCGCGCGCATCGACGCCGTGCAGTACCAGGTGGATATCAACAACCTGACCCAGCGCGAAGTGGAAAATCTGCCGCTGAACGGTATCGGGCTGGTCGACGTCACCTTTGATGAGCCGCTGACTCTCGACCCTTATCAGCAGAACCCGGTGACCGGCGGGATGATCTTTATCGATCGTCTGAGCAACGTCACCGTTGGCGCCGGCATGGTGCGTGAAGTACACACCGATGCGCAGGTTGTGCCGTCGGAGTTCAGCGCCTTTGAGCTGGAGCTGAACCAGCTGGTGCGTAAACACTTCCCGCACTGGGGCGCGCGCGATCTGCTGGGAGGCAAGTAATGGCGCAGCATGACGAAAACGTCGTCTGGCATGCCCATCCGGTAACGCCGCAGCAGCGCGAACAGCTCCACGGTCACCGTGGGGTTGTGCTCTGGTTTACCGGCCTTTCCGGCTCCGGTAAATCGACCGTTGCGGGGGCGCTGGAAGAGGCGCTGCACCGCGCGGGCGTCAGCACCTATCTGCTTGATGGTGATAACGTGCGCCATGGGCTGTGCAGCGATTTAGGCTTCAGCGACGCGGATCGTAAAGAGAATATTCGCCGTGTCGGCGAAGTGGCGAAGCTGATGGTCGAATCGGGGCTGGTGGTGTTGACCGCCTTTATTTCGCCCCATCGCGCCGAGCGGCAGATGGTGCGTGAACGCCTCGGCGAGGGGCGTTTCATTGAGGTGTTTGTCGATACGCCACTGGCGATTTGCGAAGCGCGCGATCCGAAAGGGTTATATAAGAAAGCCCGCGCCGGTGAGCTGCGTAATTTCACCGGCATTGATTCGGTGTATGAGGCGCCAGAAGCGCCGGAAGTGCACCTTGATGGCGAA
Organism: Kosakonia sp. CFBP8986; assembly: GCF_034044935.1. Classification (NCBI taxonomy): domain Bacteria; kingdom Pseudomonadati; phylum Pseudomonadota; class Gammaproteobacteria; order Enterobacterales; family Enterobacteriaceae; genus Kosakonia; species Kosakonia sp. CFBP8986. The sequence goes on along the minus strand of NZ_JAXCXB010000004.1, from coordinate 34,997 downwards.
CAATTGGTAACAAATTTGGTCAGCCAATTATTAGACCTGCTGCGGCAGGGAGATATTATCAGATCCTGAGACGGTACTGGCGATACACCCACTCTTCAGGCTTTAGCGAGTTTGCTTTTCGCGCCGTCTGAACAGGTGTGTATCGCGTTTACCGGTCGTGCAGGCAACAGGATCAGATATGCGTAACAGTCACAACATTACCCTCCCGCGGTCATCGTCTCTTCCCCCGACCGCCGACGAACCCACATGGTCGCTTCCGGGTGCCATCGTGGGCTTTGTCGCATGGCTGCTGGCGCTGGCAATCCCTTTTCTTTTATACGGCTCCAACACCCTCTTTTTTCTTCTCTATACCTGGCCCTTTTTTCTCGCCCTGATGCCGGTCTCGGTGGTGGTGGGAATTGCCCTGCATTCGCTGCTTGATGGTAGGCTGCGTTACAGCTGTGTGGCGACGCTGCTCAGCGTGGCGGCGATGTTTGGCCTCCTTTTCCTCTGGCTGGTGGGCTAAGGCGCGCCATACTTCAAGGTGTAACGCCTGTTAAGGCGATGTGTCCGGGTTCGGATTGCTCAACATTTATGATAAAGTCTGGCGCTTGCGCGGTATCACCCGGCCCCGAAGTGGAGTCTGACGAAAAGTTATGGGATGATGATGCCGTTTTTCAGGGGGCAGGATGGGTAAATTAACGCTGCTTTTGCTGGCTTTGCTGGTCTGGCTGCAATACTCGCTGTGGTTCGGCAAAAATGGTCTGCACGACTACGGCCGCGTCAGCGAAGATGTGGCGGCTCAGCAGGCGACAAACGCAAAACTAAAAGCGCGCAACGATCAGCTGTTTGCCGAAATTGACGATCTCAATGGCGGCCAGGAAGCGATCGAGGAGCGTGCTCGTAATGAGCTGACCATGACGAAACCGGGCGAAACCTTCTATCGTCTGGTGCCGGACGCATCAAAGCGCGCGGCAGGCTCAGCGCAGAACACACAAAACACGCAGAATACGCAAACTAGACCATAAACAGTCCCGGGTTAACGAATGGCAACACTCATTCCGGACGTCTGTGCCGTGGTGCCGGCCGCCGGATTCGGCCGCCGCATGCAAACGGAATGTCCAAAGCAGTATCTCTCCATCGGCGATAAAACCATCCTTGAGCACGCGGTCGCCGCGCTGCTCGCCCACCCGTGCGTCAGCCGGGTGATTATTGCCGTCAGCGCGGGCGATGAACGCTTCGCGCAGCTTCCTCTGGCCAACCATCCGCAGATTACGGTGGTAAACGGCGGTGCGGAACGTGCCGATTCGGTGCTGGCGGGGCTGAAAGCCGCTGCCGGTGCGCAGTGGGTGCTGGTGCATGACGCCGCGCGCCCTTGCCTGCACCAGGACGATCTCAACCGACTTCTCGCCCTGCGTGAGACCAGCCGGGTTGGGGGCATCCTCGCCGCGCCGGTGCGTGACACCATGAAACGCGCCGAGCCGGGCCAAACCGCGATTGCTCATACCGTTGAGCGCAATGATCTCTGGCACGCCCTGACGCCGCAGTTTTTCCCGCATGCGTTACTCCACGACTGCTTAACCCGCGCGTTAGATGAAGGTGCAACCATCACCGATGAAGCCTCGGCGCTGGAGTATTGCGGCTATCATCCCGAGCTGGTCGCCGGGCGTGCGGATAATATTAAAGTGACCCGACCCGAAGATTTACGACTCGCAGAATTTTATCTGACCCATGCAGACCTTCAGGAGAAAGCATAATGCGCATTGGACACGGTTTTGACGTACACGCCTTTGGCGGCACTGGCCCGATTATTATTGGCGGCGTGCGCATTCCCTATGAGCAGGGGCTGCTGGCACACTCCGACGGCGATGTCGCCCTGCATGCGTTAACCGATGCGCTGCTCGGTGCGGCGGCGCTGGGGGATATTGGTAAGCTCTTCCCGGATACCGACCCGGCTTTTAAAGGCGCGGACAGCCGCGAGCTGCTGCGCGAAGCCTGGCGGCGCATTCAGGCCAAAGGCTATACGCTTGGCAACGTGGATGTGACCATCATCGCCCAGGCACCGAAGATGTTGCCGCATATTCCGCAGATGCGTGTCTTTATCGCCGAAGATCTTGGTTGCCATATGGATGACGTCAACGTCAAAGCCACCACTACCGAGAAGCTCGGTTTCACCGGGCGCGGCGAAGGCATTGCCTGTGAAGCGGTGGCGCTGTTAGTGAAGGCGGCGAAATGACGGAATTTGATAATCTCACCTTCCTGCACGGCAAACCTGGCGGCAACGGCATCCTGAAGGCCAGCCCGGAGGATTTCGTCGTGGTAGAGGATCTGGGCTTCGAGCCAGACGGCGAAGGTGAGCATATTCTGGTACGAATTCTGAAAAATGGCTGCAATACGCGTTTTGTTGCTGACGCTTTAGCGAAATTCCTTAAAATTCATGTGCGTGAAGTGAGCTTTGCCGGTCAAAAAGATAAGCATGCCGTAACGGAACAGTGGCTTTGTGCCCGCGTACCGGGTAATGGTATGCCGGATCTCAGCCAGTTCACGCTCGAAGGCTGCAACGTGCTGGAGTATGCCCGCCATAAACGCAAACTGCGTCTCGGCGCGCTGAAAGGCAACGCCTTTACGCTGGTGCTGCGTGAAGTAAGCGACCGCTCAGAGGTTGAATCACGTTTAAAGGCTATCGCGGAACAGGGCGTACCCAACTATTTTGGCGCACAGCGTTTTGGCATTGGCGGCAGCAACCTGCAGGGCGCGCTGCGCTGGGCGCAAAGCGACGCGGCGGTTCGCGATCGTAACAAACGCAGTTTTTGGTTGTCCGCCGCGCGCAGCGCGTTGTTTAATCAGGTGGTCAGCGAGCGGCTGAAGAAACCAGACTTCAATCAGGTTGTTGTCGGCGATGCGCTACAATTAGCGGGTCGCGGCAGCTGGTTCGTGGCGACCAGTGATGAGCGCGACGAGTTACAGGCGCGGGTCGATGCGAAAGCGCTGATGATTACCGCGCCGCTGCCGGGCCGCGGCGAGTGGGGAACACAGGACGCGGCGCTGGAGTTTGAGCAGCAGGCAGTTGCTGACGCGCCAGAGTTACAGACGCTGCTGGTGAGAGAAAAAGTGGACGCTGCGCGCCGTGCGATGTTGCTCTATCCGCAGGCGCTCAGCTGGAACTGGTGGGATGACGCCACCGTCGAGGTACGTTTCTGGCTACCGGCGGGGAGTTTTGCCACCAGTGTGGTCAGGGAACTTATCAACACATCGGGTGATTATGCGAATATTGCTGAGTAACGATGACGGGATCCACGCGCCGGGTATCCAGACGCTGGCCCGTGCTCTTAGGGAGTTTGCCGACGTTCAGGTCGTGGCTCCCGATCGTAACCGCAGCGGTGCGTCTAATTCGCTGACGCTCGAATCTTCGCTTCGTACTTTTACCTTTGATAACGGCGACATCGCCGTGCAGATGGGCACGCCGACGGACTGCGTCTTTCTCGGCGTGAACGCATTAATGCGCCCGCGCCCGGATGTGGTGGTTTCAGGCATCAACGCCGGGCCGAACCTCGGCGATGATGTTATTTACTCCGGTACCGTTGCCGCCGCGATGGAGGGCCGCCACCTCGGCTTTCCGGCGTTAGCCGTCTCTCTTAATGGTCACACCCACTATGAAACCGCCGCTGCGGTCACCTGCGCCATCCTGCGTGGGCTGAGCCGCGAGCCGCTGCGCACCGGGCGCATTTTGAATATCAATGTCCCGGATCTGCCGCTGAGTGAGATCAAAGGCATTCGCGTGACGCGCTGCGGCAGCCGCCATCCCGCTGACCAGGTGATCCCGCAGCAGGATCCGCGCGGCAACACCCTCTACTGGATTGGCCCGCCGGGGGAGAAGTGCGATGCCGGTCCCGATACCGACTTCGCCGCCGTTGATGAGGGTTATGTTTCCGTTACGCCGCTGCACGTGGATTTGACCGCCTACAGTGCACAAGAGGTGGTATCAGGTTGGTTGGAACGCGCCGGGGTGAATACGCAATGGTAAGCAAACGCATCCAGGATCTTCTCAATCAGCTACGCGCGCAGGGCATCAAAGATGAACAGGTGCTTGAGGCGCTGTCGCGGGTGCCGCGCGAGAAATTTATCGACGAGGCGTTTGAACACAAAGCGTGGGAAAACGTCGCGCTGCCCATTGGTCAGGGGCAAACCATCTCCCAACCCTATATGGTCGCGCGCATGACGGAGCTGCTTGAGCTGACGCCCGATTCGCGCGTGCTGGAGATTGGCACCGGTTCCGGTTACCAGACGGCGATCCTCGCGCATCTGGTGCACCATGTCTGCTCCGTTGAGCGGATTAAAGGGCTGCAGTGGCAGGCGCGTCGCCGCCTCAAGCAGCTCGATCTGCACAATGTCTCCACGCGTCACGGTGATGGCTGGCAAGGATGGCAAGCACGCGCGCCATTTGACGCTATTATTGTGACAGCCGCTCCGCCTGAAATTCCCGCCGCGCTGATGTCGCAGCTGGATGACGGCGGCATTCTCGTTTTGCCCGTGGGCGACGAACTCCAGCAGTTGAAGCGGGTTCGTCGGCGGGGAAGCGAATTTATTATCGATACCGTTGAAGCCGTGCGCTTTGTTCCGCTTGTACGCGGTGAGTTGGCCTGAGTTACAGATTTATCCTGGGTATTTCGGGCCATAACAGCGTATTGTGGGCAAATTTGCCGTCGAGCTTCGCGGTTATCTTTAAGTCATTGGTAATTTACATAATATTGGGGGAAAAATGAGCGCGGGAAGCCCGAAATTCACCGTACGCCGTGTCGCGGCATTGTCACTGGTTTCGCTTTGGCTGGCAGGGTGTTCAAATTCCAACAATACTCCGGCACCGGTCAGTTCCGTAGGCGGAAGCGCCAGCGGCAGCGACAACTCCGGCATGCTCATTACGCCGCCGCCTGCCATGAGCACTAACGCACAGCAGCCGCAAATGCAGCAAGTTCAACCGGTACAGCCTGTTCAACCGGTACAGCCAATGCAGTCTCAACCTGTCCAGGCGCAGCCGGTACAGACGGTAGATGGTCACATTGTCTATAACCGCAAATACGGCAATATCCCGAAAGGGAGCTACACCGGCGGCAGCACCTATACCGTAAAACGGGGCGATACCCTCTTCTATATTGCCTGGATCACCGGCAACGATTTCCGTGACCTTGCACAGCGCAACAACGTGGCTGCGCCGTATGGTTTAAACGTCGGGCAGACGTTGCAGGTAGGAAATGCATCTGGTACACCTATCACAGGCGGAAATGCAATAACGCAGGCTGATGCATCGGAACAAGGAATAGTCTCAAAAACTGCGCAAAATTCAACCGCGGTGGTTGCTTCGAAACCGACAATTACGTATTCTGAGACTTCAGGTGAACAAAGTGCTAATAAAATGTTGCCGAACAACAAGCCTGCGACACCTGTCACAGCGCCTGTTACGGCACCATCCGTTAGTACAACAACCGAACCGACTGTCAGCAGTACAACAACCAGCTCGCCGATTTCAACCTGGCGCTGGCCAACTGAAGGCAACGTTATCGACAACTTCTCTGCCACCGAGGGTGGTAACAAGGGTGTCGATATCGCAGGCAGTAAAGGACAGGCTATCATCGCGACCGCAGATGGACGCGTAGTATATGCCGGTAACGCACTGCGCGGTTACGGTAATCTTATCATCATAAAACACAACGATGATTACCTGAGCGCCTACGCCCATAACGACACAATGCTGGTCCGGGAACAACAAGAAGTGAAGGCGGGGCAAAAAATAGCGACTATGGGTAGCACCGGAACCAGCTCTACACGCTTGCATTTTGAAATTCGTTACAAGGGGAAATCCGTAAACCCGCTGCGTTATTTGCCGCAGCGATAAATCGGTGCAAAGCAGGTGAGGTCATTCTCACTTATTCCGTTGCAGTGAGCGCTAATGCCGCTGCAGCGGAGGTAAATGAGAATGCGTCAGGTGTTTTGCCCAGGGATCACGGGTAGGAGCCACTTTATGAGTCAGAATACGCTGAAAGTTCATGATCTAAATGAAGACGCGGAATTTGATGAGAACGGAACAGAGGCTTTTGACGAAAAAGTCTTGGTAGAAGAGGAACCCAGTGATAATGACCTGGCTGAAGAAGAGCTGTTATCGCAGGGTGCAACACAGCGTGTTTTAGACGCGACTCAGCTTTATCTTGGGGAAATCGGGTACTCCCCGCTCTTGACGGCCGAAGAAGAAGTTTATTTTGCACGCCGTGCATTACGAGGTGATGTTGCCTCCCGCCGTCGCATGATCGAAAGTAACCTGCGTCTGGTGGTGAAGATTGCCCGTCGATACAGCAATCGTGGTCTGGCTCTGCTGGATCTGATTGAAGAGGGCAACCTGGGGCTAATCCGCGCCGTTGAAAAATTTGACCCTGAACGTGGGTTCCGTTTCTCAACTTACGCGACCTGGTGGATTCGTCAGACCATCGAGCGGGCTATCATGAACCAAACCCGCACCATTCGTCTGCCGATTCACATCGTCAAAGAGCTGAACGTCTATCTGCGTACCGCGCGTGAGTTGTCCCATAAACTGGACCACGAACCGAGCGCAGAAGAGATTGCTGAACAGTTAGATAAACCTGTTGATGATGTCAGCCGTATGCTGCGTCTCAACGAGCGCATTACCTCAGTTGATACGCCGCTGGGCGGTGATTCTGAAAAAGCGCTGCTGGACATCCTGGCCGATGAAAAAGACAACGGCCCGGAAGACACCACGCAAGACGATGATATGAAACAGAGCATCGTCAAATGGCTGTTCGAACTGAACGCCAAACAGCGTGAAGTGCTGGCACGTCGTTTCGGTCTGCTGGGTTATGAGGCTGCGACACTCGAAGATGTAGGCCGTGAAATTGGTCTCACTCGTGAACGTGTTCGCCAGATTCAGGTTGAAGGTCTGCGTCGTTTGCGCGAAATTCTGCAAACGCAAGGGCTGAATATCGAAGCGCTGTTCCGCGAATAAACACCCTTTCTCGTCAAAAAGGCCGGTCGTAAAGACTGGCCTTTTTTCTTTTCTGCTACCCGGCAAGCGCCGTTTCATGCAGATGCCGCCACACAAGCTTCCCGGCATCTTTCTCAAACACCACCGTTGACCAGCGCTGATGCGCCGACTGATCCGGCAATTGCTGCGTTTCACGGTAGCGCAGCACCGCGCCGCTTTCCCACTCTGCCAGCAATTCGACATCATCAACACGAATGCTAAGCCCCGTGCGCGCCGCGCGCTGTGCCTGGAAAAAATTGACCAGCGCAGGCTTATCAAGCGTTGCTCCGCCTGGGGTAATCATGATGAATGCGTCACTAAAGCGCGCCATCAGCGCCGCGCCGTCGCCTTCGCCCCGGCCCAGCCACGCTTCAATGGCGATATGGGCATCTATAATCTCCGTCATATAAACCTTCATGGTTGCTCCTGTTTTAGCTGTTGCAGGGTGTATTGGTTATCAAGGCGCAGCGCGCCCAAAAGCGGGAAAAGCGTAATTATGGCAGCGAGGATATATGTCCCGCGATAAGCGGCAAGGGGCGGCATAACCTGTTGCAGCAGGCCGAGAACAAACGCCAGCAACGTGGCGCCGATAAAAAAGCTCAGCTGACGGTTAAGATTCCACAGCGCGCTGGCATCCGGCATCGCCTGATTATCGATGGTGAGAAAAGCACAGCTCTGCGCGGTGCTGCTGCACAGGCTTCCGCCCGCGCCCATCAGCGCGAAGCTTATGATAAGCATCGCCAGCGGCGTCGACGGGGTAACCAGCAGCAGCATCACAATGCCCACTGCCTGCAACAGAGCGCCGATCATCACCAGCGGGCGCGGGCCGAGGCGATTGAAATAGCGGCCGGTCACGGAGATCGCCAGTGCGGACGCAAGCGACCACGGCACCATTAACGCGCCGGTCACCGCAGGCGTGAGCCCCATCATGCGCTGCAAATAGAACATCCCCACCACGCTGACGCCAATAAACATCCCCGGCACACAGAGGTAAATAAGCATGGCGAAGCGCAGCAGTGAATTCTTCAGCAAAGAGAGATCGAGCAGCCGACGCGACACGGCGGGCTTTGCCTCCTCTTTCAGCCAGCACCCGGCCAGCAGCAGCGTCAGCAGTGCCAGCGGCAGCGTGACGAAGAAGATCCAGCGCCAGCCGAGCAGTTCCACCAGCAGCCCACCGACAGCCGGTGAACAGGCGGGGGCGAGCAGTGCCACCAGCATCACCGCAGAGGAGATTTTTGCCCGCTCATGAGGTTTGAACTGCTGCCAGGCAAGGGCTTGCCCGACCGGGATCAGCAACCCGCCGCCTAACCCCTGCACTACGCGCCAGGCAATCAGGCTGCCCAGTGAGCCGGCAAAACCCGCCGCCAGCCCCGCCGCGCTGAAGAGTAACAGCGACAGCATAAAGAGCCGCCGTGCACCGATAAAGCGCGTCAGCAGGGCGCTGAAGAGGATCGCCACCGTCAACCCGGCGATATAGCCATTGCTGACCCACGCCAGCGCGGAGACCGATGCATGCAGGCTCTCTGCCATCGCCGGAAAGGCGACGCTGGCGATAAACATATTGATCAAGTCGAGAAAAAAGCCCAGCAGATAGACCACCGCGACTTTGTTGCGATACCTCATTTTTCCTCCTTCTGTGCGGAGCGCTACTGTAGCCGCTGGCAGAAAGGGGATAAACGGCGCGGGTGGCGATATACTGTCAAACCTGTTTTGACAATCACGAGAGAAGCGATGCTCAATTTGCAACGCGTCGCCATGTTTATCGCCGTCGTCGACACCGGCAGTTTTACCGCCGCGGCCGCAACGCTCGGGCAGACCAAGGCGGTGATCAGTTTTAATATCCGCCAGCTTGAGGATTCGCTGGGCGTGGCGCTACTGCTACGCTCCACCCGCCGCTTAACGCTGACCGAGGCGGGGAGCCTCTTTTACCAGCGCGGCGTGGCGCTGTTGCGGGATGCCGAAAATTTGCAGGATGAGGTGCAGGCAAACCATATTGGCCTCAGCGGCGAGCTGCGCATTACCACCACGCCGGAGTATGGCGCGCAGGTGGTGATCCCGGCGCTGGCGGCTTTCAGCGAGCGTCACCCGGCGCTGCGCATTCGCCACGTCTCTTCATCCCATCACGCGGATCTGATTAGCGAGCGTTTCGATGTTGCTATTCGCCTCGGCACACTGGCGGACTCCCGCTATCACGCAGCACTGATTTCACGCTTCGATATTCTTCCTGTTGCCGCGCCGCAGTGGCTTAGCCAGCACCCGATTACGACGCTGCACGCCCTGGCGCACGCGCCGTGGATTATTCATGAGCGGCTCGCTTCCCCGCTGCGCTGGCAGGTCACTGATGCGGCAGGGTGCGGTGAAACGCTGGAGATAAAGCAGCCCGCGCGTATCTTCGCCGACAGCGCGCAGGCGCTGATGTCGTTTGCCCTTGCTGGCTGTGGTGTGGCGCTGCTGCCGGCGTGGCTGGTGCAAAGCGCGCTGGCTGAAGGGCGGCTGGTGCATCTGTTGCCGGAGTGGCGGTTTGCGCCGCAGGGCGTTTACGCAGTCTATGCCGATACGCAGCATCTCTCTGCCAAAGTGCGCGCGCTGGTCGATTTTTTGCGCCAGTGGGTGGCGCAGGGGGAGGTTGCCGGATGACATTAGCGCCATCCGGCAGCGTTTTTTAGACGAGGTTTTTTAAACGGTAGATCCACTCCAGCGCCTGACGCGGTGTCAGGCTGTCCGGATCGAGATTCTCCAGCGCTTCAACCGCCGGGTTGGTCTCTTCCGCTGGAGCAAGCAGCGACATCTGCGTGCCGTCAATTTGTGTGCCCGCAGCACTCGGCGAGAGGCTCTCCAGCTCGCGCAGCTTGCCGCGCGCGCGCTTGATCACCTCTTTTGGCACGCCCGCCAGCGCCGCGACAGCAAGGCCGTAGCTCTTGCTCGCCGCGCCATCCTGCACGCTGTGCATAAAGGCGATGGTATCGCCATGCTCAATCGCGTCGAGGTGCACGTTCGCCACGCCCTCCATCTTCTCCGGCAGCTGCGTCAGCTCAAAGTAGTGGGTGGCAAACAGCGTCAGCGCTTTGATCTTATTCGCCAGATTCTCCGCACAGGCCCACGCCAGCGACAGGCCGTCATAGGTCGACGTCCCGCGGCCAATCTCATCCATCAGCACCAGGCTGTTCTCGGTGGCGTTATGCAGAATGTTGGCGGTTTCGGTCATCTCCACCATAAAGGTCGACCGCCCGCTTGCCAGATCGTCCGCCGCGCCGACGCGGGTAAAGATGCGGTCGATCGGGCCAATCTCGACTTTCTGCGCCGGGACATAGCTGCCGATATAGGCCAGCAGGGTAATCAGCGCAGTCTGGCGCATATAGGTACTTTTACCGCCCATATTCGGGCCGGTGATAATCAGCATCCGGCGCTGCGGCGAGAGGTTCAGCGGGTTGGCGATAAACGGCTCTTTCAGCACCTGCTCTACCACCGGGTGACGCCCTTCGCTAATGCGAATGCCCGGTTTATCGCTGAAGGTCGGGCAGCAGTAGTTCAGGGTGTCGGCACGCTCGGCGAGGTTGATCAGCACATCCAGCTCTGCCAGCGCGGCGGCGCTCTGTTGCAGGTCGCCGAGGTGCGGCATCAGCAGATCGAACAGCTCTTCATAAAGCTGCTTTTCCAGCGCCAGCGCTTTCCCTTTCGAGGTGAGGACTTTGTCTTCATACTCTTTCAGTTCAGGAATGATGTAGCGCTCGGCGTTTTTCAGCGTCTGGCGGCGCACATAGTGGATCGGCGCCAGGTGGCTCTGCCCACGGCTGATCTGGATAAAGTAGCCGTGCACCGCGTTATAGCCCACTTTCAGGGTGTCGAGGCCAAGACGCTCGCGCTCGCGGATCTCCAGCCGGTCGAGATAATCCGTCGCGCCATCGGCGAGGCTGCGCCACTCATCCAGTTCGGCATGGTAGCCGGGAGCAATGACGCCGCCGTCGCGTACCAGCACCGGCGGGGCTTCAATAATGGCGCGCTCAAGCAGTTCGCGCAGTTCGCTGAACTCGCCCATCTTCTCACGCAGCGCCTGCACCGGCGCGCAGTCGACGTCCGCCAGCTGCGTGCGTAGTTCCGGCAGTTGCTGGAAGGCGTAGCGCATACGCGCCAGGTCGCGCGGGCGGGCGGTACGCAGCGCCAGACGTGCCAGAATACGCTCCAGATCGCCCACCTGGCGCAACACCGGTTGCAGCTCGGCGGCGCGATCCTGTAATGCGCTGATGGTTTGTTGACGCTCGGTCAGCACTTTCGTATCGCGCACCGGCATGTGCAGCCAGCGTTTCAGCATGCGGCTGCCCATCGGCGTGACGGTGTGGTCGAGCACCGAGGCCAGCGTGCTTTCAATCCCGCCTGCGAGGTTCTGGGTGATCTCCAGATTACGGCGCGTCGCGGCATCCATAATAATGGTGTCCTGCTGACGCTCCATAGTAATAGAACGAATATGGGGCAGGGCGGTACGTTGTGTATCTTTGACGTACTGCAACAGGCAGCCAGCGGCGCACAGGCCACGCGCGGCGTTCTCAACGCCAAAGCCAATCAAATCACGGGTGCCAAACTGCATATTGAGCTGCTGGCGGGCGGTGTCGATTTCGAACTCCCACAGCGGGCGGCGGCGCAAACCGCGGCGGCCTTCAATCAGCGCGGTTTCCGCAAAATCTTCCGCATAGAGCAGTTCAGCAGGGTTGGTGCGTTGCAGTTCAGCAGCCATGGTTTCACGGTCGGCCGGTTCGCTGAGGCGAAAACGTCCGGAGCTAATATCCAGCGTTGCATAACCAAACCCTTTGCTATCCTGCCAGATGGCAGCCAGCAGGTTATCCTGGCGCTCCTGCAGCAGTGCTTCATCGCTGATGGTGCCCGGCGTGACGATGCGGACGACCTTGCGCTCCACCGGCCCTTTGCTGGTGGCCGGATCGCCAATCTGCTCGCAAATCGCCACCGATTCGCCGAGGCTCACCAGTTTTGCCAGGTAGTTCTCCACCGCATGATGCGGCACGCCCGCCATCGGGATCGGCTCCCCGGCAGAGGCACCGCGTTTGGTCAGGGAGATATCCATCAGCTGCGACGCGCGTTTCGCATCGTCATAAAAGAGCTCATAGAAGTCGCCCATACGATAGAAAAGCAGAATGTCCGGATGCTGTGCTTTCAGCTTCAGGTACTGCTGCATCATCGGGGTGTGCGCGTCGAGGTTGTCTGTCGTACTCATCAGTTAGTGATGTCCATCTTCTTGAAAAATAATGAGTCAGTGATGTTTGTTGTTCTCATCGCTTATCACTTTCCTCATCGGAACTCATGAATTTGCATCGCGGTTCATGAAGGCGTAGCGAGCATGATAACGGACTCTGTAGGGCAGGAAAACAAGCGTGCGCGAAGCGGTTATTGAAAGCGACAGGAATGATAAAGCCAGATGATGAGGATAAAGCTGATAACGGCGAAAATCGTGGTTTACATCACTCCTGTAGCGCTGCCGGGTACAACTCTTTTTTCTACCGTTATATAGCCCTCTGAGGGAGAGGCTCCCTCAGGTCAACATTGGCCGCCTGGATTAGTCCATTGGTAGGCAGCAAACGAAGCGTTGCGATTATTAAAAGGTTATAAGCACGCCATTGTTTCCCCCGCCGCTGGATTTTGCGCCATTGAGCCATTTATTTCATTAAACGGGGGAAAAGTTTAAGCCCGTTGAGATAATTAATTTCTCTTAACTGATTCCCCGTATAGCTTTCATAATTATCCAGCTGATGGGCGAATGAAGTACTGACGGACGCAGGCGCATAAGGAAAATCGCTACCGTAAAGGATATGTCCCGGCTCTGCAAAAGCCAGCAGACTTTTCAAAGCGACGTGACTACTGGACAACGCAGTGTCGAAGTAAAACTTTTTCATCTCCCCGAGCATCTCATCTTTGCTGAGCGTCGGGTGCAGGCCGGGTAACAACTCAGCAAATCGATATGAAGCGTAAGGCAAAAATCCTCCCGCATGGGAAAGGATCACTTTGATGTTTTGACAACGCTTCATTACACCTTCTACAACCATATGTATCGCAGTGCGGGTGGTGTCCATCGGATAATCAATTACCGGGCCGGGAATACCAGGTATTGATGCCATCGGTGGTTTGGCCGGGTGGATAAACACAACAGCAGAACGACGATTTAATTCATCCCATACAGAGCTGAAACGCTCGTCTCCTAAATATATTCCCTGGTAATTAGTCATCAGCACCACACCATCAGCATCCAAATGCTCATAGGCATAATTAATTTCAGACAGCGAGGCATCAATATCAGGCAATGGTAAGGTTATAAAATTACCAAAACGCCCAGGCATTTTCTGCACCAGAGCAGCAGTGTATTCATTAACCTTTCTCGCCATATCAATCATGCTCTTACCATGCCATCCAGTAATACTTGGGGCAGTAAGAGAGAGCATTCCCGTGGCGATCTGATTATCGTCCATAAAGTTAATAGCATCCTCTGGTGTCCAGGCTGGACTTTTCCAGCCGGATGGATCTCCGCCATGTTTGGCCAGTTCACCGGCCCAGAAAGGAGGGACCACATGCTGATGAACATCAATACGATTTGAACAGGTCATAATATTTACCTTTTGCATCAGGTGGAAAATAGAGTGCGTGCCGAAAATAGATTAAGAGTGACATTTTAATCACTCAAATAGATTGATATTATCAAACGATAACTTTAAGTAATCGTTTGATATGTGGAGAAAAGGCATGGAACTCCGTCACTTACGCTATTACGTTGCGCTGGTCGAAGAGAAACACTTTGGTAAAGCGGCTGAGAGATTGCATATTGTACAGCCTGCATTAACCAAACAAATACAGGCGCTTGAAGAACTTATTGGTACCACTTTATTAATCAGGAACAGCCGGCGGCTCTCTTTAACGAAAGCTGGTGAATTGTTTTACCATGAAGCCATAAAAACGCTAAGGCAGGCTGACTCTGCTGTAGAACTGGCACAAAGGGCAGGGAAAGGATTGATCGGCGTGATCCGGATTGGCTACGTTGGTAATGCAGCACTTAGCGGCATGTTGTCGCATTATCTATTTCAATACCGCTTACATTATCCTGATGTAGAAGTTTATTTAGAAGAAATGTCCCCATGGGAAATTTGTGAAGCCATTCTAAATGAAGAACTTGATATATCATTCGCGACAGATTTTAATAATAATTTGTCTGAGCATTTGGTTGCACAAAAGCTTATGTCATGGCACTGGGTAGTAGGGATGAGAAAAGACCATCCTTTGGCGGCGAATAAATATATTTCACGTGAGCAGCTAAAAGATCAGGCATTTGTCGTATATAGCGACGAAAGAAACGATAGTGTACAAATTAGTATTTTACAACGATTGCTGGGTGCGACTCCTGTAATCTCACATCAGGCTAAAAACACAATAGCCACTCTGACGTTAACTGCTGCAGGATATGGTCTGGCATTATTGCCATGTACATTAGTCAATATCAAAATCGCCGGGATGACATACCGTGAAATAATTGATTTTCCGGATCGAATGACAATGGAACTGTTTTATAGAAAAAATGAATCCAACCCCGTGGTGAATTCATTTTTACGGGTCGCGTCAGATATGGATGTTTCTTTTCTTAATGAAAATTCATAGGTTATGTAAAAGCTATTAAAGTTTCTGTTTTGCAATCCTGATTTTTAAGGAGTAAGGGATCTCGGGAATAAGACCGCATTATTCTGCGCCCTCTCATTTTCAGTTGTGCCATTCTGCGTGATGCAATTCAATATTAATGATCGTTATGAAATAATTTATTGATTAACGGCTGATTAAAGGCGTTTTCTATTGTGACAATGTATAAAAAATTTAGTTATAAAATATGAAATGCGTAATAAATTATTTACGCTTTTATCATTTCGGGTCGGAAGTAAATAAGTTAACGCTTTACATTGTTTTTATTATGTGATTTTGGCTGTTTATTTTCAGTGACTTACGAATTTTTTGCAAACGAAAGTCTTCTCTCCGTCACCAATTTTAACTAACGCCGCCTATTAACGTTAAAAAAAATGAAGAAGCAGACTTATAGTTAGGAATAGTGTTTCAATATTAAATTATCCATAGATAATGCCTATTGAATGGCGGGTTTGGACAGTTTTTAACGATCAATTTATAAACTCTCTTCCCTGTAAGCCGATATAACCTGTGTCGTTCCTTCATTCGAATGGTATATCCGTAAACTTACTAAGGGAATAATATGAGAAATGATTCGCACGCAGTCAAAACAACGGGCATGAGTATCAGAAATAAAATCATGATCTCTTTTGGCGTATTATTGTTATTACTTGCTTTAATTTCCGGTAATGCGCTTTATCGTCTCAGTGAAGCAAAAGGGAATATCACTGAGATTGTTACGGAGGTCTACCCGACAACCGCGCTGGCAAACGATCTGATACGCCAGGTTAATAACACCAGTGCTTTACTGCTTAACGCGCTGCTTGAAAAAGATCCAGCAAATAAAAGAAACATGGTTAATGAGCTTACGGATCAGTCTCATAAAATAAGCGCATTATATACCGAGCTGAGCAAAGCAGCGGATGATGAACAATCACAATTGATGCTTGAGCAAATTAAGCAGGCTCGTGCCACGTATATTCAGTCGCGTAGCAAAGTGATTGAGATCATTGAATCAAATCCTGATGCGGCCATTGATGAGTACAATGCCAGAACGCGCGATTACACGACGCAGTACATCAGCAAAATTAGCGAGTTTATTAAGCTGCAACGCAATGAGATGCAGGGTTCCTATGACGATTTCCTGGCTGACTACAGCCAAAGTAAACTCATCATGTTAATCATCTCGCTTATTAGCCTTGCCTTTGGCGTAACCACCGCAGTGGTGATGGCAAAAAGTATTGTTAACCCGATTCGCCAGGTTGTGGATGCCGCTCAGCGTATCGCCAGGGGCGATCTCGGCCATGAGATCACTGTCATTTCTAAAGATGAGACCGGGCTGTTAACCAGCGCCATTATCAATATGCAGGAGGAACTGAAAAAGATCGTTGCGGAGATCCGCTCAGGTGCGGAAAACATCGCCACCGGCGCTTCGCAGATCATGGCCGGTACGCGCGATCTCTCGGCGCGTACTGAAGAGCAGGCCAGTTCGGTTGAGCAGACGGCGGCATCGATGGAGCAGATTTCATCGACGGTTAAAAACACGGGCGACAATACGGCTAACGCCGCGCAGCTCTCCGAAAGGGCAAGCCATGCCGCTAAAGATAATGGCAGGCTGATGACCTCGCTCACCGAGGAGATCCATAACATCAGCAGTTCAGCCGATAAGATGTCAGACATCATCAACCTGATTGACTCGATTGCCTTCCAGACCAATATCCTCGCGCTTAATGCCGCTGTCGAAGCGGCACGCGCTGGCGAACATGGCAAAGGATTCGCCGTCGTGGCGCAGGAAGTGCGTAACCTCGCGCAGAAAACGGCGAACTCATCAAAAGATATCCGCACGCTGATAGAGAACTCGACGCAGCAGAGTAACCGCGGGCTGGAAATGGTGCGTCAGGTGAACGGTAAGATGGATGAAATGGTGCTGAACGTTGATAACGTTTCGGAAATCTTAAAAGAGATTGAGCGCGCAAGCCTCGAGCAGAGCGACGGCGTTCAGCAAATCAACATTGCTATCGGGCAGATTGATACCACCACTCAGCAAAACGCCTCGCTGGTTGAAGAGTCCGTTGCTGCCTCAGAGATGCTCAACGAGCAGGCGCGAGTGATGAAAGATCTGGTCAGCGTTTTCAAACTGGAGCGCACGGTCAGTTGAGTCAGCGGCGATCGTGACGCTAGCGAGTTTCACTCTCTTACACTTAAAAACATTTAATAGTTACTCTGTAAAACTTATAGAAACTGAATGATGTATGGTCTCACTTTGACCGTGATGTGTATTTGCCGTTCCCTCCCCAAGGAACGGCTTTTTTTTGCCTGCTCTTCCCCTTACTTTGTCGCCCGTTCTGCTTGCCCGCCATAACCCAGGTGTATATAAACCCTGATAAACGTAATGTTCACGCATACCTGCAACTGCACAAGGATCTCTATGAGCTACATCGATGGCTTTGACCACGAAATAATTGGCACCCTTGGCTACCTGCCGATCTACCACCCGCTGGAAGCTATCGAAGGCGACGGCGGCTGGGGAGTGTATGACTTCAACGCCTCGCCGCAAAACCTGGTGCTGGGTGGCGGCAGTGGCGAGCATCCGGGTCTGGTGGTGCATCACTTGCCGACGCTTGCCGCGCGCTTCCTGTTGGATAGCCTGACCGAGGCGCAAGCGGAGACCTTAAGCCGCGACGAGAGCGAATATGTCGACGAGCTCTATTACGCTGGTGAAACGCTGGAGTTTTGCGGCTGGCGTATCCGCCACTATGCACAGCTCCAGGCGATGGCGCAAAGCCCGGCGCTGAGCAACCCCGCCAGCGAAGAGGGGGAGGTTGAGGAGTGGCTTGAGCGCTCCCTTGGCGAACTGGTGTGGTTTTCGCTGCCGGAGCTTAATCCGCAGCATCAACGGCTGGCGGCCATATTCCAGCGCTTCAATATCTTCCCTTCAATGCGCAACGTCTCGGTCGACCCGCCGGGTTATCCGGCCTGCGGCGGCAGGATTATGGTTAACGGCGCGCTGAGCTGGGGACATCAACGCTGGCGTTCACGCTAGCCGCCGCAGCGAATAACTATTTTGTGCAGCCGCGGTGCAGGGCGGCGATATCCTCAGGCGTGGTGCGACAGCAGCCGCCAATCAGCTTTGCGCCAGAGGCCAGCCACGCGGGCAGATGCCCGGCCAGCGTGTCGCAGGCTGCTCCGTGTGCGTGCCAGCTTTTGCTTACCGCATTGTAGGTTTCGCCCGAGTTAGGGTAGACCACCAGCGGCAGCGCGCTCAGGCTGTGCAGATGCTCCAGCGCGTCATTGGTATTAGCAAGCGCGATGCAATTAATGCCCAGTGCCACAATCTGCGGCGTCGCTTCCACCACTTTCACCACCTCTGCGAGCGGGGTGCCGTCGCTTAAATGGTGCGCGTCGCGCAGGGTAAACGAGAACCATGCCCGCGCGTCCGGCCACGCCTGCAACAGCGCGGCGAGGGCTTTTATCTCGGCAAAGGAGGGGAGCGTTTCGCAGGCCAGCAGATCGGCACCCGCCGCTAACAGCGCCTCAATGCGCGGGCGATGAAAATCCGTAAACTCGTCAGCGGTGCGCTGATAATCGCCGCGATACTCCGACCCATCCGCCAGATACGCGCCATAGGGCCCAACGGACCCCGCTACCAGCAGCGGCCCGGCCTGCGGGTTCTCTGCCAGCGCGGCATCACGTGCCGCCTGCGCCAGCTCAACGCTTTTGCTAATCAGTGCCCGCGACTGCGCCTCATCCAGGCCGCGTGCGGCAAAGCCGAGCGGCGTTGCCTGGTAGCTGGCGGTAATCGCGACCTGCGCCCCGGCGCGGAAATAGTCGAGATGTACATCGCGGATCAGTTCCGGCGCTTCCATCAGCACTTTCGCAGACCAGAGGTTATCGGCAAGGTTACAGCCGCGCGCTTCAAGCTCCGTTGCCATCGCGCCGTCGAGCACAATAAAGGGCTGCTTCTCCAGCAGCGCGTTCAGGGGGTTAGGGCGCGACATGTTCACTCTCCTTCGCTTTTTCATGATGGGTCAGCCAGTAAGCACCATAGCACAGGGCCACAAACGGCAGCCCGCAGTAGAGCGCAATGCGCTGATCGGGATCGAACGCCAGGCCGACACACGCCAGCAGGCAGAGCAGGAAACCGGCGATCGGCACCAGCGGATACCACGGCGCGTGGTAGTGCAGATCCGCAAGCGACTTGCCGGACTGCAAATGGCGGCGGCGAAAGACGAAGTGCGCCGCGCAGATGCTGAGCCACACGGCAACCACGGCGAAACCGGAAATCGCCGACAGCGCGACAAACACCGTATCCGGCGCGATAACGCTTGAAAGCAGCGCCAGCACTCCACCCAGCATAGAGACGGAGAGCGCCGTCAGCGGCACGCCGTTTTTCGTCACGCGCATAAAGCAGCGCGGCAGCGTCTTCTCATTGGAGAGCGACCACAGCATGCGTCCGGAAGCATACAGCCCCGAGTTAGCCGCCGAGAGGATCGCTGTCAGGATGACAAAGTTAAAAATATCGGCAGCATAAGGAATGCCAATCTTCTCAAACACCACCACGAAGGGGCTCTTCTCTACGCCCGCCTGCTGCATCGGGATCAGTGCCGCCAGCACAAACACGGTGCCGATAAAAAAGAGAATCAAGCGCACGATAGTGGCGCGAATGGCAACCGGGATCACCTGCTGCGGGTTCTGCGTTTCGCCTGCGGCAATGCCAATCAGCTCGGTACCGGAGAAGGCAAAGTTCACCGCTACCATGGTCATTAAAATCGGCAGGCCGCCGTGGGGGAACCACCCTTCGGCGGTGATATTGGCAAGCCCTGGCGCGGGGGAGCCATCCTGCATCGGGATAAAGCCAAAGATCGCCGCGCCGCCAAGCAGAATAAAGGCAATGATGGTGATCACTTTCACCAGCGAGAACCAGAACTCGCCCTCGGCGAAAAAGCGCGTTGAGACCACGTTAAGGGCGAAAATCGCCACGCAGAAGATGACGCACCATATCCAGACCGGAACATGCGGGAACCAGTACTGCATGCAGAACCCGGCGGCGGTAAAGCTTGATCCCAGTGCTACGGTCCAGGTGAGCCAGTAGAGCCAGGCCACGGTATAACCGGTTGCCGGGCCAAGGTAGCGCGCGGCATAGACATGAAACGCGCCGGTCACCGGCATTGCCACGGAGAGTTCGCCGAGGCACTGCATCACCAGCCAGACCACCAGCGCGCCAATCAAATAAGCCAGCAGCGTGCCGGCCGCGCCAGTGGTAGAGATGATATAGCCGGTATTAAAGAACAATCCGGTGCCAATCACGCCGCCCAGCGACAGCATAATTAAGTGGCGGGTCTTCATGGTGCGCTTAAGCTGCCCCTGCGCCTGATCCTGCTGATTTTGCATACAACCCTCTAAACGTATGGACGTCTAAACATCTGCGTTCAGGGTTTATAACGTGATTGTTAACAAAAAGCCAGCCTCGCAGCGGGCAGGGGCGCTTAACTGCGCACTCTCTGGCCGGGGTTAGTTAAAGAAGAACACCACGCTCCAAAAAAGCAGTGATGTCAGCAGATGGACTTTTATCACCCGTAGCCAGTCGATGCGCTGGCCGGTGGCATCCCTAAAGCGGAACCACGTCAGATGGGGAAGATAGGTGGCCAGCGTTTTGGCCACTAATAACCACACAACGATCGACAGCGTATTCAGACAGAGCCGGGTTAAATAGTGTATTGCCAGCTCATCCATATTAATGGTGTAGAGCAATTGTGTATGTATTACCTGATAGAGCCAGAATTCGGCGGAGGTAAACCACGAAAGGAGATGCGGAACGGAGAGTTGTGCCGCTACAGATTGAATAAAAAAATACCAGTAAGTGCTCGCAAAATCGAAAGCGTAAAGAATTACCTCATACAGCAGAAATAATTTCAGCGCCCGTGCAAAAGAACCTGGCCATAATTTCGGCGCACCGCGCGTAAGAAAAGCTTTAGTAGCAAAGAAAAGCAGGGCAAATAGCGAAAAAACAGCAATGAGTGCAATCATGACTATACTTACCGCCGCCGGACCTGACGCTGCGCCATATGGGTTTTGCGCGGCTATTCTTCGGTTGGCTTCATCGCGCTCAAACTCGCTGAGATGGCTGTTACCGTTGTAATCGTAATGCACGAACGATCCCTATAATAGTGACAAAAAAAGTGTGGCGCCCATGCTATCCGCTTTGTGGGGGGAATTAAAACGCTGCGGCGAAAACCCACCGGAAATGGGTGGTTTGCGCATCATCTTATTAGGATTTGAAAGGCACATAATAAAGGAGGGTTATATTTCTGGCCGTCCGGGAATAACCCGTGCACTTAAAAAAGTATTAAAAAACAGCGCCGCAAAAAATAGTTAAACGCTATCTGCTTCACTCGTAACCTGTTTTGTGCGGAATACTTTTATCTATTGCAGCGATTAGTGAAGCTTTAGCGCAAATTGACGATAACGTCTTTGCGTCACCCTCAATCATGCAGGGGCGCAATTATCTTTTTTAACGAGTTCTGATCGCGAACGGATCTGCTTTTAGCCCTCCTTTAACAATCTCTGCAAGCGCATTTTCAGGCGCAATTTTTTATTTTAAGGAAAACAGTACTATGGCTTTCGTAAGATCACTGTATCGCGGTTTGTTGGGTTCCCGTCTGGCGGGTGGCGCTCAGCCTGCCAACGGCATTTTCGACTGCCGGGATTTACCGACCTCACTTTCGGCTGCGGGTCTTAGCGCGCGCTCATCCGGCATTTTATTGACCTTCGTTCCACCCGAAGCGGATTTTCACCGCGTTAGCCAGGCGTGGCAGCGTTTCACTTCTGCCGATCTGACGGTGATTACCCTCTCTTCTTATGGTGCGCTGAGCGCCAGCGGCCGCCAGACAACCTACTGCGCGGGCGACGGGCAGGAGGGGAGTTTCCTGCTGCTGCCGGACAGCCTTATCGCCGAGCACGAGACGCATATTGTCGATCTCCATCTGCACGACACCCAGACTGCCGCGCAGCGTATTAGCGCCATTCAGCGCGAATTAAACACCATTAAACCGCGCATGGCGCTCTCTGCTGAGCGTACCTTCGCAATGATCTACTGCGACGGGCTCTCCGCCTCAGAAGGTTTCTTCATGCAGGCCTGGTATAACAGCGGCCTCTTTCCTTGCCTGGCGATTGGCGGCTCCGCAGGCGGACGCGCGACCTTTGACGGCACGTGGATTGGCGTCGGTGATCGCGTCTTACAAGGCAAAGCGGTGGTCGTTTTCTGTCGCATGGCAGAAGGCAAATCCTTCTCGCCCTTCAAGAGCCAGAACTTCACCCCGCTGGATCAGAGTTGGTTGATTGCCGATGCCGACCCGATTGCCCGCACGGTAACTTCAGTCTTTGACCGCCAGGGGCAGCAGAAAGCCTTTACCGAGGCGCTGGCCGACCATCTGAAATGCAAAGAGTCGCAGCTGAGCGAGCGCCTGAAGGGGCTAACCTTCGGCGTGAAAGTGGGTGACGAGTACTTCATCCGCTCGGTGGCAAAAATCGAGCACGGCATGGTGCACTTCTTCTGCGATCTGGAGTTTGGCGATCGGCTGTTCCTGATGCAGGAGACCGACTTTAAACAGGCGACGCTGCGTGACTGGCAAACCTTTATCGCCGGCAAAGGCAAGCCTGCCGCCATCATGATGAATGACTGTATTTTGCGGCGTATGGGCAACAGTGATCAGCTGCACGATGCCCACTTCTTTAAAGGCATTCCGGCGGCGGGCTTCTCCAGCTTTGGCGAGATTCTCGGCGTGCCGATTAACCAGACTCTCTCCGCGCTGGTCTTCTTTAACCATGATGTGAAAGCGATGACGCAATTCCCGGTAGAGTACGCCGGGTATGCCGCGCACTACGCCCAGCGCGCGCTGCGCCGCTGGGAAGCGCTGAACAGCATTCAGACTCGTGTGCTGGATCGCGTGGTGAGTTATCAGCAGGAGCTGGCGCCGATTGTGCAGGCGTTGCCGGCGCTGGAAGCCGCGACCCAGAGCCAGAGCGAAGCGCTGGTAATGGCGGAAAGCAGCATTCGTGGCATTAGCGATATCGCCACCGAGAGCCAGCGGGCGCAGGGGCGTCTTGGCGAAGGGCTGGATTCGCTGGAGCAGATCTCCAACGGCATCGGTGTGATCACCCACGGCATCAGCAACATCGCCTTCCAGACCAATATTCTTGCGCTCAACGCGGCGGTAGAAGCGGCGCGCGCGGGCGATGCGGGGCGCGGTTTTGCGGTAGTAGCAGGGGAAGTTCGCCGCCTGGCGCACTCCTCAAAAGAGCAGGCGGAAGCGACGGCGAGCAATATCAGCGACGCGGTCAACACCATCTCCCATATCCGTGAAGTGGCCAGCAATACGGTGGAGACCGCAACCGATATGGCGGAGCGCAGCATTCTTGCCGCTAACGCCATCGCTGAGATGAGCCAGCAGACGCGCCAGGAGCGGGAAAACATTGCTAAGCAACTGAGCAACCTGCGCACCCTGACCGCCGGGATGGATGCGATGCAGGAAGCGGTTGCCCAGCTGAAAGTGCTGCAAACCCTCTCGACGGGTCGTTAAGGCGTTGAGTTGCAGACCTCTGGCGGCGCAGGCCGTCTGGGGTCAGCTTAAATCATGCAGTGTTTTGCCGAGCGGGCGGGTGATGCGCAACTGTTCGAAGCGCACATCCAGCCCCTCTCTTTCCGGCGAGCAGCACATCACACCAACAAAGCGCTGGCCGCTGTCCTGCCACGGGAAGAGCCGCAGCAGCGGCCACGTTTTACCGTCGGTGGAGTATTGCAGGCGTAATGCCTGCTTCTCAAGGGTCGCGCGCATCCAGAACTCACGCGCATCGCCGGGGAAGACGCCGGTCGACCAGTCAGATAGCCCCTGCGTGACCACACAGCCAATGGCGGGCGCGCCATCGTTATACTCAATGCCGCTTTTCACCCACTGCGTCTCCGACGCCTCAATAAATATGCCCGCTTGATCATAGAGCTGTTCAAACGCCGCGGCGATCTTCACTTCAAGGGTAAACTCCCCCTCCAGCATAAAACCAAAGGCATGGCCGGAGTGGCGTTCAAAGCCGTACCAGGTCTTAACCCAAAAATCGGTATTCGCCCCGGTGCGCATCAGTAACTGCTCTTCGGTCTGCGTAACGTGGGCCGGTTTATTGATCCACAAACCCTCTTCTGACGTGAAGCTCTCAATCGGTGTCACAGGCAACCTCATCAATGTTTACAGGAAAACCGCGGCCACTCTGCCACGCTTTTGCAGTGATTGCCGGGCGGTGGTTAACGTTTCGCTTTGCGCGCCAGTTTTTTACTGCGCACCGTTAACAGCGGCGTCACCGAAATGCCGTGCAGCAGCACGCTCAGCGTCACAATGGTGATGGCAATATGGGCGACAATATCGGCATCCGCGCCCTGCAAACCGTGGACATAGGCAAAGGCAATATAGTTGAGACTGCCGATGCCGCGAATGCCCAGCCAGCCGAGGCTCGCGCGGTGAAACCAGGTCGTGCCGGAGCGCAGCGTGACAATAAACACCGACAGCGGGCGGATCACCAGGAACAGCACAAAGGCCAGCCCGAGCGCGTGCGCATCCCAGTGATGCGAGAGGGTGACGCCAAGGACAATCACCAGCAGTGCCGCCAGTAATCGCTCAACGGTATCGCCAAATGAGAGGGCATCGCCAATCACCAGCCCGACGGATTTAATCGGGTTCTGCTCCTCCAGCGCATGACGCAGGTGCGGGTTAACCTGCATCTCTGCCGGCACATCCTCCTCATCTTCAGGATCGCCGTGGCGCTTCTGCACGCTCACTTCGGCGCTGCGCAGGCCGATACCGGCCGCAAAGGCGGCGAGGAAGCCGGAGGCGCTCAGTGACTGGGCCAGCGCAAAGCTCAGGCAGATCAGCGCCAGGGCGATAAAGTCGCTCGGTGCCACTTCGCCCTGTTTATGGCGCGAACGGGTGGCGATAATCCCTATCAGTCGGCCCATACCGTAGCCGATGAGTAAGCCGCCGACCAGCGCCCACAGCAGATCGATGCTCAGCCAGTGCAGCAGCTCTTCGCCCGATGGCACGCCATCGGCTTTGTACCAGACCAGCGCCAGCATCAGGAAGGGCAGCGCGGTGCCGTCGTTAAGCCCCGCCTCGCTGGAGAGCGCAATGCGCAACTGGTCATCATCGCGCGCGTCGTTGATCGCCACCAGGCTTGCCAGCACCGGATCGGTAGGGGCAAGGATCGCCCCAAGCGCCAGTGAAAGCGGCCAGGCGAGATCGAGCAGATAGTGGGCGGCAACCATAATCCCGCCGATGGTCAGCAGCATAGCGGGCAGCGCCAGCTTAATGCCCATCTTCCAGTAGGGAGAGGTGAGCGGCAGGCGTATTTTCAGGCCGGTAATAAACAGCGAGGCCGCCATCGCGATTTCGGTAATGCGGGCGGTGAGATCCGCATGGGCCGCCACATCAATATTAAGAACGCCCATCTCCCACGGGCCACAGATAATGCCAACCACCAGATAGAGACCAAACACCGGGATCGGCACGCGGCTTATCCAGCCGTAGGATAACGACATCAACAGTAACAGGCCGCCGGTTGCGGCCATCCACATCAAATAACTCATACTCCTCCACATCAGGCCGCAACCTGAACATTGCACCCCAAAAGGTATAGTTGCTGAAAAAGGTCTGCACCAGGCCAGACGGCGCGAATAGTGCAAGGGCTGAGCATTAGCTACGCTTAAAAAAAACGGCGTAACGGGGGTGTCAAATGAGCAAGAAGATCATGCAGGAGTATCTTGTGCTGGGCGGCAAACATCACGGCGAGGTCTGGCGCGGCGTCTACCCGGCGATGGGGCTGAATCTCTCGAAGCATGATGAGCGCTTCGGGCAGTTCTATGACCGAAGCGGGCAGAAGAAGGTGGAGCTATCGCGTAAAGAGCAGTACTTCATTACCGAGTGGCTATCGCCCGAAGGGCACACCTATCTGCTGGCAACCGCCGAAGATCTGACGGAGTTCAATATTGAAGAGGAGATAGGCCGGATCGCGCCACCGCTCCGGCCTCTGGACAGCGCTATTGAAGACTGGGTTTAGCCGTGCTCATGCGCCGCCTGCGTTTTTAAGCGTTTCGCTGCGCGCTGCTTGCGTAACTTATCAATCAGCTTGTGCGCTTCTGCGCGGGTGGCAACCGCAGGCGACGAGCCGCTCAGCGGTTTACGCGCCGTTTCGCGCAGCGTCAGCACGGTCAGCGCACCAATCAGCCCGGCGCCCATCATGTAGTAAGCGGGCATCATCACATTGTGGGTGGTATCAACCAGCCATGCGGTGACCAGCGGCGTTGTGCCACCAAACAGCGAAACCGAGAGGTTAAAGCCAATCGCCAGCGCGCTGTAGCGGATATCGGTGATAAACAGCGCTGGCAGCGTGGCTGGCATGGTGCCGCTAAAGCAGGTGTGCAGCACGCCCAGAATCACCAGCCCGCCGAAGACCGCCCACATATTGCCGGAGCCAATCAGCATAAAGCTCGGGATCGCCAGCAGCACCAGCCCCAGTGCGCCGAAGGCGATCACCGGGCGGCGGCCCAGACGGTCAGTCCAGTGCCCCCAGGCCAGCGTCAGCGGCATCATCACGAACATGATCATCATCACCAGCAGCAGGCCGGTCAGCTCGCTCATGCCCAGCACGCTGGTCAGGTAGCTCGGCATATAAGAAGTGAGCATGTAGTTCGAGACGTTAAACACCAGCACCAGACCAATACACTGCAGCATCTGTTTGCGGTATTTGTGCAGCATCTGCAACAGAGAGAGTGTCGGTTTGCTGTGCTCCAGCGCATCCTGCTTATCCATATGCTCTTTAAAGGCCGGGGTCTCCTCCAGCTTCAGGCGGATATAGAGGCCAAACAGGCCGAGCGGTGCGGCGAGGAAGAAGGGAATACGCCAGCCCCAGCTGTGCATCGCCTCGGTTGGCAGCACGGCAATCATAATGGTCACCAGGCTGGCACCCATCAGATAGCCGCCAAGCGTGCCGAACTCGAGGAAGCTGCCCATAAAGCCACGGCGCTTATCGGTGGAGTACTCGGCGATAAAGGTGGCTGCACCGCCATACTCACCGCCGGTCGAGAAGCCCTGAACCAGGCGCGCTACCAGCAGCAGGATCGGTGCGGCAATGCCGATGCTGTCGTAATCGGGGATAAGCCCGATACAGAAAGTACCAATCGACATCATGATCATCGTCAGGGCGAGGATCTTCTGGCGGCCAAAACGGTCGCCGAGCGGGCCGAAGACCATGCCGCCAATCGGACGAACCAGGAAGGCGGCGGCGAAGGTGCCGAAAGAGGCAATCAGCTGTGCGGTACTGCTGGCACCGGGAAAAAATACCTGACCGATAATCACCGCCAGATAGCTGTACACGCCGAAGTCGAACCACTCCATCGTGTTACCCAACGCGGCAGCGCCAACAGCGCGTTTCAGCAGCTTATTATCGATGACCGTGATGTCTTCGACGGTCAGTTCACTGGCCGTTGCGGCCGAATTCGTGTGGTGCGGTAAAGTCGTTCCGTTGCTCATAAACTCCCCATGAGTGCTGGTGGTGCGACCTTATAGCTTTCGCAGCCGTAGTGCTCAAATGGAGGGAAATGAAAGCTATAAGATGCAAGAAAAAGCAGATTGCCGACGTTTTCGGCAGGGGCACACCATAATTAAAATTTATGGATGAGGCAAATTTTTGGCGAAATTCGCTACTTTTATACTGAAAAGCTGAATATTAACGCGCCGTGACTAAAAGTAGCGGAACAAGCTAATCCCTTAGCTTGTATTCACTTCGGGGACCGCAGTTTGTTGATGCCCATCGCCATCACCTGTGAGGGATGGAACAGCGACAAACTCTCCACCTGCGACAGCAGCAGCACCTTGCGGAAATCGAGCGCCGACATTGGCTCCGAGGCGAGATCGATATCATGTTCATCGTACCAGGCGCTGTAGTTATGCTCGACGCGCAGATCCAGCGTCTCATGGTTGCGGTAGCCGCTCAGCATCGGGATGAGCACAATGTTGTTAGCATCGCCGACATCAAAGGTGGCGGTATGGATCATGCCGATGTAGATACGCTGCGATTTCAGAGTGATCCACGCCAGATCGCCGCGCTCCATGCACTGGTAGATCAGCCCCTCAATGCCGTTGGCGCGCGAGAGGTGTTTATACAACTCGCGGCGGCCGGGGATATCGAGGCGCGCGCTGCTGGACCAGTTTGAATGCCACAGGCAAAACAGCACCGCAAAGGCGAGCATAATCACCACCGGCGCCTGGATGCCGAGGAAGGTCCAGTTCATAAACGTCATATGCAGGTGGTGCTCTTCCGCGCCAAACGTGGCGGGAAAAGAGTTCATCACCGCCGAACTGGCGAGCAGGCAGAGCCAGATTACCGCGGTGGCGATAATCCCCTGCAGGACGAAGACGCAGCCGTAGAGCGCCACCAGAAAGTAGACGTCCCAGCCGAAGCTGCGTTTGAATTTGAAGCGTGTCGAGAGGTCGTGCGAGGTGTACCAGTAGCCGCAAACCATCAAAACCATGAATATTGCTGTACCCATCCTAAGCCCTCTTCAACGCATCAACGTGCTCTCTAAAATCTTCCTGTACCCTTTTGCAGTGGATATTCACCGAGGCGTTGCCGTCAGCATCGACCACAATGCGCTCACCATCTTCAATCGAATCCTGGATTTCACTGTGACTCATCACCTGTAACAGCTTGTCAGGGCTGGCGAATAAAGAACGAAGTAATTTTCTCATTAATAAACCTCCGCAGAGAGTATAGAAACCATTTCATGAATGTGTGAAATTTCCGAGAAAATTCTGTGCGAGAGAGATCTAAAAATGAATTTATCTTTATAGACATATCGAAACATCCTGAATGACTATTACCCGCTCAATAATAGTTGTTAAGGAGGCCGTTACCAGGGTTACCCCCTCATTTATCAATAATCTTATCTTTCTGTATTTGTTAACTTTCTTATATTTCACGCATTCAGGGTAAGACGCGCAAATTAAATTAAAGGGAATCTTTATTCAGCGCGTTTATATATTAATAAATGGATTAGTTATTATGAATAAATCATTACTCGCACTGCTGATTACAGCAGTCTGCGCGCACGCCTCTGCGCAACAATTAACGGTTGAGGAGCGACTGAGCCAACTGGAAATGGCATTACAACGCAATATGACGGAGCTGGCGCAGGCGAAAGCGGAGCTGGAACAGGCCAGAGCAAGCGGCGATAGCGGGGCAAAATCGACCGCACAGCCGCAGGCCGCTGCGGCAGAAAAATCCCACCCTACGCTGAAAGAGATCAGCGAGTTCGTTAAAGAGGATATCGGTTTTGCCTGGCACGGCTATCTGCGTTCCGGTTGGGGTGCGGCCGACAACGGCTCGCCAAAAGAGTACGCCATCGGCTCGCTGGGGCGTTTTGGCAATGAGTACTCATCGTGGTTCGATTTAACCTTCTCGCAGCGGGTTTATGAGGAGGGGGGCAAATCGGCGCATGCCGTGGTGCAGTTAGATGGCAATGTCGGCGCACAGTACGGCTCCGCGTGGTTTGACAAACACTCTGAAAATCTTCTGCAGTTCTCCGATATTTACCTTACTACGCGCGGTTTCCTGCCCTTTGCGCCGGAAGCGGATCTCTGGGTCGGTAAACACAACCTGCCAAAGTATGAGATCCAGATGCTCGACTGGAAAAGCCACCAGACCGACAGCGGCGCGGGGATCGGCGTGGAAAACTGGGCGCTCGGCGCGGGCAAACTCAACGTTGCGCTGGTGCGCCAGGATCTTGACGCCCATGCGGTGAACTACCCTGCCAGCCAAAACACTATTCAGGTCAACACCCACACTGTCGATCTTCGCTATAACGCGCTGCCGCTGTGGGATCGCGCCACGCTCGAGCTGTTTGGCCGCTACTCGCTGGCGAACAAATCTGCCACCTACCGGGCGGGTGAAAAAGCGGGGCACTATTACAGCATTAAAGATGCGTGGTTAGCGGGTGCGATCCTGCGACAGAGCTTTAGCACGGGCGGGTTTGAGGAGTTCACGCTGCAGGCGGCGGATAACGCGCTGGCGAGCGGCTTTGCGCTTATCTCCAACTCGGGAGCGAGCTACGGTTATCACGACAACTATTATGGCGAACACACCTACGGGCACGCCGTGCGCGCCATCTCGCAGGGCGAGTTCTACCCCTCATCGCAGATCGTGCTGGCGCACGCGCTGGTCTACGCCGCCGGGCAGGATATTTACAGCTATGACACCGGCGCGCATACGGATTTTCGCAGCTACCGGGCGGTGATGCGCCCGGCGTGGATCTGGGATAAGCATAACCAGACGGGCGTCGAGCTGGCGTGGTTTAAACAAACCAACCGCCAGCAGGGCGAGGATTACCGTGAGAAGGGGTATAAAGCCACGCTCTATCACGCACTGAAAGTGGACACCAGCCTGCTGACCTCGCGACCGGAGCTGCGGTTTTACGCCAGCTGGCTCCGCGCGCAGGAGAACGGCATCAGCCACTTCCGCTTTGGCGATGAGCGGCGGGAGCAGTTCACCGTTGGCGCCCAGGCTGAGGTGTGGTGGTAAGTAACCAATGCGGCGCAGAAGTGCGCCGCAATAGCCTGTTCCGGGCGGGCAAACGGCCCCGGCATCAAGCTTGCTGATGCTTAAGGCGGGCAAGGGTAGCGGCGAAGTTCGGCAGCCACTTCTCATGAGCCAGCAACATCTCGCGCGCCAGCACCTCGGCGTCACCGTCGGAGTGCACCAGCGGGCTGAGATTGAGCGCCAGCAGCACATCGTTAAACTCGCCGCTCAGCGCTGCCCGGCTGGCGGCGATCTCAAAGCCTTTGATGGTGTGGATCAGCCCCAGCACCTTGTCATCAAAGTGGGTGACGCGCGGATGCGGCGTCGCTCCTTCGCGTCCAATCAGGCAGGTCATCTCAACCGCCCACTCCGGCGGAATGTTATCGATATGCCCGTGATGGGGAATATTCACATAGTGCTCGGTCTGCTTATCGTTATAGATGGCGTTAATCACTTCGCAGGCTGCATCCGAGTACCAGGCACCGCCGCGCTGCTCCAGCGCCTGAGGTTTCACGTCGAGGGTCGGATCTTTATAAAGCTCAAACAGCTCTTTTTCGATCTGCTGCACCACCTGCGCCCGCGCGCCGCCTTTGTAATATTCGCCAAGCTCAATCGCCAGCATCTCTTTCTGCTTGAAGTAGTAGAGCAGGTAGGAGCAGGGGAGGAGGTTGAGAGCGCGAATCAACCCTTCGCTAAACGGCAGGTCAAAGATGTTTTTCACCGACGATGGCTGCAACTTTCCGCTGGCAACGCCGTCGAGCAGCTCCGCGAAGCGCGACACGCCGTTCACCTGCACATCGCTGAGAAACACCATATGGTTGAGGCCGAAAAGATCGAGCGCGATCTCATCATGCGCATCCAGCGCCAGCACATCGCGGACAAACATCTTCATGCCGACAGGAATGTTGCAGACGCCGATAAATTTCCTGAAGTCGGTATGGCGACAGATCGCTTCGGTCACCATTCCCGCCGGGTTAGTGAAGTTAATCACCCAGGCGTTCGGGCAGATCTCCTCCACGTCGCGCAGAATATCGAAAATGACCGGAATGGTGCGCAAGCCTTTGAACAAGCCGCCTGCGCCGTTGGTCTCCTGACCAAGATAGCCGTGGCTTAAGGGAATGCGCTCATCCAGTTCGCGCGCTTTTAACTGGCCAACGCGCAACTGGGTGGTAACAAAATCCGCGCCCTGCAGCGCCTCGCGGCGATCCAGCGTTTGGTAGACTTTTAGCGGAATGCCCGCTTTTGCCACCATCCGCTGGCAGAGCTGGAAAATAATCTCCTGCTTCTCTCTTCCTTCCTCGACGTCAACGAGCCACCACTCCGTAATCGGCAGTTCGTGGTAGCGCTTGATAAACCCTTCAAGAAGTTCCGGCGTATAGCTGCTACCCCCGCCGATAGTGACAACTTTCAGTTTCGGATCCATGCTCTCTCCTGTGGAGGGTCGCGCCAGCGGGCGTTACTGCGTGATTTCCGTCAACCGCTTGCGATAACTGTTGGGTGTAAACGACGTCATTTTTTTGAAGGTTTTGATAAACAGGCTTGGGCTGCTGTAGCCCGACTCCCAGGCGATGTCGGCCACCGAGTAGTTGGTCATCTCGAGCTGCTTTTTCGCAAAATCGATACGGATCTCATTGATGATCTGCATCGGCGTTTTGTCATAAAAGCGCCGGGTCGCGCGGGTAAGATACTCCTGCGATTTGCAGGAGAGCCGCACCATATTCTCCAGCGCATTGTCGCTGAACTGGCGCTTGTCGTGCATCGCTTCAACGGTGCTTCTCAGCCACTGGGGAATATCCTCCAGCACCTGCTCTTCGCGGTAGTGGCGCAGGCGATTGAGCACATAAAAGGTGACGGTTTCGATAAACTCATCCAGCCCGTTCTCGCGAAAATTGAGCGAAGCAATCACTGTTTCAACATAGGTCAAAAATGCGCTGTGCGTGCGGTAAGGTTGCGAGGCAACAAAGCAGAACGGCATCAGCGATTGATAGTACTGTTCGAAAAATTTGCGGCTGATCCCCACATTAAGGATCCGCGCGGCGCCGTACTCATAGACGCTCTGGTGGTGCGAACCCAGCGGGATAAAGACAAAGTCGCCGCGCTCCAGCAGCACGCGCTTGCCGTTAATGATCTGGTAGTAACGCCCGGTCAGAACAAGAGTAAATTCATAATAATCATGCTGATGCAGCCCGCTGGCGCTCTCCGATTTGTTGAAGATAAACACATGGAAAGGCTTTCCCTTAAAGAGCTGCTGTTCGTGGACGGTTTTGATCTCCTGTGTGCCGATCATTGGCGTTGGCTGCATCGTTCACTCCTTACGACTTGCTCATACATGTCAAAATTTCAGCGCGTTGGCGATCGCTCTGCGCGCGCTTCCTGCTTAATGAACACTGCCTTTTTTTCTGGCGCGAACGCTCTTCATCTGCGTTAAGGGCTCCTGGAAATGCTTCAATAATGACCGAAGCGGCAGGATATCTGGCTTATCATTAACGGTAAGCAAACAGGCTCGCCTGTAATGTCGAAAGAGAAATATGCTTCTCTACCCTCAACGCGCGCGCCAATTATTCCCATTTTTGCCAAAAGGGCGTCAGTACATCTTCACAGGAGCCGTAAATTTGCGTTTAGTACTTTTTTCCTGAGATAAAACAAGTATACGGGAGCGTGCCGGAGGGAGGTATTCTGCAATCTGCCACAATTATCTCTGGTTGACCGATTGTTATGCTCTTCTTCACAAATTCGGTAATTTTTTGGCGAGTCCGGAGAGGGCGCAGGCTCCTCTCCGGCGGAAAATTACACCAGGTTAGCAGCAAAAATAGTTTTGCCGATCTCACGCGCTTTTTGCAGGCAAGCCTGAGGCGAACCGAGATCGGGCTGCATCAGCGTGGCGTTGGTTAACACCGGCGCGCCGCAATAATCGAAAATACCGTGCGGAATTTGCGTATTCCAGGATTGCGCATAGCCATGTTTTTCAAAGGTTTTAGTGTCTGCGCCGCCTGTCGCCACCAGATGCACCGGCAGATGCCCCAGCTTCTTGATCACCTTGCCGGTACCGCTATCTTCGTAAGCCCAGCCGTTGGCAAAGACGCGATCGATCCACCCCTTTAACTGCCCCGGCATCGTCCACCAGTAGATTGGAAACACCAGTATCAACGCGTCGGCTTTCTCAATCCGCGCCTGTTCAGCCCGCACATCGGCGGGCAGCGGGGCGGTTTGCATAAAGGCGTTGTAATCGGCGGCAGTGAAAGACGGGTTAAAGCCCTCCCGCGCCAGATCGGCGATCTCAACGCTGTGCTGCGCGTTCTCTTCGCGGATCCCTTCTGCCACCGCGTGCGCCAGGCCATGGGTTAATGAGGTGTCGAGCGGGTGAGAGACTACGATCAGTGCATGCATGTTCTTCTCCTCGGTTGCCATTACGGATCAATCACCGTAGGCTTATATACTATCAGTAACCTACTACTAGTAAGTTACTAATGGTATATAAGCTTGTCAAGGAGGCAAATTATGGCCGATACGCGTGTACGCCAGCGGCTCTCGCGGGAAGAGCGCTACGCACAGCTTGTTGAAGTGGCATGGCAGATCATTCATGAGTTGGGTACTGAAGCGCTGACGCTCGGCTATTTAGCTGAACGCGCGGGCGTCACCAAACCGGTGGTTTACGACCACTTTACCAGCCGCTCCGGGCTGCTGGCGGCGCTCTATCGTGAGTACGATCAGCGCCAGAACCGCAAACTGGAGTCGCTGCTGGCGCAGACCGCGCCCGAGCTACAGCCGCGCGCAGAGGTGGTTGCGAAAACCTATATCGAATGCGTGCTGTTCCAGGGGCGTGAGATGCCTAGCCTGCTGGCGGCGCTGGCCGGGACGCCTGAGCTGGAGAAGATCCGCCGCGAATACGCGGTGGATTTCACCGGCACGTGCCGCACGCTGTTTGCGCCGTTTTGTGGTGCGCCTCTGCGCGACGCCGCGTTATGGGCGATGCTCGGCGCTGCCGAAGGGCTCTCCTGGGCGGCAGTGCAGGATGCGATTAGCGAACAGCAGGCTAAAGAGGAGCTGGAGCGGGTGATTATCACCATGGTGCATGCGACGTTGAGTGACGAGAGTGCATAAAACGCTCACCCGGGGTGCCATCATGAGGTATTAAGTTGTATTATGAATGCATCTTAATTATTGGTGATAACGATGTCTGGACCACGCATCCTGCGGGAAAAATTGACCATCAGGAAGATGATTGCCCTCTATCAACGCGCCTGCCCGGATGCAGTGAGCAGCGCGGCGCACTACGCGGATCTCTATGCCTACGCGGAGAAGCGGCTTGATAAATGCGTCTTCGGCGAGGCAAAACCGGCCTGTAAGCAGTGCCCGGTGCACTGTTATCAGCCCGCAAAACGTGAAGAGATGAAACAGGTAATGCGCTGGGCAGGGCCACGCATGTTGTGGCGGCATCCGATATTGACGGTGCGCCATTTGATCGACGATAAGCGCCCGGTACCGGCGTTGCCCGAAAAGTATCGACGCAAATAACCTGTAGGCCGGATAAGCGCCAAGCGCCATCCGGCAATGGGGCTTGCATGGGGCATTGGTGGAAGAGTTCCGTTCACCAGGCGTCTGGTGGCTGATTTAATCACCGGTGCGGTGAACGGGACAAGGGGGGGACCGTGTATGAACCGGGCACATGGGTAACACTTTAAACCGGGCACATGGGTAACAGGTTATAACGGTACGG